>JBCDIM010000041.1:0-31019 GCA_038749105.1 Planctomycetota bacterium
AAGGTCGGCGGCGCCGACAACCACCAGGAGGTCACCGTCACCGACCTCCGCCGCACCATCACCGACGCCGGCTACACCCCCGTCGAACGCGACACCCTCTACCGCCCCGTCACCCGCAACGGTGCCGACTGGCACGTCCAGTCCGAAGAGCCCGCGACCTCCGCGGCGTAACCCCGCCTACAGTCCTCACCACGCCATCACTGAGGACTCCCCATGACAGACTCCCCCACCAAAGCCGCCATCGTCACCGGCGCCTCCTCCGGCGTCGGCCGCGACACCGCCACCCTCCTCGCCGAGGCCGGCTACGCCGTCGCCCTCGCCGCACGCTCCGAAGACAAGCTCCATGAGACCGCCGACTTCATCCGCGAAGAGGTCGACCCCAGCGCCCAGCTCACCGTCATCCCCACCGACGTCGCCAACCCCGACGCCTGCCAAGCCCTCATCGACAAGACCGTCGAAGCCTTCGGCCGCCTCGACGCCCTCGCCAACGTCGCCGGCTACGCCCCCCTCCAACCCATCCCCCGCATCGACGCGGAGACCCTCCAGAAGTCCACCGAGGTCAACCTCTACTCCGTCGTTTACACCACCCGCGCCGCCTGGCCCATCTTCAAGCAGCAGAAGTCCGGCGCGATCTGCAACGTCTCTTCCATGGCCGCCTACGACCCCTTCCAGGGCTTCAACATCTACGCCGCCGCCAAGGCCGGCATCAATCTGTTCACCAAGGCCACCGCCGACGAGGGCAAACGCTTCAACCTCCGCGCCAACGCCGTCGCCCCCGGCGCCATCGAGACCCCGATGCTCCGCGAGAACTTCTCCGCCAAGGCCATCCCCGAAGCCAACACCCTCGACCCCCTCACCGTCGCCGGCGTCATCCGCGACCTCCTGCTCGGCACCACCGACACCCCCAACGGCGAGACCGTCCAACTCCCCAGCCCCCACTGACGCTCCCATTTAGCCCGGGGTCAATGACCCCGGGCCGCGTGACGAATCACTTCCCTTTATGCTCCGCACCTCTTCCCCCCGGAGCTCCCCCATGCAGATCGGCACCGCCCCCCATCAGTACACCTGGATCGAAGACTGGGCCAAGATCCCCGACACCCCTTCGACCCGCAACAACGGCCGGACCCACGGCGTCGAGGTCCTGCCCGACGGCCGCGTCGCCGTCTTCTGCCAGGGCGTCCCGGGCGTGCTCTTTTTCGATGCCGACGGCAGCCTCGAAAGCACCTGGGGCGACCGCTTCGTCGGCGCCCATGGCATGACCCTCAGCACCCACGAGGGCAGCCCCGCGTTCTGGCTCGTGGATCAGGGCTCCTGCGAGGTCGTCAAGACCACCCTCGACGGTGAGACCCTCCTACGCCTCGACGACCCACCCGCCGACGAACGCCCCAACGGCAAATACACCCCCACCTGGGCCGACCAACACCCCACCAACGGCGACGTCTGGGTCGGGGACGGCTACGGCGGCAGCGCCCTCTACCGCTTCGCCGCCGACGGTACCTACCAGCAGAAGTTCACCGAATTCGACGGCCTGCCCCTGGACTCGCCCCACGGCGTCCGCTTCGCCCCCGACGGCCGGCTCTGGGTCACCGACCGGGCCAACCACCGCATCGTCATCCTCGACGGCGACGGTAAACTCCTCGATCAGTCCACCGCCGCCTGCCACAGCCCCTGCTCCTTCGCCTTCCTCGGCGACCACGCCTACGTGGCCGAGCTCTACGGCGGGGCCAAGGTCCTCGATTCGAAGCTCAACGTCCTGGCAGACCTCGCCCAGAACCCCTGGCTCGCCCCCCCCGACGACTGGCGCGAGCGCCCCAAGTGGGTTTGGCCCGGTGAAGCCGCCGCCGAGGGCTACCCCAACGTCGCCGGCACCGAGCACCTCAAGCCCGGCCTCTTCAACGCGCCCCACGGCATCGCCGTCTCCCCCACCGGCGACATCTACGTCACCGAGTGGATCGTCGGCGGCCGCATCATCAAACTCGCCAAGGCCTAAACCCGCAATTCTCATTTAGCCCTGGGTCAATGACCCAGGGCAGCGCCACCGTACGCTCAATTTCCCCCTAGGCCACAACGCCCAACCCGCTTATCGTTAACTCATGCGACACCTCGCATGGCCCACCGCCCGCATCCGCTTCGACCTCTCCGACCGCGTCGTCGCCATCTTCGGCATCACCGCCGTCACCGTCTCCGCAACCCTCGCCGCGGTCGCCTACCTCCTGATCTACCGATTCGTGCACCAAGTCGACATGCCCCGCGGCACCGGTTGGCGGAATAGTTTCGGCATCGGCTCGATCGCCACGCTCTTCCTGCTCTACATGCTCGGCACTGCCCTGTTCCTCGCCATCAAACCAAGCATGGAAAAGTCTGTGCTTTGGGTTGTCGTCTCGCTCGCCGCCACTTGGTTACTCCTCAACATCGCCCTCGCCAACTTCCCGTTTAACGGGTGGGGCAGTCACCTGGCCGTCGGGTACTGAACCCAGACGCACCCCACCTCGTCCGACCAATACGAACAGTAACCCCAGACCAACACCCCAAGCATGGCCACCACCGCCTGGTCCATCCGCGACCTCAGCATCCCGCCCAGCCTCCGCTTCGCAGTCGCCATGGGCTGCATCAGCGTGACCATCACCGCAACCGTGGCCGTGGGCATGCGGCTCCTCAATCAACGGATCATCCTGCCCATCAATGACCAAATCTTCAGCAGAAGCTGGTGGGGCTGGATCGGTGTCGGGACCATGGCCGGCCTCTTCATGCTCTACATGCTCGCCCTTGCGATACTCCTTATCAACCACGAAAAGCGATACATCACCAGCACCTGCTGGATCGCCAACGGGCTGATTTTCTTTATCTTCTTCTTGCTCGCCACAAAAAACTTCGGCGTGCTGCTGTTCGGAGGGACCAGCACGCTCATGTAACCATCTCGTGCTACTCGCCGTTACTATGACCAGATACATGATCCGGGTGATTAGCTCAGTTGGCTAGAGCGACTCGTTTACACCGAGTAGGTCACAGGTTCGAGTCCTGTATCACCCATTCCCGTGTTTCTGCGTGCTGTTGCACTGTCTCGCAGAAACGTGCACCAATAGAGGCTCAAAAAAGGCTGACCAACCCCCACGGTGAACATCAAGTTTATGTTAATCCAAGGTTGTGTGGGAGGCGTTGCAGAGGCGGGCGAAGCGGAGCCCGGCTCTGCAACGAGCCACGCTTCGAGGGCCAGCGGCCTATAGCCCAACGCCGAGTGCGGCCTGACCGTGTTGTACTACACACGCCAGCGTTCGATCAGCACCTTTGCTTCTTGCAGCGTGTCGATCGGGCACGCCCCGCGTTGCCATCAGCCAAGACAACTGCTCCATCACGTCGTCGTCGTTTAGCCTCCGCGCGACGTCGATCGCTGGGCACTCACGTGTGAACTCGTCGAGCACGGTCAGCATGCGGAAGCTCCGGCCGTCACGCGTCCTCGCCTAGGCCAAGTCATAGTTCCAGACATGGTCCTTGTATTCAGGACGAGGCCAGATGCACGAGCCGCCGTTGAACCACGGGCGACCGCGTTTCCGCTGGCTTTGGGGAACCTTGAAACCTTCCCGACGCCAGATCCGTTCAACACGCTTGTGGTTCACCCGCCAGCCTTCGCCGCGCAACAACGCGGTGACCCGACGGTAGCCATAGCGACCGTATATCGACCAGTTCGACGATCCGCTGACGGTGCGGATCATCGTCGTCCCGCTCGACCGGCAGGTAAAGCTGTGTTGGCCGCGACTGTTTCAATAACTGGCATGTCTGCCGCTCGGAAGCCCCAAAACGATCCCGGATCACCGCGACCGCCTCACGCTTCCCGATGATCTGTTCCGATGAATATCACCTTCGTGCCATTAATGATCTGCTTTTCCTGATTGCGTCCAAGACGCAGGGATCTTCCTATGGGCCTTGGACTGGTTTTCGGGCGGCAGGTCAAAAAGGTACAGCAGCGCTTTTTGCACCAACCCCGTGCAGCGCATGTTCTAAAGGTTCGAGCAGCAGGGTCGGCGTTCGGGGAAGAGGGGGATGGGGCGTCGGCTCACAGCCGGGCGAGCATGTCGATCTCGATCTTCATGCCGCCCCAGAGCTTGCACTGGATCGCGGTGCGGACGGGGTATGGGGGTGACATCCGCTCTCGGTAGACCGTGTTGACACGCGACCACTCGTCGAGGTCGTCGAGATACACCATGACCTTATAGACGTCGCTGAGGCCGGCCCCGGCTTGCTGGAGCGCGGCGGCGCAGTTGTCGAGGGTCTTGGCGGTCTGCTCTTCGATGGTGTCGCCCATGATCTCGCCGGCGTCGTTGAGCGGGCCTTGGCCGGCGATGGCGACGGTGCGGCCGGGCTCGATGATGAGTGAGGGCGAGTAGGGGCCGGCCTTGGCGTGCTGGCTGTGGTCCTCGGGCAGTTGGATCAGCGGGGCGTCGCTGGGCTTGTCCTCGGCGGGCGTGGGGTGGGGCATCGGGTGGGGCATGTAGCCCACGAAGCTGGCGATCTTCCAAACGCCTTCGACGCGTCGGCACTGGTAGAGGGTCTGCCAGCGGAGGGTGACGGTGTTGCCGGCGGTGGTCTGCGCCGAGCCGAGAAACTTCTTGTGAGCCACAGCGTGGTCGCCATTGATGTCGATGTCGCGGAGCTGCACCGCGTCGAAGAAGAACCCCAGCTTGTCGGTGCCGACGAACTCGATCGGTTCGAACTCGTCGGCCTGGCGCAGCCATTCATCGCGGTAGGCCTCGAGGGAGGGGTAGGTGAGCGACCAGTGGTCGGGGTTGGGCTGCTTGCGGCAGTCGATGCCATAGAACGTCTTGGCCGCGAAGTCGGGGGCGGTCATCGACCAGTCGTTGGCGATGAAGGCCTCGAAGTCGCGGCGCATCAGCATCTCCCAGATGGCGTGTCGGTCCGGGTCGTTGGGGAACGGGTTGGGGAAGCGGTCTTCACTCATAGTGTGATCTCCCATCGCTGGGTGGTGTAGTGATCGAGGGCATCCCGGTCGAGGGCGACACCGAGGCCCGGGCCGTCGGGGACCAGGGCGTGCCCCGTGTCGTCGAAGGCCAGCGGGGTGTCGAGCAGGTCGTGTTCACGGACGAGCCGGCCGAAGATATCGCTGGGCAGGGTGCAGTTCGGGCATGCGGCGGCCTTGTGGACATAGCTGGCCTCGAGCGGCCCGAGGTCGACCTCGCTGCCGTGCCAGAACGGGCGGTCGGCGAGAGCGGCGGCGGCGGCCATGCGCTTCACGCCGAAGAGCCCGCCGTTGAAGTTGAACAGGTCGCAGCAGTCGTGTTGCAGTGCGGTGATGGTGTCGGATTCGTGTTGGCCCATCTCGCCGTAGGGGATGGCGACGTGTATGGCGATTGGGATCTCAAGGTCCCGGCGGAGCTGGGCGAAGCCCGCGTAGTCGTCGCGCGGGATCGGGTCTTCAAGACAAAGCACGTTCCCGATCGGCTCCAGGGCGTTGGCGCGTTCGATCGTGTTCGCAACGGTCTCCCAGCGACGGTTGGGGTCGAGGATGACTTTGAATTGCTCACCGCAGGCATCGCGGATCGCAGCGCACCACGCGTCAACCGGATCGTCGAGGCCGCACTTGAACTTGATGCAGTCGAAGCCGGCGTCCTGCCCCTCCTTGGCTTTGCGGGACGCGTCGGCGACGGTGCGGTGGCCGGTCCAATAGCCGCAGCGCACGCGGTCGCGGACCGCGCCGCCTAGCAGGCGGTGCAGCGGCACACCCATTGCTTTCGTGGCGGCGTCACAGATCGCCAGTTCGAAGCCGTCGTACGCACGGCCAACCGGTATAGGTAAGGCTTGCAACGGCAGCTCGTACACGGATGCGTCAAGCAAACTGCGGGCGATCGGCTCGAGTACGTCGATGCCCACGCCCCGGTACACCTCGCCGAGCCCGGTGATGCCCGTATCGGTCTCCATCTCGACGATGACCTTGGGCATCTCATCGAACTGCACCGACCACGCGGGCTGCCCGGCGTAGGCGAGCTGGTGGAGCGGGTGGTCGTGCTCGGGCGAGTTGACGCTGTCGGGCCTCGCGGGGACGACCACCTCGGTGAGCGTGAAGCGGGTGATCTTCATGCGTCGCAAGCGGGGGGGCGGGTAGGTGTGGGGTCGCGGTCGGTGAGCATGGTGGTGGTGCCGCCGTCGATGACAAGCGTCTGTGCGGTCATCCCTGCGGCGCGGTCGGAGAGCAGGAACTCGACCAGCTCGCCGACGTCGGTGTTGCGGACCAGCGACGGGAGCAGCTGCCGCGTCTGGGTCCACTGCTGCAGGTAGGCCTCGACGTCGTCGGTGTGCTGGGCGGTGACCTGCCGGGTCTGATCGCAATCGACCATGCCGGGCAGCACACAGTTAACCCGCACGCCCGCCGGCCCCAGGTCGACCGCCATCGCTCGGCTGAGCGCCTGCACGCCGCCCTTGGTCAGCGCGTATCCGGTGAAGTGCGGCATCGGGTGCAGCCCGTGGACCGAGGAGATGTTTACGATCGCGCCTCGGGCTTCGATGAGCGGTTTCATCGCCTCACGGCTAAGCCGGTAGGTCGCTTTGAGATTCACGTTGATGACGTGGTCGAGCTGGTCGTCATCGACCTGGTCCATGCCGCCGACGCAGCCGATGCCGGCGTTGTTGACCAGCCCGTCGAGCCGGCCTTTCCAGTCGAGCGCGGCCTGCACGCAACGCTTCGGCGCGTCGTCGTCGGTGAGCTCGGCCCGCACGAAGAGCGCGGAGCCGCCGGCGCTTGCGATGTCGTTGATCATCGACTCGGCCTGGGCCTCGTTGCGTCCGACCACCACGACATGCCAGCCGTGCATGGCCAGCACCCGGCTCACGCCGCTGCCCACGCCCGAGCCCGCGCCACCGGTGACGATGGCAACGCGCTCGACCGAGGTCGGCCGGTCTTGCGAGGGGCTTCCTGTCATGGCTGACCCTCCCCGGCGGGCAGCGTGGGCCAGCTCGCGAAATCGGTGATGACGTCGGCCAGCTCATCGGTGAGCGCGTCAAGCATTGACCGGCCCTTGTCGGTGGTGGCGGCTTCGGGACTGCCCATGTGGCCGTGGGTGGTGAGGCGTTGGAAGCTGTGGAAGACGCGGAGCTTGCCGCCTTGTTCGCAGTGCCAGTTCGGCGAGACGAACTTGGGGGCCGTCGGCTGGATGGTGTTGGTGTCGACGAGGTCGGGGCGGAGCGCGAGCATCAGCGAGGTCTCGACTTCGCAGGCGTGGCTGATGCCGGGTTGGGTGAGGCCGTGCTTGTCGGGTTGCAGCGCGTCGGCACCGGCGGACCACCACGAGGCGAACGCGAGGCTGGCGGCGTCGGCGGCGTCATCGGTGACGATGAGCTCGGCGAGGCCGGTCTGCGCGGGCAACTCGTTGCCGCCGTGGCCGTTGAGAAAGAACAGCCGCGTGAAGCCGGCGCGGAGGATGGAGCGGGCGACGTCCTGAATGAGCTCGGCGTAGAGCGACGGGCGGACGCTGACGGTGCCGGGGAAGTCGAGATGGTGGTGCGAGCTGCCCAGCCAGAGCGCGGGCAGGAACACAGCCTGGTCACCGAGTCGCTGGTCAAGCCGGCCGGCGATGGCCTGGACCTGGGTGGTGTCGACGCTCAGCGGCAGGTGTCGGCCGTGCTGCTCGCAGGACCCCAGCGGGATCACGACGGGCGTGCTGCGGTCCAGGGCGTCGACCTGCGGGCTGGAAAGTTCGATCCAAAGCATTCGATTGACAGTATTAGATAAATCTTGTAAACAGAATGGCAGATGTCCGCCGTGTTGTCAATGTCGCCGAACGATCCCGGCCCCGCCAAGAGCGGGCTGCAACGGGACCAAGCGTACGCCGAACTGCGCCGATTGCTGGTGCTGCAGCAGATCGGCGCGGGCACGAAACTCCGTGAGACCGAGTGGTCGGCCCGGCTGGGCGTGAACCGCATGGCCCTGCGGGAGGCGCTGGTGCAGCTCGAGGGCGAGGGGCTGGTCGAGCGCGGTGCGAAGGTGGGTTACGTGGTGCCGACGCTCTCGGCCGAGGACATCCGCGAGATCCTCGAAGCCCGGTGCTGCCTCGAGTGCGGGGCGATCGACCGGATCGTGATGCGTGACCCGATGCCTTCGCTGCAGCCGTTGGCCGAGGCGGTCGATCGGCTCGATCAGTTGGTGCGTGAGGGCTACCTCATGGCCGTCACCGAGACCGACCGGCGGTTCCACGAGACGCTGATCGACCTCGCGGGCAACCCCCGCTTGTCCGCGCTCTACCAGCGTGCGCCGCTGCCGATGGTCCACGACCCGCTCATCGGCACGGACCGCTGGCCCAGGCAGTGCCAGACCATCCTCCGCGAGCACCGTGCCATTCTCGAAACGCTCGCCGACGGCGACGCGCCGCGCGCCCGCACGCTGCTGACCCAACACCTCGACGCGAAATACCTCCAGCCCGACTCCAAACCTGATACCTGATCCGCCTCACGCCCGAGACCCGCCATGCACGTCATCCGCTTCGGCCCGCCCCACAACGAAAAGCCCGGACTCCTCGACGCCGACGGCAACCGCCGTGACGCCTCCGCTCTCGTTCGCGACATCGATCGCCACACGCTTGGCGATGGCGCGCTCGACACCCTCCGAGACGCCGACCCAGCCACCCTGCCCGAGGTCCCACGCGACGCACGCTGGGGTGCGCCCATCGCCAGGCCCGGCAAGGTCATCTGCATCGGGCTCAACTACGCCGACCACGCCGCCGAGTCCGGCATGGACATCCCCGAAGAGCCCATCATCTTCTTTAAAGCCCCCAACACCGTCGTTGGCCCTTACGACGACATCCTCATCCCCCGCGGCGGCATCAAGACCGACTGGGAGGTCGAGCTCGGCGTCGTCATCGGCAAGACCGTCCGCTACCTGAAAAACGAGGACGAAGCCCTCGCCGCAGTCGCCGGCTACACCGTCAGCCACGACGTGTCCGAGCGGGCATTCCAGCTCGAACGCGGCGGCCAGTGGGTCAAAGGCAAGTCCTGCGACACGTTCAACCCGCTCGGCCCAACGCTGGTCACGCCCGACCAGATCGCCGACGTGCAGGACCTCGACATGACCCTCGACGTCAACGGCCAGCGCATGCAGACCGGCAGCACCAAAACCATGATCTTCTCCGTGCCCTACCTCATCCGCTACCTGTCGCAGTTCATGACGCTGGAGCCCGGCGACCTGATCTCGACCGGCACGCCACCCGGTGTGGGCCTCGGTATGAAGCCGCCCACGTTCCTGAAGGCGGGCGATACCGTCGAACTCAGCGTCGCGGGGCTCGGCACGCAGAAGCAGTCTTGCAAGGACGCCTGACGATGTTGATGCCCCAGCGATTCGAAGGACAGGCCGCGGTGGTGACCGGCGGTGCCGACGGGCTCGGGCGTGCGATCGCACACCGTCTGGCACAAGAGGGCGCAGCAGTGACCCTGATGGATCACGACGCCGACAAGCTCGCGCAGACCCAGGCCGCTTTCGCTCAAGACGACATCGAGGCCCACACCGCGACCGCCGACGTGAGCGATGACCACGCCGTCGCCGAAGCGTTGCGCGGTGCCGCGGAACGCCACGGCCGGCTCGACATCGCCGTGCACTGCGCCGGCATCGTCGGGCCCAACGGCAAGCCCATCACCGAGGTGGACATCGAGGACTTCGACCGCGTCATGGCGGTCAACCTGCGCGGCTCGTTCTCCGTGGTCAAGCACGCCCTGCCGCCGATGCTCGCCCAGGACTACGGCCGCATCCTGCTCTTCGCCTCGATCGCCGGCAAGGACGGCAACGCCGGGATGTGTGCCTACTCCGCCACCAAGGCGGGCGTGATCGGCCTGGTCAAAGCCGTCGGCAAGGAACACGCCGAGACGGGCGTCACCATCAACGCTGTCGCCCCCGCCGTGATCCGCACGGCACTGGTCGACGCGATGGACCCGGCCCAGGTCACCTACATGACCGACAAGATCCCCGCCAAACGCTGCGGCACCCTCGAGGAGACCGCCGCCCTCGCCGCCTGGATCGTCAGCCCCGAGGCGTCCTTCAACACCGGCTTCACCTTCGACCTCTCCGGCGGCCGTGCCGTCTATTAAGACCACCCCCCAAAGACCACCCGGCCGGCCCCGCAGAGGCAACCGTCTACGCGGGCTCACGTCGTCACCGGAATGCGTCAAAATGTCTCCAAAAACACCCTTTTTTGGCCTAATGAGGCATTAAATGCCAGAATTACGCTTGACGGGTGTTCGCAATGAGATATTCTGTCTCATATGGCCGTCTCCCTTCAAGACATCGCCGCGCAGACGAACGTCAGCCCCGTGACGGTCTCTCGTGCGCTGCGCGGCATTGGCCGAATCAGCCCTCAAACCCGCGAGAACATCCTGAACGCCGCCCGCAGCATGGGCTACCGCTCGATGGACTCCGTGCTCATGCGACCCGCCGTCCGGTCCGGCCGCGGCGAGCAGTGCATGCGTCTGGTCCTGCCCGTCTTCGGCGACCCCCACCACGCCGACCACGCCCACCAATGTGTCACCGGGTTCTACGGCGGCAGCGTCGTCCGGGGCATCCGCCAACGCCTCGACGTCACCGACGGCGAACTCCTCATCGAGCACTTCAAGAACTGCGACGAGTTCGAACGCTACTGGCCCGACTGCAAGTGCAGCGGCATCGTCCTCCGGCAAGCCCTGCCCCAGGCCTGGCTCCAACGCATCCAGAAGCTCGGCCCCGTCGTCGTCGCCGTCCCCCACGACTACCACGCCGGCGTCGACAGCGTCTACACCAACGAGCACCGCTCCGCCATCCTGGCGATGGATCACCTCTGGGAACGCGGCCACCGCGAGATCGCCTGGGTCGGCATGCTCGACCGCTACGACGCCCGCAACGAGCTCGAACGTGCCTTCGACAGCGGCGCCGCCGCCGACCGGCAATACCCCTCGCCCCAGACCGTCCGGCACGCCGCCTGGGCCAACCTCGCCGTCTGCCAACGCGACCACCGCAAGATGCCCCTGCTCTTGGTCGACTACCACTGGTCGCAGCAGCGCTTCGAGCAGGCCGCCAACGACGCGCTGTTTCAGGTCTTGAACCTCCGCCCGCAACCCACCGCTATCGTCGCCGCCCACGACGAGCTCGCCGCCCGGCTCATCGACGCCGCCGAGAGCCGCGGCCTCCGCGTCCCCGACGACCTGAGCATCATCGGCTACGGCGGCGACCCCGACATCGTTACCGACCCGCAGCTCACCTGCGTCATGCTCCCCATGGAAACCATGGGCCGGAGCGTCCCCGAACTGATCGAACGGCGTCTGTCGATGCCGCACAGCGTGCCTGTGGCCATGCTCCTCGAAAGCACCCTCCGCGAGGGCGCCAGCGTGAGCGTGGTCGAACCGACCATCAACCCGGATCACATCACGATCTAAACCCCTGGAGGAACCCCATGTTGACAAAGCCCATCCGACTGTTCAGTGCACTGCTCTTACCGCTCGCCTGGACCGCCGCTTCCCACGCAGCCGCCCTCACCCCCGGCGACAGCTGGAACCGACACGACGACTACTCCGTCGCCGGCACACTGGGTTCTACTCTTAGTGTCGATGCGCCAAACGCTGGGGTATGGGTGTATGAGTTCATCATCGCTGCGGGCACCGAACCGTTGTCCGGCACGAACCCCTGGTTCAACGCAAGCCGCACATCGCGAACCCTCGTGGGCATTAACAACAATGCCGCCAACCCCGCTTGGCAACAGACCGCTTTCCGTGGCCCGTCCGGCCGACAGGATTCGGATATCTACGCGGCGATCAGCAACCAGACCTTCAACGCGATCCCTGCCGTGCGGTGGGTCTCCCCCGGCGATGGCACCATTGAAATCGACGGCGTCTACGGCATCCGCAATACGGAAACCAACTCCTCGATCAACATCGACTACGCGATCGTGCTCCTTGATGCATCCGGGGCAGTCAAGGGAAGCCCGCTGCAGACGGGGACCGTCGCGACCGCAAACTCCGGTGCTGCGCAAGTCGCCCTAGACCTCGAAGTCAATGTTCTCGAAGACGAATCAATCCTTTTCGCCATCCGTCCGCAAGACCTGACGATTAACTCAGAGCACTTCACGATCACTAACTCCGGCGGCCTGGAAGACACCGACCGTGTCACCATCACCGCCATCGAAACCGTGCCCATCCCCGAGCCCGGCAGCCTGCTGCTGATCGCTGTCGGGAGCGGCCTGCTGGCATGCCGTCGGCGGCGTTGACCCTCGTGGCCTGGGGATCCCACGCCGCTCCAGCGACTGATCCAAACCGGGGTGAAAACCGTTGTTACGGCAAACGCCCCCAGAGGAAGTCTTCGATGAGATCACGGATGCCCCATCCCTTGAAAGCCTGCACGACCGACGCGGACGCGCGTGATCTGGGCCGCCCGGCCTTCACCCTGATCGAGCTGCTGGTGGTGATCTCGATTGTCGCGCTGCTCGTGGCCATCCTCCTGCCCGTGCTCGGGGCGGCGCGAGAAACCGCGCGAACATCCGTTTGTGCCAGTAACCTCCGTAATATCGGGCTTGCCGTGCTTGCCTATACGGATGAGTACGAAGACCGGATGCCCACCATCCTCGACTACGGTTTCGCCACCGACCCGCGCTACACCCCGGTTGAACGCATCCGCTTCCAGTATTGGGCGGCTCGCATGGAGCGCGACGGGTATCTGGTCGAAGACGTCGTGTACTGCCCGCTGCTCGATGATGAGGACAAGAGCATCGCCACGCGGGTCAATAGCTACGGGCTCAGGGGTAATGTGATCGGAAGACCTGACCTCCCGCGTAACTATGAATTCGATCTGCCGGTCAGTGTGATTCTGCAGCCATCGGCCCACGTGATCCTCGCCGACTCCATCAGCGTCTTTGGCACCGCCATTGATGTGAACGGCCGCTACTGGATCCGCGCGGACGACCTGACCGGGGGCCAGGATCCCACCGCCAATGAACGCGTGCACATGCGGCACGGCGACGCCGCTAACCAGACGTTCCTCGATGGACATGTCGAACTCCTCGACGCGCAATCCACCCTGGACCTCGATAACGGACTGAGCGTCTACCCCGACCCTTAAACCCCGAAATCCGGTTACACCCCACCTGAGGTCCGTCACGCCAACGGGCCGGGCTCATCCCGCACCCCTACCCATTCCAAAACCCATGAAGACCTCTCCGCACGATGCAAAGAACACGCCCGCCCCACTACGTGTTCCAAGAGCAACTCATATCCCACCCCTCGCGGCGTGGTTGGTCATCTTTATGGCCGGCCTCCACCCCGGATTAGAGGGCAGCCTCGCCATGGCTTCATTGCCCGATATCCACTACCGCCTGATCGACGGGCCCAGCTCCGGCGAGGTCGCCAACACCTCGGGCGAAACCCACCCCGCAGCGATCCGCGGCAAGGCCCGGCCCGGCGACAACGGCGGCCTTCGGCTCGACGGCAACGGCTCGCACCTGCTCATCGATGCCTCCGAAGACCTCAGCATCGGCGAGGACGGTCTCACCCTCATGGCGACAGTCCGATTCGCCGACGCCGGCGTGATGCCCGGCCAGCCCGACGCCCACGGCACGCTGTTTTTCAAGAACGAAGAGTTCCTGTTCGGACGCACCGCCTTCGGCAAGGGCCGCGGCAACGCCCTCTACTTCAACACCTACGACGGCGGTTGGGCTCCCATGCGAGACAGCGTTGGCGGTGAGCTCCCCGCCAATGAATGGGTCCACGTCGCCGCCATCGTCAAACGCAACAACGACATCGCCCAGGGCAACGTCGGCTACCTCGTCCGCCTGTTCATCAACGGCGAGGAGGTGCTCTCCCGGGAGGTCCGTGGCCGAACCATCGCCACCACGCAACGGCCCGTCGACATCGGCAAGGGCTGGGGCGGCCCGTGGCAGTTCCGCGGCGACGTCGCCGAGGTGAAGGTCTTCCGCCGGGCGATCACCGAACGCGAGTTCCAGATGCACCTCGCTCAGGAAGACCTCGCGCCGGTCGTCCGCGACCACTTTGCCACGCCGCACCCGCAGTACGACACGCTGCTCGGCCAAGCCCGCGCGGCCGCCGAACACTCCAACGAGCTGCACCGGTTGGTCACCGTAGTGGAACAGGCACGCCACAACGCCGCCACCGAGCAGTCCCTGCTGGCCCCGCTGCAAACGATCATCGGCCTCGCTCAAGCCCAGGACGCCGACCCGATCAACCGCTTCCTCGAACAGCATCCGGCCTTCCAGTTCATCCGTAACGAAGCCCTTGAAGCTCGTTTCTATACCTGCCCCGACCGCGGCACCGTCTTCTGCGGCCTCTTCGACCTTCAACGCAATACGGAACTGCTCGGCAGCCAGCGTGACCTCTGGACCTTTGACTACCAGAAGGGCGACGCCACCCGGCTGCGTGGCCTGCGTTCCACCGAAGACGCCATCACGACCCGTCTCGAGATCGACCCCAGCGGCCAGTCTGCCGTGCTCCACTGGGCACGCTCGCCCGACGACACCAGCCCGTTGGGGTTCACCGCCCGCGCTCAGTTCCGACTGACCGGCAACCGCCTGGCCATGGAGTTCGATATGGACACGGACAACCGTGGCGGGGCGGTCGTCCGCGAGGTGTTGTTCCCCAATCTGGTACTCCGGCGACTCGGCGACACGCCCGGACGCATCCTCGTGCCCTTCATGGGCGGCGCGGCGCAGAGTGCACAGAGCGCCTACAAGGAGGTCTACCCGTCCGGCAAGGCGTCGATGCAGTTCATGGCCTATTACGACGACGAGCGTGGTGTCTACATCGGCTTCGAAGACCCCAAGGCCCAGAGCAAAGAGATCGCTGCCAGCGGCGTGCAGGCCGACGGCAGCTTCTCCTGCCGCTGGTACGTGCCCGCGGTTCCCGGCAGCTCCACGCAGCAGTTCGCCATCGGTGGGCAGGCCGTGGTTGAACCTTTCGCGGGTGATTGGTTTGATGCGGCGCAGATCTATAAACGATTCGCTCAGCAAGCCGACTGGTGGCCCGAGTCGCGTAACCGATCCGACACGCCCGATTGGTACCGCGAGCTGACCTTCTGGGTCCGCAGCGACGGCACGCGTGGCAAGAGCCCGTGGACCGCCGCGAAAGAGATCGAGGACTTCCGCGAATACCTCGGACTCCCCATGGGTGTGCACACGTACCACTGGGCGGGCCCGCACGACCAGATGTACCCGCGCTTCACCCCGCTGCCCGGCTATTCCGATTGGGTCTCACGCATGCAGGCGCAGGGCATCTACATCAAGCCCTACCTCAACGGCCGACTCTGGGACCAGAAACACCCCGACTACAAGAGCGTCGGGCTCGGGGCCACGGCTCGCAACCTAGCAGGCGAAGTCATGACCGAGCAGTACGGCCGGCACGTCTTCTCCGTCATGGACCCCACAACAGATCTCTGGCAGCAGACGATGCTCGAGTTCACCAGCCAGACCGCAGACCTCGGCGTCGGCGGCCTCTACCTCGACCAGATCGCCGCCGCCGAGCCCGCGATCTCCTACGAAGCACGACCCAACCACGTGCCCGGCGACGGCGCCGCCTGGCTGCAGCAGGGCTATTGGCCCCTGCTCACCAAGCTCCGCCAACACCTCGCGACCCATCACCCCCAGACGATCCTCGATTCCGAAGACACCGCCGAGCCCTACATGCACCTGCTCGACGGCATGCTCCCGTGGCGGTTCTCATTCAACCCCGAGAACGTCCCGGCGTTCCACGCGATCTACGCCGGCCGGGTCCAGCTCGTCGGGCGTGTCGGCTGGCGCGGCATCGCCATGTACCCCAAGCTCGCCGAACAGCTGCTCTATGGCGAGCAGCTCGGCTGGTTCAAGGACAGCGTGCTCCGGCACCGCCGAGCCATGCTGCCGCTGTTCATCAAGAAACTTGCCCACACTCGTCACACCTTCCTGCCCTTCTTCAACGAAGGCGACATGCTCCGCCCGCTGTCGCACGACTCCGAGCTGCTGATGATCACCGGCGACTGGGGATGGACTTACAAGATCGAAGACACCACACCCGCAGTGATGCACAGCGTCTGGGGCCTGGGCAACAGCGCTGTGGCCCTGTTCGTCAACACGTCCGGCCAGCCGGTTTCCGTCGAGATGGGCGGTCTCCATCGGTCATTACCATTTGATAGTTCCAGCGTCCAGTTAATCGAGTATCAGGAAGGCACGGGATCCACCACACAGCAGGTCGATCCACGCCAGCCGCGCGACGTCAGCGTGCCCGGCTACTCGGTTGTCGCCTGGCTCATCCATGACCCGGCACAAGCGGGCGGCCTGCCGGATGGAATCGAGAGCCGTGCCGAACAACTCTTCCAGTCGCTGTCCCGGTTTGATCAGGACAAGGGCATGACTCCGCAGAAGAAGCTCGCGTTCTACAACCGGCTCAACCCATGGAGTGTCCCCGAGGCCGAGTCGGTGGCTGCGTGGTCACCGGAGACGACCTTCGTGACCGAATGGTTCGACGCCACCCGTGCCCCCAAGGTTCTCGGGGCGCGTATCGAGGAGGACGCGATCCGCCACATCAATCCGGACGCGATCCTGTCGTTTGGTGCTGTCGATTTCGGGCCGGCACGGTCCGGCAATGTGTCGATCGAGGTGGACGTCGCTGTCGACCGGGCAGACGCCGGTGACATCGAATTCCTGCACGTGACCCGTGACGGTGAAGAGGGCGAAATCTTCGCCTCGGCGTCGCTGGAACCCACCGGCGGGTTCACCACCTTCAAGGTGCAGCGTTTCCCCGTGACCAATGAGTTGTCGGGCCAACGTAACGTCGTCATCCGGTTCAAGGGCAGCCGATCGGGGATCTGTAACCTCCGGCGGTGGCGTGTTGTGGTCGAGCCATGATCCGCTCCACGCAGTTTCCAGGACCGATCGGTTCGTGCGATATGCACACGAAATGCAGTATAAATGCAGGTTTTTGGCATGAGCAAGGCCGAGAGCGACCGCAGATCGGCGTGACGGGGTGGCCCTGAACCATGCACTGGCTTGATTGGACCATCGTCGGCCTGATGCTGGCGGGCATCTTCGTGATCGCCTGGGTCAGTTCCAAGCTGATGCGGAGCGTCGCCGACTTTCTGGCAGCCAACCGCTCGGCGGGGCGGTACCTGCTCACCATGGCTTCGGGGATGGCGGGTCTGGGGGCGATCAGCGTGGCCGCCAACTTCGAGAAAGGTTACGAGGCCGGTTTTGCCACCGCGTGGTGGGGGCAGATGCTCGCGCCGGTCGGGCTGATCCTGGCCTTGTCCGGCTTCGTCGTCTACCGCTACCGCGAAACCCGCGCGATGACCATGGCGCAGTTCTTCGAGGTGCGCTATAGCCGACGCTTCCGGATCTTTGCCGGCATCCTCGCCTGGTCGGCGGGACTCTTAAACTACGGCATCTTCCCTGCGGTCACCGCCCGCTTCCTCGTCTACTTCACGGGGCTGCCTCCCGAACTGAGCCTCATGGGTTGGGGCATACCGACCATTGCACCCGTCATGCTGGTCTTGTTGGGCATCGCCCTGACCCTGACCCTCTCCGGCGGGCAGATCGCGGTGATGATCACCGACTTCTTCCAGGGCCAGTTCGTCAACATCGTTCTGCTCATCGTGATCGTCGTCCTGGCGACCCAGATCGGTTGGGACACCCTGATCCGCGGTTTGCAAGAAGCACCTAAGGGTCAATCGAAGATCGACCCGTTTGACCAAGGTAAGATACCAGACTTTAACCCCGTCTTCTTCTTTATGCTCGCGGCGCTTCAGATCTATCATTTCAAGGCGTGGCAGGGGACGCAGGGGTACAACGCATCGGCCAAGACCGCCCATGAGGCACGGATGGCTGGCATTTTGGCCGAGTTCCGTGGGGCGGTGCTGTATGTCATGATGCTGCTGGTGCCGGTCGCGGCCTTCGCGGTGCTGCATCTCCCGGAGTTTCACGGCGTTCAACAAGAAGTGCAGTCGTCACTGTCCACGCTGGATACCGGGCAGCTTCAGAAACAGATGACCGTTCCTGTGACACTGAGCCATCTGTTGCCGGTGGGGGTGATGGGTCTTTTTGCGGCGGTGATCGTTGCTGCTGCGGTCTCAACAGACGACACCTATCTCCATTCGTGGGGCAGCATCTTTGTGCAGGACGTGGTGATGCCTTTCCGCAAGAAGCGATTGAGCCAACGGGCTCACATGCGGCTGCTCCGGGGTTCGATCTTCGGCGTCGCGGGATTCGGCTTTGTCTTCAGCCTGGTGTTCCCGCTTGAGGAGTACATCCTGATGTACTTCCAGATCACCGGGGCGATCTATCTCGGCGGCGCGGGCTCGGTCATCCTCGGCGGCCTCTACTGGAAGCGAGGGAGCGTCGAGGGGGCGTGGGTGGCCATGGCGACGGGATCGGTGCTCGCGGTCACCGGCGTGGTGCTCCGCAACATTGTCTGGCCTTATGTCCTGCCCGGACTACAGGAAGGTTCGCCGCCCGATTCCTTCTGGAATTCACTGCCTGCGACCTTCCCGCTCAACGGCGTCGAGATGGCGTTCATGGTCGCGGGGACCTGCGTGGGCCTGTATGTGCTGTTCTCGCTGCTCTCGCGTCGACCGCCGATCGACATGGATCGGCTGCTGCACCGTGGCCCCTACGCCGTGACGGGCGACAGCGCGGCGGGTAACGCGGTTTCGGCCACACCCGATCGTGACACGACGCCTGTAGACAAGATGTGGCGGCTGCTCGGCGTTGGGGCCGAGTTCTCGCGCAGCGATAAGCTGATCTACGTCTTGAAGATCGCCTTGGCCCTTTTCTTCTTTGGCACCTTCGTCATCGGCACGGTTCTGCGGCTCTTCTGGGAGGTGCCCGAGTCGTGGTGGGTGAACTGGTGGCTGTTCACTATTGTCTACGGGTTCACGCTTGGGGCGATCTGTATCGTCTGGTTCCTGATCGGCGGGTTCCGCGACCTCTTCGATCTCTTTAGAACACTGCGGCATGCCCAGCGCGACGCGTCCGATGACGGGGCGGTCGCCGACGAAGAACACCTGCAGGCCAAGTGATCCGGCCGGCGGTCCGGTCGCTCCCCGAGGCCCGGGTCCGCCCGACACGACCGCCGCGTTCAACCCTCTGGAGATTCACCCCGGCTCACCAAAGAGGTCGCAACAGAGCCGGTCGCGTGTGGATTAGTGGCGTGCGGAACGCCGGCGCGGCGTTCCGCGTCAGGCTTTGATGATGCGGGTGCACGTCACCCAGCATGCGTGTGACGCACGCCGGATTCGGCAGCCGGGTTGGCTCTGCCCGCAGTCATGAATTTAGGCATGGTCATCGTCGGTCTAATGTGACGCATCTGCGGGGCTGCGTGGGCCATCAGTCGGATTGCCGCAGAGATCTTCTCTAAGTCGAACTGCCGAACAAGCTGTCTTGGTCGCTACCCAGTCGGGCGGTGGAGTCGTCATGCTGACGCCGGCTCATGGCTAGACCCATCGCGGCGAGGTGGAGGTCGAATTCAGCGCGGCAGCCACACTATCTCACGATACGCTGGCGACGGCGGGGATGCCGGCGAAGTCGTTGATGATCCGAGTAGTAGCGGCTGCTCCCGGACGCTGGCGGCTTAGGAGGTAAAGCCATTGAGCACGGACATCGTCGATCCGTTTTCTGTTTTCACATACCTATCAATCAATGGACAGTCCGTAGCGCTACGGGCGGCGCTTGCATTGATGGTTAGCCTCTTTCCGCGGGCAGCATGTCCGCTCGTTTAAGTTCTGGCGAACCAGTGAGAGACACGGAGATGCAGCG
Organism: Planctomycetota bacterium; assembly: GCA_038749105.1. Classification (GTDB taxonomy): domain Bacteria; phylum Planctomycetota; class Phycisphaerae; order Phycisphaerales; family Phycisphaeraceae; genus JBCCOW01. Next base: position 19,743 of record JBCDIM010000041.1, read on the forward strand.
GCTCCCCAAAATGCGTGCTTCATTCTCAGTGATGGCATATGCCTAAAAAGGTCAGGGTCAACCCCGTATCGTCCATTCCCCACCTGCTTCATTCACTAGCGTCACTCTCGCCGTCCATCAGTTCATCCAGCGCCTCCAGCCCGATCAGGTCCGCCTGACCGATCGGCTCCCCGCACCGCTCCCACCCCACCACCCCCACCGCATCCTCCAGCGTGAACGGCAGCACCGCCGTCCGACGCAGCCCCGACAACGACCCACCCGTCCCGAGCGCCTCCCCCAGATCGCGGGCCAGGCTCCGGATGTACACGCCCTTCCCGCACACCACCCGCAGCTCCAGCTCCGGGTACGCATACCGCACGACCTCGATCGACTCGACCACCACGGGCCGAGCCTTCAGCTCGACCGCCTCACCCTTCCGCGCCATCGCGTACGCCCGCTGCCCATCGACGTGCACCGCCGAATACGCCGGCGGCCGCTGCATGATCGTCCCGGTCAAGCCCGCACACGCCGCTTCGATCTCCTCCAACACCGGAGGCGATTTAACCGCCACCTCCGTCCGCTCGCCCTCTGCGTCATCCGTCGTCGTGAACGCCGACAGGTCCACCGACGCGTCGTACCGCTTCTCCCTCGCCATCAGCCGATCGATCAGCGACGTCGCCTTACCCAGGCAGCACACCAGCACCCCCGACGCGAGCGGGTCCAGCGTGCCCGCGTGACCCGTCTTGCAGAACCCTGCCGAGTGCCGCACCCGACGCACCACGTCCATCGACGTCACCCCCACCGGCTTGTCCACCACCAACACCCCATCCCAGAACGTCTTGTACTTCGGCCGACGCGGCATCCATCAACACTCCAAACCCACACCGGATCACATCTGCCGATCCAACAGCCGATACCCCACCGCCTCCGCCACCTGCTCCATGGTGATCGCACCACTCCCGTCCAGGTCCGCCAGCGTCCGCGCCACCCGACGCACCTTGTCGTACGCCCGTGCCGACAGCCCCAGCTCCTGCATCGCCGACTTCAACAGCGACGCCGCCGACGCGTCCAGCTCCGCCCACCGATCCAGCTCCCGCCCGCTCAACGCCGCGTTCGGCTTCAACGCCCCGCCGTTCCGCTCCGCCTGCACCGCCCGGGCCTTCACCACACGTTCCCGCAACGTCGCCGAACCCGTCCCGCTCGCCTTCCCCCGCAGCTGCTCGTAAGGCACCGGCGGCACCTCCACATGGATATCCACCCGGTCGATCAACGGCCCGCTCAGCTTCGACAAATACCGCTCCATCGCCTTATGCCCCACCTCGTCCGCCGGCATGTCCCCCTTCGGCGTCGGGTTCATCGCCCCCACCAACATAAACCTCGCCGGAAACCGCACCGACCCCGACGCCCGCGCAATCGACACCTCCCCGTCCTCCAACGGCTGCCGCAGCGTCTCCAACACCGCCCGCGGGAACTCCGGCATCTCATCCAGAAACAACACGCCGTGATGCGCCAGGCTCACCTCGCCCGGCCGCGGCACACCCCCGCCCCCGACCACCGCGACCGGGCTGGCCGTGTGGTGCGGCGCCCGCACCGGACGCTCCGTGATCAAAGGCTCACCCCGCGGTGCCTTGCCCACCGCCGAGTACACCCGCGTCACCTCCAACGCCTCGTCCCGCGACAACGGCGGCAAGATCCCAGGCAGCGCCTTGGCGCACATCGACTTCCCCGTCCCCGCCGGCCCGATCATCAGCACGTTGTGCCCCCCCGCCGCCGCCACCATCAACGCCCGCTTCACCCCCTCCTGACCCCGGATGTCCGCAAAGTCGATCCCACGCTCCGCCAAATCCAGATGGCCGTTCCCCGCCTCATACTCCGACGCTGGCACCGGCTCCAACTCGATCGCCCCGTTCAAAAATCCCACCACCGTTGCCAATGAACCCGCTGCATACACATCGATCCCTTCCACCGCCGACGCCTCACCCGCGTTCTCGCTCGGGACCACCACCCCGTCCATCCCCATCCGCTTGGCAAGAAGCGCCAGATTGATCACCCCCGCGATCGGCCGGACTCTGCCGTCCAACGCCAGCTCCCCCGCCACCAGCAGCCGCTTATGGGCATTGCCCGTGACCACCCCACCGGCCAGCAGCAGCCCCACCGCGATCGGCAGGTCGTAGATCGGCCCCTCCTTCCGGACATCCCCGGGTGCCAAGCTCACGAGCAGCCGCGCCATCGGGAACGGATACCCCGAGTTCACTATCGCCGACCGCACCCGCTCCAACGACTCCTTTACCGCCGCGTCCGGCAGCCCCACAATCGTCGTCTTCGGCAGCCCGCTCTCCGAGACATCCACCTCCACCTCACAAGCCAACGGCTCGATCCCCTGGAGAACAAAACTATGCACCTGCGCCAGCATGGCCCCAAAGATATCGCCAAGCTGATGCCGGCACCGCATACCCCACTCCTCCCGGCCGGACCCCATGCCGCACGCGCGTTCGCCAGGCGCTTTCCGATGGATTCAAAAACACGGCCGTTTTCCTAAATCTGTCGAATCCATACCCCAGCTCGCTTCGAATCACTCGCCGCCCCATCCTTCCAAATCCACACGGAACTGAACATGAAGCCTTCCGACATCGATCTCGACCGCCGCCGTGTTGTCCTCGGCATAGCGGCAGCGCCGCTGACCTTCGGCGTCATCGCCAAAGCGCTCACGCCCGGCATCGCCCAGGCCGACACCGGCCGGATGCCCGTCGCCCTGATCACCGGCTCGTCGTCGGGCTTCGGCAACCTCTCCGCCAAAACGCTCGCCCGCAACGGCTATCAAGTCATCGCCTCCATGCGCAACGTCAACGGCAAGAACGCCGGCGCCGCCAAGGAGCTCCGCGACCTCGCCCAGAAGGAAGACCTACCGCTCCACGTCGTCGAGATCGACATCGACTCCGACGCGTCGGTCGCGTTAGGCATGGCCGAGGCGATGGCCCTCACCGACCGCATCGACGTCCTGTTCAATAACGCCGGCATCAACGTGCCCGGCCCGATCGAGCTCTCGATGGACGCCGCCCGCCAGAACTTCGAGACCAACGTCTTCGGCCAACTCCGCATGCTCCGGGCCGTCGCCCCCGGCATGCGCAAGCACCGCAGCGGCCTGATCATCCAGATGTCGTCCGGCCTCGGCCGACTCGTCATCCCGACCAGCGGCATGTACTGCGCGACCAAGTTCGCCCAGGAGGCCATGTTCGAGAGCGCCGCCTATGAGCTGCACCCCTTCGGCGTCGAGGTCGCCATCATCCAGCCCAGCGATTACGCCACCCAGATCAAACCCAACAGCCGACGCTACTTCAAGGACATGATGGACGGACTGAACGCCGAAGACCAGCAGCGGGCCGCCGACTACAAGGAACACCTCGAAGTCACCAAAGCGGGCCTCGAAGACACCCCCACCCCGCCCGTTCAAGAGGTCGCCGACATCGTGCTCCAGCTCGCCAAAACCCCCGCCGGGGAACGGCCCCTCCGGAAGGTCGCGATGCCGCCCGAATTCGCCGCCGGCATGGATCAGCTCAACGGCACCCTCGAAGGCATCCAGGCCGAGGTGCTCCAGGGCAGCGGCATGGGCGACTGGCTCACGCTGACCAAGTAATCACCCGTCGGGCCGCGGGGTCGCCGGATCGCCGCCGCTACTCGCCCGTCGACTGATGCCGAAGCTCACCGCCTCGAACACCAGCCACCCCATCGGGGCCAGAAACAGCGTCATCACCAACACCGGCGACACCCACAGAAATCGGTGACCCTTCGCCAACGCCCGTCGCCAGATCAGCGTGCCGATAAGCAGGTCGAAGCACAAGAAGTGGATCCAGCCCGCGGTCGCCCCAACCGCCGACCCCAGCAGCTGCTGCGCCCCCGCCAGATCCGGGTCCAACAAGATCATGAACGGCTCCGGGTCCGTGACCAGCCCGTATACGACAATCACGCTGTACAGCACCGCCAAGTACAGCATCGGCAACTTCGTGCGGTACAGCCGATCCGTCCACGACCACTTCGGCAAAAACACCAACACGAACCAGAACACCAGTAGCGGCGTGCCGGCCACGTTGAAGATCAATTCAGGAAAGCTGTCCATGCAGACTCCTTAGCAAGCGACACATCGGTCATCGGCTAGGGAATGTAGGCTCCATCTTCCCGAAGTGAATCGATCAACGCCTGGCGGTCGAGGCTCTGTGCCGTGCTCGACGTATCGATCGCCATGGCCGCAGCGGTCCCCGCCGCCTGACCCATGATGAAGCAGGCGGGCTGGTCGCGGATCGCGCCATTGACCTTCACGTCGCTCGAGGTGCACCGCCCCGCCACCCAGAGGTTGCCCGGCCGCTCCGGCACGAGAATGCGGTAAGGCAGGCCGTACGACTCGCCGACCGCGAGCCGGTCCCGTTTCTCGTACTCCTCGAGGTAGCGCTCCCACTGGGCGTCGCTCGTGTCATAGACGTGCACATCGACCGCCTTGTTGTAGACCCCGATCTGGTCATCGAAGTGGCGTCTTGATTTGAAGTCGTCGTAGTTCAGTTCGTACTGTCCGACGATCCGCCGTGACTCGCGCACACCCATCAGCGAGGCGGTCGCGACCAGCTCGAGGTCGTCGGTGCCGTCCAGGTACTTCTTGGCGAACTCCGAGTACTCCTCCGCGAGCTTCCGCCCGAGGATGTAGGCCTCGCTGAGGCTCTTGGTGTTCAGGGCATCGGTGGCGAACAGGTGGCCGCAGTTCTGGGTCCCCGTCGACTGGCCCGCCCGGAAGATGCCCGGCACATGACGGTCGGCCTGCGTGAAGTAGCCGTCCGCAATGCCTTCGAAGACCTTCTCCTGCGTCCAGCGGAAAGTCTCGAAGTCGATCCCCGCCAACACCGCGCACAGCGTCGGCGGCATGATGTGCTCGGTGTCCTTCCCCGCCACCCGTGACGGCACCCCGCAAAGCTCCGCCAAGACGCCGTCGCCCGTCGCGTCGATCGCCGTGTCACACGGGATGTACCGCATCCCTTCGACGCCGTGCACCACCACCCCCGACACCACCCCCGCGGTGGCATCCGCATCGATCAGCTTCGTAGCAAACCGCACCTCCACCCCGGCCTCGACACACATCTCGTCCAGTACCCGCTTCACACCCTCGGGCCGAAACCCCGTCCCCGCGTAGAGCCGGTGTTGCCAGTCGTCCGACAGCACATCGATGTGGGGTGGCAGGTACCCCCGGGCCTGCGCCCGCGTGAGCACCTCCCAGAAGAGTCCACCGGTCAGGACCCGCTCGCCATCCGACAGGCTGTACCAGCTCGAGACCAGGCCGTTGGTGCCCATGCCCCCGAGCGCCCCGGTGGCCTCCAGGAGCACGACCGACTTGCCCTTCCGCGCGGCGCTCACCGCCGCGGCAAACCCCGCGGGCCCACCACCCGCCACCACCACCTCGTAAGGACGGTCCGCTTCTATACGCCGGCTGTAGCTGTAGGTGTCGCTCATGAATCGATTCTTTCTACGATAAGTCACCTCAAAAGCGGCGAAATCGTAATGGCGTCCGACGCCATGTCAACGCAAAAAAACCGATTTAGAACAACTAGTCGTAAACCCTCCCGGAATTCTCAGAACAGGGTATCCACCATATTGAACATGAGCGTGACGCAAAACAGAGGTTCACATCGCAGTGACCTCTAACGACCTTTACTGCCGAACCTGATTTATCATGATAAAACTTAAAAAGACCAGGTAAACAAGATAATTCCATCCCCAACCTGGTGTCCGCACAAAACCGATCATCATCTTTGAAGGATCGCCATGGCTCAAGGCCCGCACAACACCTTTTCCTGCCCCGCGTGCGGAGCCGAAGTCCGCGTGGGCGCGCTGGCCTGTCCCGAGTGCGGGTCTGATGAGGAGACCGGGTGGTCAGAGGATGCCGAGTACGGGCACCTCGACCTGCCAACGGGGTACGGCGAGGAAGAGCCGGCGTTCACCCCCACGAAGCGGCCGTGGGCGATGACCTGGGTGGTAGTGGCGGTCGTGCTGATGGTGCTGATGCTCGTCCTACTCGGGGTTTGGTGAGGTCTGCCGGGAACGGGTTGCCGATCCGGCGACGCATCCCGATACTGCCGGCCATGCCTGACACCCTTGACGACCTGACAACCCGGCTTTCGGCCGAGCACGACGACCTGTTCTGGCTCACCGCCGGCGACGGACGCGTCCTGGCGACCCGCCACGCCGCCCGGCTGATGACCAGCGACGACAGGAACAGCGACGTGTGGTCCAACCCGTTCTTCGTCGCACCGGACAAAGACACCGGCCAACTCACCGGCGGCGACCGCCTCTGGATCGCCCCCGAGGTCGGCTACTTCTGGCCCAGCCTCCAGCAGGCCCGCGATGACCCCAAGCAGTGGGCCGCCACCCCGCCCGCCATCGACCCCGCCGACTGGGCCGTCGCCGAGCAGACCGACCAGGCACTGAGCCTGACCACCGACATGACCCTCCGGGATGCCCGCGACGGCAAACGCATCCGCCTCGCCGCCACCCGCACCTTCCAAGGCCTCGACCGTCCCGCAGGCATCGACCCCGGCCTCCACTGCGTGAGCTTCGCCATCACGAACACCCTCAGCCTGCTCGATGGCGACGAGGGTGCCGTCGCCGGCGCCTGGGACCTACTCATGGTCCCCGCGGAGCCCGCGCCCGGCGTGCTCATCATCCCGACAGCCCAGCCAACCCAACCCGGAGACATCAACTCCTACTACGACCCCTTCGGCGATGAGCACGTCCTCATCGAGGGCCAGGCCGTCCGCTTCCGCTGCGACGGCCGACGCCGCGTCAAGATGGGCCTGCCCGCCGACCTCACCACCGGCGAAATGGCCCACTACCGCCCCTCGGCCAACGGCCAATCGATCCTCATCCACCGCACCTTCCCCACCCACCCCGGCGAAACCTACTGCGACATCCCCCGCGACTTCCCCGACGACCAACGCCTCGGCGGCGACTGCTTCCAGGCCTACAACGACGAGGGCGACTCCTTCGGCCCCGCTGTCGGCACCTCTCCCACCTTCTCCGAATTGGAGTACCACGACCCCTGCCTGGTTGTCGGCCAGGGCCCCACCACCCGCACCGGCACCTGCACCACCCACGTCCTCACCGGTCCCGACGCCCTGATCCGGGAGCACCTGGATATCCACCTGCAACTTTGTCTGTGACCCCTACCCTTCTTGTCACCCGCGCGGAGCCGGTGGTACGATTTAGCTACTGCGGGCGTAGCTCAATTGGTAGAGCGTCAGCCTTCCAAGCTGAATGTTGAGAGTTCGAGTCTCTTCGCCCGCTTAATGACTTCCCGACTCAAAGACCATCTGCGCCACGATCATCGGCCCACTCGGACCGCGTCTTTACCCGCGCCCGCCGATTTTCTTCACGCCGCAAGCGCCTTCTGGGCGTCCGCCACCGGCCGGCTCCGGCCCATCATCGACACCGCCAGCATCTGCCCATGCTGGACCCAGCCATCGGAGATGGCCTCGACGAAGGGCCAACGCATCACCTCGACGTGGGTCGCGAGCACCGCCCCCGACTCGATCGACTGGGCGACATCCCGCAGCAGCTTGACCTGGTCGCTCGGCAGCATCGCGTGCTGCACCGTCGCCCCGCCCCGCATGGACATCGGCTCCGGCCCCGCCCGCGGCCTCGGTTCGCACCCCTCGTTTGGGCCACACGCACATCGGTCACGACAGGAGGGCGGATCGTTCATGCACCCCTCCATCGACCACAACGCCACCGCCTCAGCAGGGCGGCGGTTCTCGGACACATCAGCTATCGACGACCCGGACTTCGAGGTTCCGGTTGACGCGGTGGCTATCCCACCCAAAGCCCTTCGTCCACTGGCAGTCCAACACTCTCACATCGCCCGTCTCGATCAGCCTCGCCAACTCACGCAACGCCGACACGGCGTGGGTCGCTCGCATCTGCTCGATCTCTTGGGGCATCTCGGCGTCATCGAACATCACACACCTCATCACCAGTGGAAGGGACTCCACCATTATCGACAACCACGCACGCTCCGCCCTCGAAAAAGTGATTGTTCCAACGCTCATGAATTCGCTTTCGGTCACCAGACCAGAAGCCACACGAGCCGCTATTCAGATCATCCAGGAGCTCTCACGATCGAGCTCAGGCGTGAAGGTTCTAACACCCAACAAGTTTCGCGCTTTGGAGAGAGCCGCCAAGAAATAGCACACCCCCGACGCCCCGGCCCACCGGCCGCGGCGTCGCTTCGCGTGGCTGCTACCACGCGACCGAATCGGCCGCTAACCGATTCGGCACTCGGCCGGCTTGACCGACCGAGTACAATGTGGCTCGCGTGGGATGATTCGCCTTTCTAGGCCCGATCGCTTGAACCCTACGCCGCCCAAGCCCCGTCCGAAAGGACGGGGTTTTTTGTGCGCTTGACATGGAGTTCACCAGCGCGCACACTGCTAGCTCAAGCGATCGGGACCGCGGCGACTAGCAATCGACGCACCCGACAACAACCCAAATGATCCCCCGGTTTGCTACCCGGCGGTGATGGAATGGGCACGGACTGCCACCTCCCCTCTAGCCCGATCGCTTTCGGCAGTCCCTACCCATTGCGCGTCACCAGATCGGCAATGACGAGTGCGAGCAGGACGCTCCCTCCAACCGAAGCGACTCAACACACCCCAGCCCCCGGAAGCCGCAGCGCGCGCCCTCGTTGGCCGCGCTGCGGTTTTTTTCATTGAACACTCGACGAACCCGTCGGCCGCTGCGTGGTCTACGACTCGGCCGCTGTTCCGCGGTCGGCCGGCGGGTTTTTCTTCGACTTCTCGAAACGCACGCCCCGGCTGCCTGCCGTCTCTCAAAAGACATCTGCCCGGCGGACGGTCCGCCACGGCCGGGGCGTGCTTTTTCAACCGAACCCGCCGGCCCCAGCACCGGCCCCCACGCACGGAGGCGTGACCCCGATGACCTCACCCAGCACACCACCGATTCACGATCACCAAGCCGACGGCACCACCCAGCACTTCGCCCTCACCACCGACCGATCCTTCACGGTCCACGTCCACAACACCGACGGCGTCCCCCGCATCCCCATCCCCGCGTCATGGATCGACCGGGCGATGGATCAGCTCAAGCCGTCCGAGTTCAAGCTCCTGCTCTGGCTCGCCCGCCACGCCAACGCCCAGGGCCAAGTCCACCGCCCCGGCAAGTCTCGACTCAGCATCTCGGTCCTCCGCGAACGCGAGATCGAGAACATCCACATCGTCGATCACTTCGGCGTCCACCGCGGCACCGCCGGCGACATGGTCAAAGCACTGGAGGAGTCCGGCTACATCGCCGAGCGGACGCTCCGTCGCAAGGGCCGAACCGTCTACTGGTGGTGGCTGCTCTACCCTAACAGCGAGGCCGACTCCGCCCACACCGACAGCCGCCCCACAGAGGTCATCGACCGCCAGATCGACCTCTTCGACGCGCCGTCTGAACCCGGCGCTAGTGATGAACCCACTGCGCCAGCGCCGGGTTTTGACGACAGCGCCGTCTCAAGACTGCGCCGCCTCCAGACGACAGCGCCGCCTCAACCCGGCGCTGGCGCTGCGATCCGTGCGCCAGCGCCGTAAAAACCCGGCGCTGGCGCTGCTGCGCCCGAGGTCCGCGGGGGGGGTATGGGGGGGGCACCATCATCATCATGGAATCAACCCATTTCTCTTTCCCATGATGATGATGAGAGGCGCGCGCTAGCGAACGATGAAAACGCGACGCTCGACGAACCCGGCGGCGAGCTCGGCTTGCGGCTGCTCACCGAACTCCCGAACAACGCCTCACCCAAACAGATCGCCGACGCGCTCAAGGCACGCGGAGTCCACAGTGGGTTCGCCTACACCCGTGCCCAACTCGGCATTCTCACCCCTGAGCTCACCCGCTCAGTCCTGCTCGTCTTCCACCGTCAGCACGACCGCGGGCATATTCGCAACCAGGGCGGCTACCTCGGCGTCCTCATCGACTCGGCCATCCAGGGAGCAGAAGACCAGGATCGTGAGACACGCGCCGCAGCAGCCGAGCACCGGGCGTCCGCTCACGAGCTGATCGACCAGCAACTCGACAAGCTTCCAGACCGGCTCCTGGTCGAGGCGGCGATCGCGTGTCGCATGGTCCCTCCCGACGACGCCACGCCCGACAACATCCGCCACTACCCGACGTTCCGACGGCCGGTCATCCAGCACCTGGTCAAGCACCCCGAACTCCTCGACGCCGTCGAGTTGACCCCACCCGAACCGAAAGACCGGCCCAGCACGGCCGGTCTCACGGGAGCAGCCCCCCCAAGGGGGGGCGATCACTGATGCATCCAGGGCGCGGCCCCGCGTGGCGTGGGCCGCGTCCCGGATTTTAACCCGACCCCGTCAACCCACCAAGCTCCACCATGACGCCTTACCAGTTCTCAACGTCGCCTACCGACTCCGATCCTCCTTCCGACTCCGACCTCAGAGCCGGCCGCGAACTGCGAACCCACTTCGCGTTCCAGGACTTCCGGGAGAAACTCCATCAAGCCATTCTCAACGCGGTGGACCTCAACGGCCCCGCCGAACTCAACGCCGAACTTACTACCGATGCTGCCATCGCTTTCCTCGTCACCTGCGGTCTGGCGTCGGCTTTAGCTCAACACCTGGGCTGCTTCCCCGCCGATCTCCGCGAACTGATCGGCGGTGACGCATGACCCCACCCCACCCCCCGATCCCGCTGACCCCATCCAGCCACGCCACCAAACGTCAGGTCCGTCTCCGCCCAGCCCGCTTGCTCGCCGAGCGCGTCCGCGACACCCTCGCCCCCGCCTGCCAACGCATTGAGATCGCTGGCTCCATCCGACGCGATCGCCCCGTCGTCGGCGACATCGAACTCGTCGCCATCCCCAAGCCGGCCGGCTCGCTCTTCACCGCAGCCGAATCCCTCGACCAACTGATCGACCGACTCATCCGCAGCGGGCACCTCGCACCCGTCAAGCGCGGCCCGCGCTTCCAACAACACCAGCTCGTGCGGTCAGGCATGACCCTCGACCTCTTCGTCACCGACCCCGACCGCTGGGGCGTGATCTTCGCCATCCGAACCGGCCCCGCCGCATTCAGCAAATCCCTCGTCACCAACGCCGCCCATGGTGGCCGGCTCGACGACGATTACATGATCCACGACGGCCGCGTCTGGCACGCGGAATCCGTCTTCAAGGGGATGATCGACGCAACCGACCGCCGCGGCCCGTTCTTCCAAGCCACCAGCCCACCCCTCGACACCCCCGAAGAACGCGAC
>JBCDIM010000042.1:0-30718 GCA_038749105.1 Planctomycetota bacterium
AATTATTTAAAGTGACGAATCTGATTTCGGCCGTAAGCTTCTGCAAGTTGTAAGTTTGTTCTGTCTTGACTGAAAGGATCGATATACTATGTCGATGACGGCTTAGAAGACTTGACGGAATCCCATCGATGCCCAGTACGCCCCCTGTCGACATGCCGACACGACCCAGAACGCCCGAGCTCGATTTGCCTGAAGCCATCCATGGCATCAGTGAAGCGACGGGTACACCGACATCGCCGCTGGAGCGCTCGCCTGCAGCTCAGGCCTTTGTCCTTCATTGGGGGGAGATGGGCAGCCGTTGGGGCATCAACCGGACAGTCGCTCAGGTTCATGCCCTGCTCTACCTCAGCCCGGAACCGCTCCCGGCCGATTTCATCGCCAACACGCTTGGCGTAGCCCGATCCAACGTATCGACCTCGATCCGTGAACTCATCGGCTGGGGCATCGTTCGAGCCGTCCCCGTACTTGGACAACGCAAGGACCACTTCACGGCCATGACCGACGTCTGGCAGATGTTCAAGGTGATCTTGGACGAGCGTAAGAAGCGCGAGATCGATCCCACGCTGGCGCTACTGGACCGATGCATGGCCGAGGCCCGTGAAGAGCTCGCCGCCGCAGACGTGCAGGCGAACGCCGACCCCAGGGCGCGTCACACTGCCCGGTACACCCTCGACCGCATCGAGGCCATGACCGAGCTGCTCGGCACCATGACCAGCTGGTATGCCCATTTCCATGGCCTGCCCACCGGTGCGGTCCGCCGTTTTATGACCACGGGCACCAAGCTCGCCGGGCTCTTCGGAAGACGCATCAACCGCCAAGCCCGGAACGCGGCGACGCAGGACGGTTGGGCAGCGGAAGACCACGATAGGGGGGTTCAGCCATGATTAGCCCGCCCGATCTCCCCCACACTGACGCTCACCCCAACCCGGCAGAGAACTCGGCCACAGATCAGGCGTTGCCGGTACAGGCCGTGCTGGACCTCGCGGTGCCGCTGACGCATGTGCGTTCGCTGCTGAGCCCGAGCCAGCGGCTGGTGTTTGAACCGATGCAGCGTGGGCGGTGGGGGGTGATCACACTCGCGGTCCGCTGGGCTGAGCAGGGGGGTGATGAGACACCTGCCGAACGAGCCGGCGAGGTCTGGGCCGCCGGCGTCCGCGGCCGGGTCGTGAGCGATCGGCTCGACCTGATCGACGCCCACACCCCGCTGGACTTAGCACCGCCCAACGCGGCGATCCGCATCACGCCTCCTCAGACGCACGAACCCCGACTGTTCCCCCTCACAGATGCCGCCGAGCGGAGGCTACCCCTACCCGTTCACGCCCTGACTACCGATCAGGAGGGCCAAAGCCCGCACCGGCTCCACGCCCTGGCGTTCGAGCCCCTGGCGGGTGGGCACGACCGGTCAGGCTCGACGGTTGAGTTCGTGGGTGTCCAAGATGAGCAGGGCGGTTTGGACTGGATCACCCCCGACCGGCCCGAGGCGCCGCTGACGGGCTGGCTCCGCCGGCTGGGGTCCGGCGTGTGGCGGGGTGAAGCCGGCATTGCGATCCGGCCGTTGCACGGCGGCGCGTTGGGCGGCGTGCTCTGGGGCCCGGACGCCCGTCAAGACCGCACTGACCCGCAGCCCCTTGTCCCACCGATAGCTCAGCAAGCCGCAGCCGCAGCAGAGTCGCCTCAGCGTATTGATGTCGCGCCAGCGTCACGGGTACTCGCCGCGTCCTGACCCCGTTCCGAAGTGATTCCATCCGTCGCGGGTGGATCAGTTCGCCTTGCGTAGTTGTGCAACACCGTCAGGACGGAGCGTGACCTCGATCGGGCCGGTGTAATGGCGCCCGAGCCGGCGGTACGGATAGAGCGTCTTGAGCCGGACCTTATCGCCCCGCTCGACCCAGCGGACCTTGATCTTCTCGACCATCTCCAGATCGCGGTGGCCCATCGTTTTGGTCTTGCCGCGCTCCAGCTCGCCGAACACCACCGGCAGGCTCGCCTTGACCAGGACGTCGGTCAGATCACCCCGCGTCTGGTTGATGACGGTGATCTCCATCTTGCCCGAAGGCTTTGGGGTCTCGGCCTGGGCCGAGTCCGGCTCGCCGCAGCCCGAGAGCAGCGGAACCACCAGCAGCAACGCGGCACAGACCAACGGCAGGGCGGGCATTCGGGTCATCGACAGACTCTCCGATCACAGGCAGATCAACGCTTGGCCTCAGCGCAACAATCGCCCCGGGCCGTGCAGACAGACCCCCCTCCGGCTCAACCGTCGGCCAGAACCGGGGCCGCCATCACCGGCGGCGGCACCACCCGGGCCAGTCTGCCGTTCTTCTGAACCTCCCAACCCTTACCACCGCGCGAGGTGGTCTTGTACTTCACCGTCGAGATGGTCTTGGTCGCCCCCCGGTTGGTCTCGACGGTCAACAAATCGCGGTCGCCGTCTGAGGCCTTGAACCCCAGCAGCTGGTCGTCACCCGTCAGCTTGATCAGCTGCACGCCCTTGCCGGGCCCGGCGAGGTAGTTCACATCCACCGCCGCACACACCATCGCCCGGCAGTGCCGGGAAGCCGCGAGGATGGTCTCGCCGCCGTGGATCGCTTCGACGCCCACGACGACATTGCCCTTCGCGGGCCGGGCGAACTTCCGGCCCGCCCGTGTGGATACCTCGGCAAACGGGGCAAGCCCGAACCGCAGGGCGTAGCCGTCGCTGGTCGCGGCGAAGCCGTGTGTCTCCGGGGCGTAGTCCGAGCCCTCTTCTTCTTCCGTGTTACCGATGACGCGGGGGTCCATGGACATCACCGCGACGATGCGCTCGCCGTCCTTGAGCTTGAAGAGCTTCTGGATGGGTTCGCCGTAGCCCGTGGTCGCGGGGAGGTCGGCGATGCGGGCGGTGTAGCAGACGCCGAAGTTGGAGAACAGCGCGAGCGTGGCCGTGGTCGATCCGGACGTGCACGCCAGGGCGCGGTCGCCCTCACGCAGCCGGGTGTTGGTGGGGTCGAGCTGTTTCTGGCGCTTCACCCAGCCGTCGGCCGTGACCAGCACGACCGCGTCCTCCGCGATGATGAAGTCCTCCGCCGCGAACTCGACCTCTTCGCCCGGCGAGTCGATCAGCGTCTGCCGAGCCGATCGCGGGTTCGTCTTCTTATCGGCATAGGTCTTCAACACCGCGTTGATCTCGTCCCGCACGATCGACCAACGCCCGGCGGTCATGTCCTCCTCGTCGTCCGCCAGCAACTTCTTGATCGCCCGCGCCCGTTTCTGCTTCTCCGCCAGCTCGTCCTTGATCAGGTTGATCTCGAGCCGGGCCAGGCGATAGAGCTTCAGTTCCAGGATCGCGTCGGTCTGCTCCGCATCCAGCCCCGCCTTCGCACCCTTCGGGCCATCCACGGGGAAGCGGGCCATGATCTTCTTCGCCGCGTCCGCCTTACCGTCCGACTTCCGGATGATCGCGATGATCTCGTCGAGCACATCGAAGATCAGGGCCAGCCCGCGCAGGATGTGCAGCCGCTTCTCGAGCGCCGCCAGCTCGTGCTCCAGCCGGCGTGTGACCACCTCGTGCCGGAAGATCAGGAAGTACCGCAAGACTTCGAGCAGGCCCAGCCGCTCGGGCCGGCCCACCTCGGGGTTTTCGGTCGGGACCAAGCAGGTCAGGTTGACGTTGAAGTTCTTCTGCAGGTCGGTGTTCTTGTAAAGGTACGCCAAGACCTTGTCTTCGTCGGCATCCTTTTTCAGTTCGAGGTCGATCCGGACGTCTTCGGCCGAGAGGTCCCGCACATCCAGGATCAACGGCATCTTCCGGTTGACGACCAGAAGCCCGATCGCTTCAACCAGCGCAGCCTTATTCACGCCATACGGGATCGACGTGATGGTCAGCACCTTCGACGCTCGACCCCCACCTTTTCCGGGGGCGGTTGTCGCGCGGACCCGCACCGCACCGGCTCCGGTCTTATAGATCTCGCGCAGCTCTTCCTTGGTGTTGATGATCTGCCCGCCGGTCGGGAAGTCGGGGCCCTGGATCGCGTCGTTGGCGACCAACTGGTAGTCCTTGATCTCGGGGTTGTCGAGGACCTTGAGCAGGGCCCGGCAGGTCTCGCCGAGGTTGTGGGGCGGGATCGAGGTCGCCATGCCGACGGCGATGCCGGCGCTGCCGTTGACCAACAGGTTGGGGATGCGGGCGGGCAGGACGACGGGCTCGTTCTTGGACCCGTCGTAGTTCGGGCGGAACGGGACGGTGTCGCGGTGGATGTCGTCGAGCAGGGGGGTGGCGAGGGGGGCGAGGCGGCACTCGGTGTAGCGGTAGGCGGCGGCGTTGTCGCCGTCGATAGAGCCGAAGTTGCCGTGGCCGTCGACGAGTTTTTCCCGCATGACCCAGGGCTGAGCGAGGCGGACCAGGGCGTCGTAGAGGGCGGTGTCGCCGTGGGGGTGGTAGTCGCGGAGCGCGGAGCCGACCACGCCGGCACACTTGCGGGGCTTCGCCTCGGGGAGCAGGCGTTCCTGCCACATGGTATAGAGGATGCGGCGCTGCACGGGCTTGAGCCCGTCGCGGACGTCGGGCAGCGCCCGGCTGGTGATCACCGACAGCGAGTAGTTCAGGTAGCGGGACTGGGTCGCTTCGTGGAGCGCGACACGGGACACGCCGAGGGCGTCGCCCGTCTCGGGGTCGGTGGACCCGTTGGCGAAGAGGTCGTCGCCATCAGACTTAGATGATTGGGAACGCTTGCGTGCGATGGGTCAGCCCTCCATGGCTGCGGTTGAGTACAGACATTGAATCATATGGGATGCGTTGCGGGGGTAGGATTGGGCGGTGCGGATTCTCGGCATCGATCCTGGGTTGCGGCTGACGGGCTACGGCCTCGTCGAGGTGCGGGCCGGGGCGGTCGAGCCGACGCTCGTGGAGGGCGGGGTGGTGCGGCTCAACGAGAAGGCGTCGGTCGAGTCACGGCTCGCGGAGCTGTACGGGGAGCTGACCGGGCTGATGGGACGGCTGGAGCCGAGCCGGGTCGCGGTCGAGAAGCTGTACGCCCACTACGCGCACCCGACCACGGCGATCCTGATGGGGCACGCCCGGGGGGTGATCCTGCTGGCGGCCGAGCAGCGTGGGCTGCCGGTCGACCCGATGGGGGCGACGGAGGTGAAGAAGTCGTTGACCGGGAATGGTCACGCGAGCAAGCAGCAGGTCGGGGCGGCGGTGGCGAGCCAGTGCGGGCTGGCCGAGGCGCCGAGCCCGGCGGACGTGTCGGACGCGATCGCGATCGCGCTGTGTGCGGGGCGTCGCTTGGCGTTCGAGAAGCTGGCCGGTCCGTGAATCAGTCCAGGTCGAGCGCCACCGGGGCGTGGTCCGAGACGCCCAGCGACGCGTCGCGGTGCACCACAACCGACCCCTCAACCAGACGCTTGACGGCCGACGCGTTCGCCAGCAGGTAATCGATCCGCCAACCCCGGTCCAGCTTCCGGGCCTGCCCGCGGTTGCTCCACCAGGTGTACGGCCCCTCGACCCCGCCATACGCCTCCCGCACCACATCACTCCAACCGCTCCCGACGAGACGCGTCATCCACGCCCGCTCGTGCGGCAGGTAGCCCGAGTTCTTCTCGTTGCCCTTGTCGTAGTAGATGTCCGCGGGGGTCATCGCGATGTTGAAGTCGCCGCCGAGCACAACCGGCGGCACGGTCTTCGGCGGCTTGTTGGTCGGCCAGGGCGTGACGCCGTGCGACGCCGCGTTCTGCCGCTTGCTCGCCCAGGGCCGGAACCGCTTCATCCACGACTCCTTGACTTCCTGCCGGTGCGTGCCGCTGCTGCCCGACGGCAGGTACACGCTGGTCACGCCCACCCACCGCTTGGGGCCCTTCAATCGCGTGTCCCGCACCCAGCCCGACAGCACCCGGCCCTCGTGGTCGCGGTCCCGCATGCTCAAGCCCCGCACCAGCCCGGTCGCCTCGATGTGCTCCCGCCAAAGCACGGCCGTGCCCGCGTAGCCCTTCTTCATCGCAGGGTTCCACCCCGCTTGGCTCTCACCGGCGCACCACCCCGCCGCCTCGATCGCCCCGCCCACATCCGCCCACAACGCCCGCACCTCCTGCAGCAGCACCACGTCCGCCCCGATCGCGTCCAGCTTCTCCAGGGCCCCTTTCCGAAGCCCCGCCCGCATCCCGTTCACATTCCAAGTCACAATCCGCATCGCTGTCTCGCATCCCTTCTATGCTGCCCGCTGTCCTCTACAACCTACCGCCTACAACCTACAACCTCTCGACCTATGGAACTCCGACTCAAATACGGCTGCAACCCCAATCAGCCCCACGCCACCGTCACTGGCCCACCCGACGGCCTCCGGGTCCTCAACGGCAACCCGTCGATGATCAACCTGCTCGACGCCCTCCGCGGCTGGCAGCTGGTCCGCGACCTCAAGGCCGCGACCGGGCTCCCCGCCGCCGCGTCGTTCAAGCACGTCTCGCCCGCCGGGGCCGCCGTCGCCACCGATGACGAAACGCCCACCGCCGCGTTCGGTAAGGCCTTCCTCTACCCCGACCCCGACAGCTTCGACTGGTCGCCCCTCGCCCTGGCCTACGCCAAGGCCCGCTCCTCCGACCGCGTCGCGTCCTTCGGCGACTTCATCATCCTCTCCGACCCCTGCGATCTCGCCACCGCCCAGCTCATCAAGCCCGAGGTCTCCGACGGCATCCTCGCCCCTGGCTACAGCCCCGAGGCCCTCGACCTGCTCAAAGCCAAGCAGGGCGGCAACTACCGCGTCCTCCAGATCGACCCCGATCTCGAACCCCCCGCCACCGAGTCCCGCACCGTCTTCGGCTTCACCCTCAAAGAGACCTACAACGACGCGGCGATCACGCCCGACCTCCTGGACAAGACCGTCACCGAGAACCAGACCTGGCCCGAGCACGCCATCACCGCGATGCTCACCATCACCGCCGCGCTCAAGCACACGCAGTCGAACTCCGTGGCCGTGGGGTGGAACGGCCAGGCGGTGGGCATCGGGGCCGGGCAGCAGTCGCGGATCGCCTGCGTCCGCCTCGCCTGCGACAAGGCCGACCGCTTCGCCCTCAAGACCCACCCCAAGACGCTCGCCCTGGTCGACGCCTTCAAGCCCGGCACCCCTCGGCCGACCAAGGTCAACCTCATCGATCAGTTCACCCGCTACGCCCAGCTCGACGCCGGCGAGATCGCCGAACTGCAGGCTGCCGTCCAGAGCGACATCGACCCCATCACGCAGGAAGAAGCCGCCGACTGGCTCAGCCATCTTCCGGGGGTCTGCCTCAGCTCCGACGCCTTCTTCCCGTTCAAAGACAACCTCGACCGCGCCGCCCGCAGCAACGTGAAGTACGTCCTCCAGGCCGGCGGCTCCAAGCGTGACGACGACGTCATCGCCGCCGCCAACGCCCACCACATGACCATGGCCCTCTCCGGCCTCCGGCTGTTCCTGCATTGAGGCCAACGGCTGCCTACACTGCCGCCCCCATTCTTCTGAACCCCCCAGAGACGAAAGCCCCGCTCATGTCCAAGACCTGCACCCTCGAAACGTCCAAAGGCACCATCACCCTCGAGCTCTTCGACGAGCAGGCCCCCGAAACGGTGGGCAACTTCGAGAAGCTCGCCGGCGATGGCTTCTACGACGGGCTCAAGTTCCACCGCGTGATCCCGGACTTCATGATCCAGGGCGGCTGCCCCCTCGGCACCGGCACCGGCGACCCCGGCTACAAGTTCGACGACGAGCCCGGCGCCCTGGCCCTGAAGCACGATGGCCCCGGCGTCCTGTCCATGGCGAACGCCGGGCCCAACACCAACGGCTCGCAGTTCTTCATCACCCACGTCGCCACCCCCTGGCTCGACGGGAAGCACGGTGTCTTCGGCAAGGTCACCGACGGCCAAGACGTGGTCAACGCCATCGCCCAGGGCGACACGATGACCAAGGTCACCATCGCCTGATCCGGGCGGTTCGCTGAGTCCTGTAGCGTCTGTAGCGATCACTCCGCCCAACCGCAGCTCGCAGAACCCGTAAACCCCACCCCAATTCGCCAGCGTGCCCGGTGAATCAGACGCTCGGATCACTATGCGTCTGGTTCTGCACAGCCTGATTGCGCTCGCCGCGGTGTTCGGCCTCGGGGCCATGCTCCTGCACAACCGTGCCCAGGATACGCGCGCCGCCGACATGGCCTTCGTCCAGCAGTCGCTGACCCAGCTTCACGAACGCACCGCCTACCACGCCGCCCTCAAGGCCGCCGCCGCGGACGACCCGCGGAACGCTCTGCTCGTGGCGGTGCAGCCGGCGTGGTTCGGCGAGCGGTTGCCGTTGAACATCCTGCTCGACGCCGACCACCCGTGGATCGATCTGGCCCCCCCTGGTGACCGGGCCGAGCACCCGCCGGACCCGGTGATCCGCCGCGGCGATCAAGCGGGGTTCTGGTACAACCCGATGCTCGGCGTGTTCCGCGCCCGGGTCCCGCAACAGGCCACCGAACGCCAGACCCTCGAGCTGTACAACCGCCTGAATACGGCCGAGCTCGCGGCCTTGCCGCTGATCGCCGACCCGCTGCGGGCCCCGCTCGCCTACCGCCCCGGCATCACGCCCGGCACCGCACACGCCTCGCCGGTCTACCGCCCCGCCGACTCCATCGCCGGCACCCCGGCGGAGCACGCCGAGGAGCCCGTGCTGTTCCGGTCTGACCCGCTGCCCGAGTTGGACCCCGCCGTCCAATCTGACGCCGACACGGCTCCAGCGGCGGAGCAACCCGATCAACCAGCCCGCCGGACGTTGCCCAAGAAACCCAACCCCGCGACGCACTGAACGCGGTCACCAGCACTTCCTACAGATCGCAGGCCCGGCGGAGTTTTGCCAGTTCGACCGCGGACAGCGCCCGTGCCCCGGACCGCGGGACCGCCTTGAGTTGCAACGGCCCGATCGCGGTGCGGTGCAGCTTGGTGACCTTGAACCCCACACGGGCGAGCAGCCGGCGGATCTCGCGGTTCTGGCCCTCGGCGAGCGTGATCTTCAACAGCGTCCGATCGCTGCGGGAGCGGTCGGTGCTGGACTTGAGCACGGTGACGGCCTGCGGCTTCGCCCGCTTGACCCCTTGAGGCTCATTCTCGGTGAGGGGGCCGTTCTTCCGGGGGTGGGTCAGGAACAGGCCCTTGCGGAGGCGGGCGAGGTCGGCCTCTGTGGGCTTGCCCTTGATGGTCACCCGGTAGGTCTTGGTGATGCCGAAGGACGGGTGGGTGAGGCGGTGGGCGAGCTCGCCGTCGTCGGTCAACAGGATGAGCCCGGTGGAGTCGGCGTCGAGCCGGCCCACGGGGAAGAGCCGGGCCCCCGCGACCAGGGCCTTGTCGGGCAGATCGATGACGCGGGGTCGGCCCTCGGGGTCGTCGTTGGTGGAGATCACGCCACGGGGCTTGTTGACCAGCAGGTAGGTCTTGCCCACGGCATCCGGGTTGCGTGAACCTTTGGTTTTGCGAGGCCGGGCCATGAGTTTCCCATCCACCTCGATGCGGTCGGTGGCGGGGTCGACCCAGGCGGGCAGCTCGGTGACGGTCGTGCCGTTGACGCGGACCCGGCCCTCGGCGATGAGTTCTTCGGAGGCGCGGCGGGAGGCGACACCGGCGTTCGCCAGGGCCTTCTGCAGGCGGATGCCGTGAGTGGCGTCGCGGAGCGGGTCGGGGGTGGTGGCAGGATCGTTGGGCATCGGATGCGCCAGGTGCCCCCGGGCGGAGCCCGGGTTAAATGCGGCGGTGGGCGGAGTTGGTAGGTGGGGTGGGTGGGGTCAGTCGAACTCGTCGCCCTTGAAGGTGGACCCGAGGTAGGTCGTACGGACCTGCTGGTTGTTGATGATCTCTTTCGGCGTGCCCTCGGCAAAGACCTTGCCCTCGGCGATGACGTAAACCCGATCGCAGACGGCGAGGATGTGGTGCACGTTGTGGTCGGTCACAAGCATCGCGATGCCCAGCTCGCTGCGGAGCCGACGGATCTCGTCCTGCAGCTCTTCGACCGCAACGGGGTCGACGCCGGCGAACGGCTCGTCGAGCAGGATCAGTGTCGGGTCGGTCACCAACGCCCGGGCGATCTCGAGCTTCCGGCGTTCACCGCCCGAGAGCGTGGCGGCGGCCTGCTTGCGGTTCTTGAGCAGATCGAACTGGCCCATCAGCTCCTCGGCGCGTGCGCGACGCTGCCGACGGGGCATGCGGGTCGTCTCGAGGATCGCCAGCAGGTTCTTCTCCACCGACAGCTTGCGGAACACAGACGGCTCCTGCGCGAGATAGCCCATCCCACGCTGGGCCCGCTGGTACATCGCCAGCTTCGAGACGTCGTGCCCGTTGAAGATGACCTGGCCCTGGTCGGGGCTGATCATGCCCATCGTCATGCGGAACGACGTGGTCTTGCCCGCCCCGTTGCGCCCGAGCAGCCCGACGATCTCGCCCTCCTGCACGGCGTACGACACCTTGTCGACCACGGTCCGGCCGCTGTAGGTCTTGATCAGGTTGTTGGCTTTGAGCACGAACATCGGAGCACGGGATTATGACAGCGCCAGGCCCTGGGTGGGGGCGGGGGTGTTGTGCGGTTAGTTTTGGTGGGCACGATCGACCAGGGCGTCGGCGTCGGAGGCGGCGAACGCGGGCAGGTCGGCGGTGTCGTTGAAGTAGTGCAGGATGTAGTCGAGCTTGCCGGTGCGATACAGGCTGGTGAACAGATCGACGCAGTGCGGGCAATAGTGGGTGCCGGCGTCCTGCTCGAGGATGCGCAGGGCGTGCTCCGCGGCTTCCTCGCCCACCTCGCGGCGGTAGGGGCGGATCGAGGTCAGGGCGTCGAAGGTGTCGATGACGGCGAAGATGCGGGCGGGCAGGGGGATGTGGGTGGAGGCGAGGCCGTCGGGGTAGCCGGTGCCGTCGATGCGTTCGTGGTGGTGTCGGACGAGGCCGAGGATGAGCGGGTCGGTGACGCCGAGGTTGGTCAGGCGTTCGTAGCCGGTGACGGGGTGGAGCTGTATGACCTTGAACTCTTCGGGGGTGAGGCGAGCGGGTTTCTGGAGGATGGCGTCGGGGATGTCGAGCTTACCGAGGTCGTGGAGGGCGGCGGCGTGGGTGATGGTCTGGAGGGCGTCGTCGTCGAGGCCGTGGTGCTCGGCGAGGGCGCGGGCGTAGAGCACGACCCGCCAGGTGTGGGCGGCGGTGGTCAGGTCCTTGGCCTCGATGCGGGCCAGCAGGGCTTGGACGGTGTGGGTGTCGATGGGGAGGCTCGAGGTTGGGGTCGATCAATCCTCCGGCATAAACGGCGAGGGGTCCAGTCTTATTCGTGACGCAGCGCGACGATCGGGTCCTGCTGCGAGGCCTTGATCGCGGGGTAGAGCCCGAACACGACGCCGGCGAGGACGGCGGTGCTCAGGGCGATGCCCGTGTAGAGCTCGGAGAGCTCCGGGGCGGCGAGCCCGTCGACCCGCTCGGACAGCAGCGTGAGGACCCACATGGCCGCGAGCCCGAGCCCGACACCGAGCAGCCCACCCAGCCCGGAGAGCACCGTGGTCTCGACCAGGAACTGGGCGACGATGTCCCGGCGGGTCGCACCGCGCGCCCGGCGGACGCCGATCTCCCGCGTCCGCTCGGTGACCGAGGCGAGCATGATGTTCATGATCCCGATCCCGCCGACGAACAGCGACAGCCCCGCGATGATCACGATGAGCATGGTGAAGATCAGCCCGGTGCGTTCGGCCTGCTGGATCAGCTCGAGCGGGACGATCACCGTGACGTCCTGCTGCCCGCGGTGGGCGTGCTCGATGACCCGGCGGACCTTGTCGGCCACGGGCAGCACGTCGTCCTGGTCCGGGACACGCAGGATCAGCTCCGTGAGCTCGACGCGTTCGATCCGGCCGCCGGCCCCGGCCTGACGCTCGTCCCCAAACCGTGACCGGGCCGTGCTCAGCGGGATGTGGATGTCGAAGTTCAGGTCACGCCCCACCAGCGACGACCCGGCCCCGCCCGCCAGCCCCACCCGCTGCAGCACCCCGATCACCTCGAAGGCCTGACGGTCCAGCGTGATCGTCTTGCCCAGCGGGTCGTCGAGCGGGAACAGGCGGTCGGCGATCTCCGCGCCGATCACCGCGACCCCCGCCAGGCTCGTGAGGTCGTTGGGCCGGAGGTACCGCCCCCGGGCCACCGCCAGCGACGTGGTCTCCCGCAGCAGGTCGGTGGTCCCGAACACCGCCGCGGCGGGCACCCGCTTGTCCCGCCGCGACACCGTGTCGGCCACCCGCTTAAGCGGGACCAGCCGCTCGATCGGCTCGACCGCGCCGTTCTCGATCCGCTCCAGGTCGAGCAGCTGCAGCCCGTAGCTGATCACGTCGTCGGTGTCCGCCGGCTCGTCTTCGGGCGACGCGGTCGGGCTGTCCACGTCCGGCTTCTGGCTGCGGATGATGATGTTGTTCGCACCCAGCAGCTTGATCTCGCGGAGCACCGCCTGCTTCGAGCCCTCGCCATACGCGGCGATCGCCACCACCGCCGAGACCCCGATGATGATGCCCAGCGCGGTGAGCAGCGACCGCAGCTTGTGAAGCCACAGGTTCTTCAGGCCGAGGCGGATGGTTTCGAGAACAAACATCGAGCGGGTTGGGTGCGGGCGGTGTAGGGCTTACGGGGCGGGGCTTACGCGGTCGGGTCGCAGGTGGCGTCGGGGCCGTCGATCGGGCGGGTCTCGGCGATGTCGTGCATCGGCCAGAGGATGCCCTCGACGATGTAGCCCAGCGGCTGGCCGTCGGCGTCGAGGACCGTCTCTTCCGAAGCAAAGAAGCAGCGGTCGGCGTGGCGGCGGACCGCGACGGGTTCATCCGGGTCGATCGGCGTCGGCTGCGAGTGCGGTGAACCGTCGGGCATCGGCGTTATCGTACCGGGGTGAGCGGTACGGCCTACGAGATCGAAGTCGGGCAAGAGTCGGAAGGCCCGGCTCGCTGGTCCTACGCGGTACGGGTCTTCGGCGGCGGCCGGACCTACGACTACGACGTGACGCTGTCGTTCCAGGACTACGACCACTGGTCGCATGGCCGCGTCCCGCCCAGCCGGGTGGTCGAGGCGGCCTTCGGGTTCCTGCTGGACCACGAGCCGGCGTCGGCGATCCTGTCGAAGTTCGACTGCTCGGTGATCCGGCGGTATTTCCCGTCGGTGGACGAGGAGCTGCCGGGCCGGTTAGCGCCCCCAGCGGGGGCGTGAGCATCCGGCAGGCCGCGAGCCCCTGGGCAGAGCCCAGGGCTAAAGATCAATCGAAGGCGGGGGCTTCGCGGGGTTGCTGTTCGATCGCCTTGATCGCGTGCTCGGCCGGGAGCTCTTTGGATGAGTCGGCACCCAGCTCTTTGAACTTGCGGGTCGTGACGAGGACGCGGGACTCGAGCGACCCCAGGAAGCTGTTGTAGCTGCCCACGGCATTGCCGAGGTGCTTGCCCACGTTTTGGGCATGGCTCGTCAGGACCGCGATGCGTTCGTGGAGTTCTTGCCCCAGGTCGCTGATCCGCTTGGCGTTCTCGGCCACACGCTGCTCACGCCAGCCCACCTCAACCGCTTTGAGCAGTGTGATCAGCGTGGTCGGTGAGGCGATGACGACGCCACGGGCCATGGCCGACTCGATGAGCTGTGGGTCGATCTGGACGGCGGCTTGCAGGAAGCCCTCGCCCGGGATGAACAGGATCGTGAAGTCGGGGCTGCGGTCGAACTGGTCCTGGTAACGCTTGGCGGCCAGGTCTTTGACCTTCTGCTGGATGTGGTTCGCGTGCCGCTGCAAGTTGGTGCTGCGGTCGGCGTCGTCTTCGGACTCCACCGCGTCGAGGAATGCGGTCATCGGGGTCTTGGCGTCGACCACGATCGTGCGATCGGCGGGAAGCCGAACGACCATGTCGGGGCGGAGCTTGTGGTCGTCACTGTTGGTGACGGTGAGCTGGTCCTCGAAGTCGCAGTAAGGGATCATGCCCGCCATCTCGGCGACGCGGCGGAGCTGGACCTCGCCCCATCGGCCACGCACTTCGGACTTACGCAGAGCAGAGACAAGGCCGCGCGTTTGCTCGCCGAGCTCCTTGTAGCTGCCGTGCATCGAGTCGATCAGTTGGCGCAGACCGGCGTAGGCGCCTTCGCGCTGCTTCTCGATGTCGGTCACAGCTTTGGCGTGCTTGTCGAGCGACTCGCGGATCGGCTTGAGCATGTGATCGATGGCGACGCGGCGTTTGTCGAGCTCATCGTTGGCCGCATTGCCGAGCTTCTTGCGGCTGGATTCGAGGACGTCTTCAGCGAGCGTTTTGAACTTGTCTTCGACGAGCTTCATCGCTTGACGGTGGGCTTCGTCGCGGTCTTCGAGGCGTTGATCGAAAGATTCGACCTTGGCCTGCTCCGCGGCAAGCTGCTTGTCGAGGTCGGTGTTCTCGGCCAGGCGTTGGGTGAGCTGGACGCGGGCGTCGTCGAGCTCGGCGGCAAGGGTGGCGGCGTGTTGGCCGGCGGCTTTCTTGGTCAGCAGGCCCCAGATCAACAGGCCGATCGCGGCGGCAGTGGCGACGACGAAGAGCACAATCCAGATCATGCTTACAGTCTATCTGAGTCGGATATCACAGAGATTGGGAGACACAGAGACACAGAGAAAAACACTTTGATTTCTGCCTTGCTCTGTGTCTCTGTGTCTCTTGAACTCTGTGATCAATAAGCCGTCAATGCCGCGGGACGGTAGGGAATCGCCAGAGGGGTTTCGTGCGGAGCAGGAGGAAGCCCACGGGGAAAGCGAGGGCGGTGGTGTAGAGGGTTTGGACGGTGCGTCGCCCGAGCTGGGAGAGGACGGTGAAATCGGGGACCGGCTGGCCGGCGAAGATGGGGAGGCCACGGAGAGAAAGGAGCGTGGCGGCGGTGAGGTGGGCGAAGGCGGCGGCGGCGAGAGACATGACCGCGAGGGTGATGACCGAGTCGCGGACGAGAAAAGGGCGGAGCTGCTGGATGGCGAAGTAGCCGACGAGATAGCCGATGGCGAAGGGGCCGAGGAGCCCGGGGACGGCGGGGTCGTGGGAGTGGAGGGTGTCGGCGAGGATGCCCAGGAGCAGGGCGGCGACGCGGGCGGTGGCGGTCGGGGCTTGGAGGGTGACGAAGGCGAGCAGAACGATGAGCAGGTCGGGGCGGGCGTGGCCCGAGCCGAGCGACAGGAAGCTCCCGAGCCCGACCGAGAGGGCGGCGGCGAGGTAGGCGGCGGGGATGAAGAGGAGCCAGCGCATAGCGGGAAGAAGTTAGAATTTGGAATTTGGAGGTGGCGGCTTGA
The DNA here is from genome assembly GCA_038749105.1 of Planctomycetota bacterium. Taxonomy (GTDB): domain Bacteria; phylum Planctomycetota; class Phycisphaerae; order Phycisphaerales; family Phycisphaeraceae; genus JBCCOW01. The sequence goes on from JBCDIM010000042.1 coordinate 15,255, forward strand.
TCTGCGTATGTAGGCGAAAAGTTTTATGTGGGTCGGAGTTTTGTTTGGATCGTTTCCAGTTGGCCTGAATCGTGGAGCTGTTTTTCTTCCACATTCCAACTTCTGAATTCCAACTTCCTGCTCACGGGACGATCACATCCACCGTCGCCAGCTGGTCCAAACGAAGCGCCGGCGCGACATACACCGCCTTTCGGAGTTCGGGGTCGTCGGGGTAGCGGTTGATCTGGGTGACGCGGCCGACGAAGAAGGCCTGGGCTTCGGGGGGCCAGCGGGGGTCGACGAGGCGGGCGAGGTCGTCCTGGGTGATGGCGGTGTCCCGGGCGACGCCGGCGAGGACGGCGAAGCGGGCCTGGTTGGGTTCGAGCACGAGGTTGGGGCGTTCGACGCGGGGGGGTTGGGTGAGGTCGGGTGAGGAGAAGGCGACCTGGAACTCGGAGCCGGCGGAGGTGATGAGCTGGACGCGGGCGGTGGAGGGGTCGGCGGCGATGACCTGCCCGACGAGCCAGCCGCCGAAGACGACGACCTGGCCGTTGGCGAGCCCGTCGTTGCTGCCCTTATTGAGCCGGAGGACGCGTTGTCCGGTGCCGGGCTCGGAACCGGTGACACGGGCCTGGATGACGCGGGCCTCGCCCTCGAGGAGCTCGCGGACCTGGCGGAGGCGTTGGTTTTCGACGCGGAGGCGGGCGACCTGGTCCTGGAGCTGGGCGATCTGCTGGAGGGCGAGGACGGGGTGCTGTGCGGGGTCGGTGGGGACGGCGGCGTCGTGGTCGCCGGGGCCGCCGAGGGGTGCGGTGGTGGCGCGGTGGAGGGGCCCGGTGACGGGCGAGAGGGCGGTGTCGGCGAGCCAGCGGGTGGGGGTGGAGAGGGGGTTGGCGAAGCGGGCGGGGAGGACGGCGGTGATGCCGAGGACGCAGGCGACGAGGATGACGAGGCGTTTGCCGGTCATGTTGAGGGGGCGGGGGATGTGCGGTTGGACGGGCGGGATGAATCCCGCCGCAAAACGGCGAGCTACAGCTCGCTGGTGTCGGTGTCCATCGTGTTCTTCCACTCCTCGAGGTGTTCGAGGTAGATGGCGGTGCCGCGGGCGACGCAGGTGAGGGGGTCCTCGGCGATGCGGGCGTCGAGGCCGGTGGCGTTGGAGATGATGGTGCCGATGCCGCGGAGCAGGGCGCCGCCGCCGGCGAGGACGATGCCGTTGTCAACGAGGTCGGCGGCGAGCTCGGGCTCGCAGCGCTCGAGGGTGCGGGTCACCGTTTCGATGATGGCGGAGAGGGGCTCTTGGAGGGCTTCGCGGATCTCTTCGGAGGTAATGAGGGTCTTGCGGGGGAGGCCGGAGATCATGTCTCGGCCGCGGACCTCCATGGTGCGTTCTTCGCCGTCGGCGTCGGGGGCGGCGGAGCCGATCTCGATCTTGATGCGTTCGGCGGTCTGCTCACCGATCATCAGGTTGTAGGCCCGCTTCATGTGGTTGACGATGGCCTCGTCCATGTCGTCGCCGGCGACGCGGACCGACTCGCATTGGGCGATGTCCGCGAGCGACATGATGGCGACCTCGGTGGTGCCGCCGCCGATATCGACGATCATCGAGGCGGTGGCTTCGACGATGGGGAGGTTCGCACCGATGCCGGCGGCCATGGGTTCTTCGACGAGGTAGACCCGGCGGGCCCCGGCGTGCTCGGCGGAATCCAAGACGGCGCGTTTCTCGACGGCGGTGATGCCGGAGGGCACGGCGATGACCACGCGGGGCTTGACGAAGGGGCGTTTGCCGTTGACCTTGCGGATGAAGTAGCCGAGCATCGCCTCGGTAATCTCGAAGTCGGAGATGACGCCGTCTTTGAGGGGTCGGATCGCGGTGATGGAGCCGGGGGTCTTGCCGAGCATTTCCTTGGCGACCCAGCCGACGGCGTTGCCGTTCTGGAGGACCTGGTTGGTGCCCTTTTTGACGGCGACGACGGAGGGTTCGTTCAGCACGATGCCTTCGCCGCGGACGCAGACGAGGGTGTTGCAGGTGCCCAGGTCGATGCCCATATCGACGCTGAAGAAGCTGAGGAAGTCATCGATGAACAAGACGGGTCTCTGAGCGGGGCTGGACGGTCGTATGACGGGCTGGCCGTAAGTTGTGCGATTGTAACGGTCGGTGAGCGGTCGGGGTGGTGGCGGGGCAGCGGTAAGGCGACGGTGGGGCGGCGTGAGCGCAGATCGACCGAAGCCGTGTGATTATGGTCGGCTGGGGGGTGGGTGGGGGCTTGAAGTTATCGGCTGGGGTCGCGCTTGTGACCAGACGACCTAGGGGTCGATCCACCGGTCGGCGGATAGATCGATCGGGAGGTCGGGTTGCCAGGTCAGGGACGCGAGGATCCGGAGACGAGCGCGGACGAAGGGCGCGGCGCGGATGGTGGGGCTGCTGGGGACCTCAGCGGTCACGTGTACGCTGGCGGCCGCGTGGTGGCGGCTGGCGCGGTGGGTGACGGCGCGGCTGGCGGTGAGCCAGAGGTCTTTCCGGTCGGTCGCTTGGAGATACAGGGCGGCGATATCGAGCTCGGGGTCTTCACGGATGCGGGCGATCCGGTAGCGGCGGAGCTCCGCGATGCGGAGACGGGAGGCCAGTCTGACCGCGGCGGGCCCGTCGAGGGTCGGCAGCTTGCCGCGTCGAGCGTCGCTAAGCAACCGAGGCTCGCCGAGCTTGTGGGCCGTATGCCGGATGTCGGTGATGAGTCGGCGGCGTAGACGGGCGCGTTCCTGCTCGCCTGCCTCGTTGCGGTTGGACCCGCCGAATCGATCGATCTCGAGGGTGGTGAACTGGTCGGCGGTGGGGATGATGCCGAGGGCGATGAGGGGCGAGACGGCCGGGACGGGGTTGGGCGTCGCGCGGGACACGCCGCGGTTAGGCCGGAGTGCCGCGCGGACACTCGCGGGGATGGAGTGAGGCCCGTCTGAGTCGAGGAAGAGCCGGCGGTCGAGGCGTGGGAGCGGGCCGTTGGCCTCGTGGGCGGACATCAGGAGTTTGAGGTGGTTGTAGAAGAGGCTTCGGACGCGGGCGTGGTGGGGCAGGAAGACGCGTCGAGACGCGTCGTAGGACTGATCATCGGGGTTGAAGTACCAGTAGTGCAGGGACGAGGGGATGGGCGAGACGGCCTCGGGGGCGAGGGCGGCGATGAAGGCGTCGGTGCTGATTTGCTCTGGGTCCGGTGCCCAGAGGGGTGAGGCGGTGTTGAGTGTGAAGGTCCGGCCGTGGGCGAGGGTGAGCAGCCGGGCGAGGGCTTCGATCTCGTAGCGGGCGGCGTCGGTGAACTCGAGGAGGGGGGAGGTGTTGGTGACGAGGCGGTGGAAGGCGTCGCGGGCGTGCTTGGCCGGGTCGGGCTCAGCGGAGCCGCGCGCCGGCGGTTGTGGGGGCGGGTGGGTGTAGACGGGCTGGTCGTTGACGAGCAGCGCCAGCCGTCGGACTTCGAGGCGGAGTTCGGTTTCCGCGGAGCCCGGCGGGGTGCGCCACAGGTCGAGGGTGTAGGCGAGGCGGACGTTGACGGGCGGCCGGTGGATATCGATGAAGACCTGATCGAGGCTTTGTATCGACCAGTCGTAAACCGCGGTGAGGCGTTGGTCGGCGGGTCGGGCCTGGGGGCCGAAGTCGGGTCCGTCGGCGTGGGCCGGTTGTGATGGGCTCGTCAGAACAACGGTGGCGGCCAAGCAGAGCAGCGGAGATGACAGGAGGTTCGCCCGACGGGTGGTCCTGCAACGGGGCTGTGAGCACGAGGCACGCACAGCAAGAGCGTAACCGTACCAACGCGAGAAACAACGAGAAAACTCTCCCGCGCCGTCCGCGGTGCTCCGTTTACGGGGTGGCCGCTTGGTCGGGAAAGATGCGGATGCAGAAGCGCAGGGCGTCGGGGACGAGGGAGCCGCCGGTGAAGGTGAGCTCGCCGGTGGCGAGGCCCGAGTCGAGTTGGGGGTTGGTGATGCGGACGGTGCCGATCGGGGCCTCGAAGAGTTCGCCGTCGAAGAGCTCGGCCTGGATGAGTTGGAGAGTGGTGCCGGGGGCGAGGTTGCGGTTGTCACCGTAGAGCGTGACGGTGGTGCCCTCAATGGCGAGGACGGGGATGCCGAAGGACTTGGGCTGCGGGGGTGGCTGCTCGGTGGCGGGTGGGGTGGTGTTGCAGGCGGTTAGGGTGAGCATGCACGAAAGCACCGCGGCCAGGGTGAGGCCGCGGTGCGGGAGGGGTGTAGTCGTGTGAGGCATCTCGATAAGGATACCTCGGGGTAGCATTTCAGCCCCTGCTGAACATCTCGCGGAGGGCTTCGTACTCGCGGAGGAAGCCGGCGAACTCACGGCGGTGTTCCTCTTCATCGCCCTTGATCTCGATGAACAGGTCCTCGGTCACGGGGTCCACACCGGCGGCGGTGTCGATGATCTTCTGGTAGTGGGCGATCGCGCCGGTCTCGGCATCGATGACGCCGCGGATGACCGACTCGACATCCACGGTGTTAGTGGGCGGCTGGAGGGTGGTCTGGGTCATCTTGAGGGACTGGGAGCCAGGCACGTCGCCGCCGAGCACCTTGATGCGTTTGGCGATCTGCTGGGCGTGGTCGAGCTCTTCGGCGACGTCACCGCCGAGGGATTCCTTGACCTCCATCGCGAGCATGCCGTCGAGCTGGATGGCGTTGCTGGAGTAGTTGATGACGGTCTCGAGCTCCATGTTGTAGGCGGTCTTGAGCAGGTCGATAAGGGTGAGCCGGACGCCCTCGGGGAGAGTCTGGGTCTTGAGGTTGTCTTCGTGGGCGATAGCCATAACTGGTCCTTTCAAAAGGAGTTTGTTTCTGGTGAATCGTAGGCGCGGCGGGGTTATTCCAGGGTTTGAGAGGCGTGGGCGCGCGCGGGGATGCGGGCCGGTATGCTGCCGGGATGAGATACGCACTGATCATGGCGGGGGGGTCCGGGACACGGCTCTGGCCGATGTCGACCAAGGCGCTGCCCAAGCAGCTGATCCCGTTTATTGGGGGCCGGTCGCTGCTGCAGATCGCGATGGAACGGCTGGACGGGCTGGTGCCCCCGGAAAGGGTTTATGTGGGCGCGGGGGAGTCGACACGGGACGTAATGATGGAGCGGCTGCCGGGGATGACGGCCGACCGATTCATTGGCGAGCCGATGGGGCGGGACACGCTCAACGCGGTCGGGCTGGGGTGTGCGGTGCTGCTGGCGAAGGATCCGGACGCGACGGTGGCGATCTTCACCGCCGACCACATCATCGAGCCCATCGATCAGTTCTTAGAGATTGTCGATCGGGGGTATGCGTTGGCGGAGGCGGAGCCGGACACGCTGGTGACCTTCGGGATCACGCCGACGCACGCCGCGACGGGCTACGGCTACCTGGCGTTGGGCGATGCGGTGTCGGAGTATGCGCGTCGGGTGGATGCGTTCAAGGAGAAGCCCGAAGCACCGGTGGCGGAGCAGTACTTCGCAGCCGGGGGCGAGAAGTACCTCTGGAACTCGGGGATGTTCGTGTGGAAGGCGGCGACGGTGATGGACTGCATCCGGCGGTACGAACCGGAGAACTACGCGGTGCTGTCGGAGATCGGGGCGAAGTGGGGCGAGCCCGAGACGATGGCGAAGCTGCCGGAGACGTTCGGGTCGCTGAAGAAGGTGAGCGTGGACTACGCGGTGATGGAGCCGGCGAGCCAGGACGACCAGGTCAAGGTGGCGGCGGTGCCGATGGGGCTGACGTGGCTGGATGTGGGCAGTTGGCCGAGCTTCGCCGAGACGTGCGAGACCGACGCGGGGGGCAACGCGTTGGGTGCGGAGAAGCACGTCCTGATGGACAGCGAGGGCACGCTGGTGGCGAGCGACGACCCCGAGCACCTGATCGCGACGCTGGGGGTGGAGGACTTGATCGTGATCCACACGGGCAAAGCGACGCTGGTCTGCCCACAGGACCGGGCGGAGGAGATCAAGAAGCTGCACGCGGCGGTGGGCGAGTCGGCGGGGACCGACTACCTGTAGCCGCCTGCTGTAGCCGCCTTGGCGTCGGTTCCAGTTCCAGGCCGGTGATCATGGTTCTTTCTCGCCCTAATGTGAATCTGGGTAAGACAGCGAGCCTCGCGGATCCGGCAAAAACAAGTAATCACAGAATTCCAACCCGCAGCGTGTTGAAATGTCTGGCAGAGGGGCTAGGTTATCGGAGTCAGCGTGTCACTCGGGGAGGAGTGACCTGACTTCATGCGTGTGTGCTGCCTGCAAATGTCACACGCAAGGTGAGAAAGTGCCTGCCAAAGGCAAACCCGGAGAGGAAGAGAAGAATGAAGAGGTCGATCCGTTATTACACGATCGTGATGGCGGCATTGCTCTTGATCATGGTGGTGCTGCTGCCGGCGAGCGGCACAACACCGTAAGCCGCTGAACACCGCCCGCGTGATCAGGCAGTCCGGAGGGGAATTGCCTGGCACGACCCAACGGTCTGTCGGTGGCGTGCCGAACCGGACCGGACCCGCGTCCTCGGCCACCCGCGGAGCGATCTGCAATGATTCCGGTATGCGCTACCTGTCGATCGACCTTGGGCAGCGGCGGACGGGGCTTGCCCTCGGGGACGACATCACCGGGCTAGCGACGCCTTGGCGGGTCATCGAGACGGGCAGTGAGAGAGAACGGTGGACACGGCTATGCCGGGCGATTGAGGAGGAGTCGCCCGGCGTAGTTGTCGTCGGCTTGCCGCTGAACATGGACGGTAGTGAAGGGCCGGCGGCCGCAGCGTCTCGGGCGCTGGCGGATCGCTTGAAGTGTGAGCAGGGGCAACGCGTTGAGCTGCAGGACGAACGGCTGACCTCGGCCCACGCCAACGATCTGATGGCCCGGACCGGGCTGACGCACAAACAGAAAAAGGCCAGACGAGACGCGCTCGCGGCCGCAGCGATCCTCCAGCGATTCCTGGACAGTCTGCGACCCGAGGGCGGATCGGGCTGACGCCGCTTACGCGACCAGCGCGTAGATCAGCAGCGCAAGCGCGTTGAATACCGTGATCAGTCCGGCCAGCCCCAGTGTCTGACGGACCCACACCGGGTACCGATACACAGGGAGGTTGAGCCAACCCAACGCAACCCGGCAATGGCCGAGCAGGTCTGGCATGACGGCCAGCTTGAACCAGAGCCGTTCCAGGAGGCCAGCGATCCACGCTGCGTTCGCCTTCGGCCGTCGGTCGTCGGTGTCCGCCGACGGGACGGACGGGGGCTCATCATCGAGCCCAACGGCACCGGCCACTTCTTGCGGCGAAGCAAAGCTATATCCCAGCGAGTCGTCGGCACCGTCCGGCAGTGTTTCGTTGCCCGGTGTGCCAGGTAATACATCAGACTGAACCACCGCGTCGACGGTTTCAAAATCGCCCTCGACCTCTTCACCCGCAATCAAGTCATCGAGCTCATCGATGCTCATCTCGGGTGTAGCTGATCCATTGTCGCCAGCGGCAAGTGCGACGGCTGACCCATCGTCGAGCATCTGCTCGCCAGGGATGTTGCTCCGCGCTTCGGGCCGACTCAGGGTCGTTCCAGACGACGGCGCCTTGTGGTTGATCGTCGGGCCATCCGTCAAGGGGCCTTCGGCGGCTGGTTCTTCGGTTCGTGCTTCATCCTCAGGCTCCAGCTCGGGCTCGGCGTGCGCGGGCCTGGCCGTCTGCGGCAGCACGCTGGTGAGCTGCGCTTCGGCCTGGGCGGCATCGAGCAGGGAGGCCAACTGGTTATCAAGGGCTTCCTGGGCATCCCGCTCGCCGCCGGTTTTGCCGGTCGAGGCGGTCGGTGGCGGCGCGGCGGAGGCCGGTGAACTGGCGGCGGCAAGCGTGGCGTCGATCTGTTGGTCGAGCAGCGCATCACCGGGCGAGCGGGCTGCGCTGTCTGCGACGGGGCTGGGCGGCGGCGGTCCTGGGTCCTTCGGGGCAGGAGGCAAGCCCTCGATCGGATCGTCACCCCGCTGGTTGATGCGTTGAAGCAGGTCATCGAGCCGGGACTCCACGCTCTGCTCAGCCGGGGCTTCCAGGGTGTCGGCGGACATGGGGATCGCGATCGAAGAGGGTGACAAGACCAGCGAACGTCCGGGGCCAGCGCCAGCGAAGCGAAAACGGGCACCCGTTCGGTCCTATTTGGTTATCGACCGCCACGAGCGGCTGCTACAGCCGCCTGCCCGGTTTCCGATAAGCTCGCGCACAGACCACCAGGAGGCTTGGTCCTGGTCCGATAGTCAGCCGCCTCGACGAACGAACGCCCCGATGCCCACCCCGCGATTCCTGGTCCCTGATCTGCCCGGCACTGCCGACCCGCCAGGGGGCCGTCTGGTTCTGCCGCCTGGCGAGTCGCATCACGCCCGCCGGGTGCTTCGGCTCGCGGACGGCACCCCGGTCGAGCTGCTCGACGGGGCCGGCCACTCGGCAACCGGTATCCTCCGCGAGGGTACCGCCGTCGATCTGGAGACCGTGGTCTGTCACCCGCAGCTACCGACGAACCTGTCCATCGCCGCGGCACTGCCCAAGGGTCCACGGGCCGACCAGATGATCGACCAGCTCACCCAGTTGGGCGTGTCCCGCTTCATACCCCTGATCACCCGGCATAGCCAGCCCGAGCCCAAGCCGTCTCGGCTGGAGAAACTCCGGCGTGTGGTCGACGCCGCGCTCAAGCAATCCGGCAACCCCTGGGCCATGACGATCGAGCCAGCCATCCCCTTCACCGAATCGCTTGATCAGCCCGGCTCGCGGTGGCTTGCCGACACCGTTTCCGGTCCAGCGGAGAACGCCTCGCCGGAGACAGAGGCCCGGCATACGGTCTGGGTCGGTCCGGAAGGTGGCTGGTCGGCAGAGGAACGCGAAGCCGCAGTCCACGCCGGCCTGCGGTGCACATCCCTCGGCCGGCACACGCTGCGTGTCGAGACCGCAGCGGTGGTCGCGGCTGCAGCATGGCTAACGCCACACCACCCTACCGGTGGCTAGAGGGCATCACGGGTCCGTCGGCGCCTCGAACCGCCACGCGACGGCGTACTCCCAACCTGCCAGAAGCCCATCGCTGCTCCGCAAGACTTCGAGCCGATACACCCCCGACGGCAGCGACCGCTTGAACACGTGCTCAACGTTGTCGATCTTGGAGACGGACTCGGCCACCGTGGACCAGCCGCCGTCCTCGGTCTGTCGACTCAGGCGGAGGTCGAGGTTTGCCAACGCGGCACGCTCAAGGCGCGGGCCAAAGATGTGGCGGTGCCAGGTCAGGACGATGCTGCACTCGCCCAGTGGCTGGTCGGCCCGGAACAGGAAGTGCTGCTTACCGCCGCTTCCGACCCCGCCGAAGTGGTAGCCGTAGCGCTTGTCGCTGGGCCCCGTCGGAGTTGGGCCGCCCTCCAGGATCAGTAGCGAGCGGTCCACATCAACCACCCCCGCACCCAGGCGCTCGTCCAGCGGCTTGCCCGGCTTGGGCTTCCAACGCTGGCCCTTGAACGCCCCCGCCAGCATCGCCGCCTTAAGCACCTCGGTCCGACCGTCGTCCGGGGTCTCGGTCCGGTCGGCGAACTCGATCAGCCGGGCAGCCATGGCCGCAACCAACGGCGTGCTAAACGACGTCATGCTGTGGGGGGCCACGATGTCAGGCTTGCAACGCCCTTCCTGTTCGACCCGCGTGTAGCCGCCCGAGTTGTTGCCGTTAGCCAGCCCGACCGCAATGGCGTTGAACGCCGGGGCGAGCAGCCCGGGCACGGACTTGTTCCGGCCGTTGTTGACCCCCGCGACCACCAGCACGTCTCGCTCATCCACAACGTGATCGATCCGGCGGAGCACCAGCGGGGTGCCGGGGTTCGGCGGGGAAATCCACGAGTGGCTGAACACGCGAGCGGTGACCGTCGGGTCGCTGGGTTGGGTGGAGCCCGTGCGGAGGTAGGCGTGCGTGATCCAGGTCTGTGCCGGGAAGACGTGGACCGTCTCGACCCCTGGCGCAGCGCCGCGGGGCCCGTAGATGACCCGTGCCGTCGCGGTCGCGTGGCTGCTGGGGGGGCTGTCCTGATCGTGGAGGACAAAACGGACGCCCGCAAACCGCGGGTTATTCGCGTCGGGGGCGTAGCTCGTGGGCGGGCCCTCGACATGGCCCAGCTCGACGCCCCGGCCCGTCGGCATCTCGGTGCCTAGGCGGCGACGGGCCGCATCCAGCCCGGTACCAGCGATCCAGCCAAAACGCTTATCGGGCGGGTTCGGACGCGGAGCGATCGGGCTCAACACCGGAATCGACCCCAAATCACCCTTTGACGGCGTCTGGGCGATCACAGGCTGTGCCAAGTCAGGCCAACCCACTCCGGCGAGCACGGCAGTGAGCCCGAAAGCCAAGCCACGTGCCAGGCCCCCCCTCGCGTGGATCGCCCGTTTGCAGCCGAAAGAACGCTGTCCCATGCCCATAGCCTACGACACAGAACGGGCCGAGATCGCCGAAGCGACGCCCGCATCTCGCCGATGAACCTCTAGTGTGGGGGAAGCAAGCGGTTCAGGAGTCCTGTCCATGATTGATGCACCCCGCCCCGGCCGAGTCACCCCTGACTGGGTGAGCCAGCAACTCAGTGAACGCCTCGACCGCGTCCTGAGTCCGGCGGTGGGCCCGGCGGTCCTGCGTGAATTGGGCCGGCCCGACGCCAACTTCAATACGGTGGCCGAACTCCTGGAAGCCGACCCGTACCTGACCGGCCGGTTCATCGCCGTCGCCGAACTCGCCCGGCCAGACCACGAAGAACCCCTGCGTCAAGTCGAAGACGCGGTCCGCCTGCTCGGGCTCAAACAGGCGGAGGCTCTGCTGTTGAGCGTGATGCTCATCGGGCCGCTAGCCAACGACATCATCGCGGTCCAATCCCGTGAAGACGTCTGGGCCTGGGCCATCGGCTGCGGCATCGCCGGCGACGTGCTGGCGAAGCACCTCGACCCCGCGAACGCCCAGACCCCCGCCCCCTCATACGCCGGCTTTGTGGACGGGCTGATGCTCGGGCTGGGCACACTGGTCATGCTCGCCGGCGTGGGCTGGCCCTACAGCCAGACGCTCGGGCCTCAGGTGCGCCCCGTGGTTCTGGCCGATGATGAGCGGGCCGAATACGGCGTCAGCCATCACCTCGTGACCACTTGGGCCCTCGACGCCATGGGTTGCCCACGCGAACTCGCTGGCTCCAGCCTCGCGCTGGCCGACCCCGACCAATGGCAGAGCCCCGCGGCCCGCTTCGGCCATGCCGTCGAGCTCTACGGCGCCCGCCTCGCCGGCTTCCAACAAGCCGCCATCGATGAGTTCTTGCAGATCCATCTGCCCGCATTCGGCGGCGACTACACCCGCCTCCAACGCGACACGCTTATGGATGGTCAGAACCGACTCAAAGACATGATGGACGCGTTCGGCGGTGTCGCGCCCCTACCCGACCGGGGCGTCATGATGAAACAGGCCGGAAACGCCCTGGCCCAACAGGTCGAAGACGCCAGCCGCCGCCGATCGGCTTGACCCGCGATCCCCTTAGTCCTTGTTGGGCTTAGACGAGCCCGACGCCGAACCGGTTTTCGACGACGGCTTGCCCTTGCCCTCCGCCCCCGTGCCGCCCGACCCCGACTTGGCCTTCGAGTCCTTACCGCTCGACTTGTCCTTATCGGCACCCTTCGCCTTCTCCGTATCGGCCTTCTGGTCCTTCTTGTAGCTCTCCGAGCGGTAATCCGTCTCGTAGAACCCAGAGCCCTTGAAGATGATGCCGGCCCCGATCCCGATCTTCCGCTTGAGCTTCAGCTTGCCGCACTCCGGGCACTTCCGCAGCGGCGAAGCGCTCATCGACTGGAAGGCTTCCATCTCGTGGCCGCAGGCCTGGCAGACATATTCGTAAGTGGGCATGATCGCTCGGGGTCTATGAAGTCCAGTGGGTGGGGCGGATCACTCCGCGACGCTAACCTGCGCGGGGCGGACGATCTTGTCGCCCACCAGGTAGCCCGGCTGCATCTGCATCACCACCCGGCCCGACTCGACATCCGTCCCCGGCTGACGCATCAATGCTTCGTGCTTCACCGGGTCGAACTCATCACCCGGCTGCACTTCGAGCCGTTCAATCCCCACCCCCGCCAACGCCTTGAGCAACTCATCCCGGATCGACGTCACGCCCTGCAGCAGGTCCGTCGCGTTGGTCTTCTCCGGATCGACCTGCAACGCCAGGTCGAAGTGGTCCATCGCCGACACGAGCCCGCGAGCGACGCTCATCAGCCGCTGTTCCGAGGCCGCCGCGACGTTCTGGTTCGCCCGACGGACGTAGTTCTGATAGTCCGCCGACACCCGAAGATACTTCTGCTCAAAGTCGTCGCGCTCTGACCGCAGGGTCGCCAACGGATCGTCCGCCTCCGGTCCCACCGACTCCGCAGCCTCGGCAAACTCGTCCGGCGACAGCTCCTCGATCGGGTCCTGCTCCGGGTTGTCCATCGTCTCACGCTCGCTCATCGTCTGGTCCTCCGGTCACCCGGCCAAATAGTTCTTGATCCGATCCCAAACGCTCTGCGACTCCGGCAGCACGCTGTGGTCCTCGGTCTCCGCGTAAGCCTCTAACAACTCCCTCTGCTTGGGCTTGAGCTTCTTAGGCACCTCGATCTCCGCCACCACCACCAGGTCACCCCGCCGACCCGTCCGCAGGTCCGGCAGGCCCTCGCCGGTCACCCGCATCAGCTCGTGGTGCTGCGTGCCCGGCTTGATCGTCAGCGTCGTCGACCGCGACTCCAGCGTCGGCACCTCCAGGTCCGCACCGAGCGCCGCCTGCGCAAAACTGATCGGCATCCGCAGCACCAAGTGATCTTCCTCCCGCTGGAACACCTTGTGTTCCTTCACACGCACCACGACGTGAAGATCACCCCGGGGGCCCGCTGTGCCGTTAGGCCCCACGCCCGGCTCACCCTCGCCCGCCACCCGGATCACCTGCCCGTCTTGAATCCCCGCCGGGATCTTCACAGACAGCTTCCGCGACGTCGGCACTCTCCCCTTCCCGCCACACGCCGGGCACTTCTCTCGGTAGGTCTTCCCCGCGCCACCGCACGCCGGGCAGGTGGTCACCATCCGGAACATCCCGCCAAGACCCGCCTGCTGCACCTGGCCCGTGCCCCCACAGGTCAGGCAGACTTCGGGCTTCGTGCCCGGCTTGCCGCCCGTGCCGTTGCATTTTTCGCACACATCGAGCCGCTTGAATTCGATGTCCCGTTCAACGCCAACCAGCACCTCCTCGAGCGTAACCGACGTCTGCGTCTCCAGGTCGTAACCCCGCTGCACCCCACCCCGGCCACGCCCGCCGCGCGACCGACCCCCACCGAACGCGCCGCCGAAGATGTCGTCGAACATCGAGAAGATGTCCTGGGCGTTCATCGACCCGAAGTCATGCCCACTGGTCCCCCGCAGACCGTCGTGCCCGTACTGGTCGTACCGCTGACGCTTCTCGCGGTCCGACAGGATCTCGTACGCCTCGGCGGCCTCCTTGAAATTCGCTTCCGCCTCCGTGTCGCCCGGGTTGCGGTCCGGGTGATACTTCATCGCCAGCTTGCGGTACGCCCGCTTGATCGTGTCGGCGTTGGCCGACCGCTCGACGCCGAGCACTTCGTAATAGTCGCGGGTGGTCGCCATCGCTCTGTCTTAACCCTTTGCCTGCCGGTATGCACGCTCGAGCGCCAGCAGTGCGTCGACATGGATCTGCGGGATCTTGCCGGTCCGGTCCGGCGGGACATCAAGCAGCAGGTTCGCACCGCGTGCTTCAGTAATCAGCCGCATGCCCAGCAGCTCCTCGGTGCTCCGCGGCCGGTCTTCGTCCACAAAGAACCAGTCGTAACCGATCGGATCGCAGACCTCGGCAGGGAGATAGTAGGGCTTGGTCCCGCCGGCACCATCGGGCACCTCGAACCACGGGTTGTGACCGCGGTCGCTCGAAGGCAGGTAACGCTCGATCGTGATGATGTCCGTGGGCCAGGCGCTGTTGTAGCTCAGCTGCGTGCCGTTGGAGATCCCGTTGTTCATGGTGATGATCGTGTCCGGCTGCAGCGCCGCGATCTGGTCGTACTGCTGGCGGCGCCCATCGTTGCCGAGCATGCCGGGGATGTCGATCCACACCTGGCCGATGTTGCCGTAGCGCGTGAGCAGCTCCTCGACCTGGGCGAGCTGGAAGTCGCGGTACCGCGGCGTGGTGTACGCCATGTTCCAGTTGCCCGCCTGATCTTCGAGCGAGATCGTGGGGACCAGCGAGCCAAACCGGTTGCGGTTGTCCCACGAGCAGTAGTAGAACGCCGGGACGATGCCGTGCTTGTTGCAAGCATTGACAAACTCGCCAACCACATCGGTCTTCACCGGGCTGTTGCCCACATGGGCATCGGTCTGATCGGTCGGCCAGAGGCAGTGCCCGGAGACGTGCTTGGTCGTCAGCACCATGTACTTCATGCCGGCGTCGCGTGCGACCTGTACCCACTGATCGACGTCGAGGTCGGTCGGGTTGTAGAGGTCGATTGACTCGGTACCGAGCGTCATCTCGTGGCCGACGAACGTGCTCATCCCGAAGTGGATGAACATGCCGTAACCAAGCTCGGACCAACGGGCGAGCCGCTCTCGGCTATGCCGCTGCGCACCGGGCTCGTTGCCCGGGACCTTCCTGGAGGCCTCGATGGGATGGGGGCGAAACATGGTCGATGCCTTGGTCGGCCGTGAAGCCTCGTGCGGGGGTATGGAAAAGGCCCGGGAGCGTGTAAGCCACCCGGGCCTGTAGGTGGTTGTTTGAGAAGGGCGGAAGCCCTTTACGACACCGCGCCCACTACGGGCTCGGCGTCGTCGTCGAGGTCGGCGATCAGCACGTTGGTGGTGAGCATCAGCCCGGCGACGGACGCACCGTTGAGCAGGGCGGTCCGACTCACGAGCGCGGGGTCGATGATGCCGGCCTTGACCAGGTCGACGTATTCGCTGGTCCCGGCGTTGTAGCCCTTGCTGCCGGACTGGCCGAGGACCTCTTCGACGACGACGTGGCCGTCTTCGCCGGCGTTCTCGACGATCTGACGCAGCGGGGCCTCGAGGGCCGCAGCCACGATGTCGTAGCCGAGCTTCTCGTCGCCCTTGGCGGACTTCCGCTTGGACTCGACGGCTTCGATCGCACGCAGGAACGACACGCCGCCGCCGGGGACATAGCCCTCGGCCGCCGCGGCCTTGGTCGCGTGCAGGGCGTCGTCGACGCGGTCCTTCTTCTCCTTCATCTCGGCCTCGGTGTTCGCACCGACGCGGATGATGGCGACGCCGCCGGTCAGCTTCGCCAGGCGTTCCTGGAGCTTCTCGCGGTCGTAGTCGGAGGTAGTGGTTTCGATCTGCTGACGGATCTGGTCGCAGCGGGCTTGGATGTCCTTCTTCTTGCCGGCCCCCTCGATGACGGTGGTGTCGTCCTTGGAGATGACCAGCTTCTTGGCGGTGCCCAGGGCGTCGAGCTCGAGGGTCTCGAGGTTCACGCCGAG
>JBCDIM010000043.1:0-30449 GCA_038749105.1 Planctomycetota bacterium
GACGTCCTCGCTGGCCAGCCCCCATTTCTCGGCGATGGCCTGGCGGCCCGTGGCGAGCAGGAATTTCGCGATGGCCGCGTGATCGACTTTGGCCACGCCGATCTCAAGCAGGTCGTCGAGTGTCCCGGTCTCTCCGTCGTGTCCCGCGGAGCGTATGACGAGCAGCGTGAATGCTGGGAACGGATCGACAAATAGTTCGAGGGGTTGGCTCCAGGCGTCGGTCTGAGGCAGCGTGCCAGGGGTGAGTGGAGGTTGGGCGTCGGACTCCGTGTGGGCCACAAACTGCTGCATCAGGCTTGCCATCACGGGACGCGTGGCGGCTTCGTTCTGCTTGCGGACATGACGCTGGTAGGCGAAGTAGCCAAGCGGGACCGCGATGATGAGGACGAGAACGATCACGCCCCCGAGCGTGCCTGCCGCCGTCGGTTGAGGCTTGCTCTGCTGAGAGCGATGTGCGGGCGTCTTCTGTCGCCGGCTTTTCAACGCGCTTCTGCGTTGTTGAAAGCGGTCTTTGGCGGCCTGTTTGTCTCTTCGGGTGATCCCGAGGATGAGACACGTCATGCCGTAGACGAGCCAAAGCACAAGTTCCAGGGCCAAGAAGACAGCTACCACTAGGGCCTGAACGGTTGCGGTCGCTATGGCCGCGATAAGCTCGATGATGGCTTCCATGCATCGACCTTAATCTTGTTCGGGGGTAATTCAAAAACCCACTGGCTTGAGTGCCAGTGGGTTTGAATAGGGTTTCATTATGGAAGCCGGGCTCAGGCGTCGAGCTGGGGGCGATCGGGTTCGGGCCAGTCGACGTGGAACTTCTCGCCGCGGGGCTTGTCGACGCGTTCGTAGGTGTGGGCCCCGAAGTAGTCGCGCTGGGCCTGGAGGAGGTTGGCGGGGACAACGGCGGAGCGGTAGCCGTCGAAGTAGGCCAGGGCGGAGCTGAACGCGGGGGTCGGTACGCCATGGAGGACGGCGAGGCTGACGACCTTTCGCCAGTTGGTCTGGCAGCGGTGGAGTTCGCCCTTGAAGAACGGGTCGAGCATCAGGTTCTGGAGGCTGGGGTCGTTCTGGTAGGCCTCGGTGATCTTCTGGAGGAAGCGGGCACGGATGATGCAGCCCCCCCGGAAGATCTTGGCGATTTCTCCAAAGTTGAGCTTCCAGTCGAACTCGTTCTGGGCCTCGGCCATGAGCTGGAAGCCCTGGGCGTAGGCGCAGATCTTGGAGCTGTAGAGGGCGTCGTGGATGGCCTCGACAAGCTCTTCTTTGGAGTCACTGAGGGCGGGGGCGTCGGGGCCGCTGAGCAGGGAGCTGGCGGCGACGCGTTCTTCCTTGATGGCGGAGAGGCAGCGGGCGAACACGGCCTCGGCGATCGCGTTGGCGGGGATACCCAGGTCCAGGGCGCTGGTGCTGGTCCACTTGCCGGTGCCCTTCTGCCCCGCCGCATCCAGCACGATGTCCACAAACCATTTTCCGGGGTCGGTGGGGTCTTTCTGCTGGAGGATGTCGGCGGTGATCTCGATGAGGAATGAGTCGAGCAGGCCGGTGTTCCACTTGGCGAAGACGGCCGACATGTCGGGGGGCGTCATGCCCAGCAGGTCCTTCATGAGCTGATAGGCCTCGCAGATCAGCTGCATGTCGATGTACTCGATGCCGTTGTGGACCATCTTGACGTAGTGGCCCGCGCCGTCGGCACCGATGTGGGTGGTGCAGGTCTCGCCGTGGGTGATGGGCTTGCCCTTTTCGTAGTCTTCGATGGCCTTGCCGGTCTCGGGGTCGACCTTGGCGGCGATGGCTTCCCAGATGGGCTTGAGGGATTCCCAGGCCTTGGGGGAGCCGCCGGGCATAAGGGACGGGCCGAAGCGGGCGCCGAGCTCGCCGCCGGAGACGCCCGAGCCGATGAACTCGAAGCCCTTGGCGGTGAGGTCGTTTTCGCGGCGGATGGTGGCGTTCCAGTTGGAGTTGCCGCCGTCGATGATGATGTCGCCGGCGTCGAGCAGCGGCAGTAGCCCGTCGATGGTCTTGTCGACGGCGTCGCGGTCTTCGGGGAGCACGGCGGTGGACTTCACCAGCAGGACGATCTTGCGGGGCTTGGCGATCGAGGCGACGAAGTCCTTGAGTTCGGCGAAGCCGAGCACGCGATCGGCGGAGGGCTCGTTAGCTTTGCAGTCGGCGATGAAGTCCTCCATTTTGGAGGTGGTCCGGTTGTAGACCGAGACGGTGTAGCCGTGGTCGGCCATGTTGAGGACGAGGTTCTGGCCCATGACGGCCAGGCCGATGAGGCCGATGTCGGAGTTCGCTTCGGGCATGGTGGTTCCTGTGCGGGAGCTTGGGGGTTGAAGAGTTGGTGTAGAGGGGCAGTGTATTGGCCGGACGGAGCCGGTGTTTCCGGGGGGCTTAGTGGCTGGGGTCAGGGCTGGGCGGCGGCCGCATCCAGGCGGGTTGCGGCGACGGCTTCTTCGGGGAGCGACGCGTTGTGGATGGTGTTGGTGAGCTCACGGTGCCAGTCGATGTCGCGCCACATGCCCACGAACTGCGGGCCACAGAAGTTGCTGGTTGCGATGGCGGCCCATCGGCCGGTCGATGCGGCGTGCTTGGTGCCGACCACGCAGAGTTCCTTGACCCAGTCCCAGTTGAGTCCGGGCCAGTCCTTGTAGTCGACGATGCCCCAGCACTCGGTGGTGATCAGCGGCTTGCCGGTGACGCGAGAAGCCTCGGCCGCCCCGTCGATCTCGTCGGTCAGGATCTTCTGCCAATGAGCGGGGTCGGCACGGTAGAGCTTCTCGGCCCGAGCGACGACGTTTTCGAAGCCGACGGGATCGTGGAGCTGGAAGCTGTAATCGATCGCACCATAGAAGCCTTGGCCCGCAGGCGCGGTGGCGACCCAGAGGTGGGGCTCGTAGAAGTCGAGTGCGGTGAGCAGCTCATCGGTGGGCTCGGCGGGCGGTTTGCCGACGTTCGAAAAGCTCAGCGGGATGTTGGGGTAGTGCTGCCGGAGCAGGTCGGTGGCCTGAGCCATCCAGGCGACGCTGTGGGGGGCGGCAAACTTGTTGTCGTCTCGGTCGCCGTGCGCCAGGTGGAAGAACAGGGCCCAGTTCTTGACGGGCCATTCGTTGCAGAGATCGACGTAGAGCAGCGTATCGAGCAGGTCTTGCTCCGCGAGGTCATCCAGCACGCCGATCCACTGACGGGCGTGGGCCTCGGGGCTGGGGATTATCCGCTTGAGGTCGTCGAGGTCGTTCTGGTACCAGCTGGACAGGCCGACGGCGATGCCACGGTCGCGGCAGGCGCGGATGAACTCGGAGAGGGCGGGCTGGAGTTGGACGGTGGTCTTGGCGGGAGAGCCCCAGGTCTGTTGGTTCCAGACGGGCACGACGGTGCGGGGGGTGGTGGGGCCGTGGGCGTGGAAGTGGGGGTAGGCGTCGATGCGGACCGCGTCGTAGCCGCGCTCGGCCAGCTCGTCGAGGGCCGCGCCGGGGTCTTCGTAGCCCGCGCCGGGCCAGCGGCGTTCGAGCCAGGAGAAGTCCCACATCGCGATGGCTAGAGGCTTGGACAGCTCAAAGCGTGCCATGGTTCGGGCTCCGGTTCAGGACTTCGCGGGGAGGTTGGCGCAGATGTAGTCGTCGTCGCCGTTGAGGTAGTTGACCAGGTTCTGGGTCGCCCGCATGGCTTGTCGGCCGACGGACTCGACGGTGCGGCTGCCGATGTGCGGGGTGAGCAGGATGTTGTCGATGCCGCGGAAGGGGTGGTCGGCGGGGGCGGGCTCGAGGTTGACCACGTCGGTGCCGTAGCCCCCGAGCTGGCCGGCCTGACAGGCGGCGGCGATGTCGGCCTCGTTGACCAAGCCGCCGCGGGCGGTGTTGATCAGCAGGGCGGTGTCCTTCATCCGGCCGATCAGGTCGGCGTTGATGAACCCGCGGTTTTCGTTGGTGAGGTTCATGTGCAGGCTGGTCACGTCGGCGGTCTCGAGGACATGCTCGGCCGAGTCGCAGCGAGTGATGCCGTTCTCGCTGGCGAAGGCCTCGTCCCAGTAGAGGTCGAAGGCGATGGGCTTCATCCCGAAGGCGATGCCGCGCTTGAGGACCTCTTTCCCGATCCGGCCCATGCCGATGACGCCGAGGGTCTTGCCCGCCAGCTCGGTGCCGGTCTGCCGCTTCCAGCCGCCGGCGTTGAGCTCGCGGAGGTGCATCTTGAAGTGCTTGGCGAGCCCGATCATGAGCCCGAAGGCGTGCTCGGCGACGGTGGTGTGGTTGACGCCCGGGGTGAAGAGCACGGGGATGTCTTTGGAGGTGGCGTGGGCGACGTCGATGGAGTCGAGCCCGATGCCGTACTTGGCGATGACCTTCAGCGGGGTGGGTGCGGCGAGGGCGGCGTCGATGACCGCGGCGGTGATCTCGTCGTCGCCGTTGAGCAGCCCGTCGAAGCCGCCGTTCTCGGCGATGAGGGCGAGCATGTCGGCGTCGGGCAGGGGGCCGCGGGCGCGGACGACGTCGAAGCCCGAGTCGGCGAGGGCCTGGTGGTGGTCACCGGGGGTGTCTTGATAGGACGTGGTGGTGAGGAGGATGCGCATGGGGAGGTCTCGCGTGCTGGTCGGGGCGGCCGAACAGCGGGTCGGGGAAGAGGGGACAGGCCGGGCGACGGGGACGTGAACCACGTGAACCGGCGACAGCCCGCACGTCCCTCCAGACACCGTCCTTTAAGGATGGACGGCCGACGACCTCCGTGCTGGGATTTGAAAGGTACACCCGATTTGTGAGCCGGGCAATAGGCAGATGGGTAGCATCCGGTGTGCCCGAAAACGACCCCGCACCCCGTCGCCCCGAGAACCTCCAGCAGGAGCTGGGGAAGAAGGACCCGTTCGAGCTGCCGGAGGAGGAGGCGTATCTGAGCCTGCTGCGGACCGCGGACCGCCTGGCAGACCAGTTCCGTCTGCTGTTCGCCGAGCACGGGCTGACTTCCGCGCAGTACAACGCGCTGCGGATCATCGGGGCCCGCGGGAAGGCGGGGATCCCCAGCCAATCGATCGCCAAGGACCTGGTCACGCGTGACCCAGACATCACCCGGCTGGTGGCTCGGCTGGTCAAGGCGGGGCTGGTGGAGCGGGCCGCATCGTCGGAAGACCGCCGGGTCGTGCGGATCGTGATCCGGCCGGAGGGCACCCGGCTGCTGCGTCGGCTCAAGGCCCCGGTTGCGGCGCTGCACCGCGAGCAGCTGGGGCACCTGGGCGAGCCGCGGCTGCGTCAGCTCTCGGGCCTGCTGTTCCAAGCCCGGCATCCCGACGAGGCGTGAAATTTTTTTTGCTTGCGGGGAATACATCCGCTGGACAAGAGGTTGTCTGGGTGTATATAGTTGTTGTAACAACTATTTTTGACCCCAACCCCCCGAAAGGAAAAAGCCATGTCCGAAGCCACCGCCACCAGCGTCCGCATCAACGAACTCCTCGAATACGTCCAACAGGGCCGCATCATGGATGCCATGCGTGAGTTCTACGCCGACGACGTCCTCATGGAAGAGCCCGCCTACGGCACCACCGCAGGCCTCCAGGCCAACCTCGACCGCGAACAGCAGTTCGTGAACAGCGTCAAGGAGTTCAAGGGCTTCACCGCCAAGGTTGCTGTGGGCGAGAACTTCTCCGCCTACGAAAACACCATGGACTGGGTCGACCAGGACGGCAACGACGTCCACGTCGAACAGGTCGCCGTCCAGGACTGGAAGGACGGCAAGATCGTCCGCGAACGCTTCTACTACCCCACCTCCTGACCACTCAGGAGCTCACACCCCCGCAAGCCAAGTCACACAAGGAAAACTGTCATGACCACCACAAGCCCCACCGTCACCCACATCCCCGGCGACAGCCGTGGACACACCGAGATCGGTTGGCTGAACAGCCGCCACAGCTTCTCGTTCGGCCAGTTCCATGATCCCAACCGCATGGGCTTCCGCAGCCTACGCGTCCTCAACGACGACCGCGTCGTCCCCGGGGCCGGCTTCGGGGAGCACCCTCACCGTGATATGGAGATCCTCACCTGGGTCCTCGACGGGGCCTTGAAGCACGGCGATTCCATCGGCAACCTCAAGGAACTCCGCCCTGGCGAGCTCCAGGCCATGACCGCCGGCACGGGCATCGTCCACAGCGAGTTCAATGCCTCGGACACCGACCCGGTGCACTTCATCCAGGTGTGGATCGAGCCGCGGGCCGCGGACGTGCAGCCCCGGTATGACCAGAAGGCGTTCGACGCCGAGGGCCGGTCCAACCGCTGGCAAACGCTAGCTTCGGGCCGCGACGCCGAGGGCGCTCTGCCGATCGACCAGGACGCGGAGCTCCGCGTGGCCGATGTCGCGGAAGGAGCCTCGGTCGAATTCCACGTCGACGCCGACCGCCACGGCTACATCCATGTAGCCACCGGATCCGTCACCGTGGGCGACCAGACCTTCATCGCCGGCGACGCCCTGGCGATCGCAGGCGGGGGCGTGACGATCACGGGGGCGACCGACGCCCAGCTGCTCGCCTTCGACCTGGCCTGACCGACAACCCAACCCCAAGACCGCAGCCCGCGCAGCCCCCGCTGTGCGGGCTGCGGTATATTTCAGGGATGCGCTTCAACCCCACGGGTGGCAACGGCTGGCGGACCACCACCACCGCACTGACCACGCTCTGCACGACGCTCTGTCTCGGCCTCTCCGGCTGCAAGAGCCCGCTCGAGCCGATGTCCGACGACTCCGCCCGGCGTGCGGTCCTCAACGACTACCGCCAGGCCATGTCCGCGATCGAGGCCGAGGCCAAGGTCACGCTGTCGCGCGAGCCCAGCGATGTCGAGGAAGAGCTCACCGACGAGCGGCGGCAAGAGCTCGACGAAATGGCCGGGCCCGAGGCCTACGCCGACGACGTGGCCCAGCTCGGCATGGACCTCACGGGGACGGATGTGGCGTCCGACGTCGAACTCGCCCTGCCCGACGCCCTGCAGATGGCGGCCCAGAACAACCTCACCCTCTCGGTCGCCCAGCTGTCGCCCAAGATCGCCGCCGAGCAGATCATCCAGGCCGAAGCCGTCTTCGACTGGCTGTTCTTTGCCAACGTGACCTGGCAGAACCTCGACACCCCCCAGCCCCCAGGCGCCGTTTCAGGCCTCGCCGGCGACACCCAGCAGGACAACCTCACCCTCCAGACCGGGCTCCGCAAGGCCACCACCCTCGGCACCCAGCTCCAGGTCGACACGACGATCCGCCGACTCGAACAGTCGCCCTCCTTCTTCACCACCACCGACTACTACGACGCGGATGTGGGCATCAGCGTCACCCAGCCGCTGCTGCGGAACTTCGGCTCCGCCGTCAACGAAGCCTCGATCCGCATCGCCGAGAACACCCGCGAAGCCGAGGTCCAGGGCCTCCGCGAGACGCTCATGGACGTGCTGCTCGCCACCGAGTCGGCCTACTGGAACCTCCGCTTCTCCAAGCAGCGCCTGCTGATCCGCCAGCGCCAGCTCGCCCGCACCATCGAGCTCCGCGACAAGATCGAGGCCCGCCGCGGCTTCGACACCCCGCCCGCCTCGCTCACCGACGCCAACGCCCGCGTCGAGCTCCGCCGCACCGACGTCATCGTCGCCCGCCAGCAAGTCCGCCAATCCTCCGATGAGCTCAAACGCGTCATCAACAGCCCCGACCTCTCCGTCGCCGGCGAGACCATCGTTACCCCGACCACCGAGCCCGGCAAACAACCGATCGGGTTCAACCTCCTCGACGAGGTCACCACCGCGCTGCAGTCCCGCCCCGAGCTGCTCGCCTCGCTCGCGGGCATCCGCAGCACCGAGCAGCGCCGCGTCGTCGCTGAGAACGCCGAGCTGCCGCTGCTCGACCTGACCCTCGGTGCGGGACTCAGCGGCATCGACTTCACCGACAACGACCCGCTCCAGGCCTACGACGCCCTGGCCGACTTCAACTACATCGATTACCTCATCGGGCTTGAGTTCGAGCAGCCGATCGGGAACCGCTCCGCCGAGGCCCTGACCCGGCAGCGCCGCTTCGAGCAGCAGCAGGCCGTCCAGGACTACCGGCGTCAGAGCCAGGACGTGGTGCTCGAGGTCAAAGATGCCTTGCGTGACGTGATGACTAGCTACGAGCTGGTCGGGGCGCAGCGGGCCTCGCGTCGCGCAGCCGCCGACGCCCTCCGCGTGCTGCAGGTCGAGCAGGACGCCGGCGCCGCCCTGACCCCCGACTTCATCGACCGCAAGCTGCAGGCCCAAGACCGCTTGGCGGACATCGAGATCGCCGAGATCGAGGCCATCGCGAACTACAACATCGCCCTGGCCGAACGCGAGCGGGCCACCGGCACCCTGCTCCGCCGCGAAGGCATCGAGGTCGAGCCCGCCGACCGATAAGCCACCGCATCGCCATGCGGTAATGCCCCACCTATTAAAACCGTCTGCTTGCTTGGCGAACGATCTCCGCCCAGCGCGATGGTTCTGCAATACCCAAGACCCCGTCCCCATCAACGTGCCACCGCCCGCGAACCGATACCCACCCCGAGGCATATAGTCATTCGTCGAATCCCTCCTGCTCACCACTCCCCACACCACTCTCCCCAAAGGAAGTGATCCATGGCTCGAATCCGTTGGTACGGCCCATCCCTGCTGCTCCTGATCACCGTCGTCGGCACCCTGCTGATCGGCCCCAGCCTCGTCCAGCGCCTCGCCTACGCCCACACCGCCGGCCAGGTCGAACGCGTCCGCGCCAACCTCGAGGCCAACGGCTCGCTGATCAACCTCTCCAACAGCTTCAAGCAGGTCGCCCAGGCCGTCGAACCCTCGGTCGTCCACATCGACATCACCAAGCGCTCGCCCCGCTTCCGCGGCCTGCCCAACGCCGAGGCACGCGTCGGCAACGGCTCGGGCTGGGTCTATGACCAACGCGGCCACATCATCACCAATAACCACGTCGTCGAGGGGGCCGACGGCATCACCGTCCGCTTCGTCGATGGCAGCGAGTACGAGGCCCGCATCGTCGGCGGCGACCCCAAGACCGACATCGCGGTCCTCCAGATCGACACCGACCTGGTCCACCCCGCCGTCCTCACCCGCGACCCCGTCGAGCAGGGCCAGATCGTCTTCGCCTTTGGCTCGCCACTCCGGTACTCCTTCTCGATGTCGCAGGGCATCGTGTCTTCCGCCCAGCCGAGGCGACTGGGCATCACCGGGCGCGGCGGCTACGAACGCTTCATCCAGACCGACGCCGCCATCAACCCCGGCAACTCCGGCGGGCCCCTCACCGACGTGCTCGGCCGCGTCGTCGGCATGAACACCGCCATCGCCGCCGTCGGAGGCAACAACCCCTTCGGCGGCGGGACCGGCGGCTTCATCGGTATCGGCTTCGCCATCCCCGCCGACCTCATCCGCTCCGTCGCCGACTCGATCATCGACAACGGCCGGGTCGACCGCGGCTACCTCGGCGTCCTCATCGCCGACCTCAACGACGAGCTCGCCCGGACCTTCGACTACGACGGGCCCGGCGGCGTCCTCGTCCAGGACGTCCTGCCCGACGGCCCCGCCCAGGACGCCGGCATCCAGCTCGGCGACATCATCCAACGCATCAACGATAAGCCCGTGAAGTCCTCCGAAGACCTCCGCTACACCGTCAGCCAGATCACGCCCGGCGAAGCGGTCCAGGTCGAGGTCTTCCGCGACGGGCAGCGCCTCACCCTGACCCTCACGCTGGGCCGGATGCCCGACGACGGCCTCGCCAACGCCCGGCCCCGCAACCCGTTCGAGAACGAGCGACGCGACGCCGACCAGACCCCCGCCGAGGTGCTCGACCGCATCGGGCTCGCCCGGCTCCGGGAGTTCACCCCCGAGCTGGCCCGCCGCATGGGCGTGCCCGCCCTCGACGGCGTCGAGGTCCGGGCGGTGCGTCCGCTGTCCGTCGCCGCGCGGGCCGGCCTCGCCCCCGGCCGCATCATCACCCACGTCGGCCGCACCCGCGTCACCACCATCGACCAGCTCGCCGACGCCCTGCGTCAGGCCGACGGCCCGGTCCGCATCGCGTCCTCCGTCTGGGACCGAAGCATGGACCGCTACTTCAACGCCTTCACCCTGCTCGACCCCAGCACCGCCGCCCTCGACCCCCGCGATTAGCCCGGCCCGCCACACCGATTGCCCCCCAACCCAAAAGCCCCGCACGGCATCACCGTGCGGGGCTTATTGGATCGGGTCTCAGTGTCCTGGTCTCGGGTCTCTCCCCACCCAGCCCCATCACACCCCAGCCGCCTGCCTCAGTCGGTCTCGAGTCAGACGGCGTGGCTGTCGTCGTCGGTATCGTCGTGGTCCAGGCCCAGGTCGGCGTCGCCGTTGTCCTCGGCCTGCTGCTGCTCGATCATCTCCCGGAGGTACTGGTTCTCGCGACGCGTGGCCTCGAGATCGAACACCAGGTACTTGATGGACAGCCGGAGGTAGTCCAGCGACTCCTGCAGCTCGCCGATCGACTGCTTGACCTTCTCCCGGCGGTCCTTGGTCGCGTCCGCCAGTTTCTGCAGCTTCGCCCGCTCGGTGGGCGGCAGGGTCGAGATCTCGCTCATCAGGGCGGCGAGCTTGGTCTGGAAGGTCTGGTCGTCCATCGTCTGGGGTCCTTTCTCGGCGGCTGATCCTCAGCCCGCTTGGCGTGTCTGACCCAAACGTACCACCGACCCTCAACGCCGCCGAGCCCCACGCCAACCCCGCCCGGGGATTTTCCACAAGCCCCGCATGCGCATCAGTTTACAGGTGACCGATAATCCCGCCCCCGCCAGCCTGCCCACGCCGGGTCCTATCGGATGTTGCCGTCCCGCAACACCCCACCCGTCTCAGTCCCCGTCCAATCCCCGCGAGCCGCTATTTCAGCCGCACCTGGCCCTTGCCCTTGACGATCTTCCCGATCCGATACACCGCCTCGCCCTTCCGCCGCAGCTTCGCCATCACCGCCTCCGCGAAGTGCGGCCGGACGATCAGCGTGTAGCCGATGCCCATATTGAAGACCTTCCACATCTCCTCGTCCGCGATCTTCCCCTTCGCCTGGAGGAACCGGAACACCGGCGGCACGGCCCAGGCCTTCGTGTCGATCACCGCGTCCACATCTGCGGGCAGCGCCCGGTTCACGTTCCCCGGCAGCCCGCCCCCCGTGATGTGCGCCATCCCCGCGATCGGCCGCTTCCGCTTGTACCCCCGCAGCAGCGACACGATCGGCCTCGCGTAGATCCGCGTCGGCTCCAGCAAAACCTCCCCCAGCGTCTTCCCCACCCCAGCTTCATCCAATTCCGGATACACCCTGTCCAGCTTCAGCCGGGCCTTCTTGATCACCGCCCGAACCAGGCTGTACCCGTTGCTGTGCACCCCCGACGACCCCAGCCCGATCACCACGTCCCCGGGCTCCGCCCGGTCGTTCTCCACCGCTCGGCTCAGCTCCACCACCCCCACCGAAAACCCCGCCAGATCAAACTCCCCGTCGTCATACACATCCGCCATCTCCGCCGTCTCTCCCCCCAACAGCGCACACCCCGCCAGCTCGCAGCCCTCCGCCACCCCCTTCACGATCCGCTCGATCACCGCGGGCTCCACCCGGTGCACCCCCACGTAATCCAGGAACAGCACCGGCTCCGCCCCCTGCACGATCAGGTCGTTGACGTTCATCGCCACGCAGTCACGACCGATGCCGTCGATCCGCCCGGTCTCGACCGCGAGCAAGACCTTCGTCCCCACCCCGTCCGTGCACGCCACCAGCACCGGCTCCCGGTAGTTGTGCGAGAACAGCGCCTCGTTGTAGTCCAGCCGGAGCATCCCCGCGAACGCCCCGTGCCGGCCCAGGACCCTCGGCCCATACGTCCGCCGCATGTGCCCCTTGATCCGGTCCACCACCGCGTCCCCCGCCTCGATGTCCACCCCCGAGCCCGCGTACGTCAGCCCGTCCCCCGCCGCTGCACCCGAATCCACCGGCCCGGATCGTCGATCGCCGCTTTTCTGGCCCATAACGCGGAGTGTAAAACATGCCGCGACTTGCGTTTGGCTTCTTGCCGTGACTTTTCCGACTTGGGGTCTATACTTCATGTGCGACCCATTCGCGACTAGCGGCTGAGCAACGCTCGGCCAACGCCTCTCCACACCCCTGTGTTAAAGCCTCATGCACGCCTCCCCCCCCTTATCCCGGCAGGAACTCGACCGGCTGCTCTCCAACGCCAACCTCCGCGCCACCAAGCAGCGCCGGGCTGTCTACACCGCCCTGGCCGCCACCAACCAGCACCCCACCGCCGACGACCTCCACCACTCGGTCCAGGCCCGCCTCCCCGGCATCAGCCTCGCCACCGTCTACAACACCCTCGAGGCCTTCACCGACGCCGGCCTCGTCCAGAAACTCCCCGCGACCAGCCCCAATGGCTCGGCCCGCTACGACGCCGACTGCCACCACCACCTCCACGTCCGCTGCGCTAAGACCGGGCGCGTCGCCGACATCCCCGAGGACCTGTCCCGCCAGCTCCTCGACATGATCCCCGACGCCCGACTCGCCGAGCTCGAAGACCGCCTCGGCTTCACCATCGACGAGGTCCAGATCGAGCTGCTCGGCCGATTCCATCCCGAGTCCTGATCTCTTCCATCATCCCGTAAAAACGCCCCGACACGCCGTGTTCACGCGGCGTGTTTTTGCGTGCCCCCACTGTGCTGCGGGTCGGCGTCACAGAAACACGATCACGTCGTAGATCGCGTGCACCGCCACGACGATCCCGAACCCCCGCACGATGTACACCACCGCGAGGTAGACCCCCGCCAGGCAGTACAGCGCGAAGTGCGCCCACACCAGCGGGTCGTTCTCTCCGAAGTGGTAGAACGCGAACGCCAGCGACGAGCACACCACCGCCGCGACCATCCCCCAGCGGTCCGGCAGCTGGAGCACGTCCACGAGCAGCCCGTGCAGCAGTGCGATCGCCACGAGACGGAACAGCAGCTCTTCGAAGATCCCCGCCCCGATCGAGATCACCATCAACGCCGGGGTGCTCAGCCCCGCGACGCCTGGCCCGCCGGGGCCTGCCGCCCCATCCACCACACGTCCGCCACCATCTGCCCCACCCCCCGCCTCGACGCCCGCCTGCCCCAGGCTCAGCAGCACGCTGTCGATCTCCCCCCGCATGATCACCGCCCCCAGCACCAGCAGCGGCACCACCAACAGCAGCGACTCCACCAGCATCCCCACATACAGCCGCCACTCCGGCTCCCACGGGTCCCGCTTCATCACGTGCCACCCCAGCAGCACCGCGATCACGCACAGCCCCGGCAGGTACACCCCCGTCACCCCGAAGACCTCGAAGAACCGACGCAGCAGCGACTCGGCCAGGATCGGCGGCACCCGCGCCATATCGTCCGGCGCGTAAAGGATCGCCCCGAGCTGGTAAGCAACAAGCATCGGCAGCAGGAAATACAGGCACTGCAGCGGCCAGTGCGTCCGGTCCCAGTAGGAAGAGACCGACGCCGTCGGCCGCGCCGCCTTGTTGGCTCGACGTGTCCGCCGCTGGCTCATCGCCGCATCCTAAACCTCATCCCCAGTCGTCTCACGCGACAGGCGGTTATCCCCACCCTGAGCCGGTCCTCGGGTGATCACGCGGATGGCGTTATGCCGCCGCCCGGCCCTTGAGCCCCGCAAGCAGCTGGGCCATCGCCTCAGGCGTCAGCGACGCGTGCGACAGCCCCGCTTCGTCCACCGCCCGCGGCATGCCATAGACCACGCAGCTCTCTTCCGACTGGGTCAGCACTGTCGCGCCGAGTTCATGAAGCTTCCGCACCCCGCGGAGCCCGTCGTCGCCGATCCCGGTGAGCACGATCGCCAGCGTCCGGCCGGCACTGAACTGAGCTGCGGTCTCGAAAAGCACCGAGGCGGACGGCTTGTACAGGTCGGCCTTGGGCTGATCCGACTGCTGCGCAACCAGGTTGGTTGGCAGGCCCGCCTTGCCCTGGAGGTGCGTATGCGTCCCGCCAGCGCAGATGTGGATCGTCCCCGGTTGGAGCTGATCGCCGTCGTCCAGCAGCGTCGCCGGGGCTTGGCAGACCTCGTTAAGCCGAGTCGACATGGACTGGGTAAACACCCGCGGCATGTGCTGAGCCACGACCACCGGGCAACGGAGGTCCGCGGGGATAGCCGTAAGAATCGTCTCAAGCACGGGGGGGCCGCCGGTCGACGACGCGATCGCGATCAGATCGAAGCTGCTGGCCTTCAACGACCCGAGCGTGGTGGTCGTGTTCGCCGGCGTAGGGGTGGCTTGCGGCTTTGCGGGATCACTCAGCCGGCGCGAACCGGCCAACGCCTTGACCCGCCGCACCAGATCGTCCCGCATGTCGGTGATCCGCAGCGAGAAGTTCGACTGGTCCTTCGCGATGAAGTCCGCCGCCCCGAGCCGTAAGGCCTGCAGCGCCTCGACCGAGCCTTCGGTCGTGAGCGAGGAGCACATCAGCACCTGCGTCGGGCACTTCCGCATGATGTGCCGCAGGGCGGTGAGCCCGTCCATCTCGGGCATCTCGATATCGAGCGTGATGAGATCAGGCCGATAACGCTCGGCCATCTCCACCGCCTGCTTACCGTTCGCCGCCACATCGACAACTTCGATGCCCGGTTCGCCCTGCAGCATGGTGCGCAGGGCCCGTCTCATGAATGCGGAATCGTCGGTAACCAGGACTCGGATCGGCATGAGTGGCTCGCGAATTCTCCCCTGTTCCCTCACTCAGGACATCGGTTAATACCCCCGACCAGATCAGCGCCCGGACCGATCAAAGTCGCTGTCGATCACTCCCGGAATGCTTCCAGCGTCGTCATCGACGCTAGTAGCCTCGGCCGCGATTCGCGTTCGATATGGACCATGGTCTGGCCGTCTTCTTCGAAGACGTGAAGCGGCCCCTGAAACGACTTGGCGAACGTGTAAGCCGCCTGCCCGAAGATCAGCCGGGTGCCCGGGTACACGATCCCCATCACCCGAAGATCCAGCGCTTTCTGGTCTGCGATCTCCTTCGCCAGCTCCTCGACCCGCGGCTCAGCCTTGAACATCGCTTTGCCCAGGTCCTTAAGCCGCTTCTGACCATCGCGCAGCTCATTCGCTTCGTCGGGAGACAGTGACGGCTTGTTCTGGAGCTCGTGGATCCGCTTCTCCAGCCGACGCTGCTCGCGGCGAAGCTCATCGACCAACCCCTTGAGCTGCTCGTGGTAGGCGTCCAGCCGGGGCACCGAAGCGAGAATGATCTCGGTGCTCACCCCGGCCTCCGAGCCGAGCGTGTCGATCTGGCCCGGCCCGACAAGCGTGGTCCGCCCGCCGATGAGCGCGGCCCGTGGGCCCTCGAGCCCGTGCGTCACAATCGTCGAGTTGATCGCCTCCTTATCCAGAAACAGCGTGCCGCCCACTTGGGCGTTGACGTTATCCAAGTAACGGGCCTTGAGGTCGCCGCCCACCAATAGCTCAGCCCGTTCTCGCCCCGCAATGCCGCCCGCCGCCTCCAGATTGTCTCGGGCATGGATCGTCGCCGCCTCGACCAGGCCCTGCACCGTGACCGACTGGCCGGACCGGATCACAAAGCAATCCTTGATGCCGCCGCGGATGTTGATGTCGCCGTCGAAGTCTAGATTGCCGGTCGAGAAGTCGACGTCTTCCGAAATCTCGAGCACCCGAGAGACCTTGGCGGAGGTCGTCTTCTGGCTAAGCACGCCGTCGAACAGCGAAGTCATCTCCCCGGATGGGCTCACCCCGATGGAGTTCGAGTCGATCTCGCAGGGGCACGGCTTGCCGGCCTTGGCGGGGATGAGCTCGCCGAAGAGGTCCTTGCCAGGCGTGCCGTCGGTCGGCCGATAGAGCTTCCCCAGAACCTGGCCGGCGGTGACGGTGATGAAGTTCGAGCGGTCGTAGTGAGAAGCCTGGTCCGCTTGGTCACAGGTCTGGGCCTGCGCAGCCGCTTGCACGGTCCACTCGACCCGACCGGGCTCGCCCGGGATCGGCTCGACCGCCTCGGCGAGCACGCCCGCGACCGGTTGGTCGCTGGTGCTCGCGCGGGTCAGCAGACCGGCGGCTTCACGCTGGAGGTGTTCGTCGTTGACCAGGCCCAGGTCGTGCGCACGGTGGATGACCGCGGCAAGGGTGGGCGTGTCGGCGGGGGTGCCCGGCGCCACCGTGAGGGTGGCCTGCCGCTTGTCAGGCGCGACAACGAGTTGGAAGGCATCGACGGCGATCATGACAAGCCCCCCACACCGAATGGTCCGCGTCGGGGGCTTGGGCAATCACGCCGGCACAACGCGGGCGGGAACGGGGCGGATCGAACGGGAGCGAAACGGGGCCGCGGCTTAGGCGGCGACGCTGCAGCGCTCGAGCGTCTCACGGATCCGGTCCGAGAGCACGTCGGGCGTGAACGGCTTGACCACGTAGTTGTTCACACCGGCCTTGATCGCCTCGACCACGCGAGACTTCTCCGCCTCGGTCGTGACCATGATGATCGGGCTCTTGCCGCCGTTGGCGCGGTACTTCTTGACGAAGGTCAGGCCATCCATGTTGGGCATGTTCCAGTCGACCAGGAGCAGGTCGGCGTTAACGGCGTTGACCTTGCTCAGCGCGTCAAGGCCATCGACCGCCTCTTCAAGTTCGGTGTAGCCCAACTGGGCGAGGATGCCCTTCTGGATATTGCGCATCGTCTTGGAATCGTCTATCAGCAGGACCTTCATGGCTTTCTCCGGGATGCCCTTGGGGCGAAGGAATTCGAGGGATTAGTGGATCGGTTAGGCAGCGGCGCCGGCAGACTCGGCCGGGGCCTCGGTGGCGAGATCGCTCTGCTTGATGGACACTTCGATGGCGAACTCGCCCAGGTCGCAGACGCAGGGGATGCACACGCAGACGGTGTCTTTACGGCCGAACACGCTGTGGTCCGAGCCGATCACAACCGACGGTGTGGTGATGCTGACGTGCTTACCCTTGAACTGGGCCTTGGCACCGCCGGAGATCATGTTGACCAGCTCACCGATGGCGTCGGCGAAGTCTTCATGGTCGGCAGTCATCTCCATCCCTGTGAAGAGGGCGACGGTCCGCTCCGCCACCGCGGTGGGGAAGCAGAGGTTGATCGTGCCTTCGACATCGCCGGACATGCCGATGATGCCCGAGACGTCGTGCCCCTCGGCACCGGGCGTCTTGAGCGCGGGCTCGAGCACCTCGACGGGCAGCTGGAGCATGGTCTCGAACACGTTGGTGACCGAGCTGATAAAGGGGGTGATGTAGGAGCTGTCCACGTTCTCTGCCTCCGTGATGGATTGACCTTAAAGATGTCGGCCGGATCGGGGGGGTGCTTAAGACCGGATAGGGGTTGCTTAAGAGGATCGGGGTGGCACGGTGCCGGTCAGGCGGGCGTCGCCTGCGCTGGAGTCTGGGTGGTGGCGTCAACGGCTTGCGGGATGACCACCGCCGTCGACGAAGCGGCCGACGCCTTGATCAGCGTGACCACATCGAGGATCAGGCAGACGCGGCCGTCCTCTTGGATGGTGGCGCCGCTGAACGGGCCGCCCTGGGTGTAGGTGTCGTCGAGCGGCTTGATGACGATTTCCTGTTGGCCCACCAGCCGATCGACCCGCAGGCCCACACGCTGGCCGCCCACGGCAACGACCACCGCAAAGCGGTTGGATTGCATCTCACCGCCTCTGTCCGTCGCACCGTCTAGCTCGGCAGCCGGGACCGGCAGGTGGTCATGCAGGTCAATCAACGGCAAGACGTCGTCGCGGATCCGCATGACCTGCTGGCCGCGGACGGTGTAGAGCTGATCCTCTTCCGGGCTGACGATCTCGACGATGGATTGCAGCGGGATGCAGTAGAGCGGTCCGCCGACGCCCACAACCATCGCGGGCATGATCGCCACGGTGAGCGGGATCATGATCTCCATGGTCGTGCCCTTGCCGAGGGTCGACTGGATGTGCACGTCGCCGTTGATCTTCTGGATGTTGGTCTTGACCACGTCCATGCCCACGCCACGGCCCGAGAGGTCAGACACCTGCTTGGCGGTCGAGAACCCGGCCTCGAAAATGAACCGGAAGACCTCCTCATCGCTGAGCGTGGCGAGCTTCTCGGCAGTGACCAGACCGCGTTCGACGGCCTTATTGCCCAAGATCTCGCGGTTGAGGCCCTTCCCGTCGTCGGAGATCGCCACGCGGACGTGGGAGCCCTGGTGTTCGGCGGTCAGACGGATCACGCCCGTCTCCGGCTTGTCGGCTTGTTTACGGACCTCCGTCGGCTCGACGCCGTGGTCGGCGGAGTTCCGGAGGATGTGCACCAAGGGGTCGGCCAGGGCTTCGAGCACGGACTTGTCGACCTCGGTGTCTTTGCCCTCGATCACCAGATCGATCTTCTTGTCCGTCGCCCGGGCGATGTCCCGGATCACGCGGGGATAGCGATCGAACAGCTTGGCGAGCGGCTGCATGCGGGTACGCATGACGCCGACCTGAAGCTCACCGGTCAGGCGATCGAGCTCGGATGCGGCGTCGACAAAGGCTTCGCCGTCCTCAGCGTTCTCTTGGGTCTCACGGATCTGACGGGACAGGCCCATCAGGCGGTTCTTGCTCAGCACGAGCTGGCCGACCAGGTTAAGCAGCGACTCCAAGCGCGAAACCTCGACGCGGATCGTCTGCTCGGGGGCGGCGGCCTTGCCCGCGGGGGCGGCCGGAGAGGCCTTAGCTTCGGGTTTGGTTGCTGCCTTGGGCTCGGCCGGTGCGGCAGGCTCCGCTTGGTCTGTGGGGGTCGGCGCGGACTCAGCGGTTGGCTCGGGTTGGGCGACCGGCTCCGACGCGGGGGCGGCGGCCGGAGCATCGGCAACGATGCCATCAAGCACGAGGATCGCTTCGGGATCCCCACCGTGTTTGCCGGCCACGTCATCGGACAGGGCAACGCCCTGAGACAGGCCGCGGAACCGCTCTTCGAACGTGTCGAGCGACCACGCCAACGCGTAATCCTTGGCTAGCCACTCGGCCTGGCGGTCGACCAACAGCTGGACGGACTTCACACGCACGGCGACCTCGGGGGCCAACTCACCGGGCATCGCACCCAAGTCTTCGGCCACCTCGACCAACAAGCGGATCACGCGGGTCAGGTCGTCCAACTCGAAAAAGTCGGCGGTCTTTTCCAGGTTCTCGGCGATCTCGGCGAGATTGGACGCGGCGTCGGAACGGGTCGCGTCGTTGAGCAGTTGATCTGCGACGATGGCGAGCTGCGGCGTGGCGTCCTGCAGGTCGGTGACCATGAAGTCGACCAAGTCGACCTTCTGTGCGGGCAGGCCCAGCGGCTTGCCGGGAGGCCGGTCGGGGTCGACTGCGGGAGCTTCCGAGGCTTCGTCGGATTGCGCAACCGGCGTGTCGCCTGTAGCGGGTGCTGCGGCGGCATCGGTCACGGCCTTACCGTCGATAATGGCTTGAAGCTGGGCGACCAGGTCGTCGGGGGCTTCGGTGATGGCCGACCCCGCGGAGATGTCATCGATCTGGGCGCGGACGATGTCGGCGGACTGGAGCAGGGCGTCCATGACCTCGGTGCTGACGGCCACTTCGCCCTTACGGAGCCGGTTCAGGGCGTCTTCCGCAACATGGGCGAAGCGGATCACCTCGGCGAGCCCCAAGAAGGACGCGGCACCCTTGATCGTGTGG
Source organism: Planctomycetota bacterium (assembly GCA_038749105.1). Classification (GTDB taxonomy): domain Bacteria; phylum Planctomycetota; class Phycisphaerae; order Phycisphaerales; family Phycisphaeraceae; genus JBCCOW01. The sequence continues at coordinate 19,639 of JBCDIM010000043.1, forward strand.
AGTGCACGGAAGCAGGCGTTGAGCAGGTCGGCCTGTTCGTCGGGGTCCGCGGCCTCGAGCTTGACCAGGTCGCCGTCGAGCTGCTCGATGAGCTCGCCGGATTCGGTGAGGAAGTCTTGCAGCAGGGAGGGGTCGAGGTCGCTCATAGGTCCTGGATCGCGGTGGAAGGGGGGAGCATCGGATGGGCCGCACCGCCACGGGTCATTGACCCGGTGCTACATGGGTCAGGCCTTGACGTAGGCAAAACCCTGCGGGTTGTCGGTCTGAATGAAGGGGACACCGAGGTTACGGATCGACTCGCTGTGCCCGATGAAGAGCGTGCCGTCGTCGTTGAGCTGGTTATGGAAGAGCTTGACGCAGCTGGTCTTCATCTGCTCGTCGAAGTAGATCATGACGTTGCGGCAGAAAATGACGTCCCAAGTGCCGAAGCGCTTAGCCGCGAGGGTATCTTTGAGGTTGAGCTTCTGGAAGCTGACCATCGACTGGATTTCGGGGTCGAGGACGTAGTTCCGGCCGTCCTGCTTGAAGTAGCGGCTGAGGACCATCGGGTTGACCGAGCGGACGGCGTAGTGGGTGTAGACGCCGGAGGATGCGGTCTCGAGGACCTTCTCGGAGATGTCGGTACCGAGGATTTCGATGCGCCAGTCCGCCAGCCGAACGCCGAGCGTGCGGTGGAGCTGGATGGCAAGCGTGTAAGGCTCTTCGCCAGAAGAGCAGGCGGCGGACCAGAGCCGAAGGGTCTTCGTGGCCTTGCGTGCCTCGAGCAGCTTGGGGAGGACGGTCCGCTCGAAGACGTCGAGCTGGGGCTCATTCCGGAAGAAGGACGTCTCGTTAATGGTGATGCGGTTAAACATCTCCTGGAACTCGTCCATCTGGTATGGCCCGGCCGTGAGAAACATCAGGTACTGGTCGAAGTCCTCAAACTCGAGCTCCTCCACGCGTCGCGCAAGGCGCGACTCGAGCACGTACTTTTTGGTGTCTTGGAAATGGATGCCAGCGCGGTCGTAGACGATTTTGCGGAGCTTGTCGAACTGCGTATCGGTAAGGCTAAGGGTCGCGGCGGGCATGGGCTTTCCTGGATCGAATGGGGATCGGGTAACGGAATGGGTCACTGCTGCCCGGTGGTTTCTCCCTCCGAGCATTCACAGACGCATGAGACAAGCGAGCGGATCAATCGCGGGGGCTTACGCAGCGGCAGCGGTCTGCGCGACGGGCGCGGACGCGGCAGCAGCGGCGGCGGCCGCGAGGTGTTCGTCGGTAAAGAGGCGTTCGAGGGCCAAGAGGATGAGCAGCCGGTCTTCGAGCTTGCCCACGCCCTGGACGTAGTCGGATTCGCTGCCGGTCGCAAGGGCCGGGGCGGGGTCGACGATGTCGCGTCCGATGCGGAGCACCTCGTTTACGCGGTCAACGGTGAACCCGAGCACGCGGGTGTCGCCGTCGTTGTTGACCTCGACGACGATGATGCGTTCATCGCCGGTCGTGGTCTGGGTGTCGATGCCAAAGCGCTTGCGGAGGTCGATCACGGGGATGATCTTGCCGCGGAGGTTGATGACGCCTTCGACGAAGGGCGGCGACTGGGGCACGCGGGTGATCGCCATCATCCGGTTGATCTCTTGGACCGCCAGGATGGGGATGGCGTATTCCTCGGTGCCGACGACGAAGGTCACCAACTGGAGGAGATCGGAATCGGCGTTTGCGTTGGGTTCGGTGGTGTCGGCCATAAGCGTGCCCTATCGGTGAAAGGTCGCGGTGAAGAGAGCATCGACGCCTGAGCCGGCATGGTTTAGTGAAACCCCGCGCTTGGAACGACCAATGCGTTATCGGCCCGGCAAAAGCGGGCTCGGCGGGTAGCTATGAAAGCTATAGAGAGGAAGAGCCTACGCCTCGGCGAGCTGGTCATCGGTGATGCCCAGCCACTCCTTCATGTAGCGGTCGTAGGTGGTCTGATCTTCGTCGCGGGAGAAGTCGAGCCGGAGCTCGTTGATGACCTTGGTGCCCTGGGCGATCCACTGCTGCCAGGTGATCTGGCCGAAGTTGGCATAGATGTAATCACCCAGCGGCCCCCGCATGGGCGGGCTGGGCAGCTTGGGCTGCGGCTGGCCGGAGCGCAGGTCCAGGACCATCCTGCCGTCGGCCTCCACCTGCGCCTTCTTCGCCGCGGGGTCTTCCACCTCGGGCAGGGCGGTACCCAGCCGTTCGAGCAGCTCCGCGATGGCGTTCTTGACCTTGACGTCGCCACGCTCGGCGGCGGTGGTGTAGCCCTTGACCAGCAGCTCGGAGGCCGCGTCGGCCTGCTCGTCGGCAAGCAAGGAGCGGCCCGCCATCTCGTAGGCCCGCGACATCCCTGGGTTGTGCCCGATCGCCTGCTCGAACGCATCGGCGGCCTCGGAATGCCGCCCGGCCTCGCGGTACGCGTTGCCCAGGCTGAAAAACGCCATGTCGTCCGGAGCTTCGCGGGCCATCTGCTCCCACTGGACGATGCGGGCTTCGAGGTCGGCGGTGGGGTTCGTGTTGCTCATGGCGGCAGTATAGGGGTGCCCACCCCAGTGATTCGCGCACCGGAGGGTTGACTCGTGGGCCTGAGGGTGCCAAACTACCCGGCTCGCATCGGCGCGTGGTTTGCCGGTGTCCCCCCGCCCGACACACCCCCAACCCCTTGGTACCCGACCTATGGCTATCCGAATCAAAGCCCGCTCTGGCGAGTCCGCCGAACAGATGCTCCGCCGGTTTAAGAAGCTCTGCGAAAAGGAAGGCCTGACCAAGGACATCAAGAAGCGGCAGTATTACGAAAAGCCATCGGAGCGGAAGCAGCGGGCCCTGCGTAAGGCAGCCCCGCGTGTCACCGGTGGCGGCGGCAAGAGCCGAGGCCGCTGAGGCCAACCCAGCGGGTCACGGGGCTTATCTCAAGATCAAGATCGAGCGCCCGACTTCACGCCGGGCGTTTTTTTTGCCCGACCTGCCAAGCCCTCAGAGCAACCGAGCCAGCACCGTATCTGCCACGAACAGCCCCCGACCGGTGAGACGCAGGTGCCGGTCGGCGCCTGAATCCCCGAACCATTCCAGCATGCCGAGCCCGATGAGCTCGTCGATCTCGTCATGCCGTCGGCTTCCCGGCTCGATGTGCTGATCGATCCAGGACTTCGGCACGCCCTGGCGCAACCGAAGCCCGAGCATCAGGTGTTCCCCGACGCGCTCATCGGGGCCCAGCCGCTCGTGATCTTCCGTCGGCGGCGACCAGCAGGCCCAGCCCTCAGCCACCGGGGCCTCTCCGGAGAGATACCGGGCCAGGTTTGGCACGTTACGCCAGCGATGACCGGCCACATGCGAGGCTGCAGACGGGCCAAGCCCTAGCCAATTCTCGTTGGTCCAGTACAGCAGGTTGTGCCGGCAGACCGCGAGGCCCCCGTCCTCTCCGGCGCGCGGCCGGGCCCAGTTGCTGACCTCGTACTGCACGAAACCGGCGTCTTCCAGACGTTCGATGAGTGCCTCGTAGAGACGGCGTTCGTCGTCTTCCGGGACCGGCGTGACCTGCCCCGCATGAAGCCGAGCAGTCAGCGCGGTCCGGGGCTCGTAGGTGAGGCCGTAGGTCGAGAGGTGATCCGGCTCGAGGGCGAGCGCGGCGTCGAGGTCATGGTGCAGCCGGTCTAGGCTCTGCCCAGGCACCGCAAAGATCAGATCAAGGCTGACCGATTTGATGCCAACATCTCGGCAAAGGCGTACGGCCCGGCCGACGGACTCGGGGTTGTGCCTGCGATCAAGCACCCGCAAGAGCCCGCGGTCGAACGACTGGGCCCCAATCGAGACGCGGCCAACCCCGCCATCGACCAGACGCTGCATCAGCCCCGTGCTGACCGTTTCGGGATTGGCCTCGACCGTGAATTCCTCCACGCGGCCGAGCACGCCCCACCGGTCCATCGCCGAGAGCAGCCGACCCCACAGCTCGGGCCGCAGCAGCGTCGGCGTGCCTCCGCCGACAAACACGGTCTCGGGCTGGAGCTGCCCTGCACGGGCGTGGTGCTCCAGCTCCGCAAGCAGGGTCTCTGTAAAGATCTCTTGCCGGTCTGTGCCCTGTTCCACAACGGAGAAGAAGTCGCAGTAATGGCACTTGTGAAAGCAAAAGGGCAGGTGCAGATAAAGCCCGCGAACGCCGGCAGCCTCCGACGCCGAGACCCCTTGATTTGACGTGATTTGCTGGCTCAGAGCGGGCATTTCTCTCGTCGGACAGCCTTGATGAACGCTTGCCGAGACCGTGATCTGGGGTTACACTTTGCGGTCAAAGAAGCGGGCGGGGAACGGATGAGGATCGTATGCAAGTGATGCTGGTTATGTTTAAGGCCGACGGTAACCGCCGCGACTTCGCCGTCAATAAAGACCGAATCGTCGTAGGGCGCAAGGCCAACTGTGACCTGCGGATTCCGCTCACCAGCGTCTCCCGGCAGCACTGCGAACTCCGCCTGGATGGCGATCAGATCAAGCTCCGTGATCTCGGCTCGAGCAACGGCACGTTCCACAACAGTATCCGAGTTCAAGAGGCCGCCCTCTCGGCGGGTGATGAAGTCGTGATCGGGCCCGTCGTCTTCACCGTGGTGGTCGACGGTCAGCCCGAAGAGATTAAGCCCGTGCGCACCATCATCGGTGGCGCGGACGATGAGGCGTCTCCCAGCCCCACCATGCCCGATTCTGCCGAGGAGTTGATGCTCGAAGACGATTTCGAGCTGCCCACCGAGGTAGAAGCCGAGGCGTCAACGCCGACCGTCGATCTCGACGACGACCCGATCGCCGCGCTCGAAGCTCTTGCCCAAGCCGATGACGATGAGGACGACTTCGAAGTGCCGATCCTCCTCGAAAACGATGAAGACGAGCGACGCTGACCCGCGTGTCGGTACCGCCCAACAGAATCGATCGCTTCTCGGACTCGGCTTCCCACACGGATCCTGCTTCGGGGCTAGCGAGCCGTCGATTTACTCAGATAGGAAGATGCCCGGGCTTCAACCAGCTTCAGGCCGGCGTGATGACGGATCAACCGGCCTTCTTTTCGGCGGCGTCGGCCAATGGCGTGCCCACACCCGTGCCGGTCGGGGCACCGCCAGCGGCCTGGGGCACCTTCACGCGCATCCCGCACTGCCGGCACCGTACGTTCTTACCCCGAGCATGGACCGGCACCGACAAGACTGCGCGGCACTTGAGGTTGGGACAAATCAATCGGACTGCCGCAGACATAGGGTTCCTCGCTGATTCAAGCGGTGCACCCCCTGAATCGTCAGAAGGCACCGCCCGGACAAACACCCCGACGGACTCCAGTGTCATCGCCCGATCACGCACGCCACTTAACCCCCTCAACGCCCAAACGACACACTCCCAACAGGCCGAGGCCACGACTTCGCATCGTGGCGAAGCCTCGATGCGCCGATAATCTCCAGGTCGGCTCGCCGTGAGCCCGCCCCGAACCGCCTAACACCCTCAAGAGGCCACCGTCATCATGGGCTGGGAAGCCTGGTTTACCCTCGCCGTGCTGGGCCTCGCGTTGCTCGCTCTGGTCCGTAACCTCGCCGGACCCGACGTCATCCTCGTCGGGGCCCTGACCCTGCTCATGACCGGGGCCGTTTTCTCAGACCAGCTGCCCGGCCCCGCCCAGCTCGTCGCCGGCTTCGGCAACGCCGGGGCCCTCACCGTCGCCGTCCTCTTCATCGTCTCCGCCGGCATGACCCGATCCGGGGCCACCCAACGCCTCACCCGACCCCTGCTCGGCCAGGCCACCCCGGACCAGCCCCTCACCCCTCGCCGCGCCCAGGCCCGCATCATGGGCCCCGTCCTCGCCCTCTCCGCCTTCCTCAACAACACCCCGATGGTCGCCATGCTCCTGCCCGCTATCGGCGACTGGGCCCGCAAGACCGGCATCGCCCCCTCCAAGCTCCTGATCCCGCTGTCCTACGCCGCCATCCTCGGCGGCATGTGCACCCTCATCGGCACCTCCACCAACCTCCTCATCTACGGCCTGCTCCTCGAGGACGGCTACTCCATCGGCCTGTTCACCGTCGGTGCCGTCGGGCTCCCCGTCGCCCTCGCGGGCATGGCCTACATCCTCCTGCTCGGGCCCCGCTTCCTCCCCACCCGACAACGCCTGCTCGATACCTCCGACGACGCCAAGCAGTACACCCTCGAGATGGTCGTCGACCCCGACAGCCCCCTCGCCGGCCAGACCATCGAACAGGCCGGCCTCCGCCACCTCCCCGGCCTGTACCTCGCCGAGCTCCAACGCGAAGACCAGGTCCTCCCCGCCGTCGCCCCCGACACCGTCCTGCACGAAGCCGACCGGCTCGTTTTTGTGGGCCGGGTCGACTCCGTCGTTGATCTCCGCAAACAGCGCGGCCTCAGCCCCGCCGACGAACAGGCTCAGAAAGTCAACGCCCCCCACGCCTCACGCCGGTTCATCGAGGCCGTCGTCTCTCCCTCCTTCCCCCTGGTCAACCGCACCATCCGCGAGGGCCAGTTCCGCAACCGCTACAACGCCGCCGTCATCGCCGTCGCCCGCCACGGCCAACGCCTCGAGGGCAAGATCGGTGACATCACTCTCCACCCCGGCGACACCCTGCTGCTCGAAGCACCCTCCGGTTTCGTCACCGACCAACGCAACCGCCAAGACTTCTACCTCGTCTCCGCCCTCGAAGACACCGCCCCCCCTCAACACCACAAAGCTCCGGTCGCCATCGCGATCGTCGCCGCTTTCGTGATCGCCATCGCCTTCCGTTGGCTCTCTCCGCTCCACGCCGCGCTCCTCGCCGCCGGCGCCATGTACGTCACCCGTTGCCTCAACGCCGCCACCGCCCGTGCCGCCATCGATTGGTCCGTCATGGTCGTCATCGGCGCGGCCCTCGGCATCGGGATCGCCGTCCAGCAGTCCGGCCTCGCCCACACCATCGCCGACGCCCTCCTCACCACCATCGGCTCCAACCCCATCCTCGTCCTCGCCGCCATCTACCTCCTGACCAACCTCTTCACCGAGCTGATCACCAACAACGCCGCCGCCGTCCTCGTCTACCCCATCGCCAAAGCCGCCGCCCTCTCCCTCGGCCTCGACCTCACCCCCTTCGTCGTCACCATCATGATCGCCGCCTCCGCCTCCTTCGCCACCCCCATCGGCTACCAGACCAACCTCATGGTCTACGGCCCCGGCGGCTACCGCTTCACCGACTTCCTCAAGTTCGGACTCCCCCTCAACGCCCTGGTCTTCCTGCTCACCCTCCTCCTCACCCCCCTCATCTGGGACCTCACCCCACCCGCCCTCCCCGTTTAGCGGGGGGATTCATCCCCCCGGTCCTCCGCACCTTCCACCACCCCCACACTCAGCCGCACCTTCCGCACCTTCCCAGCAAACGCCCGCAGCAGCTCCCGCTCCAACCCCTCTCGCAGTGCCCGGTCCAGCTCGTACATCGCCGGCGCTCCACCCACCGTCACCCGCAAGACCTCCCGGCTCAACCCCTCCAGCCTCGTCTGCCCCACCAACTCGCCCGGCACGTGCTCCGCCCACCACGCCGCCACTCCCGCCAGCTGCCGGTACGGCCGCGCCACCTCCCGCTCGAAGTCCTTCTTCATCCCCCCCAGCGTCAGGTCCTTCCCCTTCCACACCCGCCGCTCCCGCAGCCGGCCCACCCGCGCTGAAAAGACCGACTCGTCCATCGCACTATCCTACCGCCCCATGCTCCTCGTCCTCCTCGGCTACCGCGCCTCCGGCAAGTCCACCCTCGGCCGACTCCTCGCCGACCGACTCGACCTCCCCTTCACCGACGTCGATGACGCCATCCGCGCCCGCTTCGACCACCGCACCGTTGCCGAGATCTGGGACACCGACGGCGAGCCCGCCTACCGCACCGTGGAAGTCCAGGTCATGCAACAACTCGCCCAACAAACCGACCATGTCGTCGCCCTCGGCGGCGGCACCCCCATGCAACCCGTCGCCGCTCAGGCCATCGCCGCTGCACCCCACGCCCTGCGCGTTTACCTCTACGCCGACGCTCAAACCCTGACCGACCGCCTCAACGCCGACGCCCCCAACCGTGACCAACGCCCCGCCCTCACCAGCGCCGACTCCCTCCTCGACGAGATCACCACCACCCTCGCCGAACGCGAGCCCACCTACCGCCGACTTGCCGACCTCACCCTCGACATCACGCAACTCACCCCCGACCAGGCCGCCGACCAAATCCTCGCCGCTCTCCCTAGCGCCTAACTCCTAACCCCTAGCGCCTACCCCCTTCACTCCCCCGTCCCAAACACCCGGTCCCCCGCATCGCCCAGCCCCGGCAGGATGTACCCCCGCTCGTCCAACTCCCGGTCCACCGCCGCCGTCACGATCGGCACATCCCCGTGAGCGCCCCGCATCGTCGCCACGCCCTCCGGCGACGCCAACACACACACAAACGTGATCTGCGAACACCCCCGCTTCTTCAGCAGATCCACCGCCGCCACCGCCGAACCCCCCGTCGCCAGCATCGGGTCCAGCACCAGCACCGGCCCCCGCGTCGCCTGCGCCGGCAGCTTCTCGTAGTAACTCACCGGCTCCAGCTTCGCCTCGTCCCGGAACATCCCGATGTGCCCCATCGCCGCCCCCGGCACCATCCCCAGCAACCGGTCCGCCAACCCCAACCCCGCCCGCAGGATCGGCACCAGCGTCACCGGCTCCGCCAGCTTCGCCCCCTCCACCGCCTCCAAAGGCGTCTCGATCCCCACCGCCTGCAGCCGCATCCCCCGCATCGCCTCGTAGCACAGAAACCGCCCCATCTCACCGATCAGCTGCCTAAACACCGCCGACGGTGTCTCCCGATCCCGCACCCGCGTCAACAAATGCGCCAACAACGGATGCTCCACCACTATCACCCCCGTGTCGCTCTGAGCCATGCCGAATCTCCTTGGCCTGCAACATACCTCCTCCAACGCGCATAAAAAAACCGAGCGACGCCAGGAAGGAAGGAAAGAAAAGAACAGGGGGGATAAGTCGGCAGTCCACTCGGTTGGCTTATTCAAGCCCGATGTACGTCACGTCGGTCGCACGCTCCTTTCGTCAACGAGTTCCGAACCGTCTCCACTCATTATCGACCTTACCCGACCCCCGCGTCAATACCAACCCCCGACCCCGAGACACGACCCCCCGAAAACCTCACCAAATCAAACTTAAACACCTATCAATGCGTTACTTCCATCACTACCCCGCCGCCCAGCTCACCCAAGACCCGCCACCCCCGGATCACCTCCCGCACCGTATCGGGCTCCATCCCCGCATCCAACCCATACGTCCGCTCCAGCCGTATCAGCTCCCCAAACGCCACCCACACCCGGCCCACGCCCGCCGCCCGCAACCGCTCCGCCATCCGCCGCCCCACCTCCGCCGGACCCACCCCCGCCTCCCCGCCCGCCTCCACCCACCACACCGACCACGAATTCCGATCAAACGCCGACGCGTACACCACCGGCGACGGCACATAAAACAACCCACCATTCCCCCCCAGCACCATCACCTTCTCCAGCCCCGCCGGACCCCGCCACGCCCCCAGCGGCGATTCCGCCTCCCCGCCCTCCAGCAACCCCATCAAACGCCCAGGCGCGATCGGCACCAACCCCTCGTGCCCCACCGAATCGACCCGCACCATCTCCGGCACCGTCTGCCTCCGTAACTCCGTCACCGACACCCAGAACAACCCCGCCAAACCCACACCCATCACGCTCCAACCCAACCACCCGCCGTTTAGCCCGGTCGCTCGCGACCGGTCCCGCCCCACCCGATCGCCCCCCAACCCCACCAACCCCAACCCCAACACCACCCCCGCCGGCACCAGCACCGGCAACAAAAACCGGCTCTGCCAGTGCGTCGCCAACCCCCACACCCCCAACTGCAAAACCACCACCCCACCCATCACCAATACCCACACCCCCAGCGAGCCGGGCCGAACCAGCGAGCCGGGCCGTGTCGGCCCGGCCTCCCCCCCAAACATCAACCCGCACACCACCCCCACACCGCCCATCACCAACACCAACCCCCAAAACCCCGGCACCCCGCCCTCGACCGAAAACGCCGCCGCCTCCCCACCCGCATCCAGCACCCACTCCCCGCCCACCGCCCCGTACCCCCGGTTGACCACGCCCTGCCGCCAAAGCGCCGCACCCCACCCCGCATCCCACGACGCCGACGACCCATGGCCACGCTGCCACCGCTCCACCTCCGCTTGCTCCCAATGCCCCGAACCGAACACCCCCATCGCCAACGGAAACACCGGGTTCCCCGTCCGCACTCCGTTCTGCACTAGCCACGGCAACCACGCAGAAACCATCACCCCACCCACCAACACGATCGAACCCACCACCGCGCCCAGCGAGCCGGGCCGTGTCGGCCCGGCCTCCCCCCGCTGCTTCCACCACCGCACCACCCACCAACCCACCAACACCAAGCCCCCCGGCCCCACCAGCATCGGCCCCGCCGTCGGCTTCGCCAACACCGCACACCCCCACAAGAAACCGACCGCCACCGCCCCTCGCCACCCCGTCATCCGCAGCCCCCACGCCAAACCCGCCGACCCGAACGCCACCGCCGCCGCGTCGTTCCCCGCCTGACTCCCCGTGATCACCCACCACGGCACCACCATCACCACCCCACCCACCGCCCACCCCACCCACTCCCCACCGAGGCCGTCCCGCTTCCGCGCTATGTCACACACACACGCACCCACCGCCAGCGCCCCCAACCCCGCGACCGCCGCGTGCAGCCCCTGGCACGCGATCGCCGCCGACTCCACAGAGCCCATCAGCAAACCCACGCCCGC
>JBCDIM010000044.1:0-30379 GCA_038749105.1 Planctomycetota bacterium
CCAGGGCGTCGTAGCGGTAGGCGAGCGACTGGCTGGCAGTCACGCTGTCGGCTTCGTCGTCGCTGTCGTAGCCGATGGACCAGGTCTGGGTCTGGGTGGCCCGGCCCCAGCGGTCGTAGACGGCGGTGAGCGTAGTGGCGGGGGTGGCGCCGCCGACCGAGTCCAGTTCTTGCCAGGCCTGAATCGTGGCGAGGAGTTGGGCAGCGGTGAAGTCGCCCTGGAAGCTCGGTCGGCCGAGGTTGAGCGGGGCGTGGTCGGCGCGTTCGTTGGTGCCGGAGGCGTCGGTGCGCCAGGGCTGATCGAGGCCGCCGGTGGTGATGGATCGGTTGTCGATGGAGAGGGTGCCGCGGGCGTAGCGGTAGCGTTTGCCGAGGCGGTCGTAGGCGGTGTTGGGGGCGGCCCCGTCGTTGTGGAAGAGTTCGCTGGCGGTCGGGTTGACCTGGTCTCGGGCATAGAGGGGGTTGCCGGCATTGTCGTAGCCGTATTCGAACTTGGTCAGGGGGTTGGAGCCGACGGTGTTGAGGTGCCATTCGTCGCGGATGACGCGGCCGAAGGCGTCGAGGCCCCAGTAGCTGCCGCCGGAGCCGACGGTGTGGAGCATGTCGTCGCCGTTGGCGAGCCGGGTGCGGGTCTCTACGGGGGCGGCGAGGCCGAGATAGGCGTAGGTCTCGATGGGGTTGCTGAGGCTGGCGTTTTCGTAGACCCCAGTGATGCGAGAGATGTCGGCGTCGAGGCCGGCGTAGTTGTAGTAGACGGTGAAGGTGTCGGGGTAGGTGATGAAGGTGGGGCGTGAGCCGCCGTTGGCGTTTTCGTAGCCGTAGATGACGGTGAAGTCGCCGGTGCCGCCGACGGCTCCGGTGGGGTCGGTGGTTTCGCTGAGGAGCTGGCCGTAGCCGTTGTAGGTGCGGGCGACCTCGCTGTTGGGCGTGGAGCCGGAGGCGGGCATGGCCCGGGCGGAGAGGAGCTGGCCGGCGGCGTTATAGGTGTAGAGGTGGTGATCGGTGGTGGTATCGAACTCGCTAAGGCTGGAATTGGCGTGTTCTTTGGTCAGGCGGCCGAGGGAGTCGTATTCGTAGTCGAAGATGAAGGCGGAGCGGTTGGAGTGGGTGACAAGCTGGCCGAGGTAGTTGAACTGCCGGGCCTCGCGGAAGGCCAGCTCGAGGTCGCCGCCGGCCGGGTGGCTGCCGCTCTGGTCGGGGTGGAGGGTGATCTGGGTGGTGCCGGCGTTACTGTACTGGTGCTGGGTCTCGAAGACGGTGGTCTTGAGGGTTCCGGTGCCGTCCTCGAAGCCTGAGACGGATCGGCGGACGGAGATGGGTCGGCCGAGGGCATCGTAGGTGGTGTCGGTATGCCAGTCGTTGTCGGGGCCGGTGGCACCACCGGTCCAGGCCTGGGTGACTCGGACGGCTCGACCGACGGAGTCGAGGTTGGTGGCAGTTTTTACGCCGCGGGGGTCGGTGGTGATGATCGTGTAGCCATCGGGGTGATACCAGGTGTCGGTGACCAGGGCTTGGGGGCGGTCGGGAGGCGTGGGGGTGGGGGTGTTGGTGCCGAAGTCGGCGGTGGTGGTGAGACGGTCGAAGTCGTCGTACCAGAAGCCCTGGGTGGTGACGCGGGCGGTGGAAGCGGTGAGCTGGCCGGTGGAGCTGTCGGCGAGGCCGTGGCGGCGTTGGTAGTGCTCGGTGCGTTCGAGGTTGCCGGTCTGGGGGTTGTAGGTGTAGGCGGTCTGCTCGAGGACGGCGTCGTTTGCAACATCGGTGGCGTGGGCGTGGGTGGCATCGCCGCCGCCGTTGGTGAGGTAGGTGTGAGTGGGGCGGCCGAGGGCGTCGTAGGTGGTTTTGGTGACGAGGCCGCCGGGGGCGAGTTGCTTAATGACATTGCCGCGGGCGTCGTACCAGAACTCGGTGACGAGGTTTTGGCTGGTATCGACGTTGCCGTTGGTCTGATCGACCCAGGCCCGTTCGGTGCGGAAGGGTCGGTGGCGGTTGTCGTATTGGGTGCGGGTGAGGGCCTGGCGGGTGCCGGAGGTGGTGCCCTGGTAGAGGTGCTCTTCGGTGGTTCGGCCCAGGTTGTCGAGGACGGCGTGGGTGGTGACGGTGTCGGGTCCGGAGCCGGCGGTCTGGGTGGTGAGGCGGTTGCGGTTGTCGTAGGCGTAGGCGACAGGCCGGGGGTCTTGGCCGGCGCCGGGGTGGGTGGTGGTGAGGGTGAGGAGGCCGGTGTCGGGGTCGTAGGCGTGTTCGCGGAGGAGGTGGCCGTTGATCCATTCACGGACGGGGCGGTCGAGGGCGTCGTAGTCGGTCGTGTAGACGTCGCCGACGGGGTCTTGGGTGGACGTGAGCTGGCCGGAGGCGTGGTAGGCGTATCGGGTAACGATGTTGTCGGAGTCGGGCTCGTAGGCGAACTGAGTGGTTTCGTGGATGCGGCCGGCGAGGTCGAGTTGGGTTTGGATGTGGTCGCGTTTGGTGCCGGTGGATTCGAGGCGGTGGGAGTCGAGGATGCCGGTATCGCGGTGGTGGGTCTCGACGTGTTTGAGTTTGTAGTCGCCGGTGTCGTAGGAGGTGACGGCGTGGAAGGTGGTGGCGTTGGTGCCGTTATAGGAGGTGTTGGCGACGAGTCCGGAAGGGTTGGTTGAGGTAGTGAGCCGGCCGAACTCGTCGTACTCCATTCGCAGGTTGGCGAGGCCGGGCTCGGAGAGGGTGACGGTGGTCTTGTTGTTGGTGAAGCTGTAAGAGGTGCTCCGGGTGTAGTCGTCGGCGTCGGTAAATTCGATGAGGTTGCCGTGGCTGTCGTACTCGAAGACTTGGGTATCCGCCGACGCGGAGCCGTTCTGAGCGGTGGTGACGGTGGGTAGGTGGACGGTGAGGTTACTGACGCCGCCGCTGTAGGTGTAAGTGGTAGTGATGGTGTCGGAGGGGTTAGGGCCGGTGTCGGTGTAGACGGTGTGGTCTTCGAGGCGGATGGCGTCGCCGGCATTCTGATAGGTGAAATCGGCGATGACGTTGCCTGCTTCGAGGATACGTTTGACGCGGTTGGCGTCGGGGGTGTCCCCGTCGTCGTGGTATTGGTATTCGGTGACGAGGCCGGTGTGGTCATTGATGTATTGCAGGCGGTATTGATCGTCGTAGATGTAGTCCGTGATCCAGGTGCCTTCGGCGTTAATTGTGTGCTTGAGCACCTGCCGAGCGTGGTTGAGCTCGAAGGTTTCGGATCGGGTGTCGTGCCGCTGAATGGTGGTGGTAAAGGCGGTGTTGTTGGGCCCGAGCGCCACGGTTTCATCGATGGCGGTGATTTGATAGCCGCCGGTTGCGGGGGTGTTCGGCGATGACCCGTCACCAAGGCCTGGGGCTTGGAATCCCTTTTCACGGATTTTATGGCCGCCGGCGTCGAGGAAGCCCGCGGGGGAGGTAGGCACCGTCCCGGCGCGTTTGAGGGCGTCGGGGCCGAGGACGTACATGATCTTGTTGAGGCCCGTGCCGGCGTAGCGGTAGGCGTACTCGTCGATGCCCTGCACGTTCTGGTCGTCGATGACAACGGACTTCAGGTCGCCGACTTCGCCACCGTCCTCGTCACGGCCGTAGTAGGCGTAGGTGACCTCGCCGGTCATCGTGTTACCACGTGACCGGGTGACTTCTTGGATCTGTGGCCGCAACCGAGCAACCTCAGCCGCACTGGCTTCGGCATCGGGATCGGGGGTCACAAACGTGTAGGTCCAGAGCTCTTCGACGCCGCCGAGGTCGCGGGTCATCTCCAGGGTCTTGAGCACCTTCGGGTCATCGTCGTCGGCGTGGTAAGTGATCGTGACGGCGTTACCGTAGGCGGAGGTGAAGGACTGGAGGCGGCCACGCTTGTCGAGGAGGTTGGCGGTGAAGCCGTGGAAGACGAAGGTGTTTCCTGCAGAGTCTTTGAGGGTGTAGCTGTCACCGCCGAAGGTCAGGGTCTCGTTGTTGAAGAAGCGGTTGGCGAGGCTGTCGTCTTCGAGGCGATCGAAGACCAGGCGGGTCTGCCCACCGAGCTGCACCACGACGGAGCCGCCGGTGTCGATCAGGAAGGGGGCTTCGGCCAGGAGTTGTCCATTGCCCGCGAGGGCCCCGAGTGAGGCAACGGGATCGGAGGACCAGACGCGGGTGACACCCCAGGGCGAGGCGTGGGGATCGCTGGCGAGGTCGACGGCCGCGGCGCTGGCGGACTGACCATCTAGCCGGACGGGTCCCAAGATCGCGCTGGCGACGCCATCGCCCGCGTCGGAGCCGTCGCCGACACCGAGGTAGGACACGGCCTCGGAGTAGACCGGGGCCGTGGGCTCGACGATGCTCACGCGGATCGTGTCTCCGCCGATCTCGAAGGAGGTCGTGCCGTCATCAAACCCGACGGTGACGGTGATGTCGAGCGGTGGCGTATTGGCGACGGCCTGGATCGCTTCGACAAGCAGGTCGGGCAGCCCATCGCGATCTCCGACGAGATCGACGGCGTTGAGCCTGACGCCGGAAGGCAAGAAGTCACCAGCGGAATCGTCGGCAAGGCTGAGCCCGCTGCGGGTTTCGCCACTCGGGGGTGTACGCCAAAGCCGGAGAGCACCATCAGGCAAGGCGGTGTCATCGAGGGTTGGGGTTGAGTCGTCATAATCGAACTGGACCCAGTAGCCGTCGAGCGGGTTCTCCTCGGCGTCGGGGTCGTTCGCGGGCAAGTCGGCTACCAGCTTGATCGGTGTCAGGGCGGTCTCGGCGAGGGTGGAGCCAGAGTCGTTCCCCGAAAGGGTGAAGCCATCGGCGAAGTCGCGCACGCCGTTATCGTCGCGGTCGCCGGTGTTGGCGACCAGGACCTTACCAACACCGCCGCCCTCGATCAGGTCTTCAAGGTCCGTTGGGGTCCAATCGGTAGAGTCGTTGTTATCGCTGTCGATGTCGAGATCAACGTCGGAGGGGACGACATGTGTGAGATCGGTGAGGGTCGTGCTGAAGACCGCGCCGTCGATGTGGACATTGAAGGTGATGGGCAGCGGGGCGGTCGAGCCGTCGACGGCTTCGACGTAGATGAGCAGGTCTTCGCCGGGGTTGAGGCCGAGTTCAGAGGCGGTGAGGCGTTCGCCGGCGTTGATAAAATCGTCGGCGGCTTTGGTGGCGTCGTCGGCGGCGGCGTCGGCGACGGTTCGGGCAGCCGCGGCGTCCTGCTTCCAGAGGCGTAGGGTGCCGGGGGGGAGGGTCCAGCCGATGACGTCGCCGGCGGAGTTGGTCTCTTCGGTGATGGCAGTGGGGTTGGAGGCGTCGTAGGTGAAGCTGTACTCGATCTCGTCGTGGGGTTCGGCTTCGAGGACGTTCTCGGACACACTGAGCCAGGCGGGCGCGAACCAGGCGGGCTGGCCGGACGTGGGGTGGGGGTCGATCTGCCAGTCGGCGTAATCGGGAGTACCGTTCTGGTCATGGTCACCGGTATTGAGGTGGAGGTAGTGTCCGGTGGTGTCGTCGGCTTCGGTTTCGTTGTCGGCACCTTCGATGATGCCGTTGTTGTCGGAGTCGAGAGTGATGCCGGCATAGGGGATGATGAGGCGGGCTTCAAGGGCTTCGTCCTCGGGACCGCTGTAGCCGCCGTTGAGGATCGGGCCGTCGCCTGTGACCGGGTCGATGATAAAGAAGACGGGTGGTTCTGCGTTAACCTTTGCTTCATTTACGAAAACCCAGCTATGCTCTCCTCGATTAGCTTGTGCGGCCCGCTGTGCGGCATTGTTGAGCGTGCCGCCGGGTGTGATCGATGAGGTTTCATCGTAATGCTCGCCATCCTGATTCCGCGCGACGAAGCTCAGATCGACTTCGTACGTCTCGCCGCGATCGAAGCTGTATGTGCCTACTCCAACCCGGCCGAAATCTGGTGCGTTGAAGGCGATGTCCCCCACATCAAGCCGCCAGCGCTCGTGATGACTGCCGCTATCGTCGCCGACTTGGAGGTCTAACCAAACAATCGCATCCGCGGGCGGTGCGACGCCGCCATCAACGGGGTCGTTGGGGTCGGCACCGTCCTCGACCTCTTGGTTGTCTGAGACACCATCGCCGTCGGTGTCGGGGTTGGTGGGATCACTGCCGTGGATACCTTCGCCGATGTCGGGAAGGCCATCACCGTCGGTGTCGGCCTCGGGGTCGTTGGGGACGAAGGGGTTGAGTTCGTCGCTGCTGCCGTCCCAGTACTCGACCTCGAACCCGTCGGGCAGGAGGTCGCCGTCGGTGTCGAAGTTGTTGGGGTCGAGACCGAAACACCACTCGAAGGCGTCACTGAGGCCGTCGCGGTCGGTGTCGGGGCCGTTTGCAATGTCGTCGGGATCGATGACCTGGGCCTTGACCGATTCGGATCGGTGCTGGGTTGTAGGTCGGTTCGGGTTGCCGGGTTCACCCATCGTGGTGACCACTTGAAGGTTGACCTCGCCGGCGGTGTCTCCGAAGTCGTAATCGACTTCCCAGTAGCCGGTGCCAGGGTTGTAGACGGCCGCGTGGTCATTCACACCGTCGGTGAGGACGACCGACTGGGCGACGATGCCGTTGAGCCCGTCGGTGACCTCGATCTGGATCGTCCGAACCTCGTGCACATCGACACAGGCAAAGTCCACGAACTCGCTGACGGGCTCTAGACCAATGATGCGTGAGGCACCCGGTGTGAGGAGGTAGCCGCGGGTGGTGCCGCTGGCGTCGCGCCCGAAGCCGACAATCTGCCCGGAGTGGTTGATGTCCTGCGCGGACTCTATGCGAAAACCCTGATCAGCTGTGAAGTTGCCGACTGGTGCGGAAGACACGGTGTTGAGGTCATAGCTCTGGTTGACGCCGAACCAGATAAAGCCGCCGAAGTCGCCGATGGCGTTGGGGTTCGTACTGCGGTAGCCGCTGCTGCTTAGGCTGCTAGGGTTATAGCCGGCGAAGGTGGCTGGCGTGCCATCGTCGACGAGGAAGCTGCCCACTCTTTCGCGGACCCTGTTCATTGCGAAGGCAGCAGTCCAATCGCCGAGGTCCAGCGTGTATTCAATAAAGCCGAACGAGCTCGCGGTGGTAGCTGCCCTGAATTCGTTGTCCGCCCCAAGGACTGTGCCGACGGCCTGCAGGCCACTGTTACCTTCATGGGGTAGGACACCGAATACGGAGAAGTCCTGGAAGGTTACAAAGCCGCCACCACCTGTCCGCCCGAAACCGTTGTTATCGCCCATCACGCCGACCGCTCTGCCGCCGCTGCTAACACTCGATGAGAAGCCCGTTGCGTACGCAAAATAGTCGTTGGGGTGAAAGTGCACGCCATACATCGGATTCCAGCCAAGGTCACCTCCGACGTTTTGGTAATACCATCCAGCCGGCCTCCCGTTTGACCAGCCCACGACGTAGGTATCGATGAAATTAAAGCTATCAGCTTCGATCGCATCGAGTGCTCCTGTCCCTATGCCGGGCAGCAGAGTGTTGCCGTAAAACGCTCGAGATTGGCTCCCAGACCCGGCGTAGCCGATGGCAAATCCGCTATTGGTGATATCCGACGCAACACTCGTAGCCGACCCGCTAGGTTCGTTCAAAGCTACCGGCCCAGTCGCATCGAAACGGCTCGCGACTCCGTTGGCAACCCCCACAACGGTTCCGTTGTCGTTGAGGCCGTAGGCCCGGCTCTCGCCTTCCGACAGGAGCGTGAGCGTGTAATGTTGCTGATCGAACGGCACCGCGTCGGGGATGTCTACGTAACTGTTGTTGATGACGGTGAGAACACCGGAGTCCAAGATGCCGACGCTGGCTACGCCTAAACCGCCATCTGCTCGGCCCACGACGTAGGCCTGACCTACCGATCCGAAGACCAGCGCCTCGGCGTAGTCGTTGCCACCGGTTAGATCGATGGTAACGATGCCGTTCTCACCGAAGCCTTCGTCCAAACTGCCGTCCGGGTTGTACCGCACGATGCCGAAGTTGACCCCGGTACCTGTTCCTGCGCCGGATGCCCGCCCGGTGACCAAGAGTTGCCCGTTGGTCATCACGTCGATGTCGTAGGCATAGTCCGCTCCGAGGCCCAGATGGGTCAATACTTTGCCGTTGTTACCAAAGCCTGTGTCGAGCGATCCGTCGAGGTTGTACCGGGCGACGGCGAAGTCGTAACCTGTGCCCGGCTGTTGGCTCCGTCCGGCCACCACCACCTTGCCGTCGGGCTGGATCGCGACCCCGAACGCTGCCTCGTCGTTGTCACCGAAATCGGTGCGGAGCTTGCCGTCGCCATCGAAGCTGGGGTCGAGCAGGCCGTCCTGGGTGTACCGCACCAGGGCGAAGTCGTAGTCGGTCGAGCCGGCTGCATTGGAACGTCCTGCCAACATGATCCGGCCATCTGCAAGCAGGGCCATGGCATTGGCGCTGTTGGTCCCTCCGTCGATATCCGTCTGTTCCCGGCCATCGCCCTGGCTGCCGAAGCTCGTGTCCAGAACACCATCGACGGTAAACCGGGCGAGGACGATGTCGTATCCGTTGTCTCCCGCCAACACGATGCTGCCGTTGGCCTGGATCGCCAGATCGTTGGCCTCATAACTGGAGCCGAACGTGCTGTCCACCACGCCGCCGTTGCCAAAGGTGCTGTCCAGTGAACCGTCGCTGTTCAGCCGGGCCAGCGAGAACCCGCCGCCACCGGCCACAAGGATTTTTCCATCGCCCTGCAGGGCGATGGCTTGGCCTTCGCCGGTGACCGGGACGGTGATGATCCCGCTGCCGCCGAACGTGGTGTCCAGGCTGCCGTCGGTGTTGTACCGGGCCAGCGTGAAGTCAGGCCCGCCGACCACGAC
The DNA here is from genome assembly GCA_038749105.1 of Planctomycetota bacterium. Taxonomy (GTDB): domain Bacteria; phylum Planctomycetota; class Phycisphaerae; order Phycisphaerales; family Phycisphaeraceae; genus JBCCOW01. The sequence goes on from JBCDIM010000044.1 coordinate 8,774, forward strand.
GAGTTTCCCGTCCGCCTGCACCACTCCGTCACGGATCCATGTATTCCCGCCTTGGTCGATCACCGAGGTGCCCGAGGCGTTGAACTGCTGGTCGATAAAGCCGGAGACCAGAGCGGCTTCATAGCCCACGCCATCGACGTAGGCGGTGGCGACGATCTCATAGGTCGTCTGAACGGTGGTGTATTTATGCGACACCTCCGTCGCGTCTCCGTCGTGATTCGCCGTGACCCCATCTCCCCAGTCGATCACCCACCGCTCGGGCGTCGTCATTCCACTACTGAGGTAGACAGAGTAGGGCTGCCCGACCACCACCGACGGGGAAGAGGCGGTGATGCTGACATCGGGTGCGACGGTGGTCTGCCCGGAAGCCAAGAGCGTAATCTCTTCGGCAGACAGTACGCGGTCATACACCCGGGCATCATCCAGCAACCCCTCAAAATAGTTGTAGGCGTTGCCGCCATCTCGAACCGCGCCCAGCGTCAGTGGGTCGTCGGTATCGATATCGGTCACGCTCGACAGGCTGGAACTGCTGGGGCCACCGCCGCCCGATCGCCAACCCACGTCACTCCCGTCCAGGTAGCCCCGGACCTCGCCGCTTGTCCGGTCTACCACCATCACGAGATGGTGCCACTGGTCGTCTAACGGCAGATCGACCTCGGTGGAGGCCCGCTCCGCGCTGCTGTCGCTGGAGTTTACACGCAGGCGAATCTCCTGCGTGGCGTCGGAGATGTTGATGGACCAGCCCTCGCGGGTCGAGTAGCGGTTGCCCTTCGAGATCAGGAATTGGTCGCTGCTGATCGTGCCACCCGCCGGCCGCTTGAACCACAAGCTCACGCTGTAGTCGCCCGAGAACGGGTCGAGGACGTCGCCCGCCTCGGCCCGGTCATCCACTCCATCGAACTCCAGCGCCCCATCCAGACGGCCTCCGGCTGGCGAAAACACCGGGTCGTTCTGAAAGGTGAAGTCATTGTCCCCCGCGATGTCCACCGCGGTCTGCCCGCTCGTCTCGTCAAACTGCCAGTGGCCCTGCAGCCCATCAAGCAACGTGCTCGACAGCAGCATCCGGCTTTCCAGCAGATCGAACGTGCAGGGCTGATACGGACTGGCCGATCGCCGCTTCCACCTGAACAGATTGACGGAGTGTTTAGATCGAAAGGCGCGAAGAGAACGAAGAAACGGCTTCAATCCGTGTGACATCTTGTGGACCCAGAAAGTGGCATAGCCGGAGCAGGCTAGCCTGGAACTCCTCGATTAAATAAGGCCAAGCTCCTAGCTCAACCTACTCGGAGCGAGTCTGCCGAAAAAGTACATCCTGATAAAAAGTTGCTTCTAAGTCAGCACTATGCCTCTGGCGGCTCGGAATCAAGGTTGACTTAGGGGAAATCCTAATTCGCTAACTTTGCGATGAGGAATGTTCTCCACACCCTCATTCTCCACACCCTCGATAGTTAGGTAGCAGTTAATCTCAGATAGGAGGGTGTGGATGGCGTTGAGAGTTGGGGTAGATGAACCCGGAGGGACGAGGCAGTAGGAGTGCTGGGTCATCACCAGACGCGGAAGTGTGTCCTGTCATGGCCCCAACGCTCTATGCGGCAGCGTGTGGGCTTGCTGAGGCGTTGGGGTGGGAGCTGGACCGGTGCGTTTGGGGGTGTGAAGAGGTGGCTAGAACCCGAGGTCAGGCGTGATGAGGTGTTCATGGCACGGACGCCTTACCCATCGGACCTGGCCGACGATCAATGGCATCTGGTTACGCGGCTGATCCCCCCTGCGGCACCGGGCGGGCGGCGCTGCAGTGTGGATATGCGTGAGGTCGTCAACGGCATCCTCTACCTGCTGCGCACCGGCTGCTCGTGGCGGCAACTGCCGCACGGCCTGCCGCCGTGGGGCACGGTGCATTACTACTACCGACGCTTCCGGCTCGACGGGACGTGGCAGCTGAGCCACGACAGACTCCGCGAGAAGGTGCGTCGCCGGGCCGGCAAGAAGCCCACGCTCTCGGCGGAGATCATGGACAGCCAGTCGGTCAAGACGCACAACACAGGGGGGAGTGCGGGTTCGATGCGGGTAAGAAAACCCTTGGCAGCAAGCGTCATCTGATCGTTGATACGCTTGGCCTGGTGCTCGATGTGGTGGTCCACGCCGCGGACGTGCAGGACCGCGACGGCGGCCAAGAGGTGCTGATAAAGCTGGTGAGCTGGTTCGGTCGGCTGGAGCGCATCTGGGCCGACGGAGGCTACGCCGGGTCATTCGTCGAGGAGGCCAATCGCGTGTTCGGCCGGATGGTGGAGATCGTCAAGCGGTCGGATGCACACAAATTCGTGGTGCTGCCCAAGCGTTGGATCGTGGAGCGACCTTCGCTTGGCTAAACAAGTACCGGCGGCTGAGCAAAGACTACGAAGACCTTCCCGACAGCAGCGAATCGATGATCCGCATGGCGATGATCAGCCTCATGCTTCACCGACTGGAGCCGCGGTGATGGGGCTTCTCACACACGTTATAAGGAATACCCGATACGCATAGCGTGACTTTTCTTCCTTCTTTTCGCCACAACCGACCTTTATAAGATACATATTGACAACCTACCGCGATCGCGGAGCTGACCCTGGGCAAACGATGACGGCGTGTACTGCTCGAAGCCTTCGTTTTCCAAATACACAAATCCCACTTCCTGGCCGCCATCGACGTTGCGTTAGGCCGCTTGGAGCGTCTTGATCTCTTTGTGGTGGAACCACCGGGGCGTGTCCCGGGGCGAGGCAGCTATCGATCTTGACCGATTGCCCGTCGAGCGACCCCGCCGAGGGCGTGGGCTTCTTGCCCGCCTGGCGTCGGACCTCCGCCCAGAGCTTGTTATCGATGCGTTGCCAGGTGCCGTCGTCGCGGAACGTGCGGAAGCCGTGCTACCCCCGGAAGACATGGGACCGGGGCCCGAAGTCGCGGGGTAGTTATTCCGTGATCCGCCAGGCGTTGCCGGAGCGGTTGAGGTAGAGGATGGCATTGATGACGGGCCGCATATCCGTGCGGCGTGGCCGGCCACCGGGCAGCGGCTTGGGGATCAACGGCTCGATGAGCATCCACTGCTCATCGGTGAGGTCCGAGAGGTAAGACGTCCGTGTCACAACCCGCCCATCGGCTCAGAGGACGCTTCTCGCGCACGTGCATATGGGCATACGCCCTTCCCTGCGTGGAAGGTTCTTCTGAAGTCTCACCGCTGACAACCAATAACCGACGGATTAGCGACATGGCTTCTCGGCCCTGAGCGATGACGCCTGCAGAGCGTTCACCATGTTTCAGGGCGTTTCGACTCGACCGGGCTTTCCCCGCGGCGGTCTTGGGTCCGGTGGAGCGCTTCCACGGCTGGTTCTTCTTTGCTGCCTGCTGTAATGATCGCCGGCCCGCCGGCGTCAGCCGGTAGCGTCGCTTGGCGCGTCGGGGAGCGTTGAGAGGGGTTGTCATCTGCCAATCCTTGTTTGTTCGTCGGTTTTTCTTCATCGCCGACGTTGTTCTGGATGATCTGCTGGCCGGCGATGTTGGTCTAGTTGAAGTACGGCGTGGCTCGCGGGCAACGGTGCTCGTCGAGTGCCGCCATCTGCCGACGGAAGGTGTTGCTGGCCCTGCCGGCGGCTTCACCAAGCACCTTCACCTGATTCATCTCGGTTGCCTTGGCCATCAGGTGGTTCAGCCGCAAGACACGTGCGTGGGTCAGGAGGGATTGACCTACAAGCATCTCTTCCATCGGGTCAGCGGAATTGGTCCGTTGCAGTGCGTCACGGGCATGCAAGACCGTGATTGACGCAATCTTGTGAAACACACCGTGGTCTCGGCCGATCTTGTTACCCACGCATTGACGGATCAAGTCGTCGTAGATCATGCCGGTGAGGTCGCCGGCGTGACGACTCGTGCATTCCGGCATCGAAGCACGCGGGTCACTGTCGCTAGTCAGCGGCATCTCGATCGCAGCGGGCGTTCCCCGTTTGCTCTCCCGCTCATGGATGCGGTTAAAGCGTTCCCAGGCATCCGACACCTCCTGGCCCTTCGGGCCATGCTCCGCCGACATCTGCAGCACCTGTTCAAATGCTGGACGCAGGCGTGGGTAGGTGCCGATCCAATTCGTCAGCATGGAAGCTACTTCGTCGTTTACCTCTTGGCGACCCTCCTCAGGCCACTTTTTCTTCGCTTTGGTGGGCTTTTTTCCCGACGCGTCGTTCATGGCAACTGCCTTTCCTGGTACGGCCGAGCCATCGCCAGAATCCCCTGCCGCAGAGCAACGGGCAGGTCTGGTCACGATTCGACTAATCTGGTGAGTTCCGGCGGCATTTGGCATGGTTCGACAGACCGTGCGCCGGATTCTGCGCCGCCTGCAGCGTGAAGTGCCAAATTTCGCGGGGAATTCGTACCTTGTTCGAGTCCCACCTCCGGTACTTCCCCCTCACACATCCCACCACGACCACCCCTCGTGAAGACCAACGACCCTACCCGACCCTTCGTCTTCACCGCTTTCGAGCCGTCAGGCGACATCCTCGCTGCGCGGCTCATCACCGAGCTCAAAGCCCGCGAACCCGACCGCCCCGTCCTCGGCCTCGGCGGGCAGCACATGCAGGCCGCGGGCGCCACCCTCATCGCCGACTCCACCCAGCACCCCACGATGCTCCTCGGTGCGCTGAGCCAGATCGCTTGGCACCGCGGCCTCATGAAAGAGCTCCGCGACGCCCTGGCCGATCAGAACCCGCTCGCGTTCATCCCGACCGACAGCCCCGCCGGCAACTGGGCCGTCTGCAAGATCGCCCGCACGCACCACCGCTCCGCCGTCATCACCCACCTGGTGATGCCTCAGCTCTGGGCCTGGGGGACATGGCGCATCCGTCGGCTCCGCCGGCTCACCGATCATGTCCTCTGCATGCTCCCGTTCGAGCCCGACTGGCTCCGTGAGCGCGGCGTGGCCGGCACGTTCATCGGACACCCCATGTTCGACCCCCCGCCCGCCACGGCTACCCCCGCCGAACTGCTCGACTCGGCATCCCCCAAACTCGCCCTCATGCCCGGCTCCCGCGCCGCCGAGCTCACCCGCAACCTCCCGGTCATGCTCGAGGCCGTCCGCCTGCTCGCGCCCGAGCACCCCAAACTCACCGTCGCCATCGCCGCCCGCACCCCGCACGACGCGCAGCGCATCAACGAGCTCATCCAGCAACATCCCACCCCACCCACCCCACCCACACCGAAACCCATCGTCCTCGCCGAGCAGACCGAAGCGGTCATCGACTGGGCCGACGCCGTCCTCGTCACCTCCGGCACCGCGACGCTCCAGCTCGCCGCTCGCCGCAAACCCATGGTCGCCGTGTTCGTCCATAGCCCCTGGCAGTGGCAGATCGGCCGACACCTGATCAGCACCCGCACCTTCACCCTGCCCAACCTCATCAGCGAGCACGCCGAGTCGCAGCGGATCATCCCCGAGTTTGTGCCCCACTTCGGCGACCCCGCCCCGCTCGCCGACGCGCTCAAGCCGCTGCTCACCCAAAGCCCGCAGCGCGACGCCCAGCTCGCCGCCTTCGACCGCCTCGCCGAACCCTTCACCGCTCAGCACTTCGCCCCCGACGCCGCCGACGTGCTGCATCGCGTCATCGCCCAACACGCCCAGCGCTAGAACAACTCACCGACCCAACCGTGTAGCGGAAGACACGAAGCGTCCCGTTCGCTCACGCAACACCACCAGCTCCCCCTAAAAAAAACGGGGCTCGGCCAGCTTTACTGACCGAGCCCCGTCGCCGGTCGGGACACGCCCGACGCGTTTGACCTCGGCGGGCCCACCTCAGCTCCGGGGAGACAACCGGGTGCTGAAGCCGCTCTTTCGCCCGTCCCCACAGGCGACAGAGCTTCCTGCCGTACCTCTCCCGTACGGCCGGCCTGCCAAGATGTCCGGTCGGCCCCCACGGCCTCCCGGTTTCTCCCTCCATCCCCACGCCGCGTTCTCCCTCCGTCTCCCTCTCCAGCTCGCTCCGCTCCGCGTTCCGTGAGCCGGTCTCCGACTCGCTTTCTCGCACGTTGATCTGCAACCACGAAGCCAAAACACCCGCGCCCTCGAAAAAAGCATCGTTCAATTCTGGAAACCCTGTTGACAGTCCACCAGAGGGGTTCCGCTTACGAAAAAACTTGGTTCATCCAGCCTGCCCAGCGGGCAGCCGCTTAAAGAACAGGCGAAAAATCATGATGCTGCTCAAAACGCAGACATCCCCAAGCAGTCCTGGGTCCAGCCTTTTCTGCCCCTTCTGCCGCCTCGCGCGTGCGGTCCTACTCGGTTGCCGCCTGGTCGATCTCTGAAACTGCCCGGGTGGTCTCGGTCAATGCCAGTAACGCCATGGCCGTCGCCTCCGGCGTCACCGTGGTGTCCCAGAGGTTCCGCCGAACGCCGCCCGCCGTTGCCCGGTGGTCGATCGCCATGAACAAGCCTGGGCCCTTGAGCGTGAGGTTGTCCAGAAACCGCCCGGTCAACCCCAGAGCCAAGAGCGAGGCCTGCCGATCATCCGCCGCGATGACCCCTTCATTCCGCAGCGCCGCCGCAATAAACAGCCCACAGACCGCCGAACGCCACCCCGGGTCTGGTGCCGCATCAAACGCCGGCTGCGCAAACAAGAACCCCCCCAGCACGTCCGCCGGCCCCAGCACGGGCGGCACCGTGATCTGGTGCTCATTCACCAGCGGGTCCAACAGCGCGGCGAGCTGATCCAGCCGAAGCCCCCGATCGCCCACCGCCTCGATCCCCAGGGCCTGCTCTGCCGTGTTCTCCGCCATCATCAGCCACGGTGCCGCCTGCACATCCGCCCGCACCGCCAGCCGTTCCCGCGCCCGATCCAGCCCACGCCGAACGCTCCCCGCCAAGCCCATCCGCTCCTGCTGCCCCGCCGTCCGGGCCAGCCAGGACGACAACGCCGCCACGAACAGCGCCGAACTCGCCTGGCTCGCCTCCTTCTCTCGGCCCGGCCGCGTCACAAACGAGCCGTCCGGGCGCTGCAAACCCACCAGATGCCCCGCCAAGCGATCCGCCAACGCGACCAGCTCCGGATCGCTCAAGACGCCGGGGATTTCCGCGACAGCAAACAGCGCCAACGCCGCCACCGCCCCGCCCGCTGTGCCTCCCGCCACCTCACCGTCCTCGCCCGGCTCGGCTCCGTCACCGAACACCGCTTCCGCGAGCCGCTCGCTGATCAGTCGGGCCTTCGCCGAATAACCGGCTATCCGCGGGTCCGGCTTGACCGGTGGATCCTCCGGCGTCTTTGCCGCCCGCCGCACGTCGTCCCGCCGCTGGAGCTCCGCCGCCAACCGCGCGAGTGCCAGGCCCACCAGCCCCGCCGCCTGATCGCTCGCAAACTCGGGCACATACCGCGCGGTGTGCGGCTGATACGGCCCGTACACCCGGCCATCAAAAAGCGTCCGTCCCGCCAGCTGTTTCGCAAGCGCATCGCACAGCAGCTGCATCTCCGCTACGCCGAGCAGCCCGCCCGACCCCGAGGGGTTCCCCCGCACAAGGGCCGACACCCGGCGGTCCCGTCTCGGACGCACCGCGTGCAGCACATCAAACCGCGACAACGCCGGCCCCCCCGGCAGCGCCACGTCCACCAAGTCTCGATCCTCCAGCCCCTGGCCGTGCAAAAGCCGGCGGAACTGCCGAAGCGGGGTCATCCCCACGCTCAACGCCGTCGCCGGCCACTCGAAAGACGCTTGCCCATCCAGACCGCCCGGCCCCAGCAGCCGCAGCCCGTGATACCCCGCCGCGTACCGCTCCAGCAGCGTGCTCGGCGGGTCCTCGGCGTTGAGCACAATCCGCTCGGGCCTAAAACCCACCTGCACATCGACCAACATCCGGCCCGCGATCTGCTTGAAGTCCGTCATCTCACCCACATCCCCACGCCGCAGCAGCTGCCGCCGGAACGTGGCGTCTTGCATCTGACGCCGTGCATGCGTGATCGCCGCGGCCGTCGCCTGCTGAAGCAACGGCTCCAGCTCCACCAGGCGTCCCGCATCACCCGCCCCGCCAGCGTCTTCCATGGCCTCCCAGTCCACCACATAGGCGTCGCCCATCCCGACCAGCATCGCCCGGTCCCGCAGCGTCACCCGCACCCCGACCAGCCCCGGCACCGCGGTCCGCGTGTCGGGTAAGGCCCCCACCGCCCCGGCCGTGATCCAGGCCTCCACCGTCCGGTGAGCCGAAAACGCGAGGTCTGCGCGGGGCTGCATCACCACCCGTTGGCCTTCGGTCCGCTCCGTGAAACCCGCTGCGCACACCAAGACCGCCGCCACGGCCCAGACGGTCTTTGCGTCGCTCTTCAGCATCAGTCCGCACCACCGCCATAATCCGAAAAAGCCGAAACCCAACCTTAAGAACATATCGATATTCAACTTAAAACTCTTTTTCGGCCGCCGGAGTCCATCCATTGACAGGGGGGGTATCGTATCTACAACGCTTTATCGGAATGGAGCTACGCATGTTCGCGATGTTCAAACTCAGCCCCGACCAGCTCGCCTACCGCAAGAAACTCCTGGTTCTTGCAGCCCTGACGTTCATCGCCCTCTGCTAGGGCTCGGCCTCCCCGGCGCGTCGCCTCTCACGGCAACGTCGTCAAGACTCCCCGCCCTTCACCCGCTCACCTGCGCCCGCAGGTCATCCAACACCCGCATATTCCCGACCGTATCCGCCGCCGTCACCGGCATCGGGCCCCCGCTCCGCACCGCACCCGCGAAGACGTCCGCTTCGTGGCCGAACAGCGGCGACGGCGCTTCCACCGTGTACTCGCCCGGCTCCGGCGGAGCACCACCCCCGTCCATTTTCGGCGGGGTCTGCCCCTTGAACACATACTTGCCCCCAGACTCTGGTGGCTTCCACGGCACCGGCACCACCAGATACCCCGTGGTCCCGCACAGCATCGCGGCGTTGTCTGCCTGCACCGTCATCCCGCAGCCGAACTGCGCAGTCACCACTCGGCCGTCGGCCCCCTCAAACCGCATCACGCCTGACGCATAGTCGTCCACCCCCGTACCCGGCTCAATGTGCCCGACCGCTTGCACTGAGACCGGCTCCGCCGATCCCTCGAGACCCAACCCCACCCCGGCCATGAACCGGCTGAAGTTCACGCAGTAACACCCGATGTCCATCAGCGACCCGCCCGCCAGCTCCTTCACAAACCGGATGTTCCCCCGGTCCGGCTTCGTCGCATAACAGAAGCTCGACCGGATCATCCGAAGCTCCCCGATCAGCCCCGACCGCACCCGCTCCGCCACCGCCTCCATGAGCGGGTGACACCGATACATGAACGCCTCCATCAGCCGACACCCCGTCTGCTCCGCCACCGCAAACATCGCCTCGGCCTCCGCCACATCCACCGCCATCGGCTTCTCGCACAGCACATGCTTCCCCGCCCGCAACGCCTTCTCCGTCCACTCCCGGTGCCCCGCGTTCGGCAGCGACACATACACCCCCTCCACCGACGTGTCCGCCAACAGCTCGTCATACGACCCGTAAGACACCCCCACCCCGTTCGCCGCCGCAAACGCCGACGCCTTCTCCGCGTCCCGCGACGCCACCGCCACCACCTCGCTGCCCTGCGACGCCGCCACCCCTTCCGTGAACTGCCGCGCGATATTCCCCGTCCCCAGCACACCAAACCGAAACCGCTCGCTCTCAGTGATCTGACTCATCCCCGTACGATACCTCTATCCCCACCCCCACCGCTAAAGCCCGTGGGCCGCCGCCCCCGGGCTCAACCCGCAACACCCATCATGAAACACCTCGCCCTCCTCCTCACGCTGCCCCTGCTCCTCACCACCCCAGCCCACGCCCACCTGCCGCCCGCCGCCCCCACCGGCATCACCCACACCCCACTCGAAACCCTCGCCGAAGGCTTCCGCTTCACCGAAGGCCCCGCCCTCGCCTCCGACGGCTCCATCTACTTCTCCGACATCCCCAACCAACGCATCCACCGCTACGATCCCGCCACTAACCAAACCACAGTTGCGATGGAAAACTCCCAGGGCGCGAACGGGATCGTCATCTTTGCCGACCAGGACCTGGAGTCCGACATCTTGATCACCTGCCAAGGCCGAGGCAAAAGAGTGTCCTACGGCCTCATCGATTCAACCACCAAACAAGTCGATCCTTCCGATCTGCTGCCCGCTAAGGCTTTCGTCACTCCACAGGATCTTAAAAACCCAGTTACGCCCTTCAACGGCCCGAACGATCTTGTTCAGGACAAGCACGAAGGCATCTACTTCACAGACCCGGCCTACGGCAACAAGGTCGACCCCGAGAACCGCATCGAAGGCGTCTTCTACTGGAGCTTCGAACGCCTCCCAGTCCGCCTCATCACCACCCTCAAACGCCCCAACGGCATCGCCCTCTCACCCGACGGCCACACCCTCTACGTCGCCGACAACCACGCCGCCGAGATCTACGCCTTCCCCGTCCTCGAACCCGGCAAGCTCGGCCCCGGCAAGCTCTTCCTCGACCTCGCCCCCCTCGGCAAACGCTTCGCCACCCCGCAACACAAACGCACCGGCGGCAACCCCGACGGCATGACCTTCGATCCCCAAGGCAACCTCTACATCGCCCTGTTCGGCCAGGGCATCCTCGTCGTCACCCCCCAAGCCCCCCGCCCCAAAGTCCTCGGCTTCATCGACTCCGGTGACGTCACCACCAACTGCACCTTCGCCGCCGACGGCAAAACCCTCTACATCACCGCCAACCGCGCACTGCTCCGCACCCAGGTCACCCTCACCGCCGATTAAGCCATCGCGGGCAACGCCGACGCCCTAAACAACGCCGACGCCTTCTCCGCCAAGAACCCATTCACCGACTTCTCGTGCGAGAGATTGATCAGGTGCCGCCCGTCCGGCAGCACCACGTCCACCCCCGACTCCGGGCATGGGATCACCCAGTCCTGCCGGCCGTGCATCCGGAACACCGGCATCCCGGCCTCCAAGTGCTCCGGCCCCGTCCAGTCGCGGAGCGCGCCGCCCCCCCAATCCAGCAGCGGCACATCCACCCTCCCCGCGACGCGACGCAGCAGCGCCGTATCGTCATCGCCCAGGCCGTCCAGCTTGGCGAACGGCAGCGCCATCGCCTTGAGCGTCAGGCCCCACGCCGTCCGCGGCACCATCGACCCGATCCGCTGGGCCAACAGCGTCCGGGCCGACACCTCGCTCGGGTCCACACACCCCGCGATCAATACCACGCCCGACGCCCCGATCAAACCCGCCATATCCAACGCGATCATCCCGCCGAACGACACCCCGCCCAGCAACACCGGCTCGCCCGGCGCTTCTCGATCCAGCTGCTCCTTGATCACCGCCCCCCAACGCAGCGCGTACTCCGCGATCGAGTCGTTCGCGTCAGGCTCCACCCACTCCGGCACGATCAACCGATCCCCAAACGCCCGCACCTGCGGCTCGAACAGCTCCGCATCCGCGCCCAGGCCCGGCAGCAGCACAATCTTCCCCTGACCCTGATACTCCAGACTGTTCAATTCCGGCCGCATTGCACCATCCTTACCCACCGGGCCATCACGCTTTGCACGATGGTACCCACCACCCTCCTACTCCGCCGGCTGCGTCGCCGCCCCACCCGCTCCACCCGCCCCACCCGCCCCACCCTCAGCGGCTCCCTCCGCTGCCGCTTCCGGCGCGACCACCTCCAACAGCTCCACCTCCATCACCAGCACCTCATTGGGCGCAATGCCCAGGCCCTGCTGACCCGCAGGCCCAAACGCCAGATCCGGCGGCAAAAACAGCGTGTACGTCGACCCCGCAGGCATCAGCCGAAGCCCTTCGCCCCAGCCCCCCAGCGGCGTCTGATCCACCGGCAGCTCGGTCGGCTGACCCCGGTCCCGGCTGTTCAAGAACGGCCGTTCCCCCGGACGCGACATCGTGAAGTGCAGACGAACCACATCCCCGGCGGTCGGCTTCGCCCCCTCGCCCGCCTGCAAGACCCGGTACTGCAGGCCTGACTCCGTCACCACCACGCCGTCCTCTGCCGCGTTGGCGTTCAGGAACGCCTCGGCCTTCGCCGCGTTCTCGTTTGCCACCCGCATGACCGCTTCCTGCTGGAGCTGCGCCGACCGCTGTCGCGTGAAGAAGTCCAGCTCGGCTTGCGCTTCACCCATCTGGGTCTCGTCAAGCAGCGGCTCCCCCTCCACCGCTGGCCGGGTCGCGGCAGCGTCCTCGAAGCCCGTCGGATCAAACTCGGCGTCGGCCACACCCTTCGCAAACGCCTCCTCGTCAAAGGCGATGCCGTAGGTCTTGAACGACCGCGCCATCTGCCGCCCCAAGACATAACTCGACCGCTGCTCGAACGTCTCAAACCCGGGCAATTCGGCAACCGGGACCGCCGCCGGCTGCGTCGCCGGCGCCGTTGCCACCGCGGCCTCGTCCGCCCTGGCGTCCCCCAGGCCCAAGCCCGCCACACCGACCGCCAAAACACCCCACCAACGGCCGGTCACACCAAACGTTCGCCCTGTCTTCATCATCACAAGCCTCTATTCCGGGTCCAATGGGTCCTGTCGCGAGCCGCGGATGATACGGCATAAACCCGCCCGCAGATCGCCAACCTCCGCGCAACACGCCGCCAAACGCCGAAGCCTTCCGCCTATCATCAGGCTATGCCCAAATTCACCATCGCCATCGGCGTCATCCTCGTGATCCTCGGACCTGCCGCCTACGTCCTGACCGACCGCACCAGCTTCACAGCCATGCTGCCGGCAGCGTTCGGTCTGTTGACCACTTTGTGCGGCGTCCTGGCCCTCAAACCCAGTTTGACCAAGCACGCGATGCACGGTGCTGCGTTAGTCGCTCTGCTTGGAACACTCGGTGGCCTTGGCATGGCGATCCCAGGGACGATCAAGTGGCTCGCCAGCAATACGGGCGACCAGCTCAGGCCTGCGGTTGTGACCCAGTGGCTACTCGGCATCCCCAGCGTCGTCCTGCTCATCGCCTGCATCCGGTCCTTCATCGCTGTCCGCAAGCAGCGACAGGCCGAACAGGCTGCACAACCCGCCGGGACCTGACACGTGCTCAACCCACCTGACCCACCGTTACCCGACCCCTCGTCGCCGACCGGCTACGCGCGGCCCGAAGCCGTCGCCGCCCTTCACGACGCACTGCCCAGCCTCGACACCACGACCGGCCTGCTCCACGCCGCCATCGCTGTCGCCTATCACATCGAACCCGACCGCAGCCATCGCGACGCCGAACGCCTGGCCGATCACCTCGACGACACCGTCGGCTCCATCCTCGAGACCTGCCAGTCCGGAGCTCGACAGGCCCTGCTCGCGCACGCCCACGAACGCCTCTTCCAAGACCTAGGCCTCCGCGGCGCCCAAGAGGACTACCACCACCCGCGCAACTCCTCCATCTTCCACGTGATGGACCACCACACCGGGCTCCCCATCCTGCTGGTGCTCTTCTACAAGGCTGTCCTCGACGCACTCGAGGTCCCCACGGTGGGCATCAATGCCCCCGGTCACTTTCTCGCCGGCGTCTGCGAGACCGATGACGCCGCCGCTGACGGGCCCCACCACCTGCAAGACCCAAGTGCCTTCACCCTCATCGACGTCTTCAACCAGGGCCGACTCCTCTCGCATGCCGAGGCTCGGCATGCGATCACCGCGAGCCTCGACCTGCACGCCGGCACGGGCCACCCCGGCCTGATCGGCAACCCCTTGCCCATCGCATCCCACAGCGACTGGCTGCTCCGCATCCTCCGCAACCTCATCAACAGCTACCGACAACAGGGCGAACCCGAAAACGTCTTAGCCATCGCTGAACTCCAGCAGCTCGTCGAAGCCCATCGCTAACCCACCGGCTACTCACCGCCCCAACCCCAACATCCTCATGCCATCCAACCCCCCCCGCGTCGCGCTCGTCGGTCACTGCGGCTTCGACTCCGGCTCCTTGACCCGTTTGGTCCGCTCGACCTTCCCCGAAGCCGAGGTGGCTGCCGTCAACCATGATCAGCAACTCGCCCCACCCACGGGCGGACAGGCCGGCTTCGACTTGCTGCTGGTTAACCGCGTCCTCGACGGACGCTTCGACGCCGCCGACGGCATCGATCTGATCCGCACCGTCTCTGCACACACCCCCTCGCTGCTGATCTCCAACTTCCCCGAAGCGCAGGCCGACGCCGAAGCTGCCGGTGCCCAGCCTGGTTTTGGCAAGTCTGACCTCAGCTCACCGATCGCGGCCGAACGACTCCGTGACGCCCTCACGCCCACGACGTGACCACGCCCGGACCCACCGCCGCGACCACAACCCAATAGCTCCAAACCGATTACACGCAAAGCTATTTCTCAAAATGGCTTGTGCGTCCCTGTGCGGATAGGAGCCAGCGCAAGAACAGAGGCGTCCGGGGAGGACGCCTCTGTCGATTTGCAGGGCTGGCATGGGGGGGTCGGCCGGACCCGCCAATTCGGAGCGGCGGGCTTAGCCATGGGCCGGCATCGGCCGGCCCGGTCGGGTCACTTCCGCTTCGTGGCCTTCTTCTTGGTGGCCTTCTTCTTGGCGACCTTCTTCTTCGCCACCTTCTTCTTGGTCACCTTCTTCTTAGCGACCTTCTTCTTCGCCACCTTCTTCTTGGCGACCTTCTTCTTCGCGACTTTCTTCTTAGCCACCTTCTTCTTGGCGACCTTCTTCTTCGCCACCTTCTTCTTGGCGACCTTCTTCACCACCTTCTTCTTGGCGACCTTCTTCGTCGCCGGCTTCTTCTTGGCAACCTTTTTCTTGGTCACCTTCTTCTTCGTAGCCTTCTTCTTTGCCATGGCGTGTCAGTCCTTTCGTGTAGCCCTGCAAGGCATGTGTTCAATGTAACGGCGTCAACGAACAAACGTCAACGCTGGGCACACGCCGTTCATCGTCACGAACCTCCGCGCAACTTGAAACCCGATCACACCCACCTCCACGCGCATCAACGCCAAACCGTGCCCCCATACCACCACGCAATCCATCGTCACGCTTCTACACGGCCACGCATCCACACAATCATCGCCGCATAAGACACCCCGTACACCACCACCAATACGACCCCCGCCCACAGCTCGCGAAACAGAAAAACACTGAAAAACACGGCTAAACACGGGATCAGCAAGGCGAACCGCTGCGTCAGGCTCGGCTTGATCTCGCGCGGCGCCGCCGCCTCGCGCTCCAGCAGATACACCACCCGCGGGTAGAACGCCATCACACCCAGAACGACGATGCCGTAGAAGTAGGGGTTGCTCAGAAAACCAGGCATAACCACATCATAAATCGACCGTCCCTTCAGCGTTTATCGCACCCACCCTAAGACGCCACAGCCGACCGCTTGCATGCCGATTGGTCACCGCCGCGACCACAGGTTGTATTTCAAGATGCACCACACCGCCCGCACACCGTCCTTCCACCCGATCTTCTTCCCCTCGCCATACGTCCGACCCGCGTACGAAATCCCCACCTCATAGATCCGCACGCCCGGCACCCGCGACAGCTTCGCCGTCACCTCCGGCTCAAACCCAAAACGGTCTTCCTTCAAGCGGATCCCCTGGATCAGCTCTCGCTTGAAGACCTTGTAGCACGTCTCCATATCCGTCAACTTCAGGTTGGTGAACATGTTCGACAGCAGCGTCAGGAACCGGTTGCCCATCGAGTGCCAGAAACCCAACACCCGGTGGCACTCGCCCCCCACAAACCGCGATCCGAACACGACGTCCGCCCGACCGTTGCGGATCGGCTCGATCAGCTTCGGGTACTCCTGCGGGTCGTACTCCAGGTCCGCGTCCTGAATCAGCACTAAATCCCCCGTCGCCCCCTCGATCCCTGTCCGAAGCGCCGCCCCCTTGCCGCGGTTCTCCTCGTGAAAGAACCCCGAAACCACCCCCGGCCCCGACCCGTCACCAGCTTCCACCAATTCCCGCATGATCGCCGCGCTACCGTCCTTCGAGCAGTCGTCCACCAGCACCAACTCCAGTTCCATCCCCAGCGGCACCGCCCGCACCCGCTCCACTATCTCGCGGAGCGTCTTCTCCTCGTTGTAGACCGGGATAATCACCGATAGCCGCATCGCCTTCATCCTTCCAGTCCCACACTCCCGGCAGCAAAGCCCCAAAGAACCATACCCGCGCCACCGGAATCCGCAAGCACCAAGCCCCACCCCCGCGACCAAGCCCTCAGCCGCCACCCCCCCGCCAGCGCACCGCACGCGCCCCGGTGAATTCCACCACTTCCAACACCTCGCCCCGCGACGCCAGCAGCGTGTCGAACAACACCGCCTCATCAATCCCGCCGACCCGCGTCTCATGCGAAAACACCAGCCAACCCTCGCCCCGCATCGCCAACCCACCAATCTCCTCCGCATACCCCGACGCCTGGCCTTCGTGGTCCGCCCCCCGCACCAGCGTCGCCTCATCAAACCCCAAGCCCGGATCCAGATAACCCACATAGAAGTCGTAGACGTCCAGCCCGCCCTCGAACACATACACCCACTGCCCCGGCTCCAGCCGTTCGTGCACCGCCCGCAGCACCGGCTTCAGCTCGTCGTTCCTCGGCACCCACCGCGCCATCGCCAACGGTGTGCTCAGCATCAAACCACCCATCACCAGCACCAACACCAATCCGCTGCGCCCCCCAACCCGCGTACCCAACCCACCCAACCCCAACCCGGCCAACACCAGCAGGCACGGCCCCAGATACAGCACCAACCGATCCGCCAACGGATACAACCCCGCCACACTCGCCAACACCGCCACCAACACCGGCACCCCCATCAACCACACCACCCGATCTTTCCCCCGAACCCCAACCACCACCGCCAACACCACCAGCAGCAACACCGCCCCGCTCACCGCCAACCCCGTCGCCGCGACCAGTGCTTCTTCCAGCACCCGCAGCCAGTGCCGCACCGCCCCCACCCCCGCCCACGGCATCGGCAGCAACGCATCCCCCCAATACCCCTCCATAAACGACCCCGCCGAACCCGCCCGCTGCGCCCGCAGCGCCCACACATAGTGCACCGCCCCCGACACCCCGCCCACCACAACCGGCAAAACCAACGCCCACCACCGCCTCCCCCCCGGCTCCCGCAGCCACACCGCCAGCACCACCACCCCCAACCCCATCGCCACCAGATAGAACGGGATCGAAAACCAACACCCCACCCCACCTACTACCGAAGCCAAAACCACGCCGCCCCGCCCCACCGGCCCACGCACATACCGCAACCCCACCAGCAACCCCAACACCGCAAACAGCACGTCCAGCGTGTAGGGCTTCACCTGCACCGCCTGGAAAAGCCAGATCTGGTTCGTTAACAGCCCGGTGTACACCACCAAACCCGCGACCGGCCGACACGTCCGGTACACCAGCCACGCCCCCGCCGGCACCGTCGCCAACGCCGCCAGCGTCGGGACGCCACGCACCACCCGCTCGCTCAGCCCGAACCCCTCCACCATCAGCTTCTGCACCACCAAAAACCCCAGCGGTGCAATCTGCGTGTTCTCCAGAGGCTCGGCGAACCCACCAAAGCCCCGCTCCACCACCGACTCCAGCAGCAGCACCTCGTCCAGAAACAGCGTCCCCGACATCCACCAGTTGCGCAACAGCACCGCCAAACCCGCCAAACCGATCAACACCAACCCCATCTTGTAGTACAACGGTTGATCGGGCCCGCCCCCCAAGCCACTGTCACTCGTCATCCCGTGTCCTCTCCGACGCTGACCATGCTCGCCACCTCTCAACACCCCGTTACCGACCTCGTCCACGCCGACCACGCCCACGTCTGGCACCCCTTCACCCCCATGCGCCAGTGGCGCACTCAAGACCCCCTCATCATCCAACGCGGCGACGGGCCCTTCCTCTTCGACACCCAAGATAACCGCTACATCGACGGCACCTCCTCCCTCTGGTGCAACGTCCACGGCCACAACCACCCCCACCTCAACCACGCCATCACCGAGCAGCTCCACCAGGTCGCCCACACCACCATGCTCGGCCTCGCCAACCCCCCGGCCATCGAACTCGCCCAACGCCTCATCCAACTCACCGACCAACACCTCCCCCACCCCTCCAACCCGCTCAACAAAGTCTTCTACACCGACGCCGGCGCCACCGCCGTCGAGGTCGCCCTCAAAATGGCCCTCGGCTACCAGCACCACACCCACCGCCCCGGCCCCGGCCAACCCCACCGCAACCGCTTCGTCACCCTCGGCGGCGCCTACCACGGCGACACCGCCGGGGCCATGTCCGTCGGCTACTCCGACCTCTTCCACAACCCCTTCAAGCCCCTGACCTTCTCCGTCTCCGCGCTGCCCCACAACGCCTCCCTCGAACACACCCGGCACGCCCTCCATCAACTCGTCCCCACCGACCAACCCCACGACATCGCCGCCGTCATCCTCGAACCCATGGTCCAGGGCGCCGCCGGCATGATCTGCCAACCCCCCGGCTTCGTCCGCATGGTCCGCGACTTCTGCGACGCCCACGACATCCTGCTCATCGCCGACGAGGTCGCCACCGGCTTCGGACGCACCGGCAAACTCTTCGCCTGCGAACACGACGCCGTCACCCCCGACATCCTCTGCCTCGCCAAAGGCCTCACCGCCGGCTACCTCCCCCTCGCCGCCACCCTCACCACCGACCGCATCGCAGAGGCCTTCGAAGGCAACGAAGACCCCGCCTCCCCCGATTTCCACCGACACAAGACCCTCTACCACGGCCACACCTACACCGGAAACCCCCTCGCCGCCGCCGTCGCCCTCGCCGGCCTCGACCTCTTCGAGCCCGACCTCCCCAACGTCCCCCCCCACCACCGCGCAGACTCCCCTCTCGACCTCCTCGAGCACATCAACCAGTCCGCCGACCTCATCACCCAGAAGCTCGCCCCCCTCCACGACCACCCCCACGTCGTCGACATCCGCCAACGCGGCGTCATGGCTGGCATCGAACTCGACCCCCATACCGACACCCCCCATCAGCCCCACCGCCCGAACGCCACCCCCCCCGCCTCCGGCGCCGCCGCCACCGTCTGCCACCGCCTCCGCGACCGCGGCGTCATCTTCCGCCCCCTCGGCAACGTCCTGGTCCTCATGCCCATCCCCGCCACCCCGCACGACGTCCTCAGCGACCTGCTCGACGCCGTCCTCGCCGAGCTCGAAGCACTCGCTTAACGCGAACCGGCCTGACCCGCCTTCAGCCTCTCAACCAAGCCCAGGTTCAGCGCCGCAGACTCGCGCTACCGATAGTGCCTCGGGCGAATGGATGCGCCCGTCCCCTCGGACACCCCACACCATACCGACACCCGAACATGGAGGTTCACCGTGTCACGATCCCGCATCAACCTGTTCTGGCTCATCATCTTCACCCTCACCCTACCGCTGGCCGTGGTCTTCGCGACCCACCTCGCCGGCCGCAGCTTCGAACGCGTCAAGCTCGGCGACAAGACCATCCGTGTCAAAGGCTACGCCGAGAAGCCCATCACCTCCGACCGTGGCGAATGGTCCACCCGCATCATCACACGCGGCGCCGACCGCACCGAGTCCTACCAGGCCCTCGAAAAGGACCGCGAAGCCGTCCTCGCCTACCTCAACACCGCTGGCTTCCCCAAAACCATGGTCAAGCTCGGCCCCGTCAATATCCAGCCCCTCTACCAACGCAACGAAAAAGGCAACCGTACCAACCAGATCGAGAGCTACGTGATCTCTCAAAGACTCTCCACGCCTCGGATCAGGTCCAGGCCGTCGCCGACGCCGCCAACGGGGCCGGCGACCTCATCGCCCAAGGCATTGAGCTCGACTCCGATGCCCCATCGTACCTCTACACCAAGCTCGACGACAAGAAGCTCGAGATGCTCGCCGCCGCCACGACCAACGCCCGAGCACGTGCCCAACGCCTCCTCGCCGGCGGCACCGGCCAGCTCGGCCCCGTGCAGTCCGCCTCCCAAGGCGTCTTCCAGATCACCCCCGCCTTCTCCACAGAGGTCTCCTCCTCCGGTCGAAACGACACCACCTCCCTCAACAAGGCCATCAAGGCGGTCGTGACCGTCGAGTATCGCATCACCGAGTAACCTCCCCACCCGCCAGAATCGCCTGTCAGAACGGCACCTCCACCACCCGTCACCCCCCCACGACGGCAGGCGATCACATTCAGAAGCCCTGCAAAATCATCCGCATCTCTATTTCTAAAAGCCACTTAGCAGGAATTTCAACAAAGCTTCACCCAATGCATCCGGCACCCCGCTTGCACCCCGTTCCGCTCGACCATGGTTGCCGTACGCCACAACCCGCGCCTCTCCGTCCTCCTCACCGAGGACCGCGACCGCCCCGACGAGCACTGGACCCGCCAGCTGCCCCGGCTCCTCCAGCCCCTCGGCTGCGAGGCCACCGTCGCCGCCACCGGCACCCAGGCCCTCGACCTCGCCCGCAACCACCCCTACCACGCCGCCGTCATCGACCTCGCCACACCCACCGGACAACCCTCCACGCAACCCGCCTCCCCCTCCACCCCCGGCGGCCTCTGGCTCCTCCAGGTCCTCAACCGACTCCCCCGCAAGCCCCCCGTCATCGTCGTCAACCCCCACGCCTACTCCCAACGCCAGGTCGCCCGCTTCCTCAACCAGGCCCTCCAACTCGGCGCCTTCTCCGTCCTCAACCATCCCGTCGACCTCAACCACCTCCTCGCCACCATCGCCCGCCTCATCCAACGCTACCACCAGGGCCAATGGCCCAACGACACGAATTTAGCCCCGGGTCAATGACCCGGGGCCGCGTACCTGTTCTCTTTCGTTTTCCCCCGTAACTCACAACCCCCAAAAGGAGCTCCCCCATGAAAGTCAAACCCCTCGGCGCCAAGATCCTCGTCCAACGCCTCCAGGCCGAAGAAAAGACCGCCTCCGGCCTCTACCTCCCCGAATCCGCCAAGGAAAAGCCCCAGCAGGCCAAAGTCGTCCGCGTCGGCACCGGCAAGACCAACGATGACGGCTCCACCGCCGACTTCCAGGTCAAGGAAGGCGACACCATCATCCTCGGCAAGTGGGGCGGCACCGAAATCAAGATCGACGGCGACGACTACCTCGTCCTGAGCGAAGACGAAGTCCTCGCCATCGTCGACTGACCCCTTCCTTACCGTTTAACCGCGGGATTCATCCCGCCCTCCCTTACGACCACCAACCCCCCTTTACGACTACCAGGAAACCCACACCATGCCCGCCAAACAAATCGTCTTCGACAACGACGCCCGCGAAAAAATCCGCAAGGGCGTCGCCAAGCTCGCCGCCGCCGTCAAGACCACCCTCGGCCCCTCAGGCCGCGTCGTGATCCTCGAAAAGTCCTTCGGCTCACCCACCGTCACCAAGGACGGCGTCTCCGTCGCCAAGGAGATCGAGATCGAAGATTCCATCGAGAACATCGGCGCCCAGATGGTCAAGGAAGTCTCGTCCAAGTCCTCCAAGGACGCCGGCGACGGCACCACCACCGCTACCGTCTACGCCGAGGCCATCTTCTCCGAAGGCCTGAAGAACATCACCGCCGGCGCCAACGCCACCCAGGTCAAGCGCGGCATCGATAAGGCCGTCGCCGCCATCACCGGCGCCCTCGCCAAGCAGTCCAAGTC
>JBCDIM010000045.1:0-29727 GCA_038749105.1 Planctomycetota bacterium
CACCTTCCCCCGCGTCTTGGCGACACGGCTCATCGACCTGCTCGAACCCTTAGACGCCGCGCTCTGAGCCCCCGCTATGTCCTTCCCCGCCCCCGGCCACCTCTGCGAAGCCTGCGGCTACCCCCTTGCTCCAACCGCCCCCGCCCAACAGCCAGAGGTCACGGCGGACCAAGCCTGCCCCGAGTGCGGCACCCCCCTCTCCCGGTCGAACCCCGCAAACCGAACAGGCCTGCCCTGGGACCGCCGCTTCACCCCAGCGGCATTTCTCCGCACCCTGTTCGCCCTGTCATTCCATCCCCTCCACTCCGCCAGACAGCACGCCTTCCACCTCCCCAACACGGCCCCCCGGCTCTTCCTGCTGCTCATCGCCACGCTCTGCAGCCTCTACACCACCACGCTCACCCTGCTGGCCCCGCCCCCACCCCTGTACTCCGCGCACGCCTCCGTCCTCGCCCCGCTCTTCGGGCTGATCGCCTTCCACGCGATCTTCCTGTTGGCCTACACCGAAGCCCTTGGCGTCACCTTCTTCGCTCGCCGACGCAAGTGGCGCGTCCCGTTCCGCCACGCCGAACGCCTTGTCCTCTACGCCGCCCCCGGATGGATCCCCGCCACGGTGCTCACCTTGGAAGCCATCCGGTTCCTGAACACGCAGAAGCTCCAAAACCTGCTGGGGCACCTTGGCCTGTCCCTACCGCCACGACGTGACATGCTCATCGACCCCGCCCTCCTGCTCTATGCGGTAGCCTTCGGCGTCGCCGTCCTCGCTTTTGAGTCCCTGGTCTGGGCCGCCGTCCGCACCAGCAAGTTCGCCAACCTCCCCGCCGTCCATTCAGCCTCGGGCTCGACCGCAAGGCCGGCAGCAAGCGGCAAACCCCCGGCAAACGCCGAAACCCGTCAATGAACCGCGAACCATTTGAGCCCCCCCCGCATACGACATAACATGCGGCCGCTGCAAGATGTGTGAGCAGCCCCCAACTGGCGCCGGCGAGGCCTCCCGAACCGGCATTTCCCGCTCCGCACCACCCGCGGACTTCAACCCCCCGGCACCGACACGGTCAACCGCCGGGCGAAACGATCCCTTCACCCCCTCGCAAGAACTCAACAGCCCCCCGTGACCCCTCTCCTCTTGAACCCCGAAGCCACCCGCCCCGAGACCCGGGCCGCTTCGCCCCCCCTTTCCGGCGGATCCCTCAACCCCCACGCCCAGAACACGCACGACCCAGCCCCCAACCCAACGTCTCGGTACCCCTCCTCACGACCGGCCTGTCCCCCTTGCTCCACACCCTCGGCACGCCTCCCGCAACCGCCGATCTAGCCCCTCCGGATCGCTCGCCCAACCGACCCCGTCCGTGCCCTCCCCGGCCCGCCCCGCGTACCCCGCCCGGCTGGCCCGGTTAAAGGCAACCCCATGGACATCATCCTCGGCCTCCTCATCGGACTGGCCCTCGGCATCGGCGGCGTCCTCGCCGCCCTCAAGCTCATCGGCGGCTCCGCCCTCTCCCAAGCCCGGCGTGAAGCCCAATCCATCCGCGATCAGGCCAAGGGCGAAGCCGACACCGTCGCTAAGCAGATCGAGCTCGACGCCCGCAACGAACAGGCCAAACGACGAGAAGCCCTCGAGTCCGAGCTCGACGGCCTCCGCGACGAGCTCAACGACAAGGACCGCCGACTCACCAAACGGGAAGACACCCTCGACAAGAAGCTCGAGATGCTCACCCTCAAGGAGAAGAACGCCGCCGACGCCGTCGCCGAAGCCAAGCGTCGCCAGGAAGACATCGAGGGCAAGCAGGAACAGCTCCAGGCCCTGATCACCCAACGCCAGGACGCCCTCGCCGCCTTCGAGCAGCAGAAGAAGGAAGAGCTCCAGCGCATCGCCCACATCTCCGAGGACGAGGCCAAGACGCAGATGCTCGAAGTCCTCGAACGCCAGTGCCAACACGAGGCCGGGCAACTCATCGCCCAGGTCCGAAGCAAGACCGAAGAAGAGGCCGAGGACACCGCCAAGAACATCATCCTCCAAGCCATCCAGCGCTACGCCTCCGAGCACACCGCCACCTCCGTCACCAACGCCGTCGAGCTCCCCAGTGATGAGCTCAAGGGCCGCATCATCGGGCGCGAAGGCCGCAACATCCGCTCCTTCGAGCAGGCCACCGGCGTCGACCTCGTCGTCGACGACACCCCCGGCGTCGTCATCGTCTCCTGCTTCGACCCCGTCCGACGGGCCATGGCAACCCAGACCCTCCGCGAGCTGCTCAAGGACGGCCGCATCCACCCCGGCCGCATCGAAGAACTCGCCCAGCAGATGACCGAAGAGTTCGACAAACGCGTCGCCAAGTTCGGCAAAGACGCCGCCCTCGAAGTCAACATCCCGGGCCTCCACCCCCGCGTCTCCGAAATGATGGGACGCATGCAGTACCGCACGTCCTACGGCCAGAACATCCTCCGACACTCCGTCGAAGTCGCCTTCCTCTGCCAGACCATCGCCGACGAACTCGGGCTCGACGGCGAGCTCGCCCGACGCTGCGGCTACCTCCACGACATCGGCAAGGCCATGGACCACGAGGTCGAAGGCGGCCACCCCAAGATCGGGGCCGACTTCCTCCGCAAGCACGGCGAGAAGTCCGAGGCCGTCCTCAACGCCGTCGAAGGCCACCACAACGACATCCCCTCGACGACCCCGTACACCCCGATCGTCATGGCCGCCGACGCCATCTCCGGCGCCCGCCCCGGCGCCCGCCGCGAGACCCTCGAGAAGTACATCAAACGCCTCAACCAGCTCGAGGACATCGCGTCCCACCAGAAGGGCGTCCGCTCCGCCTTCGCTATCCAGGCCGGCCGCGAGGTCCGCGTCGTGGTTGATCCCGACAAGATCGACGACGCCCAGTGCGAGTACATCGCCCGTGACATCGCCAAGCAGGTCTCCGAAGAGATGACCTTCCCGGGCGAGATCAAGGTCACCGTCCTCCGCGAGATGCGCACCATCGAATACGCCCGCTGATTCACCCCGATTCGCACATGTCCAAGCCCTCCAAAAAGACCGCAGCCGCGGGCGGCTCACTACTCACCATGCTCCTCGCCGGTGCGTTACTGCTCGCGCAACACTTCGGCTGGCTCCCCACCACCGATCCCTCAAGCGAGCCCGCCAATCCGAGCAACGCCGGCGTTCAAGCCACCCCACCACCCCCGACCGTCGGCACCGAAGCCCGCCCCACCCGACCGCAATCCACCAACCCCCAACCCGTCCAGCCCAACCGTGCCGAACCCCTCCGCCCCACCGTCCGCAACGCCGAGCCCACCCCCGCCGCCGACGGCCCGCACTTCATCACCCAACTTCAGCAACGCGGCGCCACCGACACCCCCGTCACCGCCACCGGCACCATCTCCCGCGTCCTCCCCGATGACAACGAAGGCTCCCGCCACCAGCGCTTCCTCGTCACCCTCTCCGACGGCCACGAGATCAAGGTCTCCCACAACATCGACCTCGCCCCCCGCATCCCCCACCCCAAGGTCGGCGACCGCCTAACCTTCAAAGGCGACTTCGAATCCAACCGCCTCGGCGGCGTCGTCCACTGGACCCACCGCGACCCCCGAAACCGCCACCCCCACGGCTACCTCGAACACCACAACAAACGCTACGAATAACACCAAGTCTCCTACACAAACGCGCGACACGCTCAAACCAAATTGCGCTCACCCAACACAACCTAGCGCCTAACTACTAGCCACTAGCGCCTAGCAATGCCCCCACCCGACGCCCGACTCCACTGCCCGCACTGCCGCGCCACCATGACCCGCGGCACCGTCGCCGTCTCCCAGGGCCTCACCTGGCGACGTGCCGATCAGTCCGGCCACGCCGACTTCACCGAACAGCTCCCTGGCACCCAGGCGCTACGCCGCAGCAACCGCCTCCCCGCCTGGCGCTGCCCCGCCTGCGAGCTCGTCCTCATCCAGTACGGCAAGGCCGGCCAACGTCTCGCCCAGCAGCAGGATGCCGACGCCCTCACCGAC
The DNA here is from genome assembly GCA_038749105.1 of Planctomycetota bacterium. Lineage (GTDB taxonomy): Bacteria > Planctomycetota > Phycisphaerae > Phycisphaerales > Phycisphaeraceae > JBCCOW01. The sequence continues at coordinate 4,009 of JBCDIM010000045.1, forward strand.
CACCTCGCCTTCGAACAGCTCAACCCCGATCCCGCCAAGCCCGACGCCGAGCGGTAAGCCGGCACCCCACTCCACCCCACCCCACCCCACAACTCACACCGCTTGGTCACCCGCGAACGCCCCCTCCGAGGCGAAGTCCCCGCACTTCGCCTCGCCGTGCCACAGGTAATACACCGCGTGCTTGAGGTCATCGAAGATCAGCATCATGCACGGCAGCACGATCAGGATCATCACCGTCGCCGACAGCAGCCCCATCGCGATCGAGATCGCCATCGGGATCAGGAACCTCGCCTGGAACGACTGCTCCAGCATCAACGGCGTCAGCCCCAGCACCGTGGTCACCGTCGTCAGCACGATCGCCCGCAGCCGGGCCCGGCCCGCCGACACCAACGCATCGAACACTCCCTCGCCGTGTTCCCGCTTGTAGTTATAGAACTGAACCAAAATTAAGGAGTCGTTCACCACAATCCCCGAAAGCGCGACAAACCCAATCAGGCTCAAGAAAGTCAGGTCAAAACCCAGGATCACGTGCCCCCAGATCATCCCCACCGTCGCGAACGGGATCACCAGCATCACAAGGATCGGCTGGAAGAAACTGTTGAACAGCATCGCCAGGATCACATAGATCATCCCGACCGCCGCCATGAAGCCATACGGCAGCGACGCGAACGCCTCGCCCAGGTTCTCCTGACGCCCCGCCACCTCGATCGTCAGGTCCGGGTACTTCGCCTGCACCTCCGCCAGCGGCAGCTTCGGCGTGATCGACTCCGGGCTCAGCCCCGGCACCGTCTCCGCCGACACCGTGATCGACCGCTCCCGGTCCTGCCGGCTCAGCGAGCTGTACGACGTCGCGTCCTCGATCTCCGCGATCTCCCGCAACGGGACCCGCTGCCCCTCAGGCCCGATCACCCACAACGACGTCACGTCCGCCAACGACCGGCGCGTCTGCTCGTCCAGACGGACCCGCACCTTCACGTCCTCCTGCTCCTGCACGATCACGTGCGCCTCCAGCCCGAACAGCGCCCCGCGCACCTGCTCCGCGACCGCCGCCGTGTCGAACCCCGCGGCCTTCGCCGTGTCCCGCAGCCGCCAACGCACCTCCGCCTGCCCCTTGCTCTCGCTGTCCTGGATGTCGAATACCCCGTCGAACCCCCGCAGGGCTTTCTTCAGGTCGGCCGCCGCGAGGCGCATCCTGGCGGGGTCGTCGCCCTTGATCCGCATGGAGATCGACGGGCCGCCCGGGCCACCCGAGATCTCTGTAAAGCTCACCCGTTCCACCTCACCCAGCCGGCCCTGGATCCGCTGGCGGATCGACTCCGTGACCGACTGCGATGTCCGCTCCCGCTCCTCCGTGGGACGCAGCTCCAAAAACATCTGCGCGATGTGTGACGTCGCCCCGCCCGCTACACCCGTGTCCACGTTCGTCCGCTGGCCCACCACCGACGCGATCGACAGCATCTCCGCCTGCTCCCCCGCCGCCTCCTCAATCACCCGCACCGCCCGCTCGGTCACCTCCACCGGCGTCCCCACCGGCATGCTCAGCTCCACCACCACCGTCTCCGCGTCGTTCTCATCCAGGAACGTGAACCCCAGCCGACCCCCCGCGATCATCCCCATCGACACCACCAGCAACGCCACCGCCACGCACACCGTCTCGTACCGGTGACGCAGCATCCACGCCAAGACCCCTCCGAACCACGGCACCACCTTCTCCTGCACCACCCGGTCCCGCCCCGCCTCGTACCGCGCCAGCCAGCCCTTCTTCCGGGCTTTCGCCCCGCCCCGCTCCCCCTTGGGCCCGGTCGCCTGTCGCCGGTCCGCCGCCGCCTCTTCCGGCAGCGAGTGCTTCATGTGGCTCGGCAAGATCACCAGCGACTCGATCAGCGACATCGACAACGCACAGGCCACCACCAACGGCAGCGCCCCCAGCAAATCCCCGATCTCGCCCCCAATAAACGTCAGCGGGATGAACGCCACGATCGACGTTGACACCGTCGCCACCACCGGCCAAAACACCTGCTCCGCGCCCAACACCGCCGCGTCCTTCGCCGAATCTCCCCCCTCGCTCCGCGCCTGGATGTTCTCCGCCACCACAATCGCGTCGTCCACCAGCAACCCGATCACCACGATCAGCCCAAACATCGTCAACAGGTTCAGCGTGACGTCCAATGCCGCCATAAGCACCAGCGTCCCCGCCAACGCCGTCGACAGACCCACCCCCACCCACATCGCCGCCTTCCAGTTCAGCAGCAGCAGCAACACGCCCATCACCAGCACCAGCCCCAACGCCGCGTTCTCGGTCAGCAGCGACAGACGCCCCTCCACAAACCGTGCCAAGTCCGACGTCGTCCCCACGGTCGTCCCCACCGGCAGCGGCTGCGCCGACCGCTGGCCCAGCTCGTACGCCCGCTCCACCACGTTCCCCTGCAACACGTCGTTCCACGGCACCGACACCGGCTCCCCCAGCCGACCCGCCACATACGCCCGCACCATCTCCGCGATCCGTACCACGTCCTGATCGCCCACCTTGAACACCGTCAGGATCGCGGCCGACTTCCCGTTGAACCGGTTGATGATCCGGTCGTCGACAAACGTCTCCCGCACCGTCCCCAGATCCCGCACCTTCACCGCCCGACCCGTCGCGTCGGCCCGCACCACCACTTCCGCGATCGCCTCCGCCCGCTCCTCGACCCCCATCGTCCGCACCCGCGTGTTCGACGTCGCCCCCTTCACCGTCCCGCCCGGCAGCTCCGTCATCTCCTGACGGATCGCCCCCGCGACCTCCGGCAGCGCGATCCCCCGCTGCAACAACTCCCCCTGATCCAGGTCCACCCGCACCTCATAATCCCGCACCCCGTCGATCACGATCTCCCCCATCCCCGGCAGCCCCCGCAGGTCGTCCTTCACCCCCCGGATCGCCTCCTTCAACGACAACTCGTCCGCGTCCCCAAACACCGCCACCCGGATCACCGGCAGCCTCGCCTCAAACAGCTCGACCTCGATCTCTTCGCTCTCCTCTGGCAGGTCCTGCAGGCTGTCGATCGCCCGCTTCACCTCGTCCACCCCCCGATCAATATCCACCCCATCCCGGAACTCCACGGTGATCCCGCCACCGCTCTCGTACACCCGCGTGTTCATCTCGTCGATCTCGTTCAGCGTCGACAACGCGTCCTCCACCTTGATCGCCAGGTCAGACTCCACCTCTTCAGGCGTCGCGCCGGGATACACCAGCGTCACCGACGCCACCGTCGGGTCCACCTCCGGGAAAAACTCCTTCCGCATCAGCTGCGCCGCGACCAGCCCCGCGATCAACACCCCCACCATCAGCAAGTTCACCGGCACCGGCCGTTCCACCCCCCACTTCGACAACCCCGTCATCCCCCACCCCCCTCACCCGTATCCGTAGCCGTTTCCGCGCGACCGCTCAGCCCTTCCGCTTCAACAAACTCCACCATGTCCGCCACCACCGCCGCCCCATCCTGCACCTTCACCGACCCGGTCAATACCACCGGCCCCTCGCCCTCCAACTCGCCCAACAGCACCACCCACTGCCGTTCCTCCGGCATCCCATACGCCTCGAGCTCCCCCTCGAACGCGTACCCCTTCTCCACCGGCACGCTCACCGCCCGGCCGTCCACCACCCGGAACACCCGGCCGCTCTGCACCGACCGCTGCGGCAGCACCCACCGATCCCCGGCGCTCTTGCTCGTCACCACCGCCGTCACCAACACACCCGGCGGCAGCACCGACGCCCCCCGCTTCGACTGGTCCCGCACCGCCCACACCGTGAACGTCCGCGTCTCCGGGTCGTCCTCCGGCGACACCCGCTCCACCGCCGCCGAATAACCCCCAACCCCGCCCCGACCCGCAACCCTGAGCTCCACCGCATCGCCCAGACCCACAGACCCCCGCGCCGACCCCGGCAACCGGATCGGCACCTCCACCACCCCGGGCTGCACCACCCGCGCCACCCGCGACCCCGCCATCACGTTCTCCCCCGCCTCCACATCCACCGCCTGGATCACCCCACCAATCGGACTCTTCACCGTGGCCCGCTCCCGGTCCTTCACCGCCTGGTCCCATTCGGACTTCGCCGCCCGTTGCTCCGCCTGCAACCGCTTCCGCCTGGGCTCCACACCATCCAACGCCTCCTTCAGCGTCAACAGCTGACGCTGCGCCGCGAACAGGCTCCGCTGCGCATCGACCACGTCCTTCTCCGACGCCGCCGACGTCGCCCCCCGCCGCAGCCTCTCGACCCGCTCCAGCTCCCACCGCGCCGCCGCCACGTCCTCCTCCTCCACAGCCACCCGCGCCTTGACCCGTGCCTCTTCCGAAGCCAGCTGATCCAGCTGCGCCCCCACCGCTTCCCAGCCCGCCTCCGCCGCCGCCTCACGGTTCGCAAAGTCCGTCGGGTCCAGCTCCGCCAGCGTCCACCCCGCTTCGACCACCGCCCCCTCCGTGATCCGCTTCGGCACCTCCAGCACCGTCGCCCCCACCCGGGCCGGCACATCCGACGACACCACCGCCGCCACCGTCCCGTAACCCACCCACTGCCGCGGCACCGCCAGCCGCCTCGGCTCCACCACCATCACCCGCTGCAGATTCGCCTCCGCGTCCGTCGCCAGCTCCACCCCCGGCTTCGTCTGCACCAACGCGCCCACCACCACCACCGCCAACACCAGCGCACCCACCGCCACACCCACCCGTGTCAACAGCCGAACCATCCGCCCGGTGCTCTTTTCTCGACCGCGGTCATCACCGCCCTTATCCCCCGACCCCGCTGCAGTTCCGATCTCCGGTGCGGACACACCGCTCTCCACCGTCTTCTCGCGCTGCGGACGCGCCCGACCCTCATCGGCCTGAGACGGCATCCCATCACCTTCCACGACCGGCTCAGCGGTTTCCAATTGCGAACTCGATTGATCCATAACGGTACATCCTACGATCGTCCACCCCGCCGCGGTTCCACCGAAGTCCCGCGAACCTATCCCAGACCAGGCCTATGACAAGACGACTCACGCCGCACTCTGATTTCACCCAGACCACCTACTCACAGTTTTCAAGCCGGGATCGCATCGCTTCGCACGCCCCGACCCAACCACCGCGACACCTCGGGATTCACCACGACACCCCGCCGATCAACCCCCGCCTGTAACTCATGCCGACCAGACATCGCCGCCCGCAGGGCGTCCATCGACACCGCCCGGTTGCCCAACCGACCCACCGCCAACGACGCGGCCAACGACCCGACATACCCGCACTCCGCCAGCCCAGCCCCTCCGCACAACGCCAGCGTGGCCCCCGCCAATAACGCATCCCCCGCCCCGACCTCATCCACCACGGCGTCACCGTCTCTCACCAAACTCGGCAGTTCATCGCACCGCATGCGCTCCACGCCCTCTACCCGCTCCATCAACAAACACCCCGCGGGCCCCTGCGTGACCACCATCCGACGCCAATCCATCGCCGCCGCGCACCGGTTCGCTCTGTCGATCAAACCGTCCCCGCCGTCCGTCAGAGCCCCAAGCTCCTCGGCCGTCGGCACCACCAGATCAAACCCCGCCATGGCTCCCAACCCCGCCAACCCACGCCCTGATACATCGCCCACCCGCAGCACGCCCGCCGAGCGAAGCGAACCCGCCGTCTTCTCGATCAGGCTCGGGGTGACCACGCCCAGGCCGAAGTCCGCGAACACCACCGCATCCCATCCCGCCGACGCTTCTACCAACGCCCGCTCGATCCGTTCGGTGGGCCCTTCCGAACGCCCCGCCCGATCCACCTTCCATCGCACCCGCCCCGCCTCGTCCACGAACCGCTCCTTAACCGCTGTGCTCACCACACGCTCTTGCGCCAACACCGAAACGCCCGCGCGCTCCAATTCGCCGCGTGCCCACACCGACCAATCGTCCACCGAAAGCGCTGTCCCAAGCACCACCTCCGCGCCCATTGCCGCTAAGTGCAACGCGACGACCCCCGCCCCACCGACATCGGCCTGCTCCTGCCCACTGACACGGATTCCACCAGCTCCGCCCTCGATCCCTTCCCCGAACACATAGCGATCCACGATCAGATCGCCCACCACCATCACCCGCCGCCCCGCAAACCCCGCCAGCGTGCGTTCCATCGCCTCCCGATCCACCCCCCACCGATCGCACTTCATCCCCAGCCGTGCCGCCTCGCCCAACCCCAGACGCGCCGGCTCGCCCGCTACCCCTCCAGTGAGCGAAGCCACTTTTGCGTTCTCATCTCGATCGCCCTCACCCCCTAATAGACCCGTCGATGAATACACCACCTCGCCCGACGCGAACGCAACCCGTCCCCCCCAGCCCCGCACCAACGCCGCCTCGGCCAGAAACCGTGGGTCGTCTGAGCCCGCGTACTCCTTGCCCTTGACGTACACGCCGGGCCGAATCACCACCAGCGCCCCTTCCGCCGTCGGCCCATCCACCACCGCCACCCAATCCACAAACCCCAGCGCCGCCACGCACTCCGCCCGCAGCCGCTCCGGCACCCAAGGCCGAGCCCCGTCCCCCTTCTCAATCCACGCATCCCCCGTCAGCGTCACCACCAGCACACCCCCATCCCCCTTCATCGCCGCCGCCTCCCGCAGATACCGCACATGACCCGGGTGCAGCACATCGAAACACCCGTGCGCCAACACCACCCGGCCCGAACCGCCCGCGGCCACACCGGCCAACCGTTCCAGCTCCACCACCTTGTCCAGCACATCGCGCATCGACAGCACTCCCGTCCACCCGCACCCTGAGTTATCGGCCCCCTCCATTCTGCAGCATGAAACCCACCGATTCCGATAACCCCAAGAGATGTCCGCGCCTCCCAAACAACCGCTAACCCCATCCCCCCAACCGTTTAGCCCGGTTTTGGCTAACCGGGCACCAGACACGCCAACCCCCCGCGTGCCCGCCACCCCCAACGCCGACGCCCTCCGCAAGCGGCTCACCCGCAACCTCCTGGCTCTGCAGCGCCACCGCCCCGAGCTCTGGCTGACCCTTCAGCCCTGGGTCGCCAGGCAACCCAACCCCTACCTCCCCGTCAACACCCCGGCCGGCCAACCCACGCTCGCGAAACGCGTCGGCGACACCCTCAAGCCCGTCTGCTCCTCCCCCCTACCCGCCGCCCACGCCAAGGCCCAGGCCCAGGCCGCCGTCGCCCAAGCCCACAACCCCAACAATTCCCTCCACGCCGGTGAACCCCTCATCCTCGCCGGCCTCGGCGATGGACACCTCCTCACCGCGATCCTCCACGCGACCGAGCCCACGCCCGACCCGAACAACCCGCTCCAACCCGAAACCCCCGTCCTCATCTTCGAGCCCGACGGGCACCGCCTCCTCGCCGGCCTCGCCCTGCATGACTTCGCCGCGCCCCAGGGCCCAATCCGAAACCCGCGCGTCGCTTGGCACGCCGGCGAAAACGCCCTCACCTCACTCCGCAAACACCTCCTTGAGACACCCGAGCTCTGCCCCCCAACCGCCGCCCTTGGCGACGACGACCTGCTCGCCCAAACCCGGAGCCTCTCTGCGGAGGTCTCCACCGTCCTCAAACGCGAGGTCCAAGACCACACCGAACGCGTCGCCGCCCTCTACGCCAACCGCCCCGCAGCCCACTTCGCCGACGCCCTCGCCGGCAAGCTCGACCGCGCCCCCCGCGTCCTGCTGCTGACCTCGCAGTTCACCACGGTCCTCCAGCACTCCACCCGCGACGCGCAGGACGCCTTCAACCAGCTCGGCTTCGACACCCAGCTCCTCATCGAGCCCGCCCCCCACCTCCGCATCACCTCCCGCGTCATCCGACAGGCCCTGCTCAATCACCAGCCCGACCTCGTCTTCTTCATCGACCGCCTCCGACGCGACACCCACAACCTCTTCCCCCCCGAGCTCCCCTTTGTCTGCTGGGCTCAGGACCAGCTCGCCGCCTTCCGCTCCGCCGCCGCCGGCCGATCCCTCACCCCTCGCGACTTCTTCCTCTCCATGGTCGGGCCCATGTACGCCTCCCAATGGCAGTACCCCCGCCAACAGATCATCCCCGTCCCCAAACTCACCAGAACCCCACGGATGGCGAAGCCTTCCGTGGGTTCCGCGCTGCCACCCACCGCCAACCAACCCCTGCTCCCCGAACACTTCGTCTACGTCTCCAACAACTCCCAAGCGCCCCGCCAGCTGCTTGACCAGCTGGTCGAGGCCAACCCCGCAGGCCCGAAACGCGACCTCCTCCGCGCCACCGGCCAGTCCATGATCGACACCTACAACGCCGGCGACTGCCTCCCCACCCTCTACCACCTCGGCCAACGCCTCGACCAGACCGCCGACGCACTCGGCCAACCCCCGCTGTCCACCGAGGCACGCTCCCAGCTGGCCCACACCCTCTTCCACCCCCTCAACAACGCCCTCTACCGCCAGCAAGCCCTCGCCTGGGTCGTCGACGCCGCCCACCAACTCGGGCTCCGCGTCTCCCTCTACGGCCACGGCTGGGACCAGCACCCCACCCTCGCCCCCTACGCCCGCGGACCCGTCGCCTACGGCCCCAACCTCGAAGCACTCACCCGACGCGCCCGCTTCAATCTCCAAATCATCCCTTCGCTCTGCATCCACCAACGCCTCCTCGACGGCCTCGTCGCCGGCGGCTTCTTCCTCGTCCGACGCTTCGCCGCCGACACCGCCTTGCCCCGGCTCGCCCGCTTCCTCAGACGTCACGCACCCGACGCCCGCTCCGCCGACGCCGCCCGGGCCATGACCTCCGCCGACCTCCGCCCCCGGCTCGAACAGCTCCTCCAGGACGCCACCCCTTTCACCGACCTCGGCCACCCCATCGACGTCGTCGACTGGGTCCAGGATTTCCACCCCGCCGGCCTGCTCTCCGAAGACGACGCCCACGACACCCCCGTCCCCCGCCTCGAAGAAGTCACCTTCTCCAACGCCGACGACCTCCTCGCCCTCGCTAAGCGCTACCTCGACCACCCCAAGCTCGCCGCCGAGATCGCCGCCCAACAGCGCGCCGCGATCGAAGACCGCCTCTCCTACACCGCCGGCCTCCAACGCGCGCTCCACCACATCACCGACAAACTCCGCCACGAACCGACCACCACCCAACACCCCGCCGCCGCGTGAACTTATCTCATCCATCACGGCTACCCCAAAGCCCACAGAAGCCAAAGGATTCTGTGGGCTCCCCCCGCCTCGCCTACATCTTGGTCACCCACAACCGCCGCGCCCGACTCCTCCAGACCCTCCGCCACCTCCAACAGCACACCCCCTTCCCCACCGACCAGTACGAAACCTGGGTCGTCGACAACGGCTCCACCGACGGCACACCCGCCGCCATCGCGCAGCTGTTCCCCAACACCCACCTCATCGCGCTGCGTCGCAACCAGGGCGTCTGGGCCCGCACCCTCGCGATGCGGCAAACCCAAGCCGACTACCTCGTCCTCCTCGACGACGACTCCTACCCGATCGGCAACGCCATCCCCGACGCCCTGGCGACTCTCGACGCCCACCCGCACCTCGCCGGCATCATGGGCCGATGCCTCCTGCCCAACGGCAACGAAGAAGCCTGCGCCCTACCCGCCGTAATGCTCTCCGGCGCCGTCATCCTCCGCCGCACCGCACTCATCCCCACAACCCTAAAGCCCAGGGGTAGCCACCCCTGGGCCCCGCGCCCCCAAAACCACAACACCCCGCTCGGCTTCCGCCGTGAGTTCTTCCGCAAGGCAGGCGAATACGACCTCTCGTTCCGGCTCTGGAACCTGAACCGCCCGCTGCTCCGCGACGAGTCCATCACGTTCCGACACGACAAGCACGCCGCCGGCAGGTCCACCGCCCTCGCCCTCCGCATGGACCTCCGCAACAACCTCATCCTCGCCCACCGCTTCCTCCATGGCGAGGCCCGCCGCGCCTACCGCCACGACTGGCTCCAACGCTACGCCGCCATCGCCCTGCACCAGAACCACGAAGCCGCCGCCCACCGCGCACTCCGCGAAGCCCGCCGCTTCCGCAAAACGCCCCGCGAAACCCTCACGCCCCAAGCCTTCGAAACCCTCTTCGCTTGGAAGACCACCCAGCAACAGGTCCGAGCCTGGGCCAATACCCACCACATCCAACGCGTCGCCCTCATCGACTTCGCCAAGAACACCTACGCCGCCTACCGCGCCTGCCGACAACTCCAACTCTCCATCACCGCCGTCGCCGACAACGGCCCCGCCTTCCAACACCGCACCTACCGCCACGCCCCCATCCTCCAAGACGCCGACGCCCTCGCCAACCAACCCGACGGCCTGATCCTCACCAACGTCAACCCCGCCCAAGCCCCCACGCGCCTCGCCCAACTCCAAGCCCTCACCGACCGCCCCATCCTCAGCCTCGATCACACCCCGCCCTTCAAAGCCGCCGCACTCACCAAAGCCGCCGCATGACCGCCGCCCCCCACCCACTCTCGAGGCCAACCACTGGCCCCCGGTTAGCCCGGTCGCTTACAACCGGTCGCGCCGCCACGCTCCCGACATCCCTCCACCCGCCCTTCCACCACTACCGCTGCCTCATCCAGCGCCGGCTCACCGACGCCCTCGCCAACGCCGCTCAACTGATTCCCAATGACTCAACCCTCATCGACCTCGGCTGCGGCGACCTCCGCTACAAGCCCCTCTTCACCCCACGCCTCAACCAATACCTCGGCGTCGACCTCCCCGATAACCCGGATGCCGACCTGCACTACACCGACGACTTCACCGCCCCCCTCCCCAACCACACCGCCGACGCCGTCCTCTCCACCCAGGTCCTCGAACACGTCCCCTGCCCCGCCGACTACCTCGCCGAAGCGAAGCGCCTGCTCAAACCCAACGCACGCCTGATCCTCACCACCCACGGCACCTGGCAGTACCACCCCCACCCCCGCGACCTCTGGCGATGGACCGCCGAGGGCCTCACCCAAACCCTCACCGACGCCGGCTTCCAGAACATCCAAACCACCGGCCTGCTCAACCTCGCCGCCACCGGCGTCCACCTCTTCCAGGACGGTCTCTACCGCCGACTCCCACGCATCTTCCGCAAGCCCTTCTTCCTCGCTTGTCAGCTCACCGCCGCGGCCATCGACCACAAACGCCCCGACCCCCACAACGCCTGCGTCTTCCTCGCCACCGCGACTTCAACCCCCGCCTAATCATGTCCACCCTCTCAACCCCCAACCTCGACGCTGCACCTCATCCCGTCATCGCTTGCGACGACTCCCCCCGCGCCGCGTCCCCCCTCCGGCACCTGCTCTCCAAAACCCTCCGTGCCACCCTCGGCCAATCCGAATCCCCCCGCGTCCGCCTGCTCCTCCGCAACCACCTCCGCAAGCTCTGCGACGCCCGCGAACTCCCCGTCCAAACCAAATGGGGCTTCCGCATGCTCGCCTCGCCCCGCGACTACGCGTCATTCGGCATCTACTTCTTCGGCGAATACGACCCCCGCATGTCCGCCGTCATCCGCCGATACGTCCAGCCCGGCGACACCGCCTGGGACCTCGGCGCCGAACGCGGCTGGTTCGCCCTGCTCATGGCCTCCCGCGTCGGACCCATGGGACGCGTCGACGCCTTCGAGCCCTTCCCCGTCTCCGCCCAACGCCTCCAACGAAACGCCAACCTCAACGGCATGCACTGGCTCCACACCCACGAAACCGCCGCCGGCCGCTCACACACCACCGGCCACTTCGAGCCCCCCTCCCAAGACGCCGCCGACCACGAAGCCTTCCTCGACCACTGCTCCGGCGTCGGCTACCTCGCCGACGCCCCCGCCGACCACCGACTCCAAGTCCCCGTCCTCCCCCTCGACGAACACGCCAAGGCGACCAACCTGAAACGCCTCGATTTCGTCAAGCTCGACATCGAAGGCGGCGAGCCCGACGCCCTCCGCGGCATGAGCCAAACCCTCAAACGCCACAAGCCCATGCTTGCCGTCGAGTACAACCGCGCCACCCTCCGTCGGGCCGGCTCGTCCCTCCAACACCTCGACGACCTGCTCGACCGCCTCGGCTACAACCGCTTCGCCTACCGCCACGGCCGATTCACCCCCGTCAACCTCCACGAAGCCGCCGACAAGCCCGACACCCACGCCGTGTTCAACGTCTACGCGTTCCACCGACACGGCACGCACCGCCCCCAACCCCGCTAACCCCACCCCACCCACCCGACACACCGCAACGACCTCACCAACTATGCGGAAGCCCACGGATGGCGAAGCCTTCCGTGGGGTATCGCGTACAACAACCGCTCATGCCCACCCCCCGCCTCCTCTGGATCATGCCCCAACACCCCGCCCCCAGTGAACGCTGGATGCACCGCATGCTCCACCTCCTCCCCCCCGACCACCTCCACGCCATCGCCATCCAAAAAAGCCCACAGAAGCCAACGGATTCTGTGGGCTCCACCCCCCCACCGGCCCCCCTGATCACTCACGACCAAATCGAATCACATCTCCCCGACATTACCCACGTCCTCGTCCACTACCTCCCCCTCGCCCTCAAGCTCGAATCCCTCTGGCAACAAACCAACGCCAAACTCCTCGCCCACGCCCACGGCTACGACGTCACCTGGAACCGCGTCAGACCGGAAACCAACCAACCCCATCACCCCCCCGACTACGAAGCCAACGTCCGCCGACTCGCCCAGCGCGCCACCCTCATCGCCAACAGCACCCCCACCCAACGCGCCCTCGAATCCATCGGCGTCCCCCCTGACCGCATCGCCCTCAAACCCCTCAGCGTCACGATCCCCACCACCACCAAAACCCATACCAACGACCACCCCCACCACCCGCTCACCTTCCTCTACCTCGGCCGACTCATCGACTTCAAAGGCCCCGACCTCACGATCCAGGCCTTCCAACGCGCGAAGCAACTCGGCCTCCCGCCCAACACCCAACTCGTCCTCGCCGGCGACGGCCCTCTCATGCCCCGCTGCCAACAACTCGCCAGCGGCGACAAGAACATCCAACTCCTCGGCCCCGTCGACGCCGACACCGCCGACCAACTCCTCCAACACGCCGACATCGCCGTCTGGCACCACCAGACCGGCCCCGTCACCCAACAAGTCGAAGCCTTCGGCGTCGCCCTCCTCGAAGCCATGGCTCACCAACTCCCCATCGCCTCCACCCCCTCCGGCAACCTCCCCCATCTCATCACCCCCGGAAGCAACGGCCTGCTCACCCCCACCCACGACCTCGACGCCCAGGCCCAAGCCCTCGTCCAACTCGCCCACGACCCCGCCCTCCGCCAACGCCTCGGCAACGCCGCCCGCCAGCACGTCGCCGCCCACTACACCCCCGACCACGAACGCCAAGCCCTGCTCCAACTCCTCAGCTAACGGCGTCGATACACTGTGCGGTCCCCACGCCGGAGTGGCGGAATTGGCAGACGCGTCGGATTCAAAATCCGATGGTCAACCCGCTTTTCCTTGATCAAAACGCAGGCTTGTGTCCGGATTTGGGGCAAGCTTTGCGCTGTCACCCAAGTCGGGTAGACCGTGCACTGCCCGTACCTCGTCGTCCGGGAATGAGTGGACGTAAAGCCGCATTGTCAACTCGATCGAGCTGTGATCCATCAATTCCATCAGCGTCTTGGGGTGCACGCCCCGCCTCGCCAAGCTCGTCCCGTAGCTATGCCGCAGACAATGAAAGTCCACACCAACCGTATCCACCCCTCCCGCTGCCGCATCGGCCCGCACCGTCTCCGCTATATGGCTCGTATCCAACAAACACCCAAACACAAGCTGATCCCGACCACGGCCTGCCACATACTCCAGTAAGTCCCGCATCAACCCGCCCGAAACAGGCTTGGTCCTCGTCCGCTTATTGGCCGCCCCCCCGCCCCGTGCCCGCACATACCCCTCGCAGTCCAGATCCTGCACCCTCAACCGCCGGATTGCCGACAACCTCAGCCCGGTCCCCAAAGCCACCCGGTACAGCATCGCCCGGTCTTTACCGCCCATCCGTGACCGGCTCTGCCGACGCAGCGCCCCCTCGATCAATCCTCGCTGCTCATCCTCCGACAACGCCCTGCGCCTGGCCTGATTACTAACCGTCCGACCACTCCGCGACGCCCGACGCTCGACCCGCAGCCCACTCAATACATCATGCCCCGAACCCCGAGGCGGCCGGCTCACCCACCGCGTAAACGCCTTCATCGCCCGTACATAATGCGATAGCGTCGACTCACTCACATCCGCCCGGCGATGCTCCGACCCCGGCACTCGGCCCAGCCTCCGCCACTCGTTCAACACATCCAACATCCCCTCCGCCTCGATCACCGCCACCGTTCCATACCCCGCCGCCTCGCACAACCGACGCACCCGCCCGCCCTGCGTCTGCACATACCCCTCGCCCCGCCCCCGGCTCAGCATCGACCCTTCCCATTGATCCACCACGACCCCAATGGGCCGCACCACAATCAATTGCTGCTCCGAGACCATCCCCCATTCCACCAACCGCTGAAGACGCTTGCCCTCCAGCCCCATTGCCCAGTCCAGCACGTTCGCCGGCAAAGGCTGACCCCACGCAGCATAGTCCACCAGATCCACCAACCGCCGGGCCAACGCATCCGCAGACCGCCTCGTCTTCCCAGCCCGCAGCTTGCGATCGACCCCCAAGTGGTCCCGAAAACGCACCCACCACGACGCTCCATGCTTATAGGGTCCCATACCCCTCATCCTACCGCCTCCGCCGGTTCGCCCAGCGCCGCACATCGTCCGGGTGCCAGCGCCAGCACCCCTTGCGCTCAATCACCGGCGCTGGCAACACACCCGTCCGCGACCAGTCTCGTACCGTCCGTGCACTGACCCCCGTCCATGCCGCCAGCTCGTGATCACTCACCAACGCATCAATCCCTGCAACCCTACCATCCTCCAAAGGCCGCTCATCCGCATAGCGATCCGCCTTCATCGATCCCCCTCCCCCCAGCCCCGTACCGCCGGCCAAAGTCCGTAACAACACCACCACAAGAACGCCACGGCCCAAATAAGCCATCCCGAGCGCCGCGTTTCGAGCTCATACGCCCACACGGTCAGCGCAGTGATGCCCCACGCCCACAATGCCGCCAACACTCCCGACAGGCCGACCACAGCTAGCAGACGCATCCTTCTCACTCGCTCTCCCCCCTTGCCTTGGCGAGCAGGGCGTCGATGCGGGCGAGCCTGACGTGACGGTGCGGGGGGATTAAACGCCGGACCTCTTTGAGCAACTCGTACAGCTCCGGGGCGGCGGCGATGAGGTGGGCGTTGTGGTCAGTCTGGTGACGGATTGCTCCGCTATTCGAGACGTAACCAACTACGGACCGCTTGCCATCTCCGGAGTTCTGGGTTGTCGAACACACGCCAATGCTTCCCGAGGGGTTTTGATACCACTCCCACGGCCCAGGGGTAAACGCCGTCTTCGTCTCTGCCATCGGTAGGTCTCCTGGTTGAGTCATTGGGTGCCCCCTTGCTGGTCGTCATCTTCTTGGCAGGCTTCGTGAAGTTGTGCGATCACCTCGACGGGCAGCCGCACCAACAGATCGGTAGCCCCGTTGTCTACAGTGAACTCGACCCAGCGCTGGCCCTCCGCCTCTTTGATGTCGTAGCCATGATGCGCCGACCGCAACATGTAAACCTCGGCCAAGTATGTAGCCACCGGGGTGTAAATCACCCGGCCGTCGTTTGCTACGCCACAGGTGAACACCGGATGTGTTTTCTTTTCCATCACGCCACGCTCCTATCTTCAAGCAACGCCAATGCCCGCTCCTCCGCCCCTTCGCTCGTGTCGTAGAAATTCGGTACAGGCCGACCGTTGCACGCCCAAAACAGCGCCCCCGCTGTTGCAGGGCCAAACGCCCGCTCCAACGCGATCCCCTCTGCACCCATCACGACCACCGCGTGCCCCGCCAAACAGTGCGTGGTCCCGCACGGCCACTTGCCGGACTCGTCACAGTCCGCGTGGCCGTGCCAATTGGCCATATCAAAACCACGATCTTCGCGCCTGATGGATTCGAGCACCATCACGTCCGGGTCGACTGCAACCGGCACAGCAAGCCCGGCATTCTGAGCAGCGTCCCGATATGCGAGGGCGAGGTCGAGGGCACGGTCGAGGTCGAGGTCGAGGTCGAGGTCGAGGGCGAGGGCGAGGTCGAGGTCGAGGGCGAGGGCGAGGGCGAGGTCGAGGTCGAGGGCGAGGGCGAGGGCGCGGTCGAGGTCGAGGGCGAGGGCGAGGGCGCGGTCGAGGGCGCGGTCGAGGGCGCGGTCGAGGGCTTTCAATTCGCCAGCCATCTCATTGCGATCCAGATCACCCGCCGCCCTGATGCGTTCAACCCAAGGCCGCAACGACTCGTCGTGTTTTGACAGGCCATCAATAACATCAGGCATGACATGACGGCAGTACGATCGCACCAGCTCTTCGGCGAAGCGCCTCTT
Organism: Planctomycetota bacterium; assembly: GCA_038749105.1. Classification (GTDB taxonomy): domain Bacteria; phylum Planctomycetota; class Phycisphaerae; order Phycisphaerales; family Phycisphaeraceae; genus JBCCOW01. The sequence goes on from JBCDIM010000045.1 coordinate 20,435, forward strand.
CATCTCATCAGGGATAATGGGGATTTCCAAGGCATTGTTCTCAGTCATGGGTTAGCTCCTTTCAGTAGATTGGGCGGAGACGATCCGCCAGAACTCGGATTGCAATCGCCGCTTGAAGCGGCACGACCCCGTTTCCTCCGAGCCGGAGGCGATCGGTGCGAGTGAGGTCCAGCCCGGCGGCCAGCCCATCAGCCACTCCACGAATCGCGGGTTGAGACGACGCTTGGCCAAGTGCGGCAACAACGTCGTTAGCAAGTCGCTGAGCCTGGCGTCTACGGCTTCGGCGATTACCTGATCCAAAACCTCGAAGGGCACGCCCGAGAGCAACGCGAAGGTCTGCCGTAGCGCGTGTGTCGTGAGCGGGCGAGAGGTCAGGGAAGGCGGCAAGGACAGCTCGCCATGCGTCAAGGTCGTCGGGGCCGGGGGCGAAGAGGGGGAGGTCCATCGCTGCTCCGCCGCTTCGTCCAGCGTGCCCATCGTTCGATTGCGGCGGTGCAGCGGAATCGAACCCTTGTGATCTCTCGCCCCTGGCGTCGGCCAGGCCGACGCCAGCACCCCGCTCGTCTGCTTCGCCTGACCTTGTAACAGCAGCACCCCGCTGCGGCCCCCGCTCCGGCTCAATCGTCCCCCCTGCGTGTCCGCCACGCTCGGCGTGCTCCATTGCTTCGTCTGTGCCTGCAAGTCGCCCCCGCCCGCTCCCTCGCGGCCCAGTTCCTTCTTGCGTTCCGCTGATTCCCCGCCCCCCGTTATCGTGCGGAGGGTTGACCATTGCCTGACTGCCTTGTCGAACTCGCCCCCGCCCTGACCCCCCGCTGCATTCAAGCCGTGAGGAGTGGGCCATCCCGCCGCTTTCACCGCCAGCGGCATCCCCGCCCCGTTCCCGTTCATGTGTTTCGCCTTCAACGCATCCGCCCTCGCCCGCCACTTCACTGGGTCTTCCCCGTCGTTCATCACGTTGGCATCCGCGGTAGGCCATGAGGAAGAACCGAAGCCGCTGGTGAGACGCCCCAACGTCGGACGCCCGTATAGACAGCCATTCCGCATCCCACCCGCCTTCCGCAAGATCGGACAGGACGACATCGGCGGCGGCGTCGAGCTCTCCGCTTCCGGGGGGAACAGCGAACCCTGAGACGTTTTCGATGACCAACCATCCGGCCCCCACCGCATCAGCCAATCTGAGGAAGTCCGGCCAGAGGTCGCGCTCGTCGTGCATCCCCTTGCGGCGTCCGGCGAGGCTGTGAGGCTGACAGGGGATGCCCCCGACGACGCCAAGTCGCCCGTCTCCAGCGCCCGCTCGATCGACCGCCATGCGGAGTCGTCGCAGGTCGATTGATCGAATGTCAGACCAGACAGGCGCGTGAGCCACTTCGCCGTCTTGCATGCGCGTCGCCAGGACTGCGGCTGCCGCCGGCTCCCTCTCCACGTACAGAATTGGGCGAGCTCCTGGTATCGCGCACTCGACGGCGAGGTCGAGCATGCCGCTCCCAGAGCAGACGCTGATAAACGGGGCACATGCAGCCACACTCAACGCCTCCCCTCAATCAACATCCCCGCCATCTCCGTCGCTCGGGTCATGGGGTGGCTCCTTGTGCTCCAAACAACACGCCCTGCGCGAGTCGATTTGCCGCGATCTCGCAGTAACGCTCCTCGATCTCAATGCCAATGGCCCGCCGACCCAAACGCTTGGCCGCCACAAGACTGGTTCCACTGCCTACAAAGGGATCAACAACTAGTTCCCCGTCATCGCACAAACAACTACACAAAATAGAAATAGCCTCAACGGGCTTTTCCGCAGGATGACCTGTTTGATTACAATCATTGAGCCGCTTAGGCGTCAATCCATACCAGTGATTAAGAACCCACCCGGATCCAAACCAACGACTTGGGCCAGGTGTTCGGCCGATAAGGCATTGTTCAACAGAAGAAACAAATACTGGTCTTGGCGTGGGCGGCGACGACTTCTTAACTAGGTAAAAACGGTGCCATTCTTCAAGGTCACGGGGCAAACCATCTTCTCTTTTTGAGAATACCGCCCAATTTGAACCGGGTTTTGAATTGATGAGGTCCGCCCAGTCCCAGCCAAAGTTGTCGTTCCATGCTCCCTGCTTGCCGCTAGATATCTCCAGCAATTTGCCACGAACAAACGCTGCGCCCTGCTTTATTCCGTAGGGTGGATCTGTCAGCACCAAATCCGCCGCAGGCAGATTTGGTAGCACTTCCCGGCAGTCGCCGTGATAGATCGTGATGCCGTTCTGCTCGTAGTACGGCGTCATCCCTCACCCCCACAGTTCTGGTGGTACAACAGCTTGGGCTTCTTCATGCGGCACCTCCGAAAAGCGGGGCCGATGCCTCCGCCCCGACACACGCCGGGCTAAACCACACCCGCTCCCGCTCTTTATTGCTGTTGTCCGCGTTACGGTTCCCGTAGCCCCCGCCGGCCTTCCATGACTCGACTTCCCACCCGTGCCCTTCAAGCACGTCGTGCTCGCCGGCGTACCCACATAACGCGATCCGCATCTGCGGGTCTTCACCTTGCCGAAGACACCAATCCAGCACGCGGGCAACCAGGTGATCCACATCCTGCGTCTTGTCGTTGGCGTATAGGGCAGCATGACGCTGGGCCTCGCCATCGGCGGTCGGCGGATCCCCACCCTCTCGGATGTGACTGAGCCAGCCGTGCATGCGCTCGATCGACACCGCGTACGGCGGGTCCAGAAACACCCCCGTTACCCCGATCCTCGTCGTCGTCGTACGCGAACCGCACACCCGCTCCCAGTCGCCGTAGCAGGTCCGAACCAACCGCAGCCGGTCCGCCAAGGCACGCATCCAACCGACCAACCATTTCCGCCGCTGGGCGCAGGTGCCCGCCGCCTCGTTACTGTTGACGCCCCGCCCAATGTCATACACATCGCCGAGCTGAGGACGACCACCGCTGATCTGGGCGACACCACGCCCCGTGCCGTTCGCGTGCCCGCCCACGTCCGGCACCTTCGCGCCCATCGCCGCTACGCCCCGCCCGCCTACGCCGGAGTCACCGCTCAAGTCCGGCACCTGGCCCGCGTGAACCCCCTTGTGCTGAGCGTCGCCGATCATTGGGCGTTTTAATTCAAGTGCCCCGTTAACACCTTTCCGCTGGGTCATCTCGGGCAGACACGCCTTTACATCGCCCTCGACCTTCATCGAGCCCGTTGAGCACCACCCCCCGCCAATCCAACAGCACTGCCCCCACACCCACCAGCCCGCCGTTTTGGCGTCATACGCCTCAGCATCCACCTCAAGCCGCCCACGCAGCCCCCCCAGCCGGTGCGGGTCCATCAGCCACCGGTGCCGAGCGTGCAGGTCCGCCTCTGTCACGGGCCAATCCGCGTACTCCGCCACCTTGTCTGGGTCAGCCCGGACCGCCCGCCAGAAATTGGTCACCAAGTGGTTCGCGTCGTTGACCGTCTCCACCTTGCCGAGGTGCCCCGGCGGCCGACGCAGCAACACCGCGATGGTGCCCGCGAATGGTTCGATGTAGTTCACCACGTCACCGATCCGCTCCCACACCAAGTCGGCTACCCGAGACTTCCCGCCAAACCACGGGAACGGGGCTTTCAACACCTCACCCATCACCCACCCCCTCTCCCACCAACATCCCCAACTCCCGCAACACCAACACCGCCAACCCCGGCGACTTCAACACATCCCGACCCCGCATCCACCCAAAACCCCGACACGACACCACCCGCTCCACCGCCGCCTCACGCTCCGACGCCTCCAATCCCGCCACCCGCTCCAACCACCCCGCTCGCTCCGCCGCCAACCGCTCACGCTCACCCCGATCCCGCAGCACCGCCTCCGACATCACCGCCGGCTCACGCCCCCGCTTCCGCTCACGGGCCCGACCCTCCGCCGCCCGCACCTCCGCCGGCTTCGGCAGATACCGCGACGTCTCCGCCAACGCCCGCAACACATACACCGCCTGGTCCTCCCGCATCCCCGACATCACCCGCCGGTACGCCGCCTGCTGCTCCCCCGTCTGCTTCGCCACCGACTCCGGCCACAACTGCCCCATCAGCCCCCACACCCGCGACCAGTCACCGTCCGTTATCTTCGCCGTGCCCATCACGCCGCACCCCCCATCTCCGCCGACGTCAACGCCCGCCGCCCATCGCTCGACGCCTCACGCTCCAACGCCGCCGGGTCCAACGCCGACCAGTTCCCCGCCAACCCCTGAGGCGTCACCACCATCCCGGCAAACCGCCGGCGATACACCGCCGCCCGCCTCGGCACCTCCCCCGCAGACACCCCCAACGCCACCAGCTCCTTCGCCGCCGCGTTCAATCGCCCACGCTCCGTCGCCGTCAACGCCCCGGCGTCCCAACCGCACGCCTCCGCCAACGCCCCAAAGATCCGGGCTCGATCATCACCCCCCACTTCCTCGCCGTCGCCCCTTCCAGGGGGCGGCGGCAGGGAAGCGCCAGCTTCCCTGTCTTCTTCTCCTCTTATCTCCTCTCCTCTGGTCACGCTTTTTGTCACGCCCACGTCACGCTGCTCGCGTGACAGTTCCGACCCATCCGTCGCGTTTTCGTCACGCTCTGCCGCCCCCTTCTTGCGACGCTCACGCTCAACCGCCTTCCTGCGGGCACTTTGCGCCCGCTTCTTCGCCGAGTCCCCGTTGTGCTTCTCAAAGCCCTCCATCTTCAACCCGTCACGCCCCTCGCGTGACACCTGCGTGACCCACCCCGCCCGCTGCAACTGCTCGCCAAACCCCGGGCACGACACGTACGCATCCAACCAGACAAACGTCACGCCCCATGCGTGACCATCCGAGGACTGCTTGTCGAACCACCCCCACACCTTGTGCAGCCGACCCACCACCGCAAACGTGTCCAGACCCAACGCCGACGCAATCCCGATCACCGCCGGGTCGTCCGCCAAGTCGATCCGCATCTTGATCCACGGCTCAGACACCCGTGACCTCCTTCCTGACCAACGCCGCCTCCGTCCACGCCACCCACAAATCAAACCCCGCCGCCCACCCAATCCACTCCTGCTCCAACACCCGACGGATCGACGCCACCACCAAATCCCGACACCCCTCACCCAACGCCCGACGCGTCAGCTCCGCCTTGTGCCCGTGCCCCCTGATCACCCCCGTCTCCACCACCTCCGGCCAACTCAACCGACACGCCTCCCGCATCAACCACACCGCCACCGCCCGCGCCTGCACCAGACCCGACACCCGGCCACGCCCCCGCAGCTCCACCACCGACCAACCGCTCGCCGCAGACACCGCCGCCATCACCTGCTCCGGCACCAACAACCGATCGTCCTGGCATTCACTCATCACCCACCTCCCCCGCAATGCGTTTCCCGTCCAGCCGCCGGGGCTCAAACTCAATCACCCAGACCCACGGGTTGTCGAACCAGGACGCGCCGGCACGGTCGCCGTTGATGGAGTCCCAAAGCCCCTGAAACGCCAAGACCGCCGAGCCATGACACACGGTCGGAGCCGGGTCTTCGACGCAGTAGCCCGACGCGATACCGTCAAACCACACGCCCTCCGCGATAGCGTCCTCTTCGCTGATGTCGTGCAGCCGCTCGGGGCGGACCGACACCACATCCAGCTCCAGCCGACACGCCCAGCGAGGCATGAATATCGACGGCTTCCACTTGCTCAGTTCGTAACCGCCCGGCTCCGCGTCGAACACGTAGTCCCGACCGTCTTCATTTCGGCCCACAAGGTTCGTGGTGTTGTCCGCGCGGTAGGCGACGAGCGGCGTGCCGTGCTCGTCGTCAAGCTGTTGCCACGTCTCCCGCACCCACAGCACCCCGCCCGGCGCCACTCGGCTGTAAACCCGCCAACTGGTCCCATCCCACGCATACCACTCATGGAACGACACCGCCGCCGGCACCGCCCGATCATGCTCCCAGTACGGGACCTTGAGGTACTGGTAATCGAAATCCTTGGCTTCGCCCGTCGGGAAACCGGGATCAACGCGTTCAAGGCCGTTCCACACAAGGCGAGCCCACATACTCCGTGCGGTGTGCCCACCCACTGTCGAGGTGCTAGCGGTGACCAGCCGACGCGTTTGGGTTTTTCGACCCTCCAGAATCGCTCGGACCATCTGATCCGTAAACAACATCTGGGTGTCCCCAAGACCGCAAGCCTGCGCCTCAGCCGCTGTGATGCGTGATCTACTCACAATCCACCTCCTCCGACACCACACCACCCAACCACGCCGGCACCGGCTCGCCCTCTCTCCGTCCAGCACAAACCAACCGCAGCTCTTCCAACAACTCAGGCGACCGCACCCGGTCCAGCTCATCCGCCGCCAACCCATCACCCATCAACCGGCCCACACTCGGGCCCAAGCACGACAGCAACGTCTCCGCCTGGCGGGGTTTCACCGGCTGAACCGAGCAACCCCGGAATCCGCTAGAACGCCGTGTCAGCGTCTTCATGCCTTCCCCCCTTCCATCCCCTGATCTGCTTCACCCTGAGGCAAATTTCCCCGCTCTCGCCCATCCCTGAGCACCTCACGCCGCATCCGACTCATCCGCCCACTCAGAAACCCCGTCGCAGACTTCAAACACACCGGGCACACCCAACCCCGAGTGACCCGCTCGGGGTCGTTGCGGTCCACCACCTGATACCGACCACACCCCGCCGCACAGCTGACGTGCAGCCGCGTGCCGGGCTGTACCGGCTTGGGCTTCCACCCCAACGCGATCGCCATCTCGGCCGTCTTGGCGGGTTTCCGCTTAGGCATCCGACCCCCCCTCATTAAAGTCGCCCGCGACAACGTGACCGCCAATCGAACTGGGGTTTATGGGCATCAGGAAGCCCTGACCACCCGCAGGAAATTTGAGCGAAGCGGGCTGCGTAGGACTCGGCGCAGCCACCTGCCCGCTCGCTTTCGCCACCATTCGTACGTACTTCTCGTTGAGCCACACGTCGCCATACCTGACCACTCCCCACGCCCGATCCGGCACGCGCTCATGAAAATCCTTATTAACGCATGCCCGGCACTGCGAGCAGCTCCAGCCCGGCTCCGGCACCACCATCTGAGGACACTTCCGATACCCCACCTCAGCAAGCGCTGGCCAGTTCAGACCTGCCACACCGTCCCAAACTCTGTCGCCAATCTCGCCCTGATAGTCTCCCCCTTCACCAGGAGAGCGGACTGCCACAACCCCATCCGTGGCATATACCCAGCCGTCCCGTACAAACAGACGTGATGCGTTGTGACGCGCTTCGCCCTCGCCGCGAAACGGCAGCATCCACTCAAAACGCCCGCCCGCTTCCAACGACGCCGCATCACCGGTCTCAATACTCATCGCTCGCATCCTCCAACTGTTTGGCCTCATAAAGCTCAGCCCGATCGATCTCCACCTCACGCGGAAACGTGAACCCCAGCCGCACCATGTCCCCGCGGATACCCACCACCTTCACCCGACCGACCTGCTGACCCTCGCGATCCGTCAACACCACGTCCTCATCTCGCAACCGACTCAACACCAACATGCTCAAACCGTCCTTCCTTGGACCCACGAAACGAACCAACACACACAGCAAAAACCCCCGAGCGACCGAAGCCGGTCGGGGGCGGAGGGGAGAAAGACCTACGCAGCACCACCCCGCACACCCGCGCCCGACACCGCTTTCTGTTTCCGCAACGCGAAGAACGCCGGATGCGCTGGGTGTTCCGCCAGCCACTTCCGGGCGTAGAACGCCGCGTAGTCGTTATTGATCTTGTACGGCTCCACGTCCGCCCCGCTGATCGCCGTCTCGTAACGAATGACGTGCAGGATCGCGTCCGCCGAGTAGTGCGTCCGCCTACGCTGCAGGAGCTGCTCGACGATCCGGCAAAATGCCCGATACACCTCGGGGTGCTGATCGTCAAACCGCTCAAACCGCACCCATAACGGCTCACGGGTCCGCGACTGCCGACCCATATCGGCAAACAGCCCGACCCCACGCACCGACTGCTCATCCACCTCGGCTGCACCAATCACGCCTCACCCCCCTTCGCACCTTCCGCAGGGACTAACCACCGGATACCCGCATCCTTCACCACCGCCACTTCAGGATGACCGTGCATCAGCTGCACAATCTTGTTCACCGACTTCCCCGCCCGGAGTTGCTGAGGTATCTCCCTCGGCATCATGCGGCCGTGCTTGATGACGTACTGGGCAATGTCATCCGACAGCGAACCACGAGCCGGGGGCAAGCCGCAAGCCTTCTGCGGACCCAGGGACGCCGCCACCCGGCTCGCCTTCACGCCGTTGGCCTTGGCCAAGCCATTCAGCACCATGTCACCCGCCGCCACATCCGCCCCCATCGAGAACGCAATCAGCTTCTCGGCGCTGTGGTTCACGGACATCTCGTGCATCCGCTCAGGCATGCGGACCAACTCCACCCCGCCACCTGTCCGAGCCCACATCACCCCCCACCCGTTACCGTCATCGACGTGCTCAGGCCGCAAGCCGCCATCCTCTGCGAGCAGGAACAGCCGCCACGAGCCCAGGCCCCGACCCTCACGCCAAGGCTTACCCGCATCCTTCCGCAGATCACCCAACGACCGCTTGACCTCCACCACCACGCAGTCGCCAGCAAAGACCGTTCGACGTTCGCCAAACGCGTCCTGCACCGTCCGGCCGACCAAGCCAAACCAGTCGGCCCGCTCACCCCGCAGACTGCGAACCTGGGCGTTGGGCATCGAGTGTTCCACCCCGTAGGCGTGCATCACCGGATCGATCAGCGGGATGTAGGCGTCGTGCTCCGCGCTCACGCAGACACCTCGCCAACAGCCTCAACAGCCATGTCTCGCGTGACCTGCCCCGCGTCATACAAGGCCACGAAGTTCATGGCGTCGCGTTGCCATTCATCAGCGATTTCTTGAATGCCCGACACCCCAAACAGCGCAGCCATCGGGCAGTTCGACCAGTCGTTGCAGTCCCAATGCTCAGGCCGCAAAGCCTCTTCGGTGTCACCCGCCTTAAACAAATCGCCAAGTCGGCCAGTTCCCAATCGCTCAAGCAGGCTGTCCGGTGCCGTCGAACCGCCCCCCAGCTTCAACGCCGTCACCGCTGAGGTGTCCGAGCCCTCAGGGAGCGTCGAACCGCCCCACAGCTCCAACGCCGTCACCGCTGAGGTGTCCGAGCCCTCAGGGAGCGTCGAACCGCCCCCCAGCTTCAACGCCGTCACCGCTGAGGTGTCCGAGCCCTCAGGGAGCGTCGAACCGCCCCACAGCTCCAACGCCGTCACCGCTGAGGTGTCCGAGCCCTCAGGGAGCGTCGAGCCGCCC
>JBCDIM010000046.1:0-29513 GCA_038749105.1 Planctomycetota bacterium
ATGCCCTGAAGGAGCATCACGGCGATCTTGCTCAGCTGATCCTCGGTCGCCTTCCTAGGCCGACCCTTCCCCTTGGCCGGACTCGACTTAGCGGCCTTCTTGGGGGGCATGAGAGAAACTCGATCAAGAAATAAACACTACTGCCCCACGCGCCGGTTCCCTCTGGGGGCTCCTGGTTCACGCCCAGAAAGGACCCATCAGCTCGCCCGCAGCAATGAGGGCTTCAGCGACCCATCACTCTGCAAAAGTCCAGGCTTTAGTTGTTCGCCATCCAGTAGTGACGCTCGCAACAGATCGCTCTGCTCCCCACTTTCAAGCAGGGCTGTCCACGCCGCGTAATACCGAAGCCCCAATACTCTCAACGACTGCGAATCGAAATGAAGGTCATCACCCAGAGAAGAGAGGCCCACGCTCTTTGCAATTCCGACTCCCTCTAAGGCCGACACCGCATTAATCTGAGCTTGAACTGCGTCTTGCTCAGGGTATGAAACCGGGCTCAGAGATCGCAGTAACTCGCCCGCCACGAAAGGCCGATCGCCATGGCTGCCGAGACCGTCGTTCGTAAGCATTGAGCGGTACGACTCGATAAAAGCAGCGAACCCATTGGCGTGCGATGCGGCCTCGGCGACACTCCCTGTGTCTGATTCGCCTTGATGCCAAGCAGTCAACACATGAACGCCACCCAAGGCGATTGCAGCATTGACTCGCGCGACAGCATCGATATAGGCCAGGCCTCCGATCTGCCACTCGCCTGAATCAAAGCCGGTGCCGCCGTGAGCGGCTGGGACCAGAACAACCGAGAGAGCCCCTGAGTCGATACCCGCGACTCGGGTACGAATCGCCTTGCCCAACTCCAAACCCAAACCCACGGTGTTAGCGAACGGGTCAACATGATCGAGCGGGTGTGCTGCTTCCCCGATCGTCGAGTCGTCGGAGCCTGCACTACGGATCAGCTGTTTCACCCACGGACTGGGATCATCCAAGATGGAGCTAATTCCAGACGTGTCCCGCCCCAGCATGTTTGATTGCCCAAGCAGGGGCACAACAACGTGGCGAATTTGCGAGTAGGCGAGCTGTTCAGCATCCAAAGCCTCCGACCAGATGCGGACACGGTCAACGAGCAACTGATCCGCCTGGATTGCAGTCGGCCCGCTGTTGTCATAGACCAGGCGGCCGATACTGAAATCATTGAGAGCAGTCAGCTCATCGAAGAACACATCAATCGAACTGCCCCCAGAGGCAAATGATCCAGTCGCCACAACGCCATCGATGTAGACAACAGTCCCGGATCCCGACACAACAACCTGAACGTCATGCCAGGCCCCATCGTCAAATCGATCGGTGCTCTCCCACTCAACCAGCGTCGTACCCGCTTGCCGGAGCATGACGCGAAGCGTCCCAAAACCACTGCCCCTCACAAATACCGTAAAGAACGTGTTGGATGACTGGTCCGACAAGCCCATGATGGCTTGGCTGCTCCCGACCGCCTCTGCGGTCGTCTTGAATCGAGCCTGGACCGTCCCCGCTGCTAACCCACTCAAGGCGGCAACGGCATTATTCAAACTGAAATACTCGCCGATACCATCGAACGCGAGAACCGACGGCCGCTCAGCGTCTGTTGTCACAACCGTGCCATTAACCAGTTCACCGCTCTCGGAGATGTAGTCAATAGGCGTGCCCGATGCGGCATGGACATCGACTACCAAACCCTCGGCAAGCCCGTCCAACGCCAACTGGAGATTCGTGAGTATTGAGTTCATGGGGGCCACTAATCGGAGTGTTGAGCCTCTCGCTACACCGCGTACCTACGCCGCTTGCCTAATGCCTCGGACCATCTGCTCCGTCGCCGATGACTGGTGGAACTTCAGCGTTTGCTTAAACAGATCAACGGAGTCCGGCGCGGTCTGCGATATGACATTCTCGACCCCAGATACCACTTCCTTCAGCGCCTCCTTCGTGCGGTCAGCGTCGGCATTCACAACGGCGATGTAGGCCTCGCGGGCCTTCAGGTCTTCCTCGAGTTCGCGGGCCTTGGCCTCCTCCGCCGACCAGCTCAACGCCAGGCGTTGATTCTCGCGCCGCTTACGTTGGGCCAGCCAGCCGAACAGCACCGACAACCCACCCGACACGGCGACCGTGATCGACCCGAACGGCTCCGGCAGAAACCCGCCCACTTCCTTCCCGCCCTCGGCCAACGCCTGGGCCTCGTCTTCCCATCCTAGATAACCCTGGGCCTCGATCGCGGCGACCTGCTCCGCCCAACGCTCGGCCGACTCGACAGCCTCGTCCTTCTGCTGACGCAGCCCTTCGAGTACAGCCTGGGCTTCCTCGATCTGCGACGAGATCTCCTCCGCCTTCTCATCACCCACCACCATCGACAACAGCCCTGTCAACCGCTCGACGTGCTTCTCGCCTTCGGCGATTGATGCGTCGAGTTCATCGACCCGCTCCCCCGCCTGCTCCGCAAACCCCCTTGCCATCGCCAAACGATCCGCCGACGTGGTCCCGCAGCCGGCCAACAGACCCAGCCCCACGGCACTAATCAGACAGGCGATAACCACGGTAATCAGGCGGCGAGTCGGCATGCGGGAACATCCTTTGCGTCGAGAACGGTGTAGCTGCACGCCGCCGATCGCGCCGCCCCGTCCTTGGCCTTGATCGACCACGGGACCGGCGGCATCGCTTCAGCAAGCGTGCAGGATTCTTCATCGATGACCGCCAATAGCTTCTCGCCCTCCGGGGTCGAGGCTTGGCCGTCGTTGTAGAACTTGGTGGAGGCCTTCAAGGCCTTACGGAGCTGACCCGGCGTGATCTTCAACCGACGCATCGCGTCGGCGATCACCGGCCGTTGAAAAAGATCGACCTTCGCTGCCTCGGTGCCTTCGTTGCCGGGTGTGCCGTGGTCCTTCGTCACCGTCCCGGACACGCGGACAACGAAATCCACCTGGTGCGAGCTTCCGTCGGCCAGCGCCTTCTTCGCCGCAGCGAGTTCCTTAGGCTTGGGCAAGCCGCCGAGGGCCACGAGTTGGGCAGCGGTGAGCACTTTCGGCATGGATCAGAGCCTCCAGCGGAACGCCCCAGGGCGGGGCTGTGAGGGGTAGGGCGGGTGGAAACGCGAGAAGTGAAGTGGTGGCCTCGTCCTCCCCCCCGACCGGCTCCAGACATGACCGCGGGGCGGTCCGCTGGATGCTCTGCTTCGCGGTCCGTATACTCCGCATGCCCATCCGGGCGACATCTCAACCCACCCCTGCGGGCGTAGCTCAGTTGGTAGAGCGTCAGCTTCCCAAGCTGAATGTCGTGAGTTCGAGTCTCATCGCCCGCTTTTTCGGTCTCGATCAATCCAACTTGCCAAGCAGATTTACTCAACTAACGGTGAGGCTTAACAGCCGGTCTCGTTTAACTAAGCAAAGCAGTTCACTCGAGATAACCTCTTGTCAAACGCCAAGCTCATCCCCTTTCCAGTCATCCGCCTCGGAGTGCCCTTCACATGATGCAGCCCTGGTTCCCAGACGCGAAGTTCGGCCTGTTCATGCACTGGGGGCTTTACTCCGTGAAGGGCATCTCCGAGTCGTGGTCCTTCTTCAACGGCCAGATCAGCCACGAGGACTACTTCGCCCAACGCCACTGCTTTGGGGCTGAGAAGTACGACCCCAAACAATGGGCCGAGCTGTTCGCAAGAGTCGGCGCGAAGTACGCGGTGTTGACCACCAAGCACCACGATGGCTTTGCGCTCTGGCCCACCGCCCACCACGCCGAGAACAGCTTCCAGCACACCCCGGCGGCGAAGCAGCACGACGACCTGATCGGCCCCTACTGCGACGCGCTACGCGAGCACGGGCTCCGCGTCGGGCTCTACTTCTCCCACCTAGACTGGAGCCACCCGGACTTCCCGTCCGTGTTTAACGCCGACGAAGGGGTGCTCGTCCGAGACCACCCGGGCTACAAGTACGAACGGCCGCTCGACAGCATCGACAAGCCCGAGAAGTGGGCAAAGTTTCTGGAATTTCACCGCGCACAGCTCAAGGAACTCAGCGACCGCTACAGCCCCGACCTGTTTTGGTTCGATGGTTCGTGGACCCACAACAGCGCCCAGTGGGACATGAAAGGCCTCCGGGACCAGCTGCACGCCTGGAACCCGCAGGGCGTCGTGCTCAACTCCCGCATGGGCAAGAACCCGGGCTACGGCGACTACGACACCCCCGAGCAGGGCGTCCCCGTCGTGGCCCCCAAAGGCCCCTGGGAATTCTGTGTTACCCTCAACAACAGCTGGGGCTGGGTCACCGGAGACGAGTCGCACAAAAGCGTGCGGCAGATCGTTCGGCTGCTCTGCGACACCGTCGGGATGGGCGGGAACCTGCTGCTGGCGATCGGGCCCTATGCCGACGGCCGACTGCAACCGACGCAGGTCGAACGGCTCGAAGCGCTCGGCGATTGGCTCCGACCCCGGGCCGAAGCGATCTACGGCACGACCGCCGGCGCCACCCACGACCACTTCCTCGGCTCCAGCACGCTCTCCGCCGACCGCAAGACGCTCTTCCTTTTTCAGTACGACCGGCCCGTCGACGGCATCGCCATCAAGGGGCTGCGCAACCGCATCGAGCGGGCGACCGTCCTCGGCGGCCCGGGGCACGGCACTGAGCTCACGCACCGCGTCGTCGGTATGGACTTGCACGGCATACCCGCCCTGCGTTGGATCGAGGTGCCCGACGATGTCTTTGACCCGATCACCACCTGCATCAAGCTCGAACTCGACGAAGCCTTAGACCTCTACAGCGAGGCCGGCGCGGTGATCGAAGCCAACTAAGCAGCCCAACCTGACTGCCCAAATACTCCCGCACGCGCGTCGCCAACCGATTGGCCGTGATCCGGATGAACCTTGTTGCGCTTCACGGGCCAATCGGAGACCCGCGTCTGTAGAATCCAACGCACACACACTCCAGGCTTCCGGCGCGTTGGCGGGGCTGTGGGGTGCAGCCCACGCAGCGAACGGGACAAAACATGTGCAAACGCGGCCTCTGTGCAGCAGTGATAGCGACGGCGATCGGTCTGCAGTGCTTCGGGGAACCCGAAAAAGCACACCCCGAATACCACGAGCCGGAATCGAAGTTTGAAGAAGCCCAGCGCCGGGACGGCCTCGTCACCATCACACGGGTTTACGACCTGCCCGCCCCGGCCGCGGACTATGGGACGGTCCGTGCGGCCCTCCTGATCACCTCGACCCGCAAGGATCGGCGGGGTATCGCCGCCCTGAAGCTCAGCTACCAGCCGCCCGGGCGGGACGCGGTTGAGCACGAGGTCTTCATCGACGAGGACGAGTTCGTGTCGCTCGTCGATGCCCTGGAGTACATGATCGGCAGCGAACGGCTGCTCAAGTCACGGAGCCGAACCTTCACCCGGGTGGAATACCGCTCCCGGGACGGCTTCATGGCTGGCTTCTCCTTCGAGCCCCAAGACAAGACCACCGACTACTTCATCGAGACCGGCGGCGACCCCGCGTTCATGCCCTCCCTCGCCGGCCTGCTGGAGACCGTCGAAGCAGCACAGAAGCAGCTCGACGACGCGCGTTAGCCCCGCCCGGCCCGACACGGGCCGGCTCGCCCAACAACGCCGCCCGGCGAGCCGGGGCGTGCCGTTGAGATCGGGATCAGGTGAGGGCACGTGAGATGTGGGCGATACTGTCGGGAAGTCCGCCGGGGCGGCTGCGGGCGAGCCAGGCGTTGCGGTAGCGGGGGAGGATGGCGGTGAGGCGATCGCGGAGCGGGGTTAGGGCGTCGGCGGGAAGGTGGTCGGCGCGGTTGACACGGTGCTCGAGCTGGGTGCGGGCGAGGTCGCAGGACAGGATCGCGAGGTCGACGGCATAGGCGACTTCGTCGTGCAGCAGTTCGGCGTCGTCGCGGTCAAGGTGCGTTTCAGTGAACCGTCGGACGGCATCGCGGAGGTACGCGGCGGAGCCTGCAAAGAACTCAGGCCGATACGGGGAGAGGTCGAGATCGGGCTGAGTCAAGAGTCTGCCGATCGGCGTGCCGTTAGGAGGTACATATCGGCCAGTACACTCCAGTGGGATATGAGCCCGGCCGAGTTCTAGCAGTGCGGCGGCAGCGCCGGGACTTTGGGCTTGAAGAACATGGTGATCAAGCGCACGGCCAAGCGGGCCGGGTTGGGTCAGTCGAGAATTTGCTTGATAAGCCCAAGAGAGCGCGGCCCCGCAGGCAAAGACAGGCAGCGAGACGGCGTAGGGCTGCGGATGGCCGCGATCACCCCAGTCGGTGATCAAGTAACCGCTCGCTCCGGTGGACACCGCGGCATGAGCAGCGTTATCGAGGTTGACCAGCATGTTCGGCGTGCGTCCCACCAAGCTCAACCAGCTCGACGTGCCGGGGCATACCAAGAAGGGCAGACCGGCATCCACCAAGCGGTCACAGCGTGGCTTGAACTCATGGTCCCACTCGTAGCCCCACTCGGCGACCATCAGGTCTTGGGGGAGTTGTGGGATGAGTTCGGGGTGGTTCTGCAGGATGTCGCTCCAGCAGATCATGGTCTTGCCGTGCTTCGTGGCCTCGGCGTGGAGCTTGAGGAGGTAGTCGAGGTAGACGGGGCCGAGGCCGCGGCGTTCGATGTCGGGTCGGCTACGGCCCTTGGCCTGCTGCAGCTCGACGGGCTCGTCGCCGCCGACGTTGAAGAGGCCGGACGTGAAGTTGGGGAGCAGTTGCCGGTAGAGCTCGGCCATCAGCTTGAGCGAGCCGGGGTCGCCCGGGCAGAGCGTTGTCGGCGGTTTATCGCTGTGGGGCATCTCAGCCAGCGCTGCGTATGCCGGGTGCTTCAGCCAGCGCTCCATGTGCCCAAGGCTGTTCTGGTTCGGCGTGAGCTCGATGAAGCGGTCACGGCAATAGGCGTCGAGGGCGCGAATCTCGTCCGGCGTCATCGGCGAGGCCTCAGCCCAGACGGCTTCGTGCCCGGCGTAGGCGAAGGTGTGCTCGGTGTAGAGCTGGAGGTGGTTGATCTTGAGGGCGGCAAGCTCGTCGACGAGGCGATAGAGCGTAGCCATCGTTGGTACACGGTCGCGGCTGATATCAAGCATGACGCCGCGGAGCGGCAGATCGGGCCAGTCGGTGATCACGCCGCACGGCACGGGATGCAGGTTGCCGAGCTGCGCGAGGGTCTGCTCTGCGTAGAAGCGGCCAGCCGAGTCATGGGCGGTCACGAGGATCACGTCTGGGCGCAGCTCGATCCGGTAGCCCTGGGGTTGCGGCACGGCAGCGGGATCGATCCGGTACTGCCTCTCCCCCAGCTGCGCGGCCAGACCGCCGGTCGCTCGGAAGCGTCGCGGCCGTGGTATCAGGTTCAGGCTGGTCTCATCGGCGGGCATGAACGGTCCTAAGGGCCTGGTCGAGCGCGTCGCGTAGGTATCATCCAACGGTAAGCACCCTCGTTTCTCACACGCATCTTCGCATCATGAGCGCCCCCCCGCCGATCGCGTCCATCGACACCCGCCAGGTCCTGGCGTTGACCGACGACACGGGCATCCTGCAGCACGGCAAGTTCGGGGTCCCCGACCCCAACCATGGCTACTGCATCGACGACAACGCCCGGGCGCTCATCGCTGCACTCTGGGAACGCGACCGCTTCGGCGATCAAGCGACCCTCCCGCTGGAGCGTTACCTGACGTTCCTCGGGTATGCCTTCAATGACGAAGCTGGGCGGTTCCGTAATTTCATGGGCTACGACCGGCGGTGGCTGGAGGATGTCGGGTCGGAAGATTCCCAAGGACGGACGGTTTGGGCGATCGGGACGGCGATGAAGCTCGGAGCGACGGAGCACGTGCGCGCTTTGGCAACTGAACTGCTGGAGCGTGCGCTGCCCGGGCTGGCTTCGTTGGGGTCGCTGCGGGCGTGGGCATTTGTGCTGCTGGGATTGGACGCGGTGCTTCAGGCTGACCCGGGGCACAGCGAGGCAAGAGCGCTGCGGGCCGATCTGGCGTCGCGGCTGCACGGCTATTTCAAGGGTCACGCCACAGACGACTGGGCCTGGTGGGAAGACACGGTGACTTACGACAACGCGCGGATGCCCCAGGCGTTGATCGTGACCGGCCAAGCCCTCGGGAACGAGGCGATGCTGAGCGACGGGCTGCGGGCGTTGCGATGGGTGCTGGATCGGCAGACGGTGGTGGACGATGCGGGTCGGCCAAGGCTGAGCGTGATTGGGAATAACGGCTGGATGACCCGGACAGGGGAGCGGGCGGTGTTTGATCAGCAGCCGCTCGAGGCGAGCGGTCTGGTGGAGGCTTTGCTGGATGCGTCGTCGGCCACGGGCGACGCGCAGTGGAGTGCTGCTGCGGCGTGGTGTCATGCTTGGTTCACGGGGCGGAACGATCTGGGGGTCAGCCTGATCGACGTGGAGACGGGTGGGTGTCGTGACGGGTTGCACCCCGACGGGGTGAACCAGAACCAGGGCGCGGAGTCGGTGCTGGCCTATGTGATGAGCGGGCTGGCCTGGGGAAGGTTTCACGGGCAGCGGCGTGCCGCACAGAGCAAGCCGAGGGGGGCGGCGATCGGGCTGGGCGTCATCGGGGCAAGCGCATTTGCGGGGTTTTGTCTCGAGAGTTGGGGGACCGATGCGGTACAGCCGGTCGGGGTTTGGAGTCGCTCGTCGGGATCAGCGGAACGGTTCGCCAAACAGCACGGCCTGAAGGCGCACGATTCGTTAGATGCGCTGCTCAATGACCCGTCGGTTGCGTTGGTGCACGTGGCGACGACGCCGGCAACGCACGCGGAATTGGTGTGCCGAGCGCTCGACGCTGGCAAACACGTGTTGGTGGAGAAGCCGGTCGCCACGGTTGCGGCGGACGCCGAGCGCATGATTGCCGCAGCGGAACGGAACGGCCGGGTGCTGGGCGTGAATCAGATGATGCGGCACGGGCCACTGTTTGAACCGGTACGGGAGCTTTGCGCAAGCGGTCGGCTTGGCGCATTCCTGCACGCCGTCGTGACGAACCGAGCGGGAAGCGGCGGGCTGCGCGACGGCCACTGGTTCTGGGACAAGCAGCAGTCCGGCGGCATCTTCATTGAGCATGCCGTGCATTTCTTCGACCTATTCAACGGCTGGCTCGGTGGCACAGCAGACCCGCGTGTTTTGAACGCCTCCGAGCTCAAACGCCCAGGCACGGGCCTGATCGATCAGGCGGGCTGCACCGTTCAGCTCACCGAACAAGCCACCGCTGATCACTACCACGGCTTTACCCAGTCGAGCTTCACCGACGCGCAAGACATCCGGCTGGTCTTCGAGTACGGCCAGCTCGTGCTCCGTGGCTGGGTCGCCGCCTCGATCCACCTCGAGGCCGCAGTCGATGATGAGACTGCCGACTGGCTCACCACTCGATGGGGGCCGTTTATGCCGGCAGATTTCACACAGCACCGAATCACCAGCCCGGACGACCGGCTCGTGAAACAGCGCGGCACGTCCCGGACGGTGGACCGTCTTGTTCGGCTGGAATGGACGGACCCACGGGACAAGCAGGCGGTTTATGCCGATGCGTTGCGGGGCCTGATGGATGACCTGCTGTCGACGATCGCCGACCCGACGCATCGCATGAGCGTTACGGCCGAGGACGGGCTGGCGGCGCTTCGGCTGGCGGAACAGGCGGCGGGCTATGCCTCACGAGCCGGGGGGTCGATGCCCGAGGGGGCACCGCTGTGAGCCATAGCGAACCGGTCGGCTACGGGTTGCTTGGAGCGGGGGCCTTCGGGCGGTTCTGTGTCGCGCAGTACCGGAGCCTGGAGAGCGTGCGGTGCGTCGCGGTGGCAGACGTTTCAGCGGATGCCGCGACGCGCGCGGCGGCAGACTTGGGGCTCGACGCCTGTGGATCCCTCGACGAACTGCTAGCCCGCCCGGACGTCGAGCTGGTCCATCTGGCTACCCCGCCGGGCACGCACGCAGAGCTTGCACAACGCTGCCTAGCGGCCGGTAAACATGTGCTCTGCGAGAAACCGCTGGCGATCGAGGTGGCGGACGGCCAGCGGATGATCGATGCCGCCGCCCGGGCTGAGCGGGTTCTTGCGACCGATCTGATCATGCGCTACAACCCGCTGGCCGAAGCCGTCCGCACCATCGTGGCACAGGGTCTGCTCGGCGAGCCGCTGCGCGGCAGCTTCGAGAACTACGCTAAAGACCAGAGTCTCGGCCCCGGCCACTGGTTCTGGGACAAACAGCAGTCCGGCGGCATCTTCATCGAGCACGGGGTCCACTTCTTCGACCTCTTCGCCTACCTCCTCGGGGATACGCGGCCGATCGCCATCACCTCGGCCCACCAGATCACCCGCCCGCACAGCACACAACCCAACGGCCAACCCATCGTCGAACAGGTCCAAGCCAATGCCCTCTACGGCGATCCGCTCGCGGGCGTGCTCGTCGGCTTCTACCACGGCTTCACGCAGCCCAATGCGATGGACCGGCAGACCATGCGGCTGCTGTTCGAGCGTGGCGATATTCTTCTCGATGAATGGATCCCCACATCACTCGCCATCGACTGCTGCACCACCGAAGAAGACGCCAGCCAGATCGCGGGCCTATTCCCCGACAGCGAACTGACGCGCACGCCGCTGGAAACAGAGGCCGGCGCAGTCTCGGGCAGGCACCGGACCTTCCGCGCCGACAACCGGTACCGCATCCACGCCACGGCCGGGATGGACAAGCCCGCCCTCTACGGCCATGTGCTCCGCGCCCTGCTCGACGACCAGGCCCGCTTTATCCGAAACCCTCAACATCTACGCCGGCTCACCGAATCACACGGCTTGCGCAGCCTCGAGCTGGCCGCCGATGCCGAAGCCCTCGCCACACGTGCTACGCCTTAGTACCCGTCGGCCTGGCGCGGCTGTAACGGTCGGGTGGGCAGGGTAAGCACACAATCCCCCGCGCAACACGCCGGTCGCCTGTGCCCATCAAGACCGGCTCACACCGCGACGATCCGTTATGGGACGCGTCTCTGGGCTGTACCAAGCGCCCCCATACCCGACCTGGCCCCCGCTGTGCTGAGCAATCCCACCGAAGAACGCGCTTCCTCCGCTACGCAGCCGGTGGAATTCGGCCTGCGTCCCCCGCTGGACGATCACCCCAAGTCGGGCTCGGCTCCGACCGACGACGACCGTGGCTGGGCGGCCTGGCTGGTCATCATCCTGCTCGCAGCAATCACACTGCGGGTGTTGATGGGGTTCTTCGGGGGAGGCATCGGCGAGGTCATCGCGGTGTTTACCGGGGGCGAGCCGGCCGTGGTCACAGCCGGTGACCGCACTAGACCCAGCGGGCCGATCGGTGTAGACGCGGTCACGGTCGATCAGATCTCCGCCGGCCTGCATGAACCCGCGTACCACGCCACGGCGACGCGTGACGGGTATAGCCATCTCTTGAGCGGAGCAGAGAAGCTCGGCCTCCCGACCGGGGCGGTCGTTCTGACGCAGAGCCTGCTCACCCTTGGGCTCATCGTGCTCGCGTTTGCGGTGGGCCGGCGGTTCGGCGGGCTGGGCGAAGACAACACGCGGTCGGCGGACCGGGTCGGGCTGATCGCTGCGGCCGTGGTCGCCGTGCACCCGGCGGTGCTGCTCGCTGGGGCATCGCTGGAGCCAACCCTTTGGTCGGCCACCGCCCTGCTCCTGGTGGTCTACCTCCTGACTGGAGCCCCCAAGCCGCGTGTGATGCCCGACGGCACGACGCGCCGCGACTGGGTGAACGTGATCGGACGATCCATGGCTGCCGGCGTCACCGCCGCGACCGCGATCGCTTTGGGCGGGGTGGACGCGGGGTTGATCTCGGTCCTGCTGGTTGGGCTCGGGATCGGCGTCGCTTGGTGGGTGTGGCAGCGGGAACGCGACCACAGCCGACGCCCGCCGGCAGACGATAACGGCCCAACAGGCTCGGGGGATAGCACAGCGGCGGCCATCGCACCGACCGGTCGGCGGCATTGGGTCGGCCTCACTTTGGCGGTCGCTGTTTCGGGCGTGATCTGGGTGGGCTTGGCGGGTATCGCTCCGGGCCTGATTGGCTCGGGTGGCGCAGGGCCGGGCCAAACCAACGATTGGGATCGAGGGGCGGCGACCAGACTCGCGTGGACCACCCATAACCCACTGATCAGCCCCGAGGCCAACGCCGAGACCGCTCTGGCTTTGGTGCGCGGCGAGATGGAAGAACACCCGGATCGCTCGGGCTACACCGCAGCCGACAGGCTGTCCTGGACCGCCGTGCGTGAAGCGCCCCGGCACACGTCGTGGCGTCTGCAGCGCGACGCCTGGCGGGCCGCTATGCTTCCGAGCAGCGGCGAGGTCGTCTCCCGCTTCGGCGTGCAGCCCTCCGGTAAGGACCGCGTTGCCCGTTGGCTCGACCCCGGCAAGACCGTTTCCGAAGACTCAGGCCCGCAGGCGGCACCCAGCGGGGTACTCACCGCGGTCGGGCTGGTGTGGTCCGGGTTAAACCTTGCCCTGGTCGTCGCGGCGTGCCTCGGCTTGGCATTGCTGACCGCCCGCCGGCGGTGGGGCGAAGTCGTCTGCCTGGGGCTGGTTCTGTTCATCACGGTGTTGGCCCTGGTATTCGGTGAAGGCCAACGGGGTGCCATCGGGCTGCTCGGGCTGACCGCCTGCGGTTGGGCAGCCGCGGGGCTGGTCCTCCCGAAGCGGGTGGTGCAACGGAATACACGTCGGCGGCGCAAGGACGCCAAGGGCCCCGCGGGGATCGCGGGGGCTGGCGGCCTGCTGAGTGTCGTCATGGCGGTTAACCCCGGCCACGAAGACGGCGAGGGCGAAACCCGACGGAGCTGGCGGAACCTCTGGGGCTGGTGGTCTGCCGGCGACCAAGACAGCGACAACTACCGCGCGGTCCGCCTGCCTTTGACCGGCGGCCAAGGCTTGCCGGTGGCCCCAGCCGCGACGCCGGATGACAAGGCGGACGATGACGACTCGGCTGAAGCCAGCCCAGTCATCCCAGGGGTTGAGGTGCTCGAAGCCTCCATCGAGGAAGAGCCTAAGCTGGTTGCCGGGGGCCGGCCGATCTAACCCCTTTCCGGGGGGCATGTCCGATAGTGCGGACGCTCGAGTGCTTGGGGGAGACTCGCTGGCCTGGCCGCGCAACCGGTGCCGATAAACCATGGCCTGCGGTGATGGTGCGCCCTCGCCGCTCGCGGAGACCATTGTTCTGTCCCAAGCCAACCCCCATCTCGACCCCGCCCTGCTCGCCCCGGTGAGCGACTCCGACCGGCTGCCCTCGCCGACGTACCTGCGGGCCCGCCGCGGCTTTGCCGGGCTGCAGCTCCGGTCCGTGTGGAGCCACCGGGACCTGCTGTGGCTGCTGGCAATCCGAGACGTGAAGGTCCGATACAAGCAGGCCGTGCTCGGCGCCATGTGGGCGCTCATCCAGCCGATCGCCACGATGGTGGTGCTGCACCTGTTCTTCGGGAGGCTGCTGGACATGGAAGAGCGGGTGGCGGTGCCTTACCCGGTGTTCCTATTTGCCGGGCTGCTGCCTTGGAACCTCTTCGCTCAGAGCGTGACCGCGTCGTCTAACGCACTGGTCGCCAACGCGGCGATGGTCCGCAAGGTCTACTTCCCGCGCATCATTGTGCCCATGGCCGCCACCGGGGCCCCGATTGTCGACTTCCTGCTCGCCCTGGGTGTGCTGTTCGGCATGATGCTGTACTTCGGCACCGGGTTCGGTGCCGCCCTGCTGCTTCTACCCTTCCTGGCCGCGTCCATGATGATCGCGGTTCTGGGCGTCGGGCTGCTGATGTCCGCCATCACAGTCGCGTACCGCGACTTCCGGCACCTGCTGCCGTTCATGATCCAGCTGCTGTTCTTCCTGACCCCGGTCATCTACCCGTCGGCGATCGTTCCCGAGCGTTTCCACGCCTGGCTGGCCCTGAACCCGATGCAGGGCGTCATCGAGGCTTTCCGGGCGGCGGTCCTGAATCAACCCATCAACTACGGCGGCTGGGCCATCTCCACCGCCTCCGCCGGGGTGTTCCTTGCCATCGGACTCTCCGTTTTCCAACGCGTCGAAAGGCGTTTTGCCGACATCGTTTAAAGCTCTCCCCCGGCAACGGACTGCCCCATGCACCCCGGCGCACACCACACGCCCCTCACCGAACCCGCTTCCCACGGCGACGCCCCCGGGCGACCAGGCCCGGTGGTGATCCGTGCGACCGAGCTCACGAAGCGTTATCGCCTCGGCGCATCCACCCCAGCCGGCCAAACCCTCGGCGAGCTGATCTACACCGGCATCGGGGCCGCCTGCCAACGCCTCCGGCAGGCCATCACTCCCAGGCCAAGCACCCCTGCCGAGGCGGCACATCAGCCGGACCCGTCTCGCGTCCGGCGCGGCCACTTCCTCGCCCTAGACCACATCAGCTTCGAGGTCCCCCGCGGCCAGGTCCTGGGCGTCATCGGCCGAAACGGGGCCGGCAAATCCACCCTCCTCAAGCTCCTGTCGCGCATCACCGACCCGACCTCGGGCGAAGTGATGCTCCGCGGCCGTGTCGGATCGCTCCTCGAGGTCGGCACGGGGTTTCACCCCGAGCTGTCCGGCCGAGAAAACATCTACCTCAACGGGGCGGTGCTCGGCATGACCCGCCGGGAGGTCCGCCACAAGTTCGACGCCATCGTTGAGTTCGCCGAGATCGACAAGTTCCTGGATACCCCGGTCAAGCGGTACAGCTCGGGCATGTTCGTCCGGCTGGCTTTTGCGGTCGCTGCGCACCTCGAGCCCGAGATCCTGCTGATCGACGAGGTCCTCGCGGTTGGCGACGCCGGCTTCCAACGCAAGTGCCTCGGCAAGATGCATGGGATCGCTGAGGGCGGACGGACCGTCGTTTTCGTCTCTCACGACATGGGAGCCGTCCAGCAGCTCTGCGACCGTGTCATGGTGCTTGAGGGCGGCCAGATCGACACGATCTCCGAGCCCCGTGCCGCGGTGGCCCGGTATCTCGAACTGACGGCCGACTGGCGCGACGAGCCCGAATCCGTCTTCCGTGGGCCCCTCACCGACCGCCTCCGCTTCGAGACCCTCTGGATCAACGGCCAAGACGCCGCCGACCTCGCGGTCATCCAGCCCGAGCAGCCGATCGCCCTACGGGTACAGGGACACGCCGCCGAACCCATCCCCGCTTACCGCACGACGTTTTCGGTGTTCCGAGACGGGATCCGCCTGCTGACCCAGCACGACACGGCCCAGCCGACGGACCTCCCCGCCGGACCGTTCACCGCCGATGTCGAGCTGCCGCCGCACCTGCTCCGGCCCGGCAGCTACACCGTCTGCATCGGGGGCTACCGCGACGGCATGCAGGACTACACCTGGGGCGTAGACCTCGCTCGCTTCACCGTGGCCGAAGCGTGGTCGGACCGCTTCGATCCGGTCAACCTGGGGCTGGTCAATCTGCCCGGTCACGGTACCCGCCACGCCGCTTCTGCTCCCCCCACCGAGACGATCGCCGCATGAGCGAGCTGAGCATCCCCGAACTCGCGGAGAAGCACGAGAGCCAATGGGCCAAGGGCTATCGCGCCTTCCCCGAACTGATCAACAAGCTCGGGCTCAAGACCGGCGTAGAGGTGGGCGTCGCGTTTGGCGGCCATTCCGCGGCCATCCTGAAACTAACTGCGATCAGTCGCCTGACCGGTGTCGATGCCTACACCCACCGCCCCGGCTACGACGATCCGATGAACCTGCCCCAGCCGGCGTTCGATGAGCTGCACCAGTTCGCCACTGGGCGGCTCAAGACCTTCGGGAACCGCTTCAACCTCCTGCGGCAGGACGCGGTCCAGGCCGCTCGCCAGTTTGTCGACGCCCCGCTGGACGATGCCGCCGGTCACGCCCCGCCAACGGGTGAGGATGCGCCGCTCGATTTTGTCTATCTCGACGCGGATCACAGCGAGGCCGGGCTCCGGCGCGAACTCGCCGCTTGGTTCCCCAAGATCCGCACCGGCGGCATCCTCGCCGGACACGACTACGGCCACCGCGACTTCCCCGGCGTCCAACGCGCCGTCGACCCCTTCGTCGGCCGCCTCGGGCTCACGGCCCAACGCGGGCCGCTCGGCCTCTGGTGGATCGTCAAGCCCCCCTGCCCCGTCACCTACTTCATCCCCTGCTTCAACGCCGCAGCCTGGATCGACATGTCCGTCCAGAGCATCCTCGAGGGCAACGCCCGACCCAACGATCAGCTGATCCTCGTTAACGACGGCTCCGAAGACGACACCGCCAAACGCATCAACAACTGGGCCAAGGAAGACAACCGCATCCGGGCTATTCATCACCCGGTGAACCGTGGCGGTGCCGCCGCCCGGAACACCGCGGTCCGCTCCGCCAAGCACCAGTTGGTGCTCTGCCTGGATGCCGACAACGTCCTGCCCTCCGGCACCGCCGACAAGCTTCTGCGGCGCTTCGCCCACACGGACGACGACGCTGTGACGGTCGCCGAACTCCGCTTCTTCAAGACCAACGCCAAGCCCGGCCAGACCACCCATTCCGTGGTCTACCCCCAAATCAATACAGACCCCGATGACCCCGCGGCCACCCTTCAGGATTATCTCAACGGCGGATACATCCCCGGGGATAGCGGCACGGTCCTCTTTACCAAGCAGGGCTGGACCCGTGCCGGGGGCTACCCGGAACATGCCGGTGCACTCGACGCATGGGGCTTCGGGCTCCGGCTCACCCTTGCCGGGTCTCGCATCGCCATCGCTCACAACTCTTGCTATCACCATCGCTACTCCCACGAGTCGTACTGGACCCGGGATCACAAGGCAGGCAAGCTCCCACCCCTCGCCGCCGACCTCCTGACTCCCACGCTCCACCGCTTGGTGCCCGAGGACCAACGCTATATCCAGTCGACCAAGGGTCGAAACGGCTGGTACGGCTCCTCGCCGCCGCGCCCGCTCCGGCTCCGGCACAGGCCGCCCGCGCCCGCCAGGAGTCTGGCCCACTTCTTCTTCCGACGGAAGCTCGTCGACCACCTGGGCCTTGTCCCCGCCGCCGCCGACACGCGACGCCTACGCCTGGTCCTCGGCTTGCCCGGCACCAAGCTGCCCGCCATCTTCAACGCTCTGGCCCACACCGGCACCGACATGCGGGCCTATCTCGAGCCGCTCAGCCAGCTCCCGCATACCCCGCCGCTCTCTAGCCACAGCGACACCAACGCTGCGCCCTTCGCCGACGAACTCCCGAATAATCACCCCCTCGCTTTCACATACCGCGCTCTCGCTGCAGACCACGAGGCCCGCCTGAGCGACGCCGGCCTGACCCGAAACGACAGCCCCGCCAAGGTCGTCCTCGTCGGCGAGACCCACGCCTTGCTCGCTACACCCGCCCTGCTCGCTACCACCAAGGCCCCGGTCATCCTCGTCAACCACGACCCGATCCGCGTCGCAGACACCATCATTCAGGCCGACGGCCCCGATTCCACCATCCTCCGTGGCGAGGCCATCCACACCCGCAGCCCGGAGTTCCTCGCCGCCGTCCTCGATCCTCAACGGCACGAAGACACCGCCCGTGTCCAGGCCGAGATCGACTCGCTTAAAGACACTCGGCTGCGGCGTATCGCTGACCTCGCACTCACGACAGCCCTGATCGGCCACCTCTTCGAACGCTGCCAACGGCTCTTCCCCAACGTCGCACTGATTTCACAAGACCAGCTCGCTGCCCAACCGGAAGATGTGTTACCGCGCCTCGCCGCTACGCTCGGCCTGCCGTGGGACAACACCGCCAAGCAACACCTGCAAGAAGCTTCCGGGGCTGACCAGGACGCCAACGCCGGCAGCCTGGACACGCTCCACCGCCTAACCCATAACCCGAGCAGCCCGCAGCTGCAAGTGCTCACCGAGAGCGAAACCAAAACCGCCCTGGGCTTCCTCGAGCGGTGCGGCCTCACCGAAACGACAACGACCCAACCGACCGACGCTCGGCCGCCGCTTCAGAAAGCTGGCTAACGCCACACCGTCTAGCGTCTTGCCGATTACGCCATGCCTTCCGCCTTTCTTCAACATATCCGACGTCTAACGACACCCGACCCGCTCCGCGGTGCGCGCCGACGCTACATCCCCATGCGGTTTGGCCTCGCGCCCACCGCATTAGTGACCCAGCCCGGCGGGCTCACCCTCGCCGATGACGCCCTGATCTCCGAGTTTGCCGTCATCCAGAACAACCGCGGCCCCGTCACCGTCGGCCCCCGCTCACAGATCAACTACCACTGTGTCCTGCTCACCGGCGAGCCCATCCGCATCGGGGCCGACTGCCTCATCGGGCCCGGCTGCGTCCTCGCCTCCGGCAACCACGACCACACGCAGCTCGACCGCCCTATGCGCGATGCCCCCGGCATCCACCAGGGCCCCATCACGCTCGAAGACGACGTCTGGATCGGCGCCAACTGCACCCTCACCACCGGCGTCACCCTCGGGACCGGCTGCGTCGTCGCCGCCAACTCCTGCGTCACCCAGGACGTCCCCCCCTTCGCCATCGTCGGCGGCGTCCCCGCCAAGCCCATCGGGCACCGCAAGCAACAAGAGTCGAAGCGTGCCGCCGCGTAGCCCGCCCGCAATTCCGTCTTCGCAATTCCAGCTTCCAACTCCTGACTTCCATCACCATGTCTCAACCCTTCGGACACACCAACGAACAGCCCCGGCACGACTGGGTCCGAGAGCGCCTAGCCGAGCTCGACGCCGGTGCCCGCCTCCTCGACGCCGGCGCCGGCACCCAGCGCTACCGCCCCGACTGCCAGCACCTCGAATACACCGCCCAAGACTTCTGCGGCTACGACGGCCAGGGCGACGGCACCGGCAACCAGACCGGGTCCCGCTGGTCCTACGACGGCATCGACCTCCGCTGCGATATCGCCGACATCCCCCAGCCCGACGCCAGCTACGACGCCCTGCTCTGCACCGAGGTCTTCGAGCACATCCCCCACCCCCTCGACGCCCTCCGCGAGTTCGCCCGACTCCTCAAGCCCCACGGCACCCTCCTGCTCACCACCCCCTTCACCTCCGCCACCCACTACGCCCCCTACTACTTCTACTCCGGCTTCAGCCGGTACTTCTTCGAGAAGCACCTCCCCGAAGCCGGCTTCCGCATCACCCAGATCCAGCCCAACGGCGGGTACTTCCACTTCCTCGAACAAGAGCTCCAGCGAGCCCCCAGCGTCGCCACCAAATACGCCGACCGCCCGCCGTCCTGGTTCCAACGCCAAACACTCAAGTTGGCCGAGCGCGTCTGCCGCCGCCTCGCCCAACGCGACCGCGGCAGCAGTGAGTTCCTCACCTTCGGCCTCCACATCCAGGCCACCCGGCTCACGACCCCCGTCACCCAGGCCGCCGCGTAAACCCCCCCCTCCCAGCCATGCGCATCCTCTACGTCGCCAAGGCCCACGACTACGGCCACGCCTCACGCGGCCCGAGCTATGACCAGCAGAACTTCGCCGACGCCCTGAACCATCTCGGGCATCAGCTCATCCCCTTCGACTACCCCACCCTGGCCCAGCAGCTCCCGCCCCGCAAACTCAACCGCCAGCTCGTCGAGCTCGCCGAAGCCGAGCAGCCCGACCTGCTGTTCGGCGTGGTCCGCGGCGGCCTGCTCAAGCCCAGCTCGATCAAGGCCGTCTCCGCCCTCGGCGTCCCCACCGTGAACTGGTTCTGCGACGACCACTGGCAGTTCGACACCGAGACCCGCCGGTGGGCCCCCGCGTTCGACTTTGTCGTCACCACCGCCCGCTCCGCCCTGCCCCGCTACGCCCGCGCCGGCTGGGGGCACGTCGTCCTCTCCCAATGGGCCGCCAACCCCCGCCTCTACCCCCCACCCACACCCCGAAGCCCCCGAAGCCCACGGTCTGAGACCGTGGGCCCGTCCGCCGACAACCACGACTACGACCACGACATCACCTTCGTCGGACAGGCTTACGGCCAACGCCCCGCCTTCATCCAGGCCCTCCGCGATGCCGGCCTCAACGTCGCCACCTTCGGCAAGGGGTGGGACCACGGCCCGATCGACCACGACCACATGGTCCGCGTCTTCCAACGATCCCGCATCAACCTCAACTTCGCCGACGCCTCCCACCCCGGGCACGCCCCGGCCGACCGCCTCCGACTCCACCCCGTCACCCGCAAGCTCACCCAAAACCTCCCCGGCGGCTGGCGGCTGGACCGCGCTCTGCTCAGTCATGCAACCCGCCAGCGGGCAAGGCTGCCCATCCCCCGCCAGATCAAGGGCCGTGTCTTTGAGGTGCCCGCCGCCGGCGGCTTCCTCTTAACGCAACCGGCCGAAGACCTCGCCGACTACCTCACCCCCGGCAAGGAGCTGTCGCTCTTCGACACCCCCGAGCAGCTCGTCGCCAAGTGCCGCTTCTACCTCGAACACAGCGACCAGAGACAGGCGATCGCCGCGGCCGGCCACCGCCGCGTCCTCGCCGAACACACCTGGGCCCACCGCTTCAACGCCCTGTTCACGAAGCTCAGCCTGCCCACCTGCACCCTGACTTCAGCGCTGACGACGCCCCGAAACACCCCAGTCGCCGACCGTGGCCCCGCCCCGCAACCGACCTGATGCCCGCCGACCACGACCAGCCCGTCACCTGGCTCCTGCCCGTCCGCAACGGGATGCCGTACCTCCCCGACGCGCTCGCGTCGATCGCTGCGCAGACCGACGCCCACCATACCGTCCTGGCCTACAACGACGGGTCCACCGACCATTCTGTCACCGAGCTCAACCGCTGGTTCAGCAGCGGCAAACTCGCCGGCCGGATCCTCAGCCACGAACCGGTCGGCCTCGGCCGCGCCCTCGCCCG
This sequence comes from Planctomycetota bacterium, assembly GCA_038749105.1. GTDB lineage: Bacteria > Planctomycetota > Phycisphaerae > Phycisphaerales > Phycisphaeraceae > JBCCOW01. The sequence goes on from JBCDIM010000046.1 coordinate 20,795, forward strand.
ACTCGTCGAAGCCGCCGACACGCCCTACGTCGCCCGCCTCGACGCCGACGACACCGCCCACCCCGAGCGCCTCGCCAAGCAGCGAGCCGCCGCCGCCCAACACCCCACCGCCGCCGTGATCGGCACCCAGCACGCCCCGCTCGACGACCCCGAGGCCGGTCCGAGCCAACTCCCGCGAAGCGACGCCGACATCCGCTGGGCCCTGCGGTTCATGAATCCGATCGCGCACCCCAGCGTCCTGCTCCGCCGCGAGGCCGTCCTCGCCGTCGGCAACTACCGCGACCTCACCCCCGGCCAGGACTACGACCTCTGGCTCCGCCTCGCCCAGCGCTTCCTCCTGCTGAACCTCCCCGAGCCCCTGCTGCTCTACCGCCGTCACGACGCCTCGATCACCGCCGCCCACAACACCCACGCCGACCAGCCCCGCGACCGCTTCGATCAACGCCGTCGGCAACACCTCGGCACGCTGCTGCCCAACACGCCGCCGGCCGAGGCCGAACGCCTCCTGCAAGCCGCCGAAGGGCGGACCCGCGCCTGCCCTGGCGACCCCCAACGCTTGCGGACCGCCGCCCAACAGGCCGCGCGAGCGATCGACCAGCCCGACGACTTCTTCACCCGCTCCGCCCTCTTCCGGCATCAGCACCAGTCGCTCCGCCGCACTGCGTTCGGCAGCGTTTTGGGTCGGACACGCCGCGGATTGGATCAGCCGCCCTCGCACATCGTCCTCGCCAACCGACTGTTCCACCCGCACACCTTCGGCGGCCTCGAACGCGTCCTGCTCCACCTAACGCATCACCTCACCGAACTCGGGCACACCGTCACCGTCCTCACCGAGCAGCAAGACCCGCAAGACGCGACGCTGGAGACCCTCCAGCCCGGGCTGCACATCTTCCGCCAGCCCAAGCTCGAACTCGGCCGGCTCTGGCGATTTGCCGACCGCCTCCGCTATCGCTGGTGGCTCGACGCGTTCCGGGCCATCGGCGTCACCCGTCAGCCGCACACCTCGGTCTGGGTGACGCAGCCCGACTCCGCCGCCGCCGCCTGCCGACTCGGGCTCGCCGACCGCACCCTCTACCGCCCGGTCTTCTGCTACGCCTCGCTCAACCGCGTCGCCGACGCCTACCCCGAGATGGCCCCGCTCCGCCGCACCCCCTTCGCGGTCAGGCTCGACCGCTTGGCCTACCAACGCGTCGGCACCCTCGTCGCCCAGTCCCAAAACCTCCTCGACCAGTACACGCATCATCTCGGCACCCGGTCCCGCCGGCACACCACCCGCGTCGTCCTCAACGGCGTTTCCCCACCCGCCCGACCCACCCCGCCCACTGCAACCCATAGCCGCCGGGCGACGCCCGGCCGGTCTGCCGCCCGCCACCGCTTCGGGTTCCCCGACTCCGCCCTCGTCCTCGGCTTCGTCGGACGACCTGGCGACCCCTGCAAGGACCTGCGCTTCCTCCTCGACGCCGTCGCCCAACTGCCCGAGCCCAGCCGACACCAGCTCCACCTGCTGCTGGTCGGCGGCGGGTCTGGCCTGGAAGACGCCCGCCACGCCGCCCACGCCCGCGGCCTCGACGCCCTCTGCCACTGGACCGGCAACCTCACTGATCCCGCACAGCTCGACACCGCTTATGCCGCGATGGACCTGCTCGCCTTCCCGTCCCGCTTCGAGACCTTCGGGAACGTCATCCTCGAAGCCGCGATCCGTGGCGTCCCCGCTATCGCCCGCCGACGCGACGCCTCCCCCGGCTCGTCGACGCCCCCCGTGTTCAACGCGAACGCCGAGCTCATCTCCGATAACTCGACCGGCTGGTGCGTAGACCCGCACGACCCGACGGACCTCGCCCGACAACTCGAACGCCTGATCGCCGACCGCACGCCGCTAGCCCCCGCAGGCCACGCCGCCCAAGACCGAGCCCAACGCCTCACGTGGGACCGCGTCACACGGCAATACCTCGACGCCGCCGGCCTCTCGAGCCCTCAACCCACTTCCCAGTTCCGGCCCAGCCCCGTGGTCTCTGCCGCCTCACCACATGCTACGGCCGCCTGATCAGGGTACGCCGGCGGCCCCACCGCCGGCCCCGTCAAAAAAATCCGTTTGTAACGCCTGTGCCGGTTAAGTGGCCCCCCGCGCCGCCCGATGCCTCTCTCAGCATCAGACCCGACCGGAGCCCAGGCCATGACCCATCCCATCAATCCCGAACCCCACCCGAGCCACGGCTACGACGCCCCGGCGTCGACGCCCCGCATCACCCTCATCATCCCGACCCTTAACCAGGGCGACTACATCGAGCAGACCCTCTGCTCCGTTCTGGATCAGGGCTACGACAACCTCGAGCTCATGGTGATCGACGGCGGCTCGGAAGACGACACGCTCGACCTGATCCGGGCCTACGAAGACCAGATCGCCTTCTGGACCAGCACCTGGGACCGCGGCCCCGCCGACGCCATCAACCAGGCCCTCCGCCGGGCGACCGGCACCATCGTCGGTGTCCTCGGCGGCGACGACCTGCTGCTGCCCTACACCCTGGACCGCGTCGCGGCCGAGATGTCGGGCCCCAACCAGCAGGACAACGCCCCGAACTGGATCGTCGGCGGCGTCCAACGCATCGGCGACCTCGACCAGGAGCTCGGAGACATCACGCCCATCGCACCCGACTCCCCCTTCGACTTCCTCACCCACGCCCAGGGCCTGCTCCCCGGTGCCGCGAGCTTCTACCGCCGTGAGCTGCTGGGCTACCACGGCGGCTTCGATGAGCGTCTGACCTTCGCCTACCACTACGAGCTGCACGCCCGCCTCCTGATGGCCGACTGTACCCCGACCCTGATCAACACGCCGCTCGCCGCGGTGCGTGAGCACGCCGGCAGCCGGCATCGCCGGCAGGTCCTGCACCTCGGGCTCGAATACATCGACGCCGCCGAGTCCATGGCCGACGCCATGCCCGGCCCCAAACGCTTCATGCTCTGGAAGAACTGCGACGAGCGCCGGCGCATCTACGCCCTGGCCCAATCCGAAGCGACCGAAGGCGGGCACAAAGCGCGGCTATGGCAGCAGCTGCTCCGCCGCCCCTGGTGGCTCGGGTCGCACTCCTACCGCCGCACGCTCCTGACCGATCAGGCCGAGCAGATCACCACCCCCGAGTCGGCGGGCCAGTCCCAAACCAACCGGCCGCGCAAAGCCGCCTGACCGCTCGCACATCCTCACGCCTTACCTGTACGAAGGCACCCCCGCTCGGAGGGCGGGGGTGCCTTGGTTTTTTCTGGGATGGAGAGGCCCGAAGGCCGGCGGACTACTCGAGCATCTCGTCTTCGTCGCCCTCGATGAAGCCGACGAGTTTCCGGCTACGCACGGGGTGCTGCAGCTTGCGGATCGCCTTGGCTTCGACCTGGCGGACGCGTTCGCGGGTGACCTTGAAGATCCGGCCAACCTCTTCGAGGGTGTAGGTGTAGCCGTCACCGATGCCGTAGCGGAGCTTGATGATCTCGCGTTCGCGGTAGGTCAGCGTCTTGAGCACCTGCTCGATGCGCTGCTTGAGCATGTCGGAGGTCGCCGAGTCGGTGGGGTTGGCGGCGGACTCGTCCTCGATGAAGTCACCGAAGTAGGAGTCTTCCGACTCGCCGACGGGTCGGTCCAGCGAGATCGGGTGGCGGCTGATCTTGGTGACACGCCGCGCCTCGGCGACGGGCATGTCCGCGGCCTCAGCAATCTCCTCGATCGTCGGCTCACGCCCGAGCTGCTGCAGCAGGTTCTTACCGATGTTCCTCAGCTTGGTCATCGTCTCGATCATGTGCACGGGGATGCGGATCGTCCGGGCGTGGTCGGCGATCGCACGGGTGATCGCCTGCCGGATCCACCAGGTCGCGTAGGTCGAGAACTTGTAGCCGCGCTTGTACTCATACTTGTCGACGGCACGCATCAGACCCGTGTTGCCCTCCTGGATGATGTCCAGGAACGAGAGCCCGCGGTTGCGGTACTTCTTGGCGATCGACACGACCAGCCGCAGGTTGCCGCCGGACAGGTCACGCTTGGCCGACTCGTACTCGTCGAAGACCTTGCGGATCGCGGACACGCGGGCGTCGAGCTGCTCGGGCTCTTCGAGCACCAGCGAGCGGAGGCCGGCGATCTCCTCGTTCATCACCATCACGTCTTCGGGGTCGTAACGGTCGGGGTACTGCTCGGCCTTGGCGATGTCCTTCTGCAGGCCCTTCATTTTTTCGCTGATCGCGGTCAGCTTCTTGAGCATCGGCTGCACCCGGCTGGTCCGCAGTGAGCACTCCTCGATCAGCGTCGCCATCTTCCGGCGACGGATCACCAGCCGGTTCTCGATCTCGGCGATCAGCGTCTTGCTCTTCCGGCCCGGCGCGTCGAGCGTGTCCCAGTCGCTGCGGTTCAGCTCCAGCAGCCGACGCACGGTCTTGAGGTTGTTGGGGATGCGGTGGGCGACCATCTCCTTGGCGTTCTCGATCGCGGTCGAGATCTTCATCGTCCGGTCGAACGGCAGGTCGCCGTCGTGCACCATCTCCAGGGTCTCGACCATCTGCGCGATCGAGTAGTCGTTCTGGAGCACCTTCCGGCGGAAGATGTAACGCATGGACTCGATCTTCTTCGCCAGCCGGATCTCTTCGTCCCGCGTGAGCAGGCTGATCTCGCCCATCTGCGTGAGGTACATCCGGACCGGGTCGTCGATCCGCTTGTTGCTGGACTCGGACAGGGCCTTGGCGAGCTCTTCCTTGGCCTGCTCCTTGGTCAGCAGCCGCTCTTCGCCGTCGGACTCTTCGGACTTCTCCTCGTCATCACTATCCTCGTCGTCGCTCTCTTCGTCGTCGCTGGAGCTGGCCTCAGTCTCGGTCACCTCCGGCTCGGGCTCTTCGACCGCCGGGGTCGCGGCGGCCTTTTTGCGGTCCGCGATGATCGCTCGTGCGTCCTCCATCGGTAGCGGCTTTGGCTCGGCGGGAGACACCGCCTGCAGCTTCTGCATACGCAGGTCCAGCTCCGAAATCAGCTCGATCCCGCTCCGCTTCATCAGCGACATCAGGTAATCCAGCTTCTCGGGGTCGACATAGGCGTCGGGCAGCACCGCGATCAGCTGATCGAAGGTGATGTAGCCGTGCTCCTGGCCGGCGGCGAGGAGTTCGAGGATGGCGGGCTGCAGTTCTTGATACTCGGCGGTCGGGAAACTCAAGGCGGGATACTCCAAGGGGTCTGGATCCGGTAGCGGCTGGATCGTTCGTCCATGCCTTCTGTGAGCCCACGACAAGGGGGCAGCGACAGCACGGCACGGGATTTCGGGGGTTCAGTCGGGGCGGGGGTTTACGTGTTCGGGGGAGGGTTTAAAAAGGCCAGGGCCTCAGCAGTGAACGGTGCAACAGAAACGGGTGTCGAGCAAGCCGGATTTGCGTTTTCGGGTCAAGCTCTCCGGGTCAAGCTGGGCAAACTGGGCGGGTCGGGGCGTCATGGCGGATCCCCCAGGCGTTGGGTGGTCGGGGTGCGCGGCACCCTAGGCATCCGGGACGGGACGGCACGGTTCGGGGCGGTCGCACGCAGCCGTTCGAGGCGTTCGAGGGGGTTTTCGACGACCCGCACGTTCTCGCGTTGCTCCGCCGCGTCGAGCAGCCGCCCGGCCGCACCCCGCAGCATCGCCAACGCCTGCTCGTCGCTACCGTCGGTCTTCCGCAGCTCGTCGTCCGCGGCGATCAACACCCGGCACAGGCGATTATCGCCCGATTCGGCCAATTCACTCAATAACCCGGGCAACGAGACGGCATGCCCATCGCTGAGTTTGCCGTAGAGCAGCTCGTAAGCCGCCCGGTTGGCCGGGGTGGGGAACCGCGACGGGTCGACCGCCTCGTCCAGCGTCATCCCGTGCTCCAAGGGCGTTTCGAAGTAGGCCGGGTGGCTCATCAAGACGCCCAGCACCTGGCGCTCTGCCATCACGACACTCCGGGTCACGCCACGATCGCGCCCCGCGGGCTCCGGCACCTCATGCTCGAACGCGTCTTGATGACCCGCGGGCACCTCGCCACCCATGCCCTGATCAAAGTCGGCGTCTTGTTCCGCAGCCGCGTCGTCCATCCACGACAGGTCATCGGGCCCATCCGCAAAACCGCCCCCGTTCGACACCGTCTTGGGCCGGACCGGCTCCGGACGCTCCACGCGCCGCTTCGGGGCCTTGCTCAGCAGCTGCTCCAACACCGTCTCCTCTGGCAACCGCAGCATCCCCGCCAATCGCTGCACCACCAACCCCCGCCGCAGCGTCCCCGCCTTGGCAAAGCCCAGCCCCGCCAGCCGCTCGAGGAACCGCTCGGCCGTCTGCTGCTTGGCCGTCACCCCCGCCGCGCCCGTGAACTCTTCTTCCATCACCCGCAGCAGGAAGTCCAACGCGTCCTCCGCCCCCGACAGGGCCGTCTCCCAAGCCTCCATCCCGCCGCTCTGCAGCAGCTCGTCAGGATCCTGCCCACCGGGAAGCACCGCGATCGCCATGTCCACATCCCCGGTCAGGAACAGCTCGACCGCGCGGTCCGCCGCCTTCTGCCCCGCCGCGTCGCCGTCCATCACCAGCAAGACCCGCTGGCAGTACCGCCGGAGCTCCCGCACATGCTGATCGGTCAGGGCCGTGCCCAACGCCGCAACTACGTTGCTCGCCCCGTGCTGGTGGCAGGCGATCACGTCGGTGTACCCCTCGACGATCACCGCGACGCCGCTGTCGATGATCGGCTTCTTTGCCAGGTGCAGGCCGTAGAGCGTCGCCGATTTGTTGAACAGCTCCGTCTCCGGCGAGTTCAGATACTTCGGCTCGTCCTCCTCGCGCAGCTTCCGGCCGCCGAAGGCGATGGGCCGACCAATCGCATCAAAGATCGGGAAGATCAAGCGGTGGCGCAACGCGTCGTACCGTGAGCCGTCGCCCCGCGTCTTGAGCAGGCCCGCCCGCTCGAAGTCACCCACCGGGTAGCCCTTCTTCGAAACCGCGTTTGCCAAAACATCCCAGCCGTCCGGCCCGTACCCCAGGGCAAACGCCTCGATCATCTCCACCGTCACGCCCCGCCGTTCCAGGTACGCCCGTGCCTCGTCCCCCACCTCCGGGTGCTCAAGCCGAGACCGGAAAAACGCCAACGCCTTCGCGTTCGCCTCCGCGATCCGCTTCCGCGGCGACGGCCCCTCGCTCGCGTCCCGCTTCCGCCCGCTCAATTCAATCCCCGCCTTGTCCGCCAGGTACTTCAATGCCTCGACGAAGTCCATCTTGTGGTACTTCATCACGAAGTCGTAGCACGTCCCACCGGCCCCGCACACAAAGCACTTGAAGATCTGCTTCGCCGGGCTCACATACATCGACGGGTTCTTGTCGTCATGAAACGGGCACAGGCACGCGAACTCTCGGCCCTTCGGCTTCAACGACACATGCTCCCCGACCAGACGCACCAGGTCGGTCGCTTCACGCACGCGGTCACGATCGTCGGAGACAGGCATGGTTCGAAAAGGCCCCATCAAACACGATGTTGCGGGAGCAACCGCCGGCGAGGGAAGGTCGTCGGTCGTGCCACAACAGGATTGATGAGGATCAGCAGCTACGGATAGCGCAGGCGAGTCGTCTGGATCGGTGCAGATCGGGCAGGGGTGGTTGGGCCGGGCTCACGACGCTCGCGTGGCCTCACCGGCGACCGCCCTGCCGGGCGTTGGGTCAAGCGAATCTCGAATGATCGCACCCCGTACCGCCATCGTCAAGGCGACAACCGTCAAACCCACAAAAAACGTCCGATATCGCCCTAAATCCCATCTACCAGCCCTCTCAGCCCCGCACCTCCGGCCCTACGCCGCCGCCGAGTCGGCCTCGGGCTTGTAGGCATACTTCCGCTTGGCGGGCTTGACCACCAGCCCGGACTTGATCGCCCGGGTGGAGGCCTTGACCTTCCGCACCGAACCGTCGGGCATCAGGGCGTTGATGGTCTGGATGTTCGGGCGGAACGTCCGCTTGTTCTTGCCGCGGATCTTCAGGCCGACCCCGCCGAGCCGCTTGGCCTTACCACGACGGACATAGGTGTTGCCAACGGTGGTTCGCTTGCCGGTAAATTCACAGACGCGGGGCATAACATCGCCTTTCGGGTGCGATAGGTGGGCTTAGTCGAGCCGCAGAGTGTATCCCGCCATGCCAAAGCCTGCAAGCATCCCAAACACAGAACCCGAGCCCGAACGCTGCGCCCTCTGCCACCGCTCGGGCCTGCCCCTTACAAAGCACCACCTGATCCCCAAGGCCCGCCACAACAAGCCCCGCACCAAGCGCCTCCACCCCGAGACCGACCTCCACCACGCCGTCGCCCTGCTCTGCCGCCCCTGCCACAGCACCGTCCACCACCACCTCACCGAGCAGCAGCTCGCGGAGCACTACCCCACCGTCGAAGCCCTGAAACAGCACCCCGACATCGCCCACTTCGCCGCTTGGATCGCCAACAAGCCCCCAACCCGCCAGGTCACCACCAAGCGGCCCCGCCGCTAACCCCCCCCCCCCCCGCGCGCGGGGGCGTGCCCCCCCGGCCGACCCGCCGGACGCTTCGCAGGACCCGACCAACCCCCGCCACCACGGGTTACCATGCCCCCACACCCGATCAGGAGGCCCCGATGTCTGAAACCACCCCCGTCCTCTCCCGCCGTCACGCCCCCGCCCCCGCCGCCGGCCCCGCCGCCGCCGCGGCCGCGGCCGCGACGCTCTCGCCCCGCCGCGCCCTCGCCCAC
>JBCDIM010000047.1:0-29246 GCA_038749105.1 Planctomycetota bacterium
CAATGCCTGCAGGAAGCGAACTCTTCTTGTATGAAGAGATGTCGGAAGGCTTCTATCGCCTCAAACTGTACATCAACTTTTCCTTGCCCCAGTAGACGTCTTCTTCGGGTTCCCAGACGTCTTCTCGGCCGAACGCGAAGCCGAAGGTCTTGAAGCCCATGGAGTCCATGGCCTGGTTGCCGGCGAAGACGAGGAGGTCAGCCCAGGAGAGGCTGCTGCCGTATTTCTGCTTGATGGGCCAGAGGAGTCGGCGGGCCTTGTCGAGGTTGGCGTTGTCGGGCCAGGAGTTGAGGGGGGCAAAGCGTTGGGTGCCGGAGGAGGCGCCGCCGCGGCCGTCGTGGATGCGGTAGGTGCCAGCGGCGTGCCAGGAGAGGCGGATGAACAGCGGGCCGTAGTGCCCGTAGTCGGCGGGCCACCAGTCCTGGCTGGTGGTCATGACCTGGTTGACGTCCCGTTTGAGCTCTTCGGCGTCGATGGTCTGGACGGCCTCGGCGTAGTCGAAGTCGTCACCCATTGGGTCGATCTGCGGCCCGTTCTGGGCCAGGATCTTGAGGTTCAGCTGGTTCGGCCACCACTGGTTGCTGCGGACGGTGGCGAGGTTGGCGGAGGTCTGGGACATCCCGGCGATGGGGCATTGGCTGGCGGCGGTGGTCATGGGGTCTCCTCAGGCGGCGAAGAATGGGATTAGAGGGGTTCTGGAAGGCGATTCGGAACCGCAGGGTCTAGTTTAGAACGATTCCGGAAGACTATTGGGGGGATGGTAGGGCAAGTCCAATCGCAAGCCGGGGAATTTTTGCCTGTCAGGCATTGGGGTTCCGGTGAATCACGCGTCCAACGGCGTCGAGGCATCGAGGCGTCGGGTGTGGGGGCGTTGAGGCGGTTTTTGGAGATGACTGTAAAACAGAGCCCACGGACACGCGTCCATGAGCTCTGCGGGGGGGTTGTTCATTGTTTACGTGTTCAGGCGGCCTTTTCCAGCTTGAACCGGCCGATCAGTCGCTGGAGTTCCTCAGCCTTCATCGAGAGCTGGCCGACCGCGCTGGAGGCCTGGTTGGTGGCCTGTGCGGACTGCTGGATCGCGGCGACGGTGGACTCCAGGTTGTTGTTGATCTGCTCCGAGGTGGCGGACTGCTGCTCGGTGGCGGCGGCGATGGACTGGATCATCGAGGCGACCTCGTCGGTGTTGGAGACGATCTCTTCCAGAGAAGAGCCGGCCTGGGTGGCGTAGTTGACGCCGGCCTCAACCTGGGTGAGCCCGGTGTTCATGCGATCGACGGCCTGGGAGGTCTCGTCTTGGATCGCGGAGATCGATGTGCTGATCTCGTCGGTGGCCTGGGTGGTGCGGTCGGCGAGCTTGCGGACTTCGTCGGCGACCACCGCGAAGCCTCGGCCGTGCTCGCCGGCGCGGGCGGCCTCGATCGCGGCGTTGAGGGCCAGGAGGTTGGTCTGGTCGGCGATGTCGTTGATGACGGCGATGATCTCGCCGATCTGTTCGCCGCGTTTGCCGAGGGACTGCACGGCGTCGGCGGATTCACCCACGGCGTTCTTGATGCTGCCCATACCGGCGACGGTGTCGCGGACGACCTCGCCGCCTTCGCGGGCGGTCTTGCCGGAGCGGTCGGCGTTAGACGAGGCGTCGGCGGTCTTGCGGGCGACGTCTTGAACAGACTGATCCATCTCGATCATCGAGGTGGAGACCGAGTTGATGCGGCTGGTCTGCTCCTCCATGGACTGCGACATCTGTTCGGAGGTGGCGGCGAGCTCGGTGGCAGCACCGGCGACTTCGTGGGAGGTCAGCTGGACGTTGGCGATGACGTCGGACATCGTTTTGACCATGTCGTTGATGCCTCGGCCCATGTCCCCGATCTCGTCGTTCTGGGTCGCGTCGAGCCGGACGGCGAGGTCACCCTCTCCGACCTTGGCGACCTGGACGAGGTAGTGGCGGATGGGCTTGACGATGAGCCGGGTGATGAGCAGGGCGGCGATGATGCCAAGCACGACAGCGACCGCGGTGGCGGCGAGGATGACGTATTCGGCGGTCCGGATCTGGGCCTGGGCTTCGGCGGTGGCTTCTTCGCTATCCCCGGAGAGCGAGTTTTTGATCTGGTCCTGGAGGGCGACCATGCGGGGTCCGATGACGTCCAGCCGGTTGTGAACGACCTCGTCGCGGTCGAGCACCAGCTGAAGGACTTCGGAGAAGGTCTTGTGGTAGGTCTGGATGTCTTCACGGACGGCTCGGAGGGTGTTGAGCTGGTCCGGGTCGGTAACCAGCGGCAGCACGCCATCGAGTTTCTGGAGAGCGGCGCTGAGCTCGTACTGCACGCGTTCGTAGTCCGCCTTGGCCGAGGTCCGCATGAACTTCATGACGTAGAGCCGTCCTTCGAGCGTGTCATACAGGACGGGGGTGAGCTTGTTGGCGAGGTCGAACGCGTTGGCGTCGAAGAAGGCGTAGTTGACTTGCTTGAGCGTATCGACGGCCCGCTTGCCGACCACGTCGAGGACCTCGGCCCGAAGCTGGTTGCGGCGGGTGATGATCTGGGTGACTTCGCGGAAGGCCTGGTCGTAGGCGGCGGCGTCTGCTTCGATCTCGTCGAGCCAGGCGCGGCGCTGCGGGTTCTGGGAACTCTCGCGCGACTTCACAAGCAGTTCGTCGAGGTGGTCTTTGTACTGCTGGTATTCCTCGAGGTCTTTGGGCAGGTTGTTGATGAGGAAGTCTTTGACGTTCATCCTCACCATCAGCATGTCGACCGAGGTGTCGGCCCCGATGGCGGTGTCGGCTCCCATCTCCGCGACCTCGCCGAGGCTGTTGGCGGCGCTGAGGTTCGAGAAGAAGCCGACGGCGGCGACGCCTGTTAATAGGATTAAAACCAAGCCGAACCCGAGTCCGAGTTTACGCCCGATGGTGAGTTTGAGCTTCATAAATGCCTAGTGTGGAAAGGACTCGGGAGGCGGGCTCTTCGTCGAACCCATTCGAAATTTCGCTTGGACGGGTCTGGACAAAACACTCAAAACGACCTCGTCCGTTGTGGCATCGACTTCTCGATCTATAAGCTTGATGATATTTAGAGCAGGATTTAAGAAACTGCTTTTGTGTCCGATAGTCCCCGCGTTTACGGGGCACCAAAGAAGAGCTAAGGGATATACCTGTTGCGCTGGAGTGTGTTGGGGCGTCCATTGCGGAGGGGTGTCCACTACATGCGGTAGGGATTTAGTATGGGGTGGACCCCTCAGGGAGGCCGGCTGTGACACAAGACTGGATGATCTGGCGGCAAGGATGTTGGGCGGTTGGCTGGGCCTGGGTCTTGGGCTTGGCGCTGATCGGTGGAGAGGCGTCGGGGCAGTCACTCTTGTCGGGGAGAGCGGCGGAGGCACGGATGATGGGGATGCCCAGCGGCGTTTTGGCGGATGAGCTGGACCGCTTAAGGTTGGCAGTGCCGGCGGGTGTGGTGGGGAACGCGGCGCGGGCGGCGGATGCCGGGGCGGCGGACCTGCGGGAGGCGTTGGTGACGCGGGGGATGGCGGAGGCGGACCGGGCAAGGGTGCTCAAGCGGCACGCGGATTTCCGAGCGGCGTTGTCGGCGGCGAAGCAGACGCGGCCGGACCGCTGGGCAGGGATGGTGGTCGAGGCGCGTCGGCGGGGTTTGATGGGGGTGGAGGTGCCGAGGGGGCTGCCGATCGAGTTTGAGCTCTATCTGCGGGGCGCACTGGCCTGGGCGAAGCACGACACGGCCGAGGCGCGTGCGGCGTGGCGCGAGCTGCTGGGGTTGCCGGCCGAGGCGAGGCAGTATCGGGGGGTGTGGGCCGCCTACATGCTGGGGATGACCCATATGCGGGGGCTGGGAAGATCGCCGCGGGCTGAGCCGGGCGGTGCGCTGCCGGCGGCAGACGTGGCGGCGGCGCGGCGCTGGTTTGCGGAGACGCGTCGCTTGGCGGCAGCGGGCGGGGTGGACAGCCTGGGGCTGTCGGCGGCGTCACTGGGCCAGGAGGGTCGGCTGGCGTTGGCCGAAAGAGATTACGTCGGGGCTGTCCGGCTGTACGCGGTGCAGCACGCGGCGGGAGACCCGACGGCGGCGGTGTCGCTTCGGGTGGCGGTGGCGGGTTTATTGGGGGTGGACAAGCCGGGCCTTGAAGGGAACGAGGCGGCGGTCCGGCGGGCGGCGCCGGCGGCCGCGGACGGGGAACTCCGGCGGGTGGTGACGGCGGTGCTTGTGTCCTGGGCGGTGCAGGGCGGCGGACTGGGGCGGGTGGGAGGGTCTGAACTGGGGATCTGGCTCGCTGCGGTGACGCGTTGGGAGGCGGCGGGGGGGCGGCTGATGGAGCAGGAGCTGAGCCGGTTGGCCTGGGTGGCGTACCTGGGCGGGGCGCACGCGGTGGCGACGGGATGGATGGAGCGTGCGGTGGCGGCGGAAGAGGCTGGGCGGATTGAGGCGTCGCTGGTTCCGGTTTGGCTGGGGGCGAAGTTGGCGATGCAAGCGGGTGACCTGGAGGCGGCGTGGAAAGGGATGAAGCGTGTGGCGGACGGGCTGCCTGTCGGAGATCGGGCGGCGGCCAGCGGCGAGCGGTTTCTCGGCGTGCGGTACGGCCGGGTGACAGGCAACGGGTCGGTTTGGGCGCGGGAGGACGCGGCGGTGATCGCGGTGGCTCTGGGGCGTTACGGCGACGCGATTCGGTGGTATTTGGAGATCGGGTACAGCACCGACGCGGCGTATCTGGCAGAGCAGGTGATGGGGATTGATGAGCTGCGGGCGTGGGTGGATGAGCACGCACCGGGCGGCCGGCGGGCCGGGGGGGCTGGTGGGGTGGGGGTTGCGGGCCGGGGGCTGGATATGCGTGGTGTTCTGGGGCGTCGGCTGATGCGGGCGGGGCGGTATGCGGAGGCGGAGCGGTACTTGCCGGCGGCGTCGCGGGAGACGGCCTCACGGCTGGCGGGGTGGGTATCGCTGGCGGAGGATGCGGGCCGACCGGCCGGCGAGCGGGCGGAGGCCTACTGGCGGGCGGCGCGTCTGGTGATGCACGAGGGCAACACGGTGCTGCGGTCGTGGTCGGTGCGGGAGTACCGGAAGGGTTACCCGCGACGGGAGGATTCGGTGGAGTGGGGGCCTGGGCGGTCGGTGGGCTGGTCGCGGCTTCGGTTGGCGGCATATTCGGGGCTTTGGCGGCCGGCGGAGAGCGAGGGGCAGGGTGCGGCGGACTGGGTGGCGGCAGTGTGGGCGGGCCGGGCGATGGAGGAAGCGGTGGCGGGGCCGATCCGGCGGCGGCGGCCGTGGCTGCCGGGGCGGGATGAGTTGGAGCGGTTAGCTCGGCATCACGGGGAGTGGGCGGTGGAGCAGAGCCGGGCGTTCCGGGCGGCGGGTCTGGCGTGGCGAGGAGCGGAGCTGATGCCGGACGGCTCGGACGAGCTGGCGCGGCGGTTGTGCTTGGCGGGGACATGGATCGCGCTGCGGGATCCTCAGCGGGCGGACCGATTTTACAAGGCGTTGGTGCGGCGGTGCGGGGGCACGGCAGTAGGCCAGCGGGCGGCGGCGATGCGTTGGCTGCCCCGACTGCGGGATGATCCAGACTTTGCGATCAAGTAGTCCCGGAGGGCGTAGACGCGTTGGGTCACGAGGTGGGTGTTGGAAACCTGTGAAAATCGCTCAAGTTGACAGAAAAGACCGTAAATCCAATCTATTACATGGCTAATGGATAAATCCGGGTTGCTGCTCGGCTGGGATTTCGGACCCGAGAGCATGTCAAGACAAAATTTCACGTTTTCCCGGCACCGGGCTTGCACACACCGCGCGAGTTCTCTACAGTGCCGGGTTCGCGGCAACCCAAACAGGAACAGGAACGAGCCCTCACCGCTAAGCCCACCCGGTGCGGCATCCTAATTTCAGACACCTCCCCCGTTGTTTCGGGAATGAGGCAATATCTCTTCCGCTTTTTCTCTCCGCATGATCGAGGACATCGATGCTGCTGAAAACCGTGCGCGACTTCTCCAAGCGTGGCGACGCCTTGGACATCCCCGACCTGGTTCGAGTTCAACACAAGGCCTACGAACGATTCCTCCAGCGTGAAAAGCCCTTTGATGGGCGCGACTCCGAGCTCGGGCTCGAGTCGCTGCTGCGCGAGGTCTTCCCCATCGAGTCGTACGACGGCACGATGCGGGTCGAGTACCTGCACTACAAGCTGGACGAGCCCCGGTACACGCCCGACGAATGCCGGGAGCTGCGGCTGACCTACGGCCTGCCGTTCCGCGTGGGCGTGCGTCTGGTCCGTGACGACAACCCCAATATCGTCGAGGAAGAGATCTACCTCGGCGAGGTGCCGGTAATGCTCGGCGGGGGTGAGTACATCATTAACGGTGCGGAGCGTGTGATCGTCAGCCAGCTGCACCGCTCGCCCGGCGTCGACTTCTCGATTGCCTCGGCCGAGGCCGACCGGCCGCTGCACTCGGCCCGCGTGATCCCCGAGCGCGGCTCGTGGATTGAGCTGGAGGTGTCCAAGAAGGACGTGCTCCAGATGCGGATCGACCAGAGCACCAAGATTCCTGCGACCACTTTCCTGCGTGCGGTCGACGAGAACTTCTCGACCACCCGCCAGATTATCGAAACCTTCTACGGCGTCGAGACGGTCAAGGTCACCGACCTCCGGCCTGAGCACTACGTGGCCGACGCGGTGATCGACACCGACACCGGGGAAGAACTGCTGCCGATCGGCGCGATGGTCGGCGAGCATGTCGAGACGATCCAGGGCTCGCCGCTCAAGACCGTCGACGTCGTCGCCGGTGCGACGGACATGCTTCTGCTGAACACGATCGCCGACGAGAAGCAGGCCCACCTGCCCGAAGACGTCGAGTACACCGAGCACGAGATCGCCCTGCTGGCCCTCTACGCCAGGCTGCGTCCCGGCAACCCGCCGCAGGTCGAGAAGGCCCGCGACCTCTTCGCTGAGAAGTTCTTCGACGAGAACCGCTACCGCCTGGGCAAGGTCGGCCGGTTCCGCATCAACCGGAAGTTCGACCTCGAGGTCGGCGAAGACGTGATGCAGCTGCGTGCCGAAGACTTCGTCAAGGTGGTGCAGTACATCCTCGATCTCCGCAACAACCGCAACAAGGCCCACATCGACGACATCGACCACCTCGGCAACCGCCGTCTGCGCACCATGGACGAGCTGGCTGTCGAAGAGCTCCGCAAGGGCTTCCTCAAGCTCCGCCGCACCGTGCAGGAGCGGATGTCGGTCAAGGACCCGGACGAGCTGTCGAAGGTCGCCGACCTGGTCAACAGCAAGTCGATCAGCTCCGCCATCGACCACTTTTTTGGCCGGGGCGAGCTGTCGCAGGTCGTCGAACAGACCAATCCGCTGGCTCAGCTCACCCACGAGCGTCGCCTCTCGGCCCTGGGCCCTGGAGGTCTGAACCGTAAGCGTGCGGGCTTTGAAGTCCGCGACGTGCATATCTCGCACTATGGCCGGGTCTGCCCGATCGAGACGCCGGAAGGCACGAACATCGGGCTGATCTGCTCGCTGGGCATCTTCTCCCGCATCGACGAGTACGGCTTCCTCCAGACGCCTTACCGCAAGGTCGAGAATGGCGGCGTCGATAAGGAGATCGCTTATCTCCGTGCCGACGAAGAGATGAAGCTCACGCTCGGCCCGTCGACCGCGATCGACGACAAGGGCAAGCTTCTTAAGGGCAACGTCCTGGCCCGCGTCGACGGCGACCTGGCTCAGGTCGGCTCCGGCCAGATCGACTACATCGACATCTCGCCCAAGCAGATCGTCGGTGTCTCGGCCGCGCTCATTCCATTCCTCGAACACGACGACGCGAACCGGGCCCTGATGGGCTCGAACATGCAGCGGCAGGCTGTGCCGTTGATCCGCTGCGAGCCGCAGTACGTCGCGACCGGCATGGAGAAGGAAGTGCCCAAGTACTCGGGCATGATCGTCCGGGCGACCAACCGCGGCACCGTGACTTATATTGACGGCCAGCGGATCGTCATCGACAACGCCGACGAGTACGAGCTGCGGAAGTTCGTCGGCACCGGCAACCACACCTGCCTCAACCAGCGCCCGATCGTTCGGCTCGGCCAGAAGGTCAAGGCCGGGCAGATCATCGCCGACGGCCCATCGACCCATCAGGGCGAGCTCTGCCTCGGCAAGTCCGCCCTCGTCGCGTTCAATACCTTCGATGGCTACAACTTCGAAGACGCGATCGTCATCTCCGAACGCCTGGTCAAGAAGGACACCTTCACCTCGATCCACATCGAAGAGTTCGATGTCGAGATCCGCGAGACGAAGCTCGGCCGTGAAGAGTTCACCCGCGACATCCCCAACGTCTCCGAGAAGATGCTCGGGATGCTCGACGAGAACGGCATCATCCGCACCGGGGCCTACGTCAAGCCCGGCGACATCCTCGTCGGCAAGGTGAGCCCCAAGTCCAAGTCCGAGCTCACCCCCGAAGAGAAGCTGCTGCACGCGATCTTCGGCCGGGCCGGTGAAGACGTGAAGAACGACTCGCTGGAAGTGCCCGCGGGGACCGACGGCATCGTGATCGGTGCCAAGCGGTTCAGCCGGCGGATGCACCTCAACGACGAGCAGAAGAAGAACCTTCGCCGAGAGATGCGTGAGTACGAACAGCAGATGGACGAGCGGCGCGTAACGCTGTTCCGCGAGTTCGTCGATCAGGTCAACGAGCTCACGGGTTCTGCCATGGTCGACCCGTCCACCCGCCAGAAGGTCGCCCAGTCCGACATCCCCGAGGTCGTTGTCGAACAGATTGAGTCGTTCGACGCCAAGTGGATCAAGGGCTCGAAGGAGATCAAGGAAGAGGCCGGCAAGCTTTACGAGCAGTTCTGGCCCCGCCTCGACGCCCTCGAGAAGGAGAAGCAGCGGAAGCTCGCCCACATGAAGCGCGGCGACGAGCTGGCCTCCGGCGTCCTCGAGATGGTTAAGGTCTACCTCGCCACCAAACGGCCCCTGTCCGTGGGTGACAAGATGGCCGGCCGGCACGGCAACAAGGGCGTTATCGCCCGTATCGTCCCCGAGGAAGATATGCCGTTCCTCGAAGACGGCACCGCGGTTGACATCCTCCTCAACCCGTTGGGCGTGCCCTCCCGCATGAACGTCGGGCAGATCCTCGAGACCCACCTCGGCTGGGCCTGCCAGGTCCTGGGCTTCCAGGCCAAGACCCCCGTGTTTGACGGGGCGACCGAGGCCGAGATCCACGACGTGGTCGAGGAGGCCAACGCGTACATCGACCAGCGGATGGAAGAAACCCAGGGTGCCCACGGCCCCGAAGAGCTCCTCGCCAAGATGCCCCGCGGCGGCAAGGTCCAGCTCTACGACGGCCGTACCGGCGAGGCCTTCGACCAGAAGACCACCGTCGGCTACATGACCATGCTCAAGCTCCACCACCTGGTGGACGAGAAGATCCACGCCCGATCGACCGGCCCCTACTCCCTTATCACCCAGCAGCCGCTGGGCGGCAAGGCCCGCACTGGCGGCCAACGCTTCGGCGAGATGGAGGTCTGGGCCCTCGAAGCCTACGGCGCCGCGTACATCCTGCAGGAACTCCTGACGGTGAAGTCCGACGACGTCGAAGGCCGCACCAAGATCTACGAGTCGATGGTGAAGGGCACCAATACCTTGGAGGCCGGCATGCCCGTCGCCTTCGACGTCCTCTGCAACGAGGTCAAGGGCCTGGGCCTGAACATCACGATGGAGAAGGCCGAGGTCGACGGCGGCAGCATTCTCTAAAGGGACGTAGCGATGACTTGGGCTCAGCTAGGCCGAGACAACTACGCCGCTGCACAACTCCTGCTGGAAGCAGGTCAGTTGCGTAGTTCCATCAGCCGCGCCTACTACGCCGTCTACTCGGTCATCACCCACTATTTTTCTTCGACTCGCAATGTTGATTTCGCCTACGGCGGCAACAATCCCAGCCACGCTCAAATGCTCGCGCTTGCGTTAAACAATCTCGACACGAAAACGTTAAGCGAAGCGGTTCGGCGTGACCTCCGTAGCCAAGTCCGTGGCATGCAGCGTCGCAGGGTCATTGCTGACTACGCGCCCACCCACACCGTCGATAAGCAGGACGCACGCGATCAAGTGCGTTCTGCCAAGTATGTCCTGCGTTCTTTGGGGGTGGATCAATGAGTGCCACCGCATATACCTCTGATGATCTCGCGGTCCTTATCCAGCAGTCACTGCGCAAGCATTCCGAAGATGGCAAGACGCTTTTTCGGGTGCTGCCAAAGAATGTCCATATGCGAGAAAACCCTTTTCAAGGGGGGGCTTGGTATTACGTAGACATCGTTGCTGCTGATGCGGAAATGCCAATACATCGGTATGGCCCGCTGTTTGGAGAAGTCGAAGAAGAACTGGAACAACACCACGGACTCAACATTCTGCTCGTCCCGATGGTTGTCCACGAATAAAAATTCAATCCCGTTTGCCACACGTAATTACCCAGAACCAAACTACGAACCGGTATCCAGAACATGGCTGAACAACTCTACGATCGCGTCAACGACTACGCCTCGGTCAAGATCAACCTCGCCTCGCCCAACGACATCCGCTCGTGGTCCTTCGGCGAAGTCAAGAAGCCCGAGACCATCAACTACCGCACCTACCGCCCCGAAAAGGACGGCCTGTTCTGCGAACGCATCTTCGGCCCCGAGCGTGACTACGAGTGCGCCTGCGGCAAGTACAAGGGCACCAAGTTCAAGGGCATCATCTGCGACCGCTGTGGCGTCAAGGTCACGCACTCCCGCGTCCGCCGGAAGCGCATGGGCCACATCAACCTGGCCGCCCCGATCGTCCACATCTGGTTCTTCAAGGCCATCCCCTCCCACCTGTCCAACCTCCTGGGCATGAAGACCTCCGACATCGAGAAGGTCATCTACTTCCAGGACTACGTCGTCACCGACCCCGGCGACACCCCGCTGAAGTTCCTCCAGGTCCTCACCGAGGACGAGTGGCGGCTGGCGGTCGAAGACTACGGCAACGCCTTCACCGCGATGATGGGCGCCGAGGCTGCCAAGGAGCTGCTCAACATCGTCGACCTCGACGAGATCGCCCGCGAGATCCGTGAGGGCCTCGACGCGACCAAGTCCAAGCAGAAGATCAAGGACCTCTCCAAGCGGCTCAAGGTCGTCGAGCAGATCCGCCATTCGGAAAACGACCCCGAATGGATGGTCATGGACGTGATCCCCGTGATCCCGCCCGACCTGCGTCCGCTGGTCCTGCTGGAGTCCGGCAACTTCGCCACCTCCGACCTCAACGACCTCTACCGCCGGATCATCAACCGCAACAACCGCCTCAAGAAGCTGATGGACCTCAACGCCCCCGAGGTCATCATCCGCAACGAGAAGCGGATGCTCCAGCAGTCGGTCGATGCGCTGTTCGACAACGGCCGCTGCCGCCGCCCCGTGCTCGGCTCGTCCAACCGCCCGCTCAAGTCGCTCACCGACATGATCAAGGGCAAGCAGGGCCGGTTCCGCGAGAACCTCCTCGGCAAACGCGTCGACTACTCCGCCCGTTCGGTCATCGTCGTCGGCCCGTCGCTCAAGCTCCACCAGTGCGGCCTGCCCAAGAAGATCGCCCTCGAGCTTTACCAGCCTTTCATCATCCGCAAGCTCAAGGAGCATGGCCTGGTCGACACCATCAAGTCGGCCAAGAAGATGCTCGAGCGCCGCGACCCGGAAGTCTGGGACATCCTCGAAGAGGTGATCTACCAGCACCCGGTCCTGCTCAACCGCGCACCTACCCTGCACCGCATGGGCATCCAGGCCTTCGAGCCCGTGCTCGTGGAAGGCAACGCGATCCGCATCCACCCGCTGGTGTGTACCGGCTTCAACGCCGACTTCGACGGCGACCAGATGGCGGTCCACCTGCCGCTGTCGGTGGAGGCCCAGGCCGAGGCGTCGATCCTGATGCTCTCGCCGCACAACATCTTCTCGCCCGCTTCGGGTGTGCCCATCATCTCGCCCTCGCAGGACATCCTGCTCGGCGTGTACTACCTGACCATGTTCAAGCCCGGCGAAGACCCCGAGGTCAACCCCGAGAAGCCGCTGAGCTTCAAGGACGCCGCCGAGGCCACGCTCGCCTTCGAGAAGGGCGAGATCGAGATGCACACCCGCATCGCGGTCCGCCTGCCCGACGACCGGTTCAGTGGCATCGTGGACGTCTCGCAGAAAAACACCCCCAAGCCGTTGCCCGAAAACCGCCGCGTGATCACCACGCTTGGCCGGCTGATCTTCAACGAGATCCTGCCCGAGGGCATGACCTTCTACAACTGCCCGCTCGGTTCCAAGGGCTGCTCGCGTGTCATCGACGACACCTACGCGATGTCCGGCCGACCGGCGACCATCGACCTGCTCGACCAGATGAAGGCCATCGGCTTCGAGTGGTCCACCAAGTCCGGCCTGTCGTTCGGCATCACCGACCTCCGCATCCCCGCGAAGAAGCCCGAGCTCATCGCGGGCACGCAGAAGAAGGTCGACCGCGTCGAGAAGGCGTTCATGGCCGGTGCGATCACCGAACGCGAACGCTACAACCAGCTGCTCGACCTCTGGACGCACTGCCGTGAAGAGGTCACCAAGGAGCTGCTTAAGGAGATCCGTAAGGACCGCCGCGACGCAAACGACGATCTGGTCCCGATCGATTCCGAAGAGGGCACCGCGTATTACAACCCGGTGTTCATCATGTCGAAGGACGCCTCCGGTGCTCGGGGTAACGTCTCGCAGATCCAGCAGCTCGCGGGCATGCGGGGCCTGATGTCCAAGCCGTCCGGCGAGATCATTGAGACCCCCATCGTCGCCAACGCCCGTGAGGGCATGAACGTGCTGGAATACTTCTCCTCGACGCACGGCACCCGTAAGGGCCTGGCCGACACCGCGCTGAAGACCGCCGACTCGGGCTACCTCACCCGTAAGCTCTGCGACGTCGCCCAGAACCAGTTCATCACCGAACACGACTGCGGCTCCAAGCGTGGCATCACCAAGCGGGCCATCTACAAGGGCGAAGAGGTCGACGTGCCGTTACGTGACCGCATCTTCGGCCGTGTGGCCCGCGAGACCATCGTCAACCCGATCACCGACGAGGTCATCGTTTCCGAGAACAGCCTGATCACCGCCGAGGCGGCACAGAAGATCGAGCAGCTCGGCATCGACGCGGTCAACGTCCGCTCGCCCCTGACCACCGAGTCCCGCTCGGGCATCTCCGTGCTCGACTACGGCATGGACCTGTCCACCGGCAAGCTCGTCGAGCACGGCCTGGCCGTCGGCATCATCGCCGCCCAGTCCATCGGCGAGCCCGGCACCCAGCTCACCATGCGGACGTTCCACACCGGCGGCGTCGCCTCGACCTCGCTGGTCGACACGTCCTTCCGTGCCAGCTCCGCCGGCACGATCGAGATCCGCGACGCCAACGAGGTCCCGACGACCGACGACGACGGCAACGAAGTCCTGGTCACCCTGAAGCGCAACGGCGAACTGATCGTCCGCGACGACAAGGGCCGAGAGCTCGAGAAGTTCGCCCTGCAGTACGGCTGCTTCATCCAGGTCAAGGACGGCGACAAGGTCAAGAAGAACGACATCCTCGCAACCTGGGACCCCCACCGGACCCCGATCCTCGCCGAGAAGCCCGGGAAGATCCGCTTCGAAGACATCCTCGTCGGCGAGACCGTCCGTCCCGAGTCCGAACAGGGTGCCGGGGGCAAGGGCAAGAAGACCGGCGGCGGCCAGCAGCTGGTCGTCATCGAGCACAAGGGCGAGATGCACCCCCGGATCGTCATCGAAGACGACAACGGCCAGATCCTCGACTTCCACTACCTGCCCGCCAAGGCCCGTATCGAGGTCGCCGAGGGCGACAGTGTGGCGGCCGGCCAGATGCTCGCCCGTCAGCCCAAGGAAGCGACGGGCTCGTCCGACATCGTCGGCGGTCTGCCCCGGGTCACCGAGATCTTCGAGGCTCGGAAACCCAAGGACTCGGCGATCATGGCTGAGATCACCGGCACCGTCGAGATCCGCTCCGACAAGCGCAAGGGCAAGATGACCATCATCGTCCGCTCCGACGCGGGCCTCGAGGTCGACCACCACGTCCCGCAGGACCGCCACCTCCTGGTGCACACCGGCGAGAACGTCGAGGCCGGCGACCCGCTGATCGACGGCCCGATGGACCCCAAGGACATCCTCCGCATCAAGGGCGAAGAGGCCCTGTTCACCTACCTGCTCGAGGAAGTCCAGAACGTCTACCGCGCCCAGGGCGTGCCCATCGACGACAAGCACATCGAGGTCATCCTGGCCCAGATGCTCCGCAAGATCCGCGTCGAGGCCCCCGGCGACACCGACCTGCTGCCCAACGAGGTGGTCGACAAGTTCCGCTTCCGCGAGGCCAACGAGATCGCTGCCCTGTCGGGCAAGATCAAGGAGTCCGGTGATTCGGGCCTGCCCGTGGGCTCGAAGGTCAGCAAGACCGAGCTCAAGGAGATCAACGCCAAGCTGGAAGCCGACGGCAAGGAGCCCGCGAAGGCCGTGAAGTGCCGCCCCGCCATGGGCCAGACCCTGCTGCTGGGCATCACCAAGGCCTCGCTGCAGAGCGAGTCGTTCCTGTCCGGTGCGTCCTTCCAGGAGACCACCAAGGTCCTCACCGAGGCCGCGCTGGCCGGCAAGACCGACACGCTCCAGGGCCTCAAGGAGAACGTCCTGCTCGGGCACCTGATCCCGGTCGGCACCGGCTTCACCGACTACGTCAATATGCGTGTCGAGAAGCTCGCCGAGCCGCCGCAGACCGAGCCGCTGACGGTCGAGGAAGAGATCGAAGCCGCTGCCGCGCTGGCCGAGGCCGCCGGTGCCGAGGCGCCGGAAGAGATCACGCAGACCGTCGCCGACTCGAAGCTCGTCGCCCAGCTGTTGGGCGAAGAGGGCCTCGGGAAGTAAGACCCCGACGCTTACCGCATCCTCTTGTTACACCTAACCGCAGGCCCCGTGGCCTGCGGTTTTTCTTTAGGCCCGCCTGTACCCACATCAATAAGCTCGGGGTTGTCGCATGGCGGTCTATTGCCGGCTGAGCGTACCGCTTCCGGGCTGAGCTGATGATCGAACACAGGCATCAGCGTGTGTCGAGCCGGTTCAAGAAACAAGGTCTACAGACACCAGTCCGTAGACCCCGTATGGGGGGTGTGATTATTGGGGGACTTCCTCAGCTCGCCTTTTCCAGCTTGAACCGGCCGATGAGCCGCTGGAGTTCCTCAGCCTTGATGGAGAGCTGGTTGACGGCAGTGGAGGCCTGATTCGTGGCCTCCGCTGACTCGCGGATGGCCGCCACGGTCGATTCGAGGTTGTTGTTGATCTGTTCGGAGGTGGCGGACTGCTGCTCGGTGGCGGCGGCGATGGACTGGATCATCGAGGCGACCTCGTCGGTGTTGGCGACGATCTCTTCGAGCGACTCGCCGGCCTGGGTGGCGAACGTGACGCCGGCCTCGACCTGGGTGAGCCCGGTGTTCATGCGATCGACGGCCTGGGAGGTTTCGTCCTGGATCGCGGAGATGGAGCTGCTGATCTCGTCGGTGGCCTGGGTGGTGCGGTCTGCGAGCTTGCGGACCTCGTCGGCGACGACGGCAAAGCCTCGGCCGTGCTCGCCGGCGCGGGCGGCCTCGATGGCGGCGTTGAGTGCCAAGAGGTTGGTCTGGTCGGCGATGTCGTTGATCACGGCGATGATCTCGCCGATCTGTTCGCCGCGCTGCCCGAGCGACTGCACGGCGTCGGCGGACTCCCCGACAGCGGCCTTGATGCCGTCCATCCCGGCGACGGTGTCGCGGACGACCTCGCCGCCTTCGCGGGCGGTCCGACCGGAGCGGTCGGCGTTAGACGAGGCGTCGGCGGTCTTGCGGGCGACGTCCTGGACGGCCTGGTCCATCTCGACCATGGCGGTGGAGACGGAGTTGATCCGGTTGGACTGTTCGTCCATGGTGTGGGCCATCTCTTCGGAGGTGGCGGCGAGCTCGGTGGCGGCACCGGCGACCTCGTGGGAGGTCAGCTGGACGTTGGAGATCAGATCGGACATGGTCTCGATCATGCCGTTGATGCCTCGGCCCATTTCGCCGATCTCGTCGTTTTGAGTCGCATCGATCTGGGCGGTCAGGTCGCCTTCGCCGACCTTGGCGACCTGGGCGAGGTAGTGGCGGACGGGCTTGACAATGAGCCGGGTGATGAAGAAGCAGGCGGCCAGGCCGATGAGCACGGCAACGCCGCAGACGGTCACGATGATGATCTCAGCCATGACGATGCGTTCGTCGGCGGCTTCGGCAACGGTGTGGCTGGTCTCCAGGAGCGAGTCCTGGATGTCGTGCTGGGTCTTGACGATCTTGGGGCCGAGCACCGTGAGCTTCTCGTTCATGATCCGGTCACGCTGCTGTATCAGCGTACGGAGTTCGCGGACCGCGCCCTCATAGGCGATGACCTGCTCGCGGAGTTGGGTGAGCGACGAGGTATTCTCGATCTCGGGGAAGTCGTCGATCACCTTCTGGAGCTTGCTCGCCGAAGCACTGAACTCATACACCGCACGGTCGAAGTCGTCCGCGTTGGTGGTACGGACGTACTTCATGACGTAGAGGCGTCCCTCGAGCAGGTCGAGAAGCGGTGGGGTGATGCGGTAGGCGAGTTCGCTCTGGCCGGCCTCTGCAACGTCGTAGAACTGTTTTTTGAGGGCGTTGGTGGCCTGCGGGCCGATCACGTCGAGGGTCTGCTTCTTGACATCATCGCTGCGTAGGACGATCTCGGCGACTTCGTTAAAGGCGGTGTCATACGTCTTGAAGTCGGCTTCGATCTGAGCAACGAGGTCGAGCCGGTGGGCGTCTGTGAAGTGGCTGCGGGCCTCGGCCTTGATGGCCTTGAACTGTTCGCTGGCTTCTCGATAGGCATCGATCTCGACGGGGTCAGATGTCAGGAGGAAGTTCTTGACGCTGGTCTGGCCGCGGAGTAGGGCGGCGGTGGCGTCGGCCCCGAGGCCGGTGTCGTCGGCGACCTGATTGACCCGATTCAAGCTCTGCCCCGCGTTCATGTTGGACAAGAATCCAACCGCTCCAACCGCAACCAACAGCAAGAGGACCACGCCAAAACCTATCGCGAGCTTCCGGCCAATCGTGAGCTTGATTTTCATGTGTTGATTCCCTGTGAGTCGCAGTCGGACAGCCCTCTGGGCTTGTGTGCCCCGGATCCATACAGCCCAAGAAGGAATGCAAACGCCCTAGGCCGAAACGACCAAAACGTTCAGGCGTGAAAAAAACAAATCGGTCAAAGCTTCAAGATTCTTGATGCAATCCGGCCACTAATTCCAAGGTCTAAACCTGTTCGATCGTGATAACTAGTGATTGGTCAGGCCGTGCAAGCAGGCGAGGCGTCCGGATAATCCGGCGGTTTCGCGTTTGCCGTTCAATGGTCGCGTTGATTCTCGGACGGTGCGTCTGAGGCAGAGCCATCGAGACGCGGGCCGACCTCTACGAAGGTTTTGCGGAAGATTCAGATCAGGAGGGCGGTGATACTCAGCGCAAGCATCAATAGCGCGATCGCAAGCTTTGCGGCGGATCCGGTGAGTTTGCCGACCGCCGCGCCGCGGGCGGCACGGGTGGCCTGGCGGAGTGGGCGGCGGGCGGTGAGGTCGCCCAGCAGTGAGCCCAGTGCTGCGCCGAGGGCGGCACCGAGGAGCGTGCCGACGATGGGGATCGGGATCAGGAGGGAGCCGGCGATGGCCCCGGGGATGCCGAGCAGGATGGCGAGCACCGCGCCGCGTCGGGTACCACCGGCCTTCCGGGAGGCGGCGCCGGCCAGGACGGTCTCGAGGATTTCGCCGAGGATGGCGAGGGTCAGCAGGGACGCGAGGGTGAGCCAGCCGACGACACCGTCATCCCAGGTGGCCCACGCGAAGCCTGCGGTCGCGGCGACGATGAGCCAGGTGCCGGGGAGTTGGAGCAGGACGAGGACGACGCCGACCGCGTTGACCAGGGTGAGCAGGATCGCGAGAGCGATGAGGAGCATGGCGGGCGGTGCATCCGGTGGGCCACGTGCCCCCGGTCAGAGCCCGGGGCTAAGAGATGATTCACGCCGAGGCGTCGGGGGTCTCGAACCGGATGACGTTGGTGCGGAGGTCGTTGGCTTTGGCGTGGTCGGAGAGCAGGGCGATGTAGGAGGCTTTGATGAGGGGCAGGTCGGCGAGGCCGAGCTGTTCGCGGGCGGCGAGGACGTCGTCGTCGGACGGGCCTTCGATCTCGACGAACTCGCCGATGTGGGGCAGGGTGTCGAGCTCGATCACGCAGTCGCCGAGCCGGTAGGAGGTTCGGTGTTTCTCGAAGGTCAGGACGTGGGCGTAGCCGAGGATCGCCAGGAGCTCGGCGGCATCCTTGGCGTCGGTGACGTTGACCTCGTGTTCGGAGCGGGACTTGAGTTGGCCGTGGGCCCGTGGGCCCTTGTGGGTGATGGTGGCGTGGGGTGGCGGTGGGACGGGGTCACCGCTATTGGGGGTGACGACGCGGACACGCAGGCCCTGGTCGGTGGCCTTGAGCCGGCCTTCGGGGGTGTCGAAGAAGGTGTTCGACTCGCTGAACTGGCCGAGCGGTTTGGCGTCGAGCTCATGGAGGCGGACGACCAAGGCGTCACGCGTATCGCGGTCGCCGAGCTTCATCTTGGCTTCGATCTCGATGATCACAGCGGTCTCGGGGGGGACTTCGCTTGCGGGGCGGGGGGGGACGAGCAGGCAGGCAGCAGGGTTTAAGGGGTCGGGCTGCCTATCGCAGGTCAAGCAGTCTAGGCCGGATCCACTGGTGTTGCCGTGGGTTCAGCCGGGAGGGATACCAGCGTGGGCGGTGGCCCGAAGAGCTGTCGGTGGATCCGGGTGAGGTGCTGCTCGAGGCGGTCTGCGGCGGCTTGGCTGCGTGCGCTGCGGGCTTGGGCGTGCGCGGCGGTGTGGAGCCGGAGGGTGCGGGCCGAAACGATCAGGGTGATCGGCGAGGGCAGTTGCCGGGCCTTGGCGAGGCGGACCAGGGCGAGCTGGTCGTAGAGGCTGAGTCCTGCGGAATTGGCGGCGCGTCGGAAGATGAGCAGGGGGTGCGGGTTGTCGTGCCGGTTGCGGTACCAGCGGATTGCGGAGAAGGCCGCGAGCCCGACCAGCAACAGCCCCACGGCCGCAACGAGCAGGTCGACGGGCAGCGTGGCGGCGGTGCCATCGGTGATGGCCTGCGAGATCTCGTTGGTCTCGGCCTCGATGAGTCGTGGGGAGTTCGGTTCGCTGGGCATGGCGGGTGGGATTTGGAAGTTCGGAGTTGGAATTTGGAAGTCGTATGAGGGGTGATTTTCTCTCACTTCCAGCTTCTAGATTCCAACTTCCAGCTTCTCTTCGGGGTGGAGTCGTTCGATCAAGCGATCGGTGATTTGCTTCGCTTTGAGTCGGACGGTGGGGTCGGGGTCGGAGACGGCGGCCTCGGCGGCGGTGGTGGCGAGGTCGAGGCGGTCGAGGTGGTCGATGAGCCAGAGGGCGGAGAGTCGGTGGGCCGCACGGGGGTCGCGGAGCATGCCGTCGAGGAGTTGGGTGTGCTCGGTGATGCCCAGACGAGCGAGGGCGGCGATGGCGTTGGCGCGGGGGCGGTTGTCATCGTGGGTAGCGATGCGGGTGAGGGTGTCGGTGGGGGGGGCGTCGCGGTGGGCGGGGTCGGCGAGGGCAAGGGCTTCGATGGCATTCGCACGGACGCGGGGGTCGGCGTGATCGAGGGCGGTGAGCAATCGCTGCTGGGCAGCGGAGGAGGTCGCGGAGCCGAGGGCACGGATGGCGGAGGCGGCGACGCTGGCGTCGGGGTGGTCGGCCAGCCTGAGGAGGGCGGGCTCGAAGAGGTCGGCCTGGCCCAGGGTGGCGATGATGTTCAGCGCCCGCAGACGCTGAGGCTTACGCGGGCTGGCGAGGTGCTGAGCGAGCGGGCGGTACGGGTCGGGGTGGGCCCGGAGCAGAGCCCGCCCGGCGGCGAGGCGTTGGCGGAGGGTCAGTCGGGGCCAGTTGGACCATAGCCGATCAAAGGCGATCGGCCCGAGGGCGTTCGAGGCGCGTTGGGCGATGTCCGGGTGAGGCGAGTTGACGAGGCGGGCGAGCAGCTCGGCGTAGGGGTTTGGGGCGTGGGGGTCGGCAGCGGGGGCGGCGGTTGGGTTACGCCGGTGATCGTGGAGCAGGGCGTGGACCGCGGTCCGCGCAATCGCGGGGAGGGGGTCTTCCGTGAAACGGACGATGGCGTCGCGGAGCTCGGACGGGGCGGGCTGATCCAGCTGGGGCGGGGCGAGCTGGGGGATCAGCCGGCGGAGCGCGGCGAGGCGGACGGCCGGGTCGGGGTGGGTCGCGAGATCGGTGAGGCGGGCGTCGCGGTCTTCGTGAGGCAGGGGAAGGGCCTCGAGATAAGCCGGCAGCCAGCGGTCGGAGGCTTGGGGTTGAACGTTGGTATCGCGGGCTTCCGGGGTGTCGGGTGGCAGCAGTCGGGTGGGTTCTTGGGTGTGCCCGAGGGCTTTGCGGACGGATTGGAGTGTGAGGAAGTGGCCGCGTTGGAGTGCGGTAGGGAGATGGCGCTGTTGGGCGGCGACCTGGAGGCCATCGATTCCGGCATGGGTCAGCGCGGGGTGCAGGAGGGCGGGGAGCAGGGCTTGGAGCCAGTGCTGGGGATGGCCGGCGATGAGTCGAGCGCGGAGTTCGAGGGCCAGGTCGGCATGCGGGTCGCGGAGGGCGGCCTGGGTGTGGGGCATGGGCCGAGGGATGAGGCGGGCCCACGCATCGAGGAGTGCGGGGTGGGGTTCCCGGGCGGATTGGCCGAGGGCGTGGTCAACAGCGGCGAAGAGGAGGGCGGCGTGCCTGGGGCTGGTGTGGGGCGGCGGGCCGGGGGTGGGGGTGGTCTGAGCGTGCTGGAGCAGCGTGGTGAGGCAGGCGGTGGCCTGGTCGCGGAGGTCGTCGGCATTGCGTCGGAGGGTCTCGATGACGAGATAGGCCATGGCCGGGGCATTCGCGGCCTGGATGATGGTCAGGGCGTTGGCGGGGCCCTGGGGCGGCTTACCGGCTGTCGCTGGGGCCGTGCTGTTGGTTTTCGATGGGCCCGATGCCTTTGTTGAGGGAGTGGCCGCGGCTTCGCGGAGGGCTCGGTCGAGGTGTGGGGCGTGATCGATGATCTGGTGCTGGGTGTCCTCGGGCAGCAGGTGGAAGAACAGGACCAGGCCGAGCAGGCCGGGGGGGCGTTTACGGTCGAGCAACGCTCGGGCGAGGTGGCGGGCTTCGTCGGGGTCGGCGGTGGGCAGGGCGGCGGCGATCGCGCGATCGACCGCGGTGTGGTTCGCACCGGTGAGCTGCTTGAGGACGGAGAGGACGGCGGCGGGCATGAGCGGGGCTGAGCGGCGTGGTGGTGGGAGGGGGGCTACGGGGGGCCGGAAGCCGGCAGATTGCTTTGTTATCGGCCTCGAACAGGTGGATGCTGCAAGACGTGCGGTTGGGGCGTGTCAGACCGGGCCGGAGGCCCCAAAACCTGCCGAAAAGCCCCATAAATCAGGAAGTCGAGGCTTCCGTTTCGGCGGGGTCGGGCTATAATCGCGCTCCACGTTGGGTAAGGGTGGGGTTGGATCTACAACATGTTGGGTCACTGCGGGTTCGTGTACCCGAGGATGTAGTGATCTCTTTGAATTCCTCCTCTTTTCGAGTTCCAACCATGAGCCTGAGCAGCAAGTCCGCCGTCAACGCCATCCCCCGTCTCATGGCCTACCGCCGCCCGCTGCACCCCGAGCTGTTCGACCTCCAGGGCCGACGCATCGACCGCCACGGCGACTACGAGATCGAGTCCTGGATCACCTCCGGCGGCCACGTGGTCCGGTTCAACTATGCCGGCCAGGTCATGTCCGAGACCGTCGTCGACGCCGCCGGCTCCGAGAGCCTGCCCGAGTCCGGCCTCGTCCACGCCCTGCCCTGCATCGGTGAGAAGGAATACGATCACACCCCCGAGGGCAAGATCGGCTACTTCGTCACCATCCAGACCGAGAACCTCGCCGACAACCTTTACCAGTCCACCTTCCGCGAGATGGAAGACTTCGCCCAGGAAACCAACGGGCTGAGCCATGTGTGGGAAGACGAGGCGGGTAGGCACCTGTCGATGCTCGACGCCCAGAAGTACCGCAACGAGTTCCACTTCCAGTCGTACCACCTCAACGCGACGAACGGGCACGTGCTGCGGACGCAGTCGATCTTTGAGGTGCTGGACGGGAAGTAAGGTGTTTGGTGATGAAATCGCGATTAACACCACAACAAAAGAAGTACTACAGTCTCACTAAAGACTGCCGAAACACATATGGTGAAAGCCACAAGGCTTCACTACGTGGCGTTCGTCGAAAAAGGGCATTGAAGCATCGGGTGTATCGACGGCATCTGCAGCAGGTCATTCAACAATCCTTGGGAGATTCGGTCTTGGATGGTGATGACTTACACACGAGTATTGCATCGAATCGCCGCTCGGAGGCGTTTCGAAAAGTGCCTGACACTCCCTTGGGTCATGTCGTGATCGATCAGTTGGAACGGCGGCGTACTACCGGTCAAAACCAGTAAGAGCCTCGTCCATTTTGAGCATCAGCTATGCTCCCCGCATGGCCGAACGCGCAGCGATATTGGAGCGGATTGTTTCAGGGGGGTTGGTGGCGATCATCCGGGCGGATTCGTCGGACGGGTTGATCGAGACCTGCCGGGCGTTGGCGGCGGGGGGGGTGAAGGTGGCGGAGATCACGATGACGACGCCGAACGCGATCGCCGCGATCCGGGAGGCGTCGGCGGCGCTGCCGGACATGCTCATGGGCGTGGGCAGCGTGGTGGATGGGCCGACGGTGAAGGAGGCGGTGGCGGCGGGCGCGGAGTTTGTGGTGAGCCCGGTGTTCAAGGCGGAGGTGGTGGAGGCGTCGCACGCGCTGGGCAAGCCGGTGCTGGCCGGGGCGTTCACGCCGACGGAGATCCTGGCGGCGACGGAGGCGGGTGCGGACTTGGTGAAGGTGTTCCCGGCGAACCACAACGGGCCGAAGTTCTTCAAGGATGTGCTGGCCCCGATGCCGCACCTCAATCTGACGCCGACCGGTGGGGTGGACCTGACCACGCTGGAAGACTGGTTCGCGGCGGGGGCGAAGTGCGTGGGTGTCGGGTCGGCGTTGGTAAAGAAGGATCTGATCAAGGCCGCGGCGTGGGGCGAACTGACGGCGTTGGCGGAGCAGTTCGTGGCGAAGGTCGCGGCGATCCGGGGGGCGATCCGCGGGGCGTAACGGCTGGTCAGAGTTGGCCGTCTGTCTTTTGGGGTGTCGTGTTTATTGAAAGGCTGGATTGGATGAAGACCGTCAAGACGCTGTTGTTGGCCTCGGCCGTGTTTGCGTTTGTGGTGAGCCTGTCGGCGTGCAACACCGTTGAAGGCTTGGGCGAAGACCTGCAGGAATCGAGCCAGAACGTGCGAGAAGCGATTGAGGGGGATTGAGCGGGCGGTTCAGGCGGGGGGCTGATCAAGCGGGAAGGCGAGGACGAAGTCGCAGCCGCGGCCGGGGGCGTTGTGGAGGGTGAGTCGGCCGCCGTGCTCTTCGATGAGGCGTCGGGTGGTGGGCAGGCCGAGGCCGGTGCCGCCACGTTTGTGGGAGATGTAGGGCTGGAAGACGGCGTCGACGCGGTCGGGCGGGATGCCGGGGCCGGTGTCGGTGACGTGGAGGTGGAGCTCGGGGTGCTTGTTGGGTGAGCGGAGGTGGGTGTGGAGGAGCAGCTCGTTTGCGCCGCCGTGGGGTTGTTGTTCGTCGCGGGCTTGTTGCATGGCCTGGACGGCGTTGATCATGAGGTTGAGGACGGCTTGTTTGATGAGCACGGGATCGAGCGACGCAACAGCGGGGTTGGCTTCCAGCTGAGCGCGGAGTCGCACGCTGGCGGCGGCGGCCTGGGGCTCGAAGAAGTCGATGAGGTCGGCGGCGAGTTCGTTGAGATCGGTGGGCTGGAGGTCGAGCTGGATCCGGCCGGCGTACTGGAGGAAGTCTTCGAGGATTTCGCGGAGTCGTGCGGTCTCTCGGCCGAGCATGCCGAAGCGTCGGTCGATGCGGGCCAGCTTGTCGTTGCCGTCGGCGTCGTCGGAGAGGTGGGGCTTGAGGTCGGTGAGGTCTTCCTGGAGGAGCTGGAGGTTGAGCCCGAGGGTGGAGAGGGGGTTCTTGATTTCGTGGGCGAGGCCGGAGGTCATATTGCCGACCTCGGCGAGGCGTTCGGCGGTCTGGGCGCGTTGTTCGAGGCGTCGGACCTTGTTGGCGACGCGCCGGGTGAAGACGTAGGCGAGGGGGAGGGTGGCGGCGATGCCGAGGGCGATCCCGAGGAAGAGGGCGGCGTCGGGCATGGGCGGAGGATAGGGGCTATCGTGCGCGGATGACGAATACGGACGGTCTGGATAGCGGTTCTGATGGGTTGGGGGGCGGCGTAATCGGTGGCAGCCCCACGGCGCCGGGGCCCGCGGTGGCGGCGGTTGGAGCGGGTGGGGTGCCGAGCACGGGGGATCGGCGGAAGGGCGGGACGCGGGACGCGGGGATGCCGGCGGGGGTGGGCGACCCGCGTCGCCCGGTGAGGCTGTTCAGCTGCAACCTGGACGCGACACTGATCGGGACGCCGGGGGCGGCGCACCACTTCAACCTGGCGTGGCGGGACTGCATGGATTGCGACCGCCCGACGCTGGTGTACAACTCGGGCCGGGGGCTGGAAGACATGCTGGGGATCATTGCCGACAACGGGCTGCCCGAGCCGGACTACATCATCTCGGCGGTGGGGACGGTGGTGTACGACGCGGCAGCGGCCGGGGTACTTGAGGAGTATGCGGAGACGTTTAGCGGGGGCTGGGATCTGGCGGCCATCGAGGCGGTCGTGTCGGGTGTGCCTGGGGTCGAGAAGCAGGGGCCGGAGAACCAGAACGCGTACAAGAGCAGCTGGTATCTGGAGGACGCGACGCGGGACTCGGTCGACGTGATCCGGGAGAATCTCAAAACGCAGGGTTTAGACGTCACGGTTGTATACAGCGGGTTCCAGTACCTGGACATCATCCCGGCGAAGACCAACAAGGGGATGGCGCTGAACTGGCTGTGCGATCGGCTGGGGATCGGGCTCGACGCGGTGGTCGTGGCGGGGAGCTCGGCGAACGACGCGAGCTGCTATTTCTTGCCGGGGGTGCGGGGCATCGTGGTGGAGAACGCGAAGCCCGAGCTGTTCGAGGCGATCGTGTCGATCGACAACGCGTTCCGAAGCGACAAGGTGATGTCGGAGGGCATCGTCGACGGGCTGGTGCGGTACGGCGTGATCGATCGGCGCAAGCGGCCGCCGCTGACCGTGCCGGCGACCGATGTCGAGGCGGACCCCGAGCTGGGCCGGCTGTTCACCGCCAAGGACCGCACGGGGCTGGGCGACGAACAGGCGGAGCTGCTCACGACGGGCTACGAAAAAGCGTTGGAAGCGATCCGGCGGTGTATCACGCCGATGGGGTTCTCGGCCGCGTCGCTCCCCGACAACGAGATCACCGGGACCGACGAGAACTACCACTCGGTCTGGGCCCGCGACGGCTGCATCACCGTGATCGGTACGGTGCTGCTCAACGACGAAGACATCCGCACCACGCAGCGGAACACGCTGGCGACGCTGCTGGACAACATGAGCCCGAACGGCCAGGTGCCGGCGAACGTTCGGCTGGCGACGGGGCAGCCGGACTACTCAGGGGTGGGCGGGATCTGCGCGATCGACTCGAACCTGTGGGTGATCATCGCGGTGTACGCGTACAGCCGCTACACGGGCGATCTCAGCCTGCTGCGCGACTACCAGGGCCAGCTCCAGCGGGCGATGGACTGGATCTCGGCCCACGATTCGAACAACGACGGGCTCATCGAGGTCCCCGAGGCCTCGGACTGGACGGACCTGTTCGGGCGGTCGTACAACGTGCTGTACGACGAGGTGCTCTGGTTCCGGGCGAACGTGTGCTACGGCCGGCTGATGGAGATGCTCGACGACCCGAAGCGGGCGGCGGACTACGCGGCCTGGGCTCAGTTCATCCAGGGCCGGTGTCTGCACACGTTCTGGCCGACGACGTCGATGAGTGCCGACCAGCCGCAACGCAGCTTTGCGGACCTGCAGTACTCACTGGGTGACGCCCAATACCTGCTCGCGGAGGTCACGCCGTTCTCCTTTAGCTGGCGGTGCGATACCTACGGCAACATCCTCGCGTTCATCATGGGGCTGATCGATGCGGACCGGGCGCGTAAGGCGTTTGCGTATATGTGGGGATGCGGGGTGAACGAGCCCTGGCCCGTGCAGAACCTCTACCCGGTGGTGCAGGCTGGCGACCCGGACTGGAAGGACTACTACGCGGTGAACCTGCTGAACCTGCCGCACCACTACCACAACGGCGGCATCTGGCCGTTCATCGGCGGGATGTGGTGCCGGTTCATCCATCGGCTCGGGCAGCACGACGTCGCGGTGCAGGAATTGGTCAAGCTGGCGAAGCTGAACAAGCTCGGTATCCGCGAAGACTGGGAGTTCAACGAGTGGGCCCACGGCAAGACCGGGCGGGTCTTGGGAAAGCGCTACCAGGCGTGGTCGGCGGCGTCGTACATCCGGGCTTGTCACGAGCTGGATGTGGTGTCGCCTTGAATTTCGGGTTGGCGTTTGTGTTCACCACGGAGGCACGGAGGACACGGAGATCAGAAAGAGTGAACCACGAAGAACACGACCATCACGAAGTGTGATTTTCTTTCTTCGTGTTCTTTGTGTTCTTCGTGGTTAAATCTCCTCTGCCTCCGTGTCCTCCGTGGTGAACACTCACACGACCCCGCCGAACTTGCGGGTGCGTTTGTCGTAGGCGGCGAGAGCGAGGTCGAGCTGGGCGAGGTCGAACTCGGGCCAGCAGACGTCGGTGACGTAGAGCTCGGCGTAGGAGCACTGCCAGAGGAGGTAGTTGGAGAGGCGCATCTCGCCGGCGGTGCGGATGAGCAGGTCGGGGTCGGGGAGGCCGGCGGTATAAAGATGCTCGGCGACGGTGTCTTCCGTGATGGATGCGGGGTCGAGAGAGCCGTCGGCGGCGGCCTGGGCGATGCGCTGGGCGGCGTCGGTAAGCTCGGTGCGTGAGCCGTAGTTGATGGCGAGGACGAGGGTGAGCCCGGTGTGGTGGGCGGTGAGTTTTTCGGTGTTTTTGAGTTCTTCGAGGACCTCGGGGGGCATGCCGACGGGCGAGCCGATGTGCCGGACGCGGACGTTGTTGTCGATGAAGAGCTGGCGTTCGGAGATGAGGTACTGGACGTACAGGGCCATGAGGCCGTCGACCTCGTCCTGGGCACGGGTCCAGTTTTCGGTGCTGAAGCTATAGATGGTCAGGGCGTCGAGCCCGAGGCGGGAGCACTGTTTGACGATGGGGCGGACGGCCTCGGCACCGGCTTTATGGCCGGCGGAGCGGTCGAGGCCACGGGCGGTGGCCCATCGGCCGTTGCCGTCCATGATGATGGCGATGTGTTGGGGGAGGTTGTCCATGGGGTTTCGAACTGCAGATTTGAACCACGAAGGGCACGAAGATCACGAAGGGTGAGATTGACTTTCTTCGTGTCCTTTGTGTTCTTCGTGGTTCACTATTTAGCGGGGTAGAGCCTGTGAGCGTTTGGGGCCGACGCAGACGAGTTTGATGGGGATGCCGACGAAGTCCTCGACGGCCTGGACGTAGGCCTTGGCGGCGTCGGGGAGGTCGGCGAAGGCGGTGGCGTCGTCGGTGCCGGTGGGGAACCCGGGAAGGGTCTGGTAGATCGGGGTGGCCTGTTCGAGGACGAAGGCGTCGGCGGGGAAGGTGTCGAGGCGTTGGCCGTCGTGCTCGTAGGCGACGGCGAGCTTGAGCTCGGGGAGGCCGGCGAGGACGGAGAGGCCGGTGAGGACCAGGGCGGTGCAGCCGTTGAGTTGGGCGGAGTATTTGATGGCGGTGAGGTCGAGCCAGCCGACGCGTCGGGGCCGTCCGGTGGTGGTGCCGAACTCGTTGCCGGTTTGTCGTATGTGCTCGCCGGTGGCGTCGAGGAGTTCGGTGGGGTGGGGTCCGCCGCCGACGCGGGAGGTGTAGGCCTTGGCGACGCCGAGGACGTTGTGGAGGTGTCTTGGGGCGAGGCCGGTGCCGGTGGCGGCGCCGAGGGCGGAGGTGGTGGAGGAGGTGACGTAGGGGTAGGTGCCGTGGTCGACGTCGAGGAGGGCGGCGTTAGCGCCTTCAAACAAGACACGGCCTCCCCCGGAAGTTGGGTTGTTTTCGATGTCGAGCAGGGCTTGCGTCGTATCGCCGATCATGGGGCCCAGGGCGTTGGCCCAGTCGGCGGCTTGCCGCAGGAGGGTGTCGAGTTCGAAGGGGGTGTACTCGACGCCGGCGAGGTCGGCGAGCGCCTGGAGCAGGGCGTTTTTGATGCGGAGGATGGGGCGGAGCTGGTCGTGGAGCCGGTCGGGGACAAGGAGGTCGCCCATGCGGATGGCGGTGGAGCGGTGGGCCTTATCGGCGTAGGCGCGGCCGATGCCGCGGCCGGTGGTCCCGATCGCACCGGCGGTGATCTCGGACTTGCCGGCCTTGGCGAGGGCTTCGTACAGGCCGTCTTCCACGCGGTGGTAGGGCATCACGACGTGGGCACGGTTGGAGATTTGGAGCTTGTCGGCGTCGACGGTGATGCCGCGGTCGGCAAGGGTTTGGATCTCTTTGAGGAGGCCGGTCTCTGGGGAGGGGTCGACGACGACGCCGTTGCCGATGACGCAGAGGACGCCGGGGTGGGTGATGCCCGAGGGTAGGAGGTGGAGGGCGAACTTTTCGTTGCCGACGTGGACGGAGTGGCCGGCGTTATTGCCGCCGTTGAACCGGGCGATGGCCTGGAAGTGGGGGGTGAGGAGGTCGACGGTCTGGCCCTTGCCTTCGTCGCCCCACTGGAGCCCGACGATGGCGGCGTGGCCGGGGGAGAGGAGGCGTTCGGCGGCTTCCTGGGCGTGGTCTGGGGCTGTTGCGGTGCTGGGCATGGCGGGCGTTGGGTTCGGTGCGGGCAAACGCGGAGTGTACCAGCGGGGGTGTGTTTTTCGCCGCTTGGTTTGGTGGTGAGGTCTTGGTGGCGCGACCGGTCGCAAGCGACCGGGCTAAACGGTGTAAGCGGGTTACGAGTTGCCGAGGGGGGGTAGGGTGACGGCTTCGGCTTTGTTGATGCCGGGCTGGTTGCGCATGTGGTCGAGGACGG
>JBCDIM010000048.1:0-28809 GCA_038749105.1 Planctomycetota bacterium
GATCGGCAACAACTCCGGCAAGTCGCAGGGCGTGTTCACCGCCATGCTCACCGACTTCGTGGCCGAAGAGAACTTCTTCTACCGCAACGGCTGGCACCCCGACGTGGCCGAAGCGGTCCGCAACAAGTTCAACCACAACCTCTACATGGCGGAGAACAACGAGCCCGCCACCGTCCGCCGCAACATCTTCGTGTCGCCGGGTTCGCACGGGGCCCAGCTCCGAGGGGGCGGGCAGTTCGACGACAACCTCATCCTCGACGCCCCGATCGGGGCGTTCGTCCGGACCAACCCCTCGGCCATGCGGGGCAACACGGTCCTGCTCAGCCCGAAGACGCCCGACGAGAGAGCCAACGACGGGATCGGCCTCCAGGCGTTCAACCTGCCGAGCGTGGAGATGACCGGCAACCTCGTGGGCCACCTCGCCAACGGTAGTGACGGCCATCCATACGAGGTCCGCGACCGGGTCGGTACCGGCGTCTTTGCCAACAACGTCGCCTCGCGCTGGCCCGGAGAGTCTCGCATTGGCGACAGCGTTGAAGTCCGCAACAACCGGCTCGAGCTTAACACCAACCTCGACATCGACGACCGCTTCGATCCCGACGACTGGCCGCTGATCCAAGCGAACCAGTCCCGAGGCATGGGGGAGTGGGATCCCGATCTACACAGCCCCGACCCCACCCACGCCCGGCTGCGGGCCCTGTTGGAGACGCGATGAGCTTTGTCGGTGATCTTTCAACCGCCATTCAGGGGCTCTTGCCGGGGCTGGTCGTTGACGCGCACGCCGCCTCCGGGACGTTCGTAGACCACCGATCGGGGGAGGGCACAGCAACCGGGGCGGAAGCCATCACGACCGACGCCGAGCGCCCAAGCGTGCTTGAGTTCGACACCGCGGGCGATCGTTTTGACCTGGCCGATCGGGTCTCAGCAGTGGCCCCCTTGTCACAGGGCACGATCCACGCTCGATTCAAGTGCCCAGCTCAGGTGAGTGCGGCCCAGGCAATCGCTGGGGTCTCCGACGCCAGCGCCAACACGTTCCTGTGGCTGGGTGTTCTCGGCAGCACCCCCGGCATTGTCCGTTATGGGGTGCGGCAAGCGGGCACCGATCTGGTCGTGTGGCAGAGTACCAATCGCTACGACGACGGGGCCTGGCACGACATCCAGGTCGTGGTGTCTTCGTCGGGCACGGCGGTCTATATCGACGGCAACGCTTCGGCCGGCTCGTTCACGCAGGGCAGCGCGTCAAGCTCCGATTTCTTCGACGACATGACGGGTCTGGACACGTTCGAGGTCGGTCGGCTGGTGTACACGTCTCAGATCGAATCAGCCAACTTGCTGGTCGATCGCGTCCGCGTTTGGTCCCGCCCGTTGTCTTCCGACGAGCTGGCCGACGCCCGCATCCGCTCCGTCGTCGTGGTCCTGATCGGTCAGTCCAACACGATCGGGCGAGCTGGCCCGATCAACTCGACCCTTGACACCGCAGACCGCCACGTCAAGCAGCTCATCCGCAGTGCGGGTTCAGACGACCAGACCATCGGGGTGGCGGCACACCCCTTGGATCACGACGGCGCGACTGCCGACACGGTCGGGCTCGGGATCGACTTGGGCAACCGCATCCGCGCTCACATCCGATCCATCGACAACGGGGCTCTGTCAGTTGTTCTGGTCCCCGCGGCGAAGGGCGGGACCGGGTTTACAACGGATAGCTGGTCATCGGGCGACCCTGAATACAACGACGCCCTTAACCGAATCAACGCGGCCCTAGGCTTCGGCGGAGTGCTAGGGCTGATCGCATGGCACCAGGGCGAGACGGACGCGGGAGACGCCACCGAGGCCGCTACGCACGCCGCGGAGTTCCCGGCGATGGTTGTGGCGCTCCGGGCGGCGATCAACGATGACGCGTTGGGTGGGCATAGCGAGCGACCTTTTGTGGCGGGCGAGCTGGGCGGGTTTTTGGATGCCTTGACCTACGCAGGTAAAGACGCGGTTCAAGCACAGATCAACGAAGTCTCGGGGTGGGTCGCGTCTGCGGTGGCAAGCAGCGAGTCACTCACCGACATGGGCGACGGCCTGCACTTCAACGCCGACTCACAGAGGCGGTTTGCCGGCCGCTACTTCGACGCATGGCTCTCATTGGCCCAGTCCTCGCTCACCGCTCAGCAGGTGGCCGACGCCGTGGACGCGGGGCAACTGGCTCAAGACGCCGCAGCCGCAAGGACCGCGTCGGCCGCTATTGAGGCCAAGCTCCCCGACAACGACCGCAAGATCGCAGGGGCGGGGACGACGGCGAGCGATCTGGATGACGTCATTGCAGGCTCCGACCTCGCCATCGCCGCCACCGTCAACGACCCCGCTGCGACTACTACCGCCTTCACCCTCAATATCACCGGGCTCGGCTCGGCGGCCAACGTGGTCGGCGCCGTGCTGCAGTTCACCTCCGGGCAGCTTGCCGGTCACCGCACCCGCCTCACCGCCCACAATCCCGCCACTGGCGCCGTTGAGGTCGTCGACCTCCCCGCCGCTCCCGCCAACGGCGACAACGCCCAGATCCTCGGCCTTGTCAGCACCTGACCCGTCCCCACTCTCGCCATGAGCACCGCCTACGCCATCGCGAAATGCCCCACCCGGCCCCAAGGCTTCCGCCTCTACAACGCCGCCGGTCGACGCCTCCGCGAGATGACCCCCGCCGCCCGCGCCGCCGACCTGCTCATCCTCGCTCTCTCGCCCGGCGATCACGACCTGTCTCTCACCTACGTCGACGCCTTTGGCACCGAGTCTGAGCCGTCCCCCGTCACCGTCACCATCGCCGACGATGGCAGCCCCACCCCCGCACTCGCCCCGCCCCGCGACCTCCGGGTCCGCCAAACCTCCGGCGGCGGCATCGCCCTTTCTTGGCGGGCCGTTAATTTCGCCAACCGCTACGCCGTCCCCAACGCCTACGAAGTCGCCGACCGCGGCGGCACCGGCTCTGTCCTCGCCACCGTCAACACCGAAGACCGCCTCGGATACTTCGACACCGACCTCGGCCCCTTCCCCGACGGTACCACCCTCGACCTCGCCGTCCGCGCCACCGACAGCCAGCCCGACGGCCAACGCTCCGTCTGGGTCCAGGCCCCGCTCATCGCCGCCGACGCCTCCGCCCCGCCCGCCCCCGACCTCCTCACCCCCCTCGGGAGCTGCGCCTGTGGCTGCCCGTAAAAACCGCTCTAAGCCGAAGCCCCAAGCCGACACCCCGGCCAACGCCGCGGGTGTCCTCCGCGTCGAGCGCGTTCCCGTCGACCAGATCAACCCCGCCCCCGACAACCCCCGCCACGCCCTCCGTCCCGGCGACCCCGAGTGGGACAAGCTCAAAGACTCCCTCAACGCGTTTGGCTATGCCGAATCCATCACCTGGAACCGCCAGACCGGCCACCTCGTCGGCGGCCACCAACGCTTCGCCATCCTCGTCCAGGAACACGCCATCACCGAGGTCGACGTCGTCGTTGTCGACCTCCCGCACGCCCAGGAAAAAGCCCTCAACGTTGCCCTCAACAAGATCGACGGCCGCTGGGACACCCAACGCCTCGCCGAGCTCATGGCCGAGATCCAAGACGACGACGCCATCGACGAGGCCCTCACCGGTTTTGACGCCGAAGAGATCAACGGGCTCATCGAGTCCGCCCTCGCCGAGGCCGACGGCCCCTCGGACGACGACGACCACACCGCCCCCAAAAACAAGCCCGTCAACGACCTGTACGCCGTGATGGTCCAGTGCTCCAGCGAAGCCGAGCAGGCCGACCTCTACGAACGCATGACCCAGGCCGGGCACAAGTGCCGGCTCATGATGATCTGAACCCGCCACCCCCATGCAAGTCCACGCCACAGTCCGATGCTCCGTGCCCCACGGCTTCCGCGTCGAGCAGGTCGCCGGGCACTTCGACCTCTCCCTCGGCGAAGAATCCGCCCGCGACTTCGCCGTCGAGGTCCCCGGCACCGATGAGGACTGGTCCATCGGCGCCATCGTCGGGCCCTCCGGCAGCGGCAAGTCCGTCGTCGCCCGCGAAGCCTTTGGCAATCAGCTCATCGAACGCTACCAATGGGACGACCGCGCCGTCGTGGCCGGCTTCGAGCCCCCCGACGCCGACCTGTCCAGCCCCGAAGCCCTGTCCGTCCGCGACATCACCGGCATGCTCTCCGCCGTCGGCTTCTCCAGCCCGCCCGCCTGGGTCCTCCCCTACGCCGCCCTCAGCAACGGCCAACGCTTCCGCGCCGACCTTGCCCGCGCCCTGCTCACGGCCGGCGACCTGGTCGTCTTCGACGAGTTCACCTCGCTCGTCGACCGCCAGGTCGCCAAGGCCGGATCCGCCGCCGTCGCCAAAGCCGTCCGCCGACGCCAGGGCCAGCGCTTCGTCGCCGTGACGTGCCACTACGACGTCCTCGATTGGCTCGAGCCCGACTGGGTCCTCGACATGGCCGCGGGGAAGCTCGCAAGGGGGCGGGTTCAACGCCGACCACCCATCGACCTCCGCATTTGTCAGGCGTCGCGCCGGTTGTGGCCGAACTTTGAGCCGCATCACTATCTGAGTGGCCGCCTCCACAGCTCCGCGTGGTGCTACGCCGTCACCTGGGAAGACCGCCCCGTCGCTTTCCTCGCCACCCTCCACAACGTCAGCCCCGGCGGCCCCAAGTACCGCCGCGCCCATCGCCTCGTCGTCCTCCCCGACTACCAGGGCTTCGGCATCGGCACCCGACTTCTCGAAACCGTCGCCGACCTCGAGGTCGCCCGCGGCAACTGCGAACGCTTCAGCCTCGTCACCTCGCACCCCGCCCTCATCCGCTCCCTCGCCCGACGCGAAGGCTGGGCCTGCAGCGGCGTCAACAAGGGCAACAAGCAACAGGCCGGCTTCGTCGCCGCCCGCAACGAACAGCGGGCCCAAGAACACGCCCGCCACGCTTTCCGCTGCACCGCCCGGTTTGTCCGCGTCACGCCCGCCCAACGCGAGGCAACCCCCTGATGGCCGCGCGAACCCAGCAACAACTCGCCGACGCGCTGGAGATCAGCCGCAAGACCCTGCTGCAGTGGATGGATCGCCCCGACTGGAAGTGGCAGCGTCGCGGACCGTGGGACGCCAAAGCCCAGCGCGACATCGCCCAGTGGCGCGTCCTCACCCTCCAGGAAGACCGGGCCGAGCAGGGGGGCAGCCCCCGCGACGACAGCCACGCCCCCGCCGACCTCGCCACCATCGCCCGACTCAAAAAGGCCAAGCTCGCCGCCGACGTCAAGTACCAGACCGAGCACGCCAAACACGAACAGCTCAAGCACGAGATCCTCGGCGGCCACTACATCCGACGCGACCTCGTCGACGGCGCCCTCGGCGGACTCGCCGCCCTGTTCGTTCAGGTCTGCGACGAGCTCGAGATGCGCAAGCCCGACCTTGGCCCCCTCCTCGACGACTACCGCCGCCGACTCTGCGACCGCGCCGACTACGAGCTCCGACGCGTCGAAGAAGTCAGCACCGAAATGGCCGCCGGGATCGCCGCCAAGTCCCGCGGCTCGGCCGGCGGCGGCGGGCGCGGCCGACCTGGGAGGACCAGCTGATGACCACCCTCTCAAACACACCCGGCATGCCCGAGTCTGCCCCACTTCCGGGGGGTGTCCGCTCTGTCCTCCGCCCCCGCCCCCGCTGGTCCGTCAGCCAGTGGGCCGTCCGAAAACCCTTCCGTATCGCCGAGAAGGGCGCCGCCTCGCCCGGCCCCTACGACCTCAGCCTCACCCCGTTTTGGCGCGAAGTCCTCGACTGCCCCAGCGAAGGCGTCACCAAGTGCAGCGTCGTCGCCTCCTCACAGATCGGCAAGACCCTCATGGGCCTGGTCAAGATGGCGTGGTTCGCCGAACACCGCCCCGTCAACCAGCTCTACGTCCGACCCAACGACGACGACGTCGTCGAGGGCTTCCGCGACCGCTGGCACCCCACCATTCTCAACAACCTCCCCCACCTCATCCCCGGCGGCGAGTGGCTCACCACCTCCAAGAACCCCCGCATCGCCCTCCGTAACTGCTACGTCTACGGCGCCGCAGCCACCGTCCCTCGGCAACTCACCTCCCGCACCGCCGGGCCCAAATGGTTCGACGAGATCGACTCCGGCGGCGAAGAAGCCAACAGCCTCGGCAACGTCGAAGAGCTTATTGACGAGCGGTCCATGGCCCTGTCGCCCCACCTCATCTACACCCTCGGCAGCTCCACCCCCAAGTTCGAGACCGGCAGCAACTGGCGCAACTTCGAGGACCGCTCCGACGGCCGCCGCTACCACGAGCCCTGCCCCTGCTGCGGCTCCTACCAGGTCATCAAGATCAAAGCCTTCGAGGCCCACGGCGGCGAAAGCGACCCGCTCACGATCCAGCAGGACGACCTCGCCCGCCTCAAGTGCAAACGCTGCGGCACCCTCATCGGTCCCGTGTTTCAGGGCTGGATGGCCGACCGCGGCATCTGGGTCCCCCGCGGCTGCCGCGTCGGCCGACGCCTCCCCGTCGACGACCCCGACATCCGCGACCGCCGCGCCCTGACCCTCTGCGACGACGACGACGCTTGGCGCCCCCCGATCCTCAAACCCAAGGGCTACCGCGACAACCCCCACCGCGGCTACCACGTCTGGCGGGCCTCGGCCAAGTTCCCCAAATGCCGCTGGTCCAACCTGCTCGCCGAGTGGATCCAGGTCAACAAGGCCAAAGACCCCGCCAAGCTCCAGGTCTACATCAACAACACCCTCGCCGAAGCCTGGAAGGTCGCCAAGGCCGCCGCCGACGAGGACCGCGTCCGCTCCCACGTCGCCGCCTACCCCTTGCGGGAGGTCCCCACCGCCGCCAAGGTCCTGCTCGCCTCGGTCGATGTCCAGGCCGACCACCTCTGGTACCTCGTCAAGGCCGTCGGCGTCGTCGAGGGCG
The DNA here is from genome assembly GCA_038749105.1 of Planctomycetota bacterium. Classification (GTDB taxonomy): domain Bacteria; phylum Planctomycetota; class Phycisphaerae; order Phycisphaerales; family Phycisphaeraceae; genus JBCCOW01. The sequence continues at coordinate 6,920 of JBCDIM010000048.1, forward strand.
TCATGGTCTGGTGGACGATCGACTACGGCCAGATCGAGGCCGCAGCCGGCGACCACCTGCCCGCCCTCGAAACCCTCTACGAACGCCTGTTCTTCACCGGCTATCCGCTGGCCGGCGAGCCGATCGACGGGCTCCGGATGGGCGCCTACGCCATGGCGGTCGACGCCGGGTACATGCCCGACGGGCCCTACGAGCTCAGCCGACGCCCGGGCGTGATCCCGGTGAAGGGCACCGACATCGCCGACTGGCGCGTCCGCTTTGCCAGCGTCGAGGCCAAGGGCACCGCCGAGCCCGTCCGGCTGTGCCACGTCAACAAGTTCGTCATGGAACACCGCCTCGAACGCCTCATCAACGTCCAGGGCGGCGGCCCCAACGACCCCTGGCGGCTGCCCGCCGACACCACCGAGGACTACATCGAGCAGATCGCCAGCCACGCCCTCCGCCCCCGCAAGAGCGACAAGAAGACCCTGACGTGGCAGTCCAAGACCGCCGGACGCCCCGACCACCTCCGCGACTGCGAGGCGTACATCCAGGCGTTGGCCGAAGCCCTCGAGCAGGTCCGCGAGCTCAGCCTGCTCGGCCTGCAGCCCGACGACCCCCCCCTCCGCGTCTTCCGCCCCGGAGCCGCGACCAACGCCACCCCGACCCCGACCCCACCGCCGCCGCCGCCCTCGCCCGATCCCGCGGGCGAGTCGTGGCTCCCGCCCACCGACAACTGGCACGGCAGCGTCTAAGCCGATGCCCACCGACGAGCGGGGCTTTGCAGGTGGGCAGCTAAACGCCGCACGATGCGGGCATGCCGGAGTCGGTCCCCACCGATCAAGAACTGCTCGACGAGACCCGCAAGGCCCTCCGTGCCTTGACCGCGGGCGGGCTGCAGTCCTTCACCACCGCCTACAACCAGACCTACACCCGCCTCCAGCTCAAAGACCTCTGGGCCCAGATCGACACCCTTGAGGCCCGGATCGCCGAAGCCAACGACAACGGGTACGGCTTCGTCCCGACCCAGATGGGGGAGGTCTGTTGAGCAGCATCGGCCTCGACACCGCCTGGGAACACGCCCGCGACCGCATCAACGCGGACGCCGAGCGTGTGCTCACTTCCGTCTCCCGCCGAGGCTGGCTCGGTCGGGCGGTGGACGCGTTCGCGGGCCGTTTTGCTCCGCAATGGATGGCCGGCCGGATGCTCGAACGCCAGCAGGTCGCGATGGCCGCCTACCACGCCGGCGAGATCAACCGCCTCACCGCCGACTGGACGCCCGAGGCTGTCAGCGGCGACCAGGCGGTGCTCGAAGACGGCGGGGTCCTCAACACCCGGGCCCGCAACGCCGCGCGCAACAGCTGGGCCATCAAGGGCATCAACGACAGTTACCGCCGCGACGTCGGCTGCCCCCAGCCGCTCGCCTGCGCCTACGACCCCGACAAGCCCCGCCGAGACGGCAAGCTCCGCCAATTCAACCAGGAGGTCGACTGGTGGTGGCGGACCTACTGGTCCGACCCGTCGCTGTGCGACCTCCGCGGCGTCCAGGCTGGCAACGATCTGATCGGCTTGATGGTCAACGACTGGGTCAACGTGGGCAACGGCCTGCTGATCCGCAGCTACGTCCCCCGCCGAGACGCCCCGGGTCTGGTCCTGCAGAGCGTCGAAGTCGAGCAGCTGGCCACGGACCTCTATCAGCACGCGGGCAGCGGCCGACGCATCAAGGGCGGCGTCGAGGTCGACGCGTACGCCCGACCCGTGGCGTTCCACTACTACGACAAGGCCCACCCCTACGAGGATTGGCGCGGCGACCCGGTGCGGATCGACGCCTCGCGGGTCTGCCACCTCACGAAGCCGGACCGTGTGCGGCAGGCGTTGGGGCCGTCGCAGCTGTCGGCCGTGCTGCTGGATGACCGCGAACTGCAGGGCTACCTGCAGGCCGAGGCCCGCAGCAAACGCCTCGAGGCGTGCATCGCGTGGCAGATGCTCCGGGATGGCGACGCCTCGGGCCGAGCGATGAAGAACGACCAGATCGGCATGGGTGGCGCGACGGCCGGTGCCGACGACAAGCTCACCGACGCGATGGGGCGGCCCGTCCGGGCGATCGAGCCGGGCATGGTGCTTAACAACCCCAAGGGCGTGAAGCTCGAGCTGATGAACCCCAACCGCCCAGGCGGTACGTTCGACATGTACACCCGCCGCCGCGAGTTCCAGATCGCGGCCGGGGCCAACCGCAGCCGATCCAGCGTCACCCGCGAGTACACCTCCAGCTACACCGCCGAGCGACGCGGCCTCATCGAGGACCGCAAGGTCGCCCGCATGGTCCAGTTCGATCTGTTGATCCCTCAGGTCCTGCTGGCGATCCGGCAGGACTTCATCACCTCCCTGCTGGTCCAACCGGGCCTGCTCTCTTCCAAAGCGATGGCCGAGGCCCTGCCCCTGCTCGGCGATATGCGTCGGCGTCGGCACCTGTTCGAGACGCAGTGGATGCCGCCCGAAGAGGAGCCGATCGACGAGGCGAAGACCGCCGCCGCCCGCAAGATCAACAGCGGCGAGTTCTTCGAGGACCGCGGCTCAATGCTCGCCCGCCAGGGCCGCGACTGGCGCAGCACCTTCGACGACATCGCCGAGCAGCGGGACGCCGCCGACGAGCTCGGCCTGCCCCTGCCCGAGTTCTCCGGCGCGTCCTCCGCGTCTCCCTCGGCCCCTCGACCACGGGGACAGAGCAACGCCCCGGACGGCACGAGCGACAACACCGACAACCGTGGGCGAGGCAGCGACGGCGACGACGAGGCGTTCGGCTCGTGGCCGGATGAACCCGAACGCTTCCGGTCCCGGCGTCAGGACAGCCTCGCTGAGGCCGTCGTGAGAGAGGCGGTGACCCGTGCCGATTGACCTGCTCGCCCAGTTCGAGCCGCATTGGGCCATGGAAGCGACGCGTCTGCGGGCGTGGATGCTCAGCCAACCCAAAGGCGCCGCCGACCTCGATGCGTCCGCGATGCGGGCCCGCGCCGAGCAGACCGTCGACCCGACTGTCCGCATCGGCTCGGTGGCGGTGATCCCCGTGCTCGGCGCATTGAGCAAGGCCCCAAGCCAAGCCCGACTGCTCGGCCTCGAAGACCGCGCCACCCTGCCCGAGCTCGAGGTAGCAGTGAAACAGGCCGCCGCAGACCGGCAGGTGTCGGCGATTGTGCTGCTGGGTGATTCGCCCGGCGGAACGGTCGCCGGAACGGCCGACCTCGCCGACGCGGTCTACGCGGCACGGTCCACCAAGCCGGTGGTCATGTACGCCCGCGACTGCGCCTGCTCGGCCATGTACTGGATCGGCAGCCAGGCCACCCGCTTCTACGCCAACAAGACCGCGGACCTCGCCAACATCGGCGCGATGACGGTGTTGTTCGACGTCTCCAAGCTCATGGGCGAGTGGGGCGTCGACGTGAAGCTCATCAAGTCCGCCGAGCACAAGGGGCTGGGCGTCCTCGGCCCGGAGGTGACCGAGGCGCACGTGGCCGAGGCGACCCGCTGGATCGGCAAAAAGCACGACCAGTTCGTCGCCGCCGTGGCACGCGGCCGCGGCATGAGCACGGACGCGGTGGCCAAGGTCGCCGATGGCCGCGTGCTCGTCGGCGACGAGGCGCAGGCGGTGGGCCTGATCGACGGCGTGATGTCGTTCGCGGCCGCCGTCCGTGAGGCGGAGCAGATGGCCCGCGCGGGCGGCACCGGGGTCGGCGGGGATCAGACCAACCTCAACCGGGCGGGGCACACGACTACCGCGGGCACGGGTCCCGCACACACCACTGTTGGAGCACTGACGATGAACGAATTGCAGAAACGTTTGCTGGCCCGGCTGGGCTTCGATGCGCAGGCTGCCGGGGCGGACGCGGACGCGTTCGTCGCCGGTCTCAACGCCGACCAGGCGGCCCTCTACACCCAGCTGGCCGAGGACCCCGGCGGGTCGGGCGATGCCGGCGGCCAGGATCCCAACGCCGCCAACCCGACCACGACTACCCCGACCGCTACCGACGACCCCACTGCGGCCAACCCCGCCCCGGCCCCGCCGTCTGCGCCGACCTCGTCCGCACCGGCCCCGTTGCAGGCGTCCCGTCCGCAGATCGACGGCATCGCGGCCTTGGTCAGCAAGCACGACGCGTCGTTCGATGCCGACCTGTTCACCGCCTACCACGAAGTCAAGGGCTCGACGCTGGAGCAGGTCCAGCAGGCAGCCGCGACGCAGCTGGAGCAAGTCATGAAACCGAAGACCCAGACCATCAGCGTCGGCGACGACGGCCGCGAAGGCTTCGCCCAGGCCGTTGGCGACGTCCTCGCGGGCCGCATGGACGTCGAGGTCGACAAGCCCCACGAGCTCACCGCCCGCCTGTCCAGCCTGTCCCTCGTGGAGGTCGGCCGCCGGTTCCTCGCCCAGCTCGGCGTGGCCGACGCCCAGTACCTCAGCGACGAGCGCACTGCCCAGCTGCTCATCGACCGCACCGAACTCGCCATGCACCTCGGCGGCGTCGCGCTGGGCCACACCACGTCCGACTTCCCGGGCATCCTGTCCAACACCGCCACCAAGACGCTGGTCCAGGGGTTCGATGCCGAGCCCACCACGTACCAGGCGTGGGCCCGCAACGAAGAGCTCGCCAACCTCCACGAGTACGAAGAGTACGCCGGTGGTGGCGTCCCGCTGCCCAGCCGGATCCCCGAGCGTGGCCCCTACGAGCTGGTCACCTTCGCCTTCAAGGCCGAGAAGAAGCGCGTCTACAAGTACGGGCTCAAGGCCGGGCTGTCTCTGGAAATGGTCATCCAAGACCGGATCAACGCGTTCGCCGAGCAGATCATGGACTTCGGCGGCTCGTCGCGTGAACTCCGCAACCGCCTCGTCTACCAGGAACTCGCCAGCAACGGGCTGATGAACGAGGACGGTGCGGCCTTGTTCAGCGCGGCCCACAACAACCTCAACCAAGGCAACGCCGGTGCCTTCAACGAGGCCCGGCTGTCGGCCATGAAGACCGCCATGCGGCAGCAGAAGGCCGTCCCGCCGGACGAGAACACCGAAGGCCGAAACATCCGCATCACCCCCACCTTCCTGCTCGGCCCCACCGAGCTCGAGGACGACTTCGATCGGCATGTCGCCAGCCGCGTCAAGATCGGCGGCACCAATGACGAGCCCAACCTGCAGTGGCTCCGCAACCTCACGCCGATCACCGACCCCGAGCTCTCCGACGACTCGGCGACCGCGTTCTACCTCCTCGGCCCCCGACGCAAGAGCCCGGTCAAGAGCCTCACCCTCCGCGGGTATGCCACCCCGACCGTGCAGCGGCTCAACAAGATTGAGAACGACACCATGGAGTTCCAGCTCCGCGACTTCGCCGGTGCCGCCCGCGTCGAGTACCGGTCGGCGCAGAAGAACGACGGCGCGTAACCGCACACCCTCCACCACCCGCCCGGCGGGTCCCCCCGACCCGCCGGGCTTTGTCCGCAACACCACACGCCCACCGAGGAACCCGCCATGACCGACAAGCCAAACGACGACAAGGCCAAAGCCGAAGCCGAAGCGAAAGCCCAGGCTGAAGCGGAGGCCGCCGCCAAGGCGGAGCTCGAAGCTCAGGCCAAAGCCCAAGCCGAGGCCCGCGCGAAGGCAGAGGCACTGGTCAAGGCGAAGGCGCTCGTGCTCAAGCACGCCGACACCATCAACGGAAAACGCTTCGATGAGGGCACCGTCGTCGGCCACCTCAAGTCCGGCAAGCCCGTCCCGTCCGAAAAGTCCATCACTGTCGGCCACCTCGCCGCCCGAATCCGTCGCGGCCTGGTCGTCCCCTACCAAGCCCCCGCCCCAACCACCGCACCCGCGTAACCCAACACACTCCGCTGCATCCCAACCACCCCGACCCTCACCCCGGAGCCCGTCATGCCCACCAACGTCAAAGACCTCGGCCAGACCCTGTCCATCACCGCCCCGACCGGCGGCACCACCGTCGGCGTCCCGATCGTGTTCGGTACCGGCATCGTCCTGCCCAACAACACCGTCGCGGCCGGCGAACTCGTCTCCGTCGAGACCTCCGGCGTCCTTCTCTACGCCAAACAAGCACCGCTCGCCATCGCGGCCGGTGCGGCCCTCTACTGGGACGACACCAACAAGCAGTTCACCACCAGCGCGAGCGGCAACACCCTCGCCGGGTACGCGGTGAATGCGGCGGCAGAGGCCGACACCACCGTCAAGCTCAAGTTCACCGACTAAGCCCGGCCCGCTGAGGCTGTCCGTCTGACCCCACCCGACCCGGAGCCCGTGATGTCCCTCGCCGCCGCTGTCGATGAAATGGTTGCCGCCGCCCTCGAGGCGGTCGGCACGCCGGTCCTCTACACGCCCGCGGGCGGGGCGACGCCGGGCACCGAGGTCACGGTCAACGCCAACCCCGGCACCGAGCCGCTGTCTATGCGGAAGAGCGGCGGCAACCGCTCCAACGCCTACCGCTGCCTCATCGAGGTCGCCAAGTCGGCGATCCCCGTGGTCACCCCCGGCGCCAACGGCGACACCGTCGTCGTCCCCGCCGACTGGCTCGGCCGCGGACCGGCCGGCGGCTCCGACACGACCAAGGCCCGCGTCACCCAGATCAAGGGCAATCGGGCCCAGCCCGGCGTGTGGCTGCTGGAGATCGCCGATGCCCGTTGACCTCCACGTCGAGCTCGACAAGACGCAGAGCCGGGCCCTCCGCCGGTATCTCGGCGACATCCGCAACGGCACGCCGCGGGTCCTGTCCCGGGCCACCAAGCGGACCACCGACACCAGCCGCGTGAACTTCGACCGGGCCGTCCGCCAGGACCTGCCCGTGAAGAAACGGGACGTCTACCGCCGCAACGACCGCCGGAGCCCGATGCAGGTGCGGTTTGTCCGGCGGGGCGGGTTCATCACCGGCGGCCGCGTCGTCGTGGAAGGCCGGCGGATCCCGCTGGGCCGGTTCACCGCCCGGCAGCACACCCGCAAGGGCGCCCGCGGTGGCCGCGTGCCGTCGTCCGTCAGCTACCGCCTGTCGAAGATCAAGGGCCGGCAGCGCGTGACCAAAGACCTGTTCATCCCCAACCTCCGCAGCGGCTACCAGGGCGTGTTCAGCCGCGTCGGCCGGTCCCGGCTGCCGGTGGACGAAAAGATGGGGCCGTCGGTGGGTCACGTGGCCAGCAAGCGGCCCGAGGTGCGGGCCTGGCTGCGTGACGGCGCCCGCAGCCACTTCGAGCAGCAGGTCCGCCGTGAGGCGACGCACCTGGTGCAGCGTGCACGGGTGTCAAGGGCAGGGGGTGCCCGATGAGCGAACCGCTGAGCATCAAGGAACGCATCGACCGGCGGCTGCTGGCGCTCGTCCAGCCCGTCGCGGACGCCCTGCAGGGCGTCGACGCCGACGCGGGCGACGCGGCCCTGTTCGAGCCCGAAGGCAACTCCACCGAGCCCAACTCGGTCCTCGTGATCCCCGGCAAGGCCCAGGTCGTCGAGCGCACCGTCGGCAACCCCGGCTCCGTCACCCTCGAATACCCCGTGGTCCTCGAGGCCCTGATCGCCCCCGGCTCTCACGTCGGCGCGGCCGAGGCCGAGGGTGGGGCGGGGGCCCGTACTTCGAGCCGGATCAACGACGCCCAGCGGCGGCTGTTTGCTGCCGTGCTCGCCGACCCCCGGCTGACCGAGCCCGACACCGACGCACCGCTCGCCGACCGCGTGGACCTGGAAGAGCTCGATGCCCCACCGCTCGAGGAGGGCCAGCCCGAGGCGTGCGCCTACGTGCTGGTCGTCGTGACCTACCAGCACGACAGCAACGACATGACCCGCAACCAAGGCGTCGTGACGCCCCTGATTGAAACCGCCTAAGGAGCCCGACCATGGCCATCGCCAACGCACCCCTGTCCAGCCACCGCAAGCAGCTCGGGCTCCGCATCGCCGACGCGATCAGCAGCGACCCCAGCGCCATCACCACGCCCGTCGCCAACACCCGGTTCGACGAGGGCCTGAGCATGCGGCCCAACGGCATCTTCGAAGGCATGGAACGCGAAGTACTCGGGCTGGCCGGCGGCACCGCCCCCCGGTCCAAGGGGGCCCAGAAAGGCATCGCCAGCCTCCCCTGGAAACTCCGCCACGGCGACGTCTTCTATTCGCTGCTCGTCGGTGCCGGCTACGTCCTGAGCGGCACCTCCAGCGAAATCGCCCGCTACTCCCGCTCGCTGAGCACCCGGCAGCTGATCGACGCCAAGGTCTGGGAGGACGGCCGCTACAAGTACATGACCGGGTGCGCCACCTCCAGCCTCGAGATCAGCGGCTCGGCCGGCGGCTACGCCCAATGCACCGCCGAGCTGATGGGCATCTTCGTCGACAGCGACGACGAGGCCCTGCCCGCCGACGCGGCGACGACGACGCCCGTGATGACCTGCCAGTCCATGACCGTGACGGTCGGCGGCACGGCCGTCGCCCTGCCCGGCGAGTTCACCCTCAACCTCGGACTCACCGCCGCCATGCGGCCCGGTCTCACCGAAGCCTTCGGCGGGCTGGCGATGTACCTCACCGAGGACTGCAAGCCCACCCTCCGGCTCAACCCCGAGGCCCGGCTCATCGCCGACGTCGACGGCATCGGTGACCTGCTCGCCGCGGGCACCGCCGCCATCCAGCTCGTTCTCACCGACGGCACCAACACGCTCACCATCGACGCCCCCGCGGCCCAGGCCCTCGAGGTCGGCGACGAGAACAACGGCAAAAAGCTCATCGAGCCCACCGACTACGAGCTGCACCCCGTCGGCGCCGACGACGCGGTCAAGTTCACGCTCTCGACCTAACCGCAACCCTCCTCGCCTCCCGGGCCGGCCGTCAAGGACGCCGCCGGCCCGGGCTTTTCACCTCTTCCCATTCTGCTCAACCCGGACCCTGACATGGCCAAAGACCACCCGCCGCCCACCGCATCCCAACCGCCTGCGCCGCCCGCCTGGACCCAGGCCAAGCGGCCGACGTCGCCGCCGAAAGACCCCGAGCAGCGGATCCCCGCGTTCGAGCCGAAGGCATTGGCCGCCGTGCTCAAACCGCGGGGCGGGCACGCGGGCAAAAAGCCTGACCAGCTCAAGGCGGTGTGGGACGCCCTGAGCCCGTACCAGCAGCGGAAGCTGCTCGGCCTGCTGCCCAAACCCAAAGACGCCGGCCAGGCGACCGACTGACCCGATCGGCCCGGCGTTCGGGCCGTGCTGTGTGAACCACGTGATGCGAGGTGCGTGATGCCCGAAGAGATGAAGACCGACCCGCCCCCACCGCCACCGGCCGACGACGCGCAGGCCGAGGGCCTGCCGGACCTGATCGCAGACGAGTCAAATGACGCCGACGACTGGTCGATCGACCTGACCGACCCGTTTCTGCCGATCCGGATGACGCCCAAGCGGCTGCAGCAGGCGGACCCCAAACCCGTGTTTGTCTTCGCCAGCCCGACCGGCGCGGACATGCGGCGTCTGCGGCCGGCGTGGTCGGCGTTGGAGTCGCTGGGGAAGGACGGGCAGCCCGTCACCGAGGAAGCCGCCGAGGCCGCCCAGGCCGGCATCTACGACGCCTTGGCGGGCCAGCTGATCCGGTGGGAGCACGTGCGGCACCGCACGCGGGGCAAGCTCAAGTGGGACGACGCGGAGCCAGTGACGGGCGAGCTGCTCTCCGAGGTGCTCTCGGAGCCGGACGCGGACGAGATGCTGCTGTCGCTGCTCATCGGGGCCCAGCTGGGGGTGCCGGACCAAAAAAAATCAGAGCAGCAGCCGCCACTCGGTTCGGTGGCTGCTGCCCCCAGCGATGCCGAGCCGGGACCGCCTTCGCCCCCAGCCCCGAGCGGCCCTGGCCCATCACCGTCGGCGGAGTTGAGCCCGCCGCCGACCCCGGAACTGGACCCGCCGACGCAGCGCGGGGCAAGGGCGGACGGGCACGGGATGCCGGGCTGACCGGCTGCCCGCTGGAAGTGCTGCCGCCGAGCGTGTGGCGGCTGCTTGACGCGGCGGCGGAGTACCGGCGGGGCATCCTGCCGGGGGCGGGCGGGATGGACGATCAGCCGGCGTGGCTGATCGAGGCCCTGCGTTTCGCGGCCGGCGAGCTGACCACCGCCGAGCACGACATGGCCGAACGCCTGCGGAAGAACGCCCCGAAGACCTGAGCCCCACGAAACCCTATGGCCTCACGCGTTGACCTCATCCTTGGTGCCCGCGACCAGGCCACCGCCAAGGTGGACCGGTTCGAGCGTCGGTTCGGTCGCTTCGCCCGGAACATGGTGTCGATGCAGGGCCTGATCGCGGGGGCGGCGTCGGGCGTGGCGTTGACACGTCTGGTCCGGGGCAGCTTCGAGGCGTTGGCGGTGCAGGAGCAGGCCGAGGCCCGGCTGCGGTCCGCGTTGGAGGACGCGGGGGATGTCGACGCGTCAACGATGGCGATGGTGGAGCGCTTCGCGTCGGCGTTGCAGCGACAGTCGACGATCGGGGACGAGGCGACGATCAGCCTCGCGGCGTATTTGTCCACGCTCTCCGGGCTGGCCGGCGGCCCGCTGATCGAGGCGACCCGGCAGACCACGGGCTTGGCGAAAGCGACCAACCAGGGGGCGGAGCAGATCGGGCGGGCGTACCTGCTCGCGTTGCAGGGCAACTTCACGATGCTCAACCGGTACATCCCGGCGCTGCGTTCGCTGCAGACCAACGAGGAGCGGCTGGCCGAGGTGCACCGGCTTTCGGCCAAGGGGCTGGGCCTGCTTCAAGACGAAGCGGACACCGCGTCGGGTCGTTACACCCAGTTCAAAAACACGGCCGGCGACTTGGCGGAGGAACTTGGCGAGCGGCTCGCGCCGGCGATCGACGCCGTCACCACCTCGGGCCAGGCGGCGGTCGGGGCGATCCGGCTGTGGTCCGGCACGCTCGACGAAAACGCGACGGCGGCCGAGATCAGCCGGGGGCGTAACGCGCAATTAACGGCGGTGACGGCAGGTCTGGGTCTCGGGTACCTGTTGGTAGGCCGGCGGGCGATCGTCATGGCCTCGGGCATCAATGTCTCAGCGGCGGCGTTGCGGGCTCAGCGTCTGGCAGCGCTCGGGGCACACGGTCGGATCGGGGCGGTGACGCGCAGCTTGGGGCGGATGCGGATTGCACAGTTGGCAGCGAGGGCGTCGACTTTTGCGTTGAACACCGCCTTGCAAGGCGGTCTACTCGTTGGGCTCGGGCTAGTGACGCAGGCGTTCATCCGAGCTCGGCAAGAGAACATCCGCTATTCCGACTCTCTAAACCGAACGCTCACCGAGACAGGCTTGGATCGGGCTGTATTCCTGCCGGCTCATCTGCTGCCCGGTGGCGAAGATGCGATCCAGCGGAATCGAAACAACGTCGCCCTTGAGAAGGCGCAAGAGCAACTAAAGCAGAACCGGAAAGAGCTTGGTGACGCACGGCGTGATGTTGCCTTGATCGACGACCCAGAGCAGCGGGCAAATGCCGCCGGGCGGATTGTCAGTCTGCTCCAGCGCGAGATCGAGCTTCTTAGAGAACTGGACCGTGTGCGGGAACAGCGAGACCGCCGTCTCGCCAAAGAGCGGGCCGATGCCGCGCGGGATAGCTTCGACCCCGATGATCCAGAGAACATCTGGCGATCGGCCTCAGCAGCTGCTGGGTCTGTGATGACGGTGTTTGAGATCAACCGTCAGCGGTCGGAAGAGATCACTGAGCGGTCGGTCCAGCGCATCCGGGATCAGATTGCGCAGCTCAATGCAGAAATGCGGTCTGGGTTTGCTGCGACCGTGTTACTGGCCGGGAGCGAAGCCGAGCAAGGCCGGCGGCTATTGGGCCGGGAGGGGTTGTTTGCCGGTTTGCTGGCCCGCTCGCGGGCTCAGCTGCGGCAACTGGTCTCCGAGACCGCCCGGCACATCGAGCGGGCACGGGCCGACCTGGCCCAGGCCCAGGCCAAGGCGGTCGGGTTCGCCGGCGGGCCGATCGAGGCCGAGGCCGCCCGCATCCGGGCCGAGAGCGAACGGCTGCGGGAGGCCCTCACCGCGGGGCTCGCGGCGGCGACGCCCGGCGAGCGGTCGGCCATCACCGAGCAGATCGAGGCGGTCCAGGCCGCGGCCGAGCAGCGGCTCGCCGAGATGATGCGCGACGCCGAACGCCGGCGGCTGGACTTCATCAGCTCGCCGCTCGAGCGTGAGGTCCGGATGATCGAGGACCGCAAGGCGTCGCTGCTCGACGAGCTCGACGAGCTGCGACGGATCGGCCGGCTGGCGGAAGACGAGGCGGAACGGCGGGCCCGGGCCGTGCGTGAGGCGGCCGGCCGGGAGATCGCCGAAACCCGGCAACGCGAACGGGAGCTGCGGGAGTCGGCGGGAGGCGGCGGCATCGCGTCCGCCCTGCGTCCTCAGCTGCCGGCCGCGGTGGAGCTGTCGGCCCGGTTCAGCGGGCTCGCGGGCGCCCAGCGGTCGCAGGCCGTGGTCGCGGCCCGGGCGGCGCAGCAGCGGGAGCGGATGGCGGCCTTGATCCAGCAGGGCGTGCAGCTGCTGCGGGAGCGGCTGGCGGTCGCCGGCGCGGCCATCCGGGTGGCGGGACCGGGTCCCGGCGGCGGGCCGATCGTGACCGTGCCCGGGCTCGGCGGCGGCGGCCCTGCCGGCGGTGGGGCGGGTGTGGAGGTGGCCGCGATGGGGAACAAGGTGTCGGGGCTCGAGTCAGAGGTGAAGTCGATGGGGAGCAAGCTGGACCGGGTGGTCGCGGCCTTGGAGGCGTTGGCGTCGGGGAAGAACGGGATCAAGCTGGTACCGGTTCGTTTGGGAGGGGCGTGACATGGCGCTGAGCCAAGACGACCTGAGCCGCGAGATCGCGCCTGGGGCGGCGCTGTCGTTCGACGACGAAGGCCGGGTGTCGGACACCCGACGCTTTGAAGTCGCGGCCTACTCCCCGCTCGACGCGCTTGGCTACGTCTTCGGGCGTTGGGGCATCCGGCGCGGCGTGATCCACCAAACGTCCTACGGCGAGGTGCCCGACCTGCGGTCGCGGTGCCTCACGCAGTCCGTGGAGACGAAGCTGCCGGCCAATGACGAGGGCGGGCTGGGCTCTTACATCGTGTCGTTCACGTTCGGCATCCGAGACGGCGGCACTGAGCCGGAGGCCGACCCAGACGCGCCGGCGTCGTACGACTACGACTCGGCGCTCACGAGCGGGCCGATCGACCTAGACCGCAACGGCGAGCCGATCACCAACTCGGCGGGCGCCGTATTGGACCCGCCGATCACCGACGCCGAGGGCACGCTCACGCTCCGCATCGTGAACTACTACGCGAGCTTCAGCCCGCGGCTGCTGGTCAAGTTCCGCAACGGGATCAGCAGCCGGGACTGGACGCCGAAGGACCCGGACGGGGAAGGGGCGACGCTGCGTGCCGGTGAGGTGCGGGTCAAGCGGATGCGGCGGCGTCGGGTGCAGGAGGGGCTGGTGCGGGTGGAGATGCTGCTGGACATCCGCGAGAACGACACCGTGCCGGGCGTTGAGCACGAGGGCCACGACAAGGTCGTTCAGGAGCGGGGGATCGGGCCCGAGGGGGTCCCGGTGTTGCTGGACGCGGTGGGTTACGTGGTGGGCACGCCGAACGCCGGCGAGGCGGCGAAGAAGGTGGTGCAGGTCGGGAAACTGGTGGACCTTAATGAGCTGGGGGTGTAGCCGTGCTCAACGCGTTAGTTCCAACGTACACAGCCGACGACCTGCGGCTCATGCAGGACCTGCTGCAGATGCTCCGCCGTGTCGAGGGCGGCGGGGGGATCCGCGTGGACGCGGTGCCGGGTGCGGGGCTGACGATCAGCGGGCTGGGCGGGGCGGCGGGGCGGACCGAGGGTATTTACGCCGAAGTGACCGGCGACGAGGCTGAGGCTTCGTCGGGACCCACGGGGCTCTCGTGGAAGCGGGTGGTCAGTGATGACGCTGGTGGATGGGTGGACGACCCTGCGGGTTTGGTGGGGACGGGCACCGCGTTCGGCATCAACGGCGAGCGCCCCGCGATCGGGACGCGGGTGTGGCTGCGCGTGGCGGGCATGATCGACGACGGGTCGGGGGGGCAGGTGCCGATGTATCTGTTTGGCCACGGCGACATAGAGTTTACGGCTGAAATTACCGGCGGCAGTGGAGCATACTCATGGAAGCTGAAAACGCTAGACGGCACGTCGGACGCATCCCCGGCGGTAACAGGCACGGACAACGCGGTTGATATACAGGGATGGGAGAATATTGCCGCGGGCACAATCGTCCGTATGTGGAGGAGCAGCATTGATGAGCAGGGTGACGAGGCGTTTGCTTTTGATGTTTCTCGAGGCGTGTCCGTCAACGAGGACTCGCCGAAGGATTTGGTGCCGCAACCGGCAGCCGATACCGACACAACTGCATGGGATGTAGAAGCTGATGGCGAGCCGCTCGAGGCCCGACTGTCGCGTGTGCGCTTCACGGATGGCCTAATGAAGATGTGGAGCAGGATATGGAAGGCGACAAGCAACGGGAATCTGCAAAACGCTGGAGTGGAGGATGCCTACGAGCTGAGTGGCCCGGCCCCCAACGGTGATTACACAGAGCACGTCACAATTCAGCAGCAGACGGACACAACGGGTCGGCTTTACCACAACGACCCACTCGACGAAGACGCGGCACGCTCTGGCGACATTGTGACCCAGATTACGGGATCGGGACCGGGGGCAAATGGTGGCGACACTTTATCGTGGACGACGAAGAACTTAAGCAACGACAGCAAGGGCCACACTCGAGGTATTGAAGATGGGACGTCTCCCCAAGAGATCAGAATCCCGACAAGCGTTGATCATCTTGACGGCGTCTGTGCGGCCGTCACCGCCTGCCTGAAGGCCCTTCCGGGTTACGACGCCAGCGCTACGCAATCGCTGGACAACGTGGGAGGCGCTCTCACCTGGCGGACTTATGACGACTGCTCGACGGGGGGGGCGTGATGGCTGGACCGCTCTCGAAAGACGGCGCACCGATGACGGACAGTGGCAGCCCGGTTCAGGTGCCTTCGGGCAGCGATGCGGACAACTGCGAGTGCTGCGGCCCCGGCGACCCGTGTGCTTCATGCGACCCAACGGTAAGCGGCTCAAGTCCTGAGGATGCGGACGTAACGGGAATCACGCAGGTTTCGACCTCGGGGCTGTGTTCGGACGAAGACTGCACCACAAACAATACAGCCTACAGCTACGGCAGTTTTAGTGAGACGGCCGACTTCTGCGGGTGGAGCTGGAGCGGAACTAACAACCAGGCGGTGACGCTCATCTACTCCAAGAAAGACAATCTTGTGTTTGGCCCAATCGGGTTCGACACAATTGATGCTGACGAATGGGGCATCGTTTTGACCGCCAATGACGAAACGTTCCGCGATGCGACAGTTTATTGGGAGGCGAAAACCACAGGCTTTGCCTGCGACAGCGGCAAAGTGTCGGGGACTCACACGTTCGGAAACCCTGGCGGGAACGAGTTCGGTTGCTGCGGCGGCACTCCCACGGTGACCATAGACCCATGACGCACGAACTGCCCCAGCTTCTGCCGTACTGCAAAGCGCCTCGAGAGCAGTTTTGTGCATCATGCCGGAGCCTTTCAAGGGGGCGGACGTTCCGCCGAAGGGCCTTGGAGCGTCACGGAATGGCTCAAGTCGGCGAGGATTTCGCTTGCCCTTTGGGTAAGCGGTGGGAGCAAGCCCCTGCAGCCGAGAGATCGACACCCAGGCCCAAAGGCCCCGGCGACCACTTCCACGACCTGATTGCAGCCAAGTACAGGATCACTCCCTGCCAGCGTTGCATCAAGATGATCGGGCGGATGAACGAGCTGGGCGTTGAAGGCTGCCGGCGAAAGCGTGACGCGCTCCTCGATGAGATCTGGGAGCGCCGAGACGACGTGAAATTCAAGGGGTGGCGCAATATCGCCAAGAATCTGCCGGGGGCGAAGGGGCCGGCATTGCAGGAGCTGGGCGGGCTGTTTGACGAGGCGATGGGGTCGTGCTGTGACCCGCCGGATAAGGTCTGATCATGCCTGACACCCTGAGCATCCCGATGGTCTTGCCGCCGGAGTCGGAGGGGGACCGGTTCGAGGTGGAGATTGACGGCGTAGTCCTGGGGGACCGGCTGGTCCTCGGGCGTTCGCTGGCGATCGCCGGCGGGATATCGGGTCGGCCGGCGTGGGGCAAGGGCCCGGCGACGGTGTGGGGGGGGGGGTCATGGGGCGGCCGGGCCGCTGCGGTCTGGGGCGAGGGCGTGTGGGGGTTTGGGGATTGGGGGCGGCTGTGGCGGGTGCTGGAGCTGACCACCCGCAGCCAGTTCGCCGCGGGCGACTACACGGTCCGCGTGCGGCGGGTGGACGCGGTTGGCAACGCCGGCGCGTGGTCGGTCACCGCGACGTACCGACACCGCCCTCAGCCGGCCGCACCGGCGTCGGTGCGGGCTGAGGGCGGCCGGCTGGTCTGGACGCACCCGACCGCGCCCACCACCCCGGCAGCACCCTGAGGTCGAGCGGGGCTGGCGGGCTTGGCTTTGCGCTGGGGGTGCTTAGGGGCTTAATGTGCGGTCATGGCCGAGCGGTACCTAAGCGATGACGAAGCGACCGCGACGCTGAGCGGAACGATCGACGAGGCGACGGGCCTGCCGTTCATTAAGCAGGATGGGAACTACGCGAACAATGTGGCGCGGGCGTTTGATGTCATCAGCAAGCAGCTGTTCGGCGACCTGCGGGTGTACGCGGTCGAGGGGAACGACGACGCGGTGGGGGTGAGGCCGGGCCGGTGTGTGATCGGCTCGACCGAGTACAGCTACGCCGGCGCGGAGCCGGCGGTGGACGGGCTGGCGGACAACGACGTGAC
The DNA here is from genome assembly GCA_038749105.1 of Planctomycetota bacterium. Taxonomy (GTDB): domain Bacteria; phylum Planctomycetota; class Phycisphaerae; order Phycisphaerales; family Phycisphaeraceae; genus JBCCOW01. Next base: position 23,745 of record JBCDIM010000048.1, read on the forward strand.
GTATGTCTGGGCCGAGGACGACGGCAGCGGCGGGCTGCAGATCGGCTCGGCGGTGGACGGCACCGGCTGGCCGGTGGGGGACCACCTGAAGCTGGCCGAGGTCACGGTGAGCTCGGGGCTGGTGAGCGGGATCGTGGACCGGCGCTTGCGGCTGCGGGCTTAGCCTTAGCCGCTGGCGGGCCGCCCGATCTCATTCTCGATGGCCTGGGTGGCGAACTGGTTGAGACTGATCTGCCGGGCGTCGGCGACGCCCACAGCCTTGCGGTGCAGGTCTTCGCCGACGCGGAGGACGAATTGACCGGAGTACGGGCGGTCGGGGGTTCGGCCGTTGAGTTCACACACCCGCAGATATTCGTCGACGGAGGTGTGAAACTCCTTTTCGAGTTGGGGCAGCGTCTCGGCGTGGTAGGTGATGCCATCGCGAAGCCCGAGGGCTTCGCCGTGGAGCAGGCCGGATTCCGGGTCGGGCTCGATGGACCCGATGTAGCCCTTGTATTCAAAGTGTGTGGTCATGGCTGGACTCCTGCGTTTTCGAGGAAGCCCCGGGCACTGCGGGCCATGGGGCGGGTGGCCTCCTTGCCGGGGTGGGGGCGGTGAAACGTGTGCTGGACATCGTTAAGCGTAAAGGTAACGCGAGACCCCGCACCCTCGATCATTTTGGCACCGAGAGCGATAAACAAGGCTTCGATGTCGGCCCACCGCATGTTGGCCGGGGCGGGTTTCTGGAAGAGGCGTTCCAACGTTTTTCGGTGCCGACTGTTCATACGCATATAGTATCATAATTTGATACTATATCAAGCGAGCTGGGTCAAAAATAGCGAGATATTTTCTATGAATCCGTATTGATGTCTTGTTTTTGTTTGGTATGTTCGCGGGTGGCCGGGATGGCCCCCGCGGCGGCAGGGATGCCGAGGCGTTTTCGGGTGTTGGTTTGGGCCTGCGGGCCGGATTGGAGCGTGGTGATGCGTTTTCGGGTGTTGGCGTTTGAGTACGTGGTGGTGGTGTGTGAGTCACGCCCGGTTTGGCGAGGTCAGGCGGTGCACGCGTTGTGGGATGGCGACGGGCAGGTCATCTACCTCTGGGCGGGCCGAACCGCAGAGCAGCGGTTGGGCGACCTGCTGCACGAGCTGGGGCACGCCTGGGACTACCACGCCCCGGCGGGCGATGACCCCGAGGCGTTGGCGTGTCAGAAAAGCAACTTCGCGCATCAGGCGTTTATGGATTTGGCGCGGCAGGGTGGGCAGGCGGCGCTCGGGGCGCTGGCGGCGACCCACCCAGGCGGCGCGTTGGATGCCGAGCCGGAGGCGCTCGGGGCGGTCGACTTGGGCGGATTGTCGGCCTCAGTCGGAGCCGAGCTGGTCTATGAGCCGGTGATCGGGCCGGGCGGGCCGGGCGGGTCGCGCGGTCCGGCCGTCGCGGCGGGGCCGGGTGCGTCGTCGGTGATGGAGGCGATGGAGGTGACGGAGGCGGATGGGGGCCTGCGGCTGGAGCCGGCCGAGGAAGAAACGGCGGGGGGGTATGGCCGCGAGACGCTGGAGCAGCGGCTGGGGGGCGGGCCGACGGCGGACTGTGCGTCGTGTGGGCGGGTGTTCTACGCCGGGGATGTCTGGCAGGGGACGAGTCGGTGGGCGAACCACGTGGACGGTCGGCTGGTGCGTGGCGAGGTGGTGGACCGGGCGCTGTGGTGCCCGTCGTGCGGCCACGTGCAGCGGTGGGTGGAGGGTTGGGACGCGGTGCTGGGGGTGCCGAACGGTGTGGTGGTGGGGCTGCCGACGTTCGACCGATCGCCCGAGGCGTTTTACGTGTTTGAGAAGCACTTGGCGGAGATGCGACGGGGCGGGGCGGGCGTGGAGGCGGGGCCGGCGATCCGCAGCGTGGGCGGGGGGTGGTGATGCAGGGGATGAGCAGCTGGAAAATGCCGGAGAACGCGGCCGTGGCGTTGAGCGGACTGGGCCAATGGCTGGGGCGTCGGGTATGTTGGTGGTGGCACCGTCGGCGTTGGCGGGGCGTGGCGGGGCAGGCGGGGCTAATCGGCGATGGTGTTGTTTCGGGCGGTGATTTCGATCATGCGGACCTGGGCCTCGGCCTGAGAGATGTGGTTGTCGGCGACGAGGCCGCGGGCTAGGCCGAGGAGTTCATCGAGGGCGCTGTCGGCGAGTCGTGCGGCGTTGAAGCGGGGCGTGACGGGCTGGCCGTGGGCGTCGTGGTCGGGTTGGGGCATGGGGTCCTCCGGAAATTTAGGGGTCGGCTGTGATATTAACTCGCCAGTCGTCCTCGCCGTAGCGGGTGACTTGGGCTGTGAATCGGTTACGGACAACCGCGCCGAAGGCGTTTTGCGAATCGACAACAAGGCGGACGGTGTATTGGTGATTGCCGAGGTAGGTGGTGGCTCGGCTGTAGGTAGTTTGGTAGTCGGCGGTGGCGGGGCTGATGAGCATGTCTCGCTCGAGGACGTTCTGCGCGGCTGTGTACGCTCCGAGCTTGTCGACTTCGGTCTTCCACGCGTTGCGTTCGGCTTCTTCGCGGGCGCGGCGTTCGGCTGGATCTTCCGGCTTCATGCAGCTGACGCAGCTGGAAATGCCCCACACCAGTACAACAATAATGACAACCGCACCTGCCAAAACCCTGAGTGGCGATTCTTCGGGCTTCTTAACAGGCGTCGATTTTGCGACTACTTTTGGTTGTGATTGAAGTGTTGCCGTGTCGAGTACGTTCGGGTAGTTGGCGAACCGGTCGGGCGGGTCGCTTCCGTGGGCCGGCGCGGAGGCTTCTTCAATTTCGACCGTCCGGCTGATCAGCAGGCCGCGGTGGCGGGCGAGGACCTCGGCCTCGTCGGCGGTGTCGGCGGTGATCACCTGATCCGCGTCGTTGCCGGTTTCAGCATCAGCGCCGTAGACCCGGAATCTGGGCATGTCATGAGCTCCGGGGGCGTTTGCGGGGTTTGGGAGTGGGCTGCTCGCGGGCGGCCTGGCGGTCGACGTCGATGCGTTGGGAGACCCGTGACATGAACGCCTGCTGGATGTAGTCCAGGCGTGCGTCGTGATCAAGGTCGAGGAAGCTCAGCATGGCGGCGGCGACGCCAATGCTGAACTCTTTGCCGTGGGTGTATTGGGCGATCGCCTGGCGGAATTCTTTGTTAACTGACTCTGGTATCCGAATGGTCGTCATTGCCATAAATGGATGGTAATGAAGTCATAAGAAAAATATCAAAGAAAACATGATAGAGATTATGGACAATCCAACATGATATCTTTAAGATGTCGGCGTGCGATTGAGCCAGCCTCCCAATTCCGTCGTCTACGTCCAGATCCGGGACAAAGACAACGTTCAGAAGAGCGAGTCGCTGACGGTTTACGACACGTCGCCGGCGGAGTTGAAGCGGGCGATTGAGGGGATGCTGGCGGCGGGCGAGGGGGACGACGCTGCGGGTGCGGAGCTGAAACTGACCGAGCCGGAGCCGGCGGTGGTGGAAGAGGGGGGTGCGTGATGGCGAAGCGGACGCCGACGACGGGGGATTGGGACGTGTTCCGGGCGGCGGTGCTGGGGGTGGTGGGTGGGGGTCTGGTCACGCGGAAGCAGCTGGCGGCGACGGCGGGCTGGTACCGCAACCGGCCGCAGGCCCAGGGCCCCGACGTGAAGGAGCCGAACGGCCCGCAGGTCAGCAAGGTGCTCAACGGTGAGCACGAACCCGGGGCGGGGGTGGCGGCGGCGTGGCTGCTGCGGCTGGAGCCGGCCGAGGCGCGGGCGGCGTTGTGGGAAGAGCTGGGCTTGGAGCTGGCAAGCGGCGCGGGCGGGCCGGCGATGGCCGAGATGGCGGGCGTGTGCTCGAGGGATGAGGTGCCGCATGGCTGATCGGTCGAGCACGGCGTTTTGGTACGACCTGCGGCTGGCGATCAGCCGGATGCTGGCGTCGGGCCGCCTGAGCGAGGACGCGTTGGCGCGGGCGGCGGGTTTGCGGTGGAAGGGTGGGCGCCCGAACGTGGGGGCGATCAAGCGGCTGCTGCAGCAGGGCGAGCCGAAGGCGGGGCTGGTGTTGTCGTGGTTGACGCGTCTGGAGCCGACGGAGGCCCAGGCGGAGTTGTGGCGGGCCTTGGGCGTGTGGGGCGCGGTGGAGCCGGGCAACGTGTCGGTGCGTCGGGTGTTGGAGCGGGGGTTGTCGCGGTCTGCGGTGGGGTTGGCGACGGGGCTGCTGGACGCGGTGGAGGCGTTGGATCGATTGGACACGGGGCGGGTGGCCTGCCGGTCGAAGCTGGCGAAGGCGGTGGAGGCGGACCTGGACGGGGTGGTGGCGGAGCTGCTGGACGTGCGGGACGGGTTGTCGGCGTTGCTGGGGGCGTTGGACGAGGTGCTGCTGGCCTCGCGGCCGGGCCCTGCGGCGCGTCCGCTGCCGACAGAGACGGACCGCGAGGCGGGGACGCGTCAGCCCGGGGCGGCGGTGTTGTCCGCGACGCCGGGGACGGGGGGTGAGCGATGACGACGGTGGTGGTGATGCAAAGGGAAGATCGGGAGCGGGTGCGTGAGGCGGTGGCGTGCCTGGGCGGCCTGCCGACACGCTTGGAGGGGTTGGTGGGCGAGGTGTTGGAACGGGCTGGCCGGGAGTTTCCGGCTGTTTGCCGATCCCGAGTGGCGCATGGGGCTCATAACCCTGTCGCGGTGTCCTGCGATGGCACGGTCGGCATTGATCGGATCTACGCGGGCCGGCGTGAGCCATAGCGTTTGGTGGATGTGGCTGCGTGAAGACAGAATTGAAAGGAGCATGAGGTGACAACGGCGAATGTGAAGGAATATGAGGGCTATCTGTATGTTGGGGGCGGTTCGACGCTCCCTGAGGGCTCGGACACCTCAGCGGTGACGGCGTTGGAGCTGCGGGGCGGCTCGACGCTCCCTGAGGGCTCGGACACCTCAGCGGTGACGGCGTTGAAGCTGGGGGGCGGTTCGACGCTCCCTGAGGGCTCGGACACCTCAGCGGTGACGGCGTTGGAGCTGCGGGGCGGCTCGACGCTCCCTGAGGGCTCGGACACCTCAGCGGTGACGGCGTTGGAGCTGGGGGGCGGTTCGACGCTCC
>JBCDIM010000049.1:0-28277 GCA_038749105.1 Planctomycetota bacterium
CGCGTCACCCTCGACACCGACGTCGACACCGCCGGCCTCATCAAGCTCTGCGAGGCCTACAAAGCCGTCATCAAGAAGCACACCGGCAAGGCCTTCCCGCAAGACCCCATGAAGCAGCTCGAGATGGGCATCACCGCCGTCTTCAGCTCCTGGATGGTCCCCCGTGCGATCCGCTACCGCCAGATCAACGAGATGACCGGGCTCCTCGGCACCGCCGTCAACGTCCAGACCATGGTCTACGGCAACATGGGTGACGACTGCGGCACCGGCGTCGCCTTCACCCGCGACCCCTCCACCGGCGCGAACAAGTTCTACGGCGAGTACCTCGTCAACGCCCAGGGCGAGGACGTCGTCGCCGGCATCCGCACCCCCGAGCCCGTCGAGAACATGCCCAAGGCCTGGAAAGCCGCCAACGACAAGACCATCGGCAAGAAGATCCACGCCGAACTTATGAACATCAAGAAGGTCCTCGAGAAGCACTACAAGGACGTCCAGGACATCGAGTTCACCATCGAGAAGGGCACCTTCTTCATGCTCCAGACCCGCACCGGCAAGCGCACCGGCGCCGCCGCGGTCAAGATCGCCTGCGACATGGTCAAAGAGAAGCTCATCACCGAGAAGACCGCCGTCCTCCGCATCCCCGCCGGCGACCTCACCCAGCTCCTCCTGCCCTCCTTCGATCCCGCCGCCAAGAACAAGGCCACCCCGCTCGCCGTCGGCCTGCCCGCCTCACCCGGAGCAGCCTTCGGCAAGCTCGCCTTCACGGCAGAAGAAGCCGTCGAACGCTCCCACAACGGCGAAGCCGTCCTCTTGGTCCGCAAGGAGACCTCCCCCGAAGACGTCGACGGCATGCACTCCGCCGCCGGCATCCTCACCTCCACCGGCGGCATGACGTCACACGCCGCGGTCGTCGCCCGTGGCTGGGGCAAGTGCTGCGTCGCCGGTGCCGGCGAGATCCACATCGACGAGAAGGCCGGCAAGATCAAGGTGGACGGCAAGACCTACTCCCGCAAGGACACCCTCTCCATCGACGGGTCCACCGGCGAGGTCTTCGCCGGCGAGATGCCCACCGTTGCCCCCAAGCTCTCCGGCGACTTCGCCCAGGTCATGAAGTGGGCCGACAAGTACCGCAAACTCGGCATCCGCACCAACGCCGACTCCCCCGCCGACTCCAAGCGTGCCCGCGACTTCGGCGCCGAAGGCATCGGCCTCTGCCGCACCGAGCACATGTTCTTCGAGGGCGACCGCATCCTCGCCATGCGTGAGATGATCCTCGCCTCCGACAAGCCCGCCCGCGAAGCCGCCCTCAAGAAGCTCCTGCCCTACCAGCGCAAGGACTTCGAGGGCATCTTCAAGGCCATGAAGGGCCTGCCCGTCACCGTCCGCCTCCTCGACCCGCCGCTCCACGAGTTCGTCCCCCACGACGACAAGTCCCAGAAGGAACTCGCCAAGGCCACCGGCATCCCCGTCAAGGACATCAAGCAGCGCGTCTCCGCCCTCCACGAAGCCAACCCCATGCTCGGGCACCGCGGCTGCCGCCTCTCGATCACCTACCCCGAGATCCTGGTCATGCAGGTCACCGCCATCACCGAGGCGGCTATCAACTGCAAGAAGAAGCGCATCGACGCCAAGCCCGAGATCATGATCCCCCTCGTCGGCACCGTGAAGGAGCTCGCCATCCTGCGTGCCCTCGCCGAGGAGACCATCGCCGCGGTCAAGGCCAAGAAGAAGTACGCCGGCAAGCTCGACATCCTCATCGGGACCATGATCGAGATCCCCCGCGCCGCCCTCACCGCCGACGAGGTCGCCACCGAGGCCGACTTCTTCTCCTTCGGCACCAACGACCTCACACAGATGACCTTCGGCTACTCGCGTGACGACGTGAACACCTTCCTCCCCGACTACATCGGTCAGGAGATCCTCGAGAAGGACCCCTTCCAGTCCCTCGACACCACCGGCGTCGGCCAGCTCGTCGCCGCCGGCGTCGAAGGCGGCAAGAAGACCAACAAGAAGATCAAGCTCGGCATCTGCGGCGAACACGGCGGCGACCCCGCCTCCATCCAGTTCTGCCACAACGTCGGCCTACAATACGTCAGCTGCTCCCCCTTCCGCGTCCCCATCGCTCGCCTCGCCGCCGCCCAAGCGGCCTTGGCGTAAGCCACCCCATACGCGACGCTACAACCCAACTCACCCGAAGCCCACGACCGACCCCCGTCGTCCGTGGGTTTTTTTGATTCCATTTATCCGGCATTCTTTGCAAAGACCATTGCCAACAACGAATCACTTTTGTAACTTTCTATTACGGTAGCCTGCTAAGTAGTTAGAGTAGATAGTGTTCGTCAAATACTGCATAACGGGGCAACTATGTTGCGTACTAGCTTATTGTTCGTGGCTGTATTCGCTGCATTCTGCACTAATGCATCTGCAGAACTTATCTTTGAGTCGGACTTTGCTGGCGAGGTATCACCTCAATGGACAAACAATACTATTTCAGTTTCACCATCGGGCCAACGCTTTCTAGGAACATTCGGTAACACAGGAGTGCAACTGAATCTGACAGGCCTTCCTGAGCATTCGGAAGTTCGAGTGATTTATGATCTTTATATAATTGGTACATGGGATGGCAATAATCCAAACCCAAATGCTGGCCCAGATATTTTCAGCTTTGGGATATCAGGTGATGTACCCATCATTAATTCAACGTTTGTCCAGTGGCGAGGTTCGCTCCCGTTCGGCCAATCGTGGCCAGGAACATTCCCACTTGAAAACAACCCGACACGTACTGCAGCTTCTGAAATCAATACCCTTGGGTACACATCTCGTTTTTGGGATGGCGGCGGAGACACAACCTACTCGGTCGACACTACATTCAGCCACGCAAGCACATCATTGTCATTGAACTTTGAAGCCGAGCTCAAAGACTCTTTTCCACCAAACGAAGTCTGGGGTATTGATAACATAAGAGTTTTTGCTATCCCGGAGCCAAGCAGTCTGTTACTACTCGTATTTTTTGGTCATGCTTTAGCTTTACGTCGGCAGAGCGCAGCTAGTTTAGAATATATTGGTTGATAGCCTAGCTCGCTAACGGGTCCGGACTAATGGCTTGCCCTTTGCTCTAGTTTGATAAAAAAGGGAGGGTGAGGGGAAAAGAGGTGCCGGGAGTCGTTTTTCGAGAATTGGCCCCAGCATCCTCCGAGCCTCCATTGTTCAATCTTCCCGACCCGCAGAAGCCCCGCGCGTCTGGATGATCAGCATCAGCGACCAGAAGCACAGCACCAGATTCTGGATCGGCAGCTGCAACGCCAGCGGCAGCAGGTCAATCACCACCACCGCCCCCACCGCCGGCACCCACACCATCCCGTTTGCGATCCGTACCGACATCAGACCGCCTGAAGCATGTCAGCGATGCAGCGTTAACGGCCTCACCCCGCGGGCGGATCGCACCGCGGGTTGAAGCCCATGCGGTCTTGGCCGGCGACGACCATCATCTTGTGCCGAGGGGAGTCGGTCGAGAGCACGCGGACCTGCGGCAGGATCACGCGGATCGCCATGCCCATCCGCCGTTTGTCCGAGCGGTTCGGCTCGCTGTGGTGAAGCGTCCGCTCGTTGAACAGCATGAACTGCCCGGCCTCAAGCTCCATATTGATCATGCCCGAGGTGTCGATGCCGTCGAGCACCGCCTCCTCGGCGAACTGCTTGATGGCCCGCTCTTCCGCCTTGATCGCGGCGTGGGGGACGAGCTTGCGGTGGGTGCCGGGGATGACCTGCACGCAGCTGTTCTCGATGGTGGACGGGTCGATCGCCAGCCAGGCGCTGATGACGACCTCGGGCTCGATGGGCCAGTAGTTGCGGTCCTGGTGCCAGGGGATTTCCTTGCCGCCGGGCTGTTTGTTGAAGAAGTTGGTGCGCCAGAGCAGCAGGTCGTCGCCGAGGATGCTGGTCATGGGCTGGACGATCTCGGGCCGGGTCGAGAGCTCGTAGACGAGGCGGTCGTCGAGGTGGCGGTTGTGGACGGACCCGCCGCCGCCGATGCCGCCCTCGAGGATGAGCTCCTCGATGTGTGACCGGTACGCCGCCATCTCTTCGGCGGAGCAGGCGGTGAGCGGCCCGAGGAAGCCCTGCTCGTGGAACTGCCTGGCCTGTTCGGCTGTCAGCCGGGAGGGGTGCTCTCGGCGTGCGGGTCCGGCGGGGTCGGGTGCGGTGGCGAGGGGGCTGGCGGTCATCGTCGGGTCTCCATGGGTCTGAAAGCGGCAATTATGCGGAGACCCGCGGCTGGGGCCATGGCCCGGAGCATGAAAGACTTGTGACGAACCGGAAAGCTGCCACAATCTGAGCATGAGCCGAATCGGTATCGAGCACTGGATCACAGCCCTCGCAGACGAAAGAAAAAGACTGGATTTTCAGGTATACGGCAAGACCGCGGTAGCGGCGGACTGGTCGTTCCACGACCGCGTCCTCGATGAGCACTTGCTCTATTCCGTGTACGGCTCACAATTCGTCTGCACCACAACCACGGGGGCGGTGACGCTGGGCCCCGGGGCGCTGCTCTGGCTGTCGCCGGGCGTGGCACACACCGTCCACAACGCCGACCCCGATCGGCCGACCACGCTCTTTCACTTCCGGTTCCGGCTCGGTCCACCGGCCCGGCCGAAGCCACCCGCGGTGATCGTCACGCAGCCCGGACTGCACACCCTGCACCCGTCGGCGGACCTGCTGCTGGAAGAATTGACGCTGGATCGTCCGCACCGCTCGCTCCGCGTCCGCACCCTCTTGCTGGGCATGCTCATCGATACCGCCCGGGCGGTGCGCGAGTCCGCCACCCGCGGCGGACTCGAACCACGGCACCGCCTTGCGGTGCTCCGGCTGATCGAGAACGACCCGGTCGTCCGCACCACGCCGGCTGAGCTTGCCGAGCACGTCGGCATGTCTCACGACTACTTCGCGCGCCGGTTCCGCGTCTCCTTCCACGAGTCACCCCGTCGATGGCTCGTCCGGCAACGCGTCCGCCGTGCGGCATCCCGGCTGATCGAATCCAGCCTGACGGTCTCGCAGGTCGCCGACGAGTTCGACTACACCGACCTCTTCCAATTCAGCCGCCAGTTCAAGCTTATCACGGGCCTCAGCCCCCGCGCCTACCGCCGCGGCCGATGACCCCGCCGCGTCACTCGCCCCGCGTCTGGATGATCAGCATCAGTGACCAGAAGCACAGCACCAAATTCTGGATCGGCAGCTGCAACGCCAGCGGCAGCAGGTAGATCACCACCACCGCCGGCACCCACACCATCCAGTTCGCGATCAGCACCGGCACGATCCGCTGCCGGTACCAGCCCGGCCACCCGCCCCGGAAGAACTCGCGGCGGAGCCGAACGAATGAGTAGCCGCAATCCCGCCACGCAAACGCCGCCACCGTGCTCGGGATCGCCCACAGCGTGACGTACCCCAGCTGATCGCACAGCACCTTCACGGCCACCACGCCCGGCGACGCGCGGTCCCCGAACACCGCCGCCTGCAGCCGGTAGAGCAGGTCGATCTCCAGCCCCTTCGTCGCCCAGAACACCAGCAGGAACCACAGCACCGGTAGCGTGGCGTCCCGCGTCCCCGGCCGGATCACCCGCTGGACGAGCCACGGCAGCAGCCCTCCAAACACGGCTGTGCTCACGATCCCGAACGCCAACCCCACCCGCTGCTTCCAACCTGCCACGACGTCCAACGCGTCCCGCACCGCGGGCACATACCAGTACGCCAGCAGTAGACCCACCGCGAAGCAGACCAGAGCGAGCCCGGGCCAACGGTTGGCCCACGCCGCCCGCACCCCCGCCCGCCACGGGGCATCGCCCGCTGTCACGACTACATCACGCTCACTCATGGGCCGGCATGCTAGCCGCGACGCGACGCGTCGCAGGCCCGACCGCCAAAGACCCACGAAGAATCACTGAAAGATCGCGTCGCCGTTCTCGAACTCGAAGCTCGGCCGCGCCAACGGCTTCCTCGGCTGGCTCGCGATGTTCAGAACCAGCCCGACCATCACCAGCGTGAACAGCAGTGATGAGCCACCGTAGGAGACGAGCGGCAGCGTGATCCCCGTGATCGGGAGCAGCCCCACAGTCATCCCGATGTTGATCACCGCCTGGGTCAGGATGATCCCCGCGAAGCCGACGCACGCCAGCCGCCCGAACGGGTCGCGGGAGCGGGCAGCGACGAGCAGCATCGACCCGCCCAGCAGCAGGTACAGCCCGAACACCGCGACCGCGCCCATGAGGCCCCAGCGGTTGACGATCACTGCGAAGATCATGTCGTTGTGGTCGTACGGCAGCTTGTTGTATTTCACGACCGTGGCGGAGCGTTCGCCGAGGCCCGTGAACCCGCCGGCCGCGACCAGCGTCATCGCCTTGTCTTGCTGGTACCCGATGTTCTGCAGGTATTGGGTGTCGCCGGTCGCCTGGGCGGCCATGGCCTTGATGCGGACCTGCTGGTGTGGGGCGAGGACCTGCATGTCGGCCGGGGCGTAGAGGATGATCACGACGTTGAGCACGATGCCCGCGATGCCAAGGCTGAGCAGGGCGGCGAGGTGGCGGAGCTTCGCCCCCGCCGCGACGAGCATGACGAGCAGGGCCGGGGCGAACACGAGGGCGGTGCCGAGGTCGGGCTGTTTGAGGATCAGGCCCACCGGCACCAGCATCAGCACGAACGGCAGAAGCAGGCCCAGGAGCCGGCGGTGCGAGTCACGGTGCCGCAGGTACCACGCCGCCGCCAGGATGAACGCAACCTTCGCAAACTCCGCCGGCTGGAAGTTGAAGAACCCCAGGTCGATCCAGGCCGTGGCCCCGTTGATCACCGGCACCACCGAGCGCGGCACGAACGGCAGCACCACAAACACCAGCAACGCCACCGCCACCCCGAACGCGACGTACGAGAGCTGTCCCAACAACCGCGGCGGGGGCAGCAGTGTCAGGGCCACCGCGATCAGCCCCAGCGGCAGCCACCGCCGCGTCTGCAGCGACGCGAAGTGTTCCGACACCGTCCCGATCGCGGCCGTCCCCATCAGGGCCAGACCCACCGCCGCCAGCAGCGCATACCACCCGGGGTGCGGCCGCAGCAGCAGTTTCAGCTTGGCGAGCACCGCGTTCATCATCGCGCCGCCCCCAGCCCTGTCCGTTGACCCATCCCGCCCCCGGCGGCCCCGAGATACCCCTCGGCCTGCATCGCGTGGATCACCTGGTTCACGATCGGGCCGGCGACCTGCCCGCCGCTGCCCGAGTACTCGACCACCACGGCGATCGCGTGCGTCGGCCGGGCGGCGTCTTCGGCCTGGACCAGCGCGACGACCCACGCGTGGTTCCCCCGCTTGACGATCGGGTCGTCGCGGGTGACCCGGCCGTCGCCGTCGCTGTCGATCCGCAGGGGCGTCGCCTGCGCGGTCCCCGACTTGGCCCGGACGATCACGCCCTCGGCGTTCCAGAGCGGCTCTCGGCCGAGGTACGACAGGTGGCGTGTCGTGCCGTTTGATTCGTTGGCCGAGGCCCACATGCCCTCCATCGCCACGTCGAGCGCGGCCGAGCTCAGCGGCACCCGCTCGATGACGTCCGGGGGGTTCAGCGTGTCGGCCTGCACAAAACGTGGCGGGATCACGACGCCCCCGCGGGCCAGGGTGGCGTAGGCGTGCACGGCCTGCAACGGCGTCCAGTCGATGGGGCCCTGGCCGATCGCCACAAAGGCGTTGTTCCGCTCCACCGTCGCCCGGTCGGGCGCACGGTAGGGGGGCTGCGGGATCGTCCCGCCGATCTCGTCCGGCAGCCCCGACCCGGTCCGCCGACCCAGTCCGACCCGCCCGTACCAGTCGGACAGCCGCTCGGGCCCGAGCCGATACGCCAGCATCCCCATGAACGTGTTCGAGCTCACCGCCAGCGCTTCAATCGCGTCGATCGGCCCGAAAGGCGCGCCGCCCGCCTTCACCCGCCAGTCCCGGTACACCGTCGGGCTGCCCTCCCACAGATAGCCGCGTGAACAGTCCAGGATCTCGCCAGGGCCCAGCTCCCCGTTGCTGATCGCGAACGCCACGATCAACGGCTTCACCGTCGACCCTGGCATGTACGGTCTAGCCACCACCCGGTTCAGGTACGGCAGGTCGATCGGGTCCTCACGGAGTGTGGCCGGCTCCCGCTCCAACAAATCCCGCGGCATCGTCGGCATGCTCACCGCCGCCAGCACTTCCCCGGTCTCGATCTCCAGCACCACGGCCGCGCCGTTCAATCGCTCGCCCACGTTCTCGACCTCGCCCGGCTTCGCGTGCCACGGCTGCATCTCCATCAGCCCGACCTCTTCCGACATCGCCGCTGCGATCCGTGCCTGCAGCGACATGTCCACCGTGAGGTGCAGGTCGTCCCCCGCCCGCGTCGGCGTGTTCGACGACACCGATGCGTCATCCACCCGACGCACGATCCGCCCCCGCACGCCACGCAGCTCGTCCTCGAAGGTCCGCTCAAGCCCGAACTCTCCCGCACGGTCGCCGGGCAGATACCCCGCCAGGTCGATCGCCCCATCTTCGGTGACGTAAGGCCGACGCGCGACGTCCTCAGCGTAGACCGGCCGCATCCGCCCCAGCAGATGAACCCCGACACCCTTCACGTCGATCGCCACCGGCTCACGGTTGAACTGCTCGGCCAGCGGTGTCGGCAACGTCGCCGTCTCCAGCAGCACGGTCGTCTCAGACCACGGGTACACCCGCTGCCGCGTCGGGCGGACGACCACCTCCCGCCAGACCCGCAACGCCTCCGACGCTTCGTTGTCTCCGGAGGCCTCCGCGATGAAGCCGCGTAGCCGGGCGACCACCACCGGCCCGACCTGGTCGAGCACGGCGTGGGCTTGCTTCTGTTCGGCGATCGGCTCGGTCACCTCGTCCCACGACACCGGCCGACCCAGCTCCGCCGACCGACGCTCCCGCCACCGCTGCCACAAGAACCCTTGCAGCACCGCGACCCGCTCTTGGATGTCACGCCGACGCTCCGCCAGCACTTCAGGCGACACCTCCGCCGCGTCCGCCATCGTCACCCACAGCCGACGCACCTGCTCGTCGAACGGCCCCTGATAGCTCTGGATCAGCCGCTCCCGCGCCGCGTCGCTCATCCCCGTCCATGTCGCCCGGTGTTCGCGGTACGCCGCCCGCCTCGCCTGCAGGTACGCCCACTCCCCCGAGATCACCTCGAAGCTCACCGCCACCTCGGTGCCCGGCCGGTCCTCCGCCAGGATCCGGCCCTTGCGGTCAAAGATCCGCCCCCGCACCGTCGGCACCAGCTGCGGCGTGAACAGCGCGTCCTGCGCCGACGCCCGCCGCGTGTCGTACCCCGACGCCAGCGTCAGCCGAGCCGTCTGCACCGTCAGAACCCCCAGCACACCGATCGCCACGACGACCAGCAACAACAGCCGACGGTGGAACATGCTCGGGATGACCTGACGCAGTCTTCGTCGCATCGTCTACTAACAGTCTATCGGCCTACCGACACACCACTCACCACCCACTGAAGCCCACGGTGTCCCACCGTGGGCCGCGCCGCGATGACGCCGGTCAGCCCGTACACTCCCCGCCATGCCTGACCCCACCGCCTACTCCGACCGCCCCGACGACGCCCTCCGCACGGTCACCATCGAGCCGTTCCCGACCGCCGCCCCCGGCTCCGTGGTGATCTCCGCCGGCCACACCCGCGTGCTCTGCACCGCCTCCATCGCCGCCAACCCGCCGAAATGGATCAAGCGCGATGAGGACGGCAACCCCACCCACGGCTGGGTCACCGCTGAATACGCCATGCTGCCTGGCTCCACCCCCGACCGGAAGCGCCGTGGCACCGATGGCCGATCCACCGAGATCCAACGCCTCATCGGTCGGGCCCTCCGCGCCGCGGTCGACCTCGACCAGATGCCCGGCCTCGCCATCACCTGCGACTGCGACGTCCTCCACGCCGACGGCGGGACCCGCACCGCCGCCGTCACCGGGGCCATGGTCGCCCTGACCCAGGCTCTCCGCTCCGCCCAGGCCGACGGGCTCATCACGAGCGACCCGATCCTCAGCCCCATCGCGGCCGTGAGCGTCGGAATCGTCGAGGGCCGACCCATGCTCGACCTCGACTACCCCCGCGACGTCAACGCCGACGTCGACATGAACGTCGTCATGAACGCCAAAGGCGAGTTTATCGAGGTCCAGGGCACGGGCGAGTCCGCCACCTTCTCCCGCGACCAACTCAACACGCTGCTGGACCTCGCTGCCAAGGGCATCGCCGAATTGCAGACCCTGCAAGAGCAATCGCTCGACTAGCCGCGAGGCGACGCCTCGCAGGTGTCCCGCCACCCGCTGCCAACATCGCCGTAAACTCCTGAAATCCATGCCCTGGACGCTCTACGCCTACATCCTCCGCGAGCTGCTCAAGGTCCTCCTGCTCACCACCGCGATCCTCGTGACCGTGATGAGCTTCGCTACCGCCATCAAGCCCCTCTCCGACGGGCTCCTCGGGGCCGCGGCCCTCTTCCGCTTCATCGGTTTCTCCCTGCCGACCATGATCGGCTTCGCTTTGCCCTTCGCCGGCACCCTCGCCGCCACCCTCGTGTTCATCCGCCTCGCCAACGACAACGAGATCACCGCCTCCGCCGCCTCCGGCATCAGCTACTCCCGCATCCTCCTGCCCGTGGCCGGCCTCGGGCTCGCCTGCACCCTCTCGCTGGCTTACCTCTCCAACGCGGTGGTCCCCTGGTTCTACAAGCAGGTCGCCGAGACCCTCGAGGGCGACGTGATGTCCATCCTCGTGGCCCAGCTCAACGAGAACCGCGCCTTCAAGTTCCCCGGCCAGGACTACGTCCTCTACGCCGAGAACGCCCAGGAGGTCCCGCTCGAGCCGCAGCCCTTCCGCGGCCAACTCCGCCTCGATAAGGAGCTCCAGCTCACCGGCGTCGCCCTCGGCCGGATGTCCGCCGACAACCCCGTCCGCTCCGACGCCACGGCCCAAGAAGCCCGCGTCCAGCTCTACCGCGATCAGCAGGGCGTCGGCTACGTCTCGGTCCGCCTCATCAACCCGCTGGTCTTCGATCAGTCCGTCGGCGAGCTCCAGCGCCAGCAGGGGGGTTCCAGCCAGGCCAACCTGGACTTCATCGAGCTGCCCAACCCCATCCGCGATAAGCCCAAGTTCCTGTCCTGGTCCGACCTCCGTGACCTCGAGAACGCCCCCAGCCGGTACGACGCCGTCGACACCATCATGCAGAGCCTGGCGGGGCGTATCACCGAGGAGCAGCTCCGCCAAGCGATCACCCGCGGCCTCACCACGTCGGACTCCGGCCAGCCCGCCGTCTGGCTCAACGGGCCCCTCACCGGCGAGCGCTACCGGATCACCGCGCCCCGCGTCCAGAACGCCGACGGCCTGCTCATCCTCTCCGCCGACCGAAACCGCCCCGTCATCTTCGAGAAGTTCGACGACGACCGCCCCAGCCTCGCCAACATCCCCGTCCGCCAGTTCGCCGCCAACTCCGCCTCGCTCCGCATCACCACTTCGGGCTTCAACCTCCAGCCCGTCGTCAACGCCCGCCTCAACAACGTCGTCATCCGTGACCCCACCTCCGACGGCCCCGCCAACGAAGACTCCCAGCAAGAACTCACGGGGCTCACCCCCACCAAACCCGCCACCTTCGCCGACCCCTCCAGCCTCACCGCACGCCAGCTCCTCGACACCGCACAGCACGCCGACTTCGCCCAGTCGCCCATCATCCAGAACGAGGCCAACGCCTTCCGCTCCCAGATCGCCGCGCTGGGCCGGCTCATCGTCGGGCTCCGACACCAACGCCTCGCCTCCGCCGTCTCCTGCACCCTCCTGCTCCTGCTCGGCGCCGTCCTCGCCATCACCCTCCGCAATCAACTCCCCCTGCTCGTGTTCTTCTGGTCGTTCCTGCTCGCCATCACCACCACCATCATCATCCACAGCGGCGAGAACCTCACCGGCTCACTCACCAGCGGCTACATCTGGCCCGGCCTCACCGTCATGTGGTCCGGCAACCTCATCCTCGCCATCGTCATCGGCATCGCCTACTGCCAACTCGCTAAGCACTAAACACGCCCCGCCTTCCAACTTCCAACTTCCAACTTCCAACTTCCAACTTCTTTCAATGAACACCCTCGACCGCTACATCATCAAGACCTTCTTGATCAACTTCGCGGTCCTGCTCTCGGTGATCATGGCCCTGTTCGTGCTCGTCGACTTCATCACGGACATCGACGAGTTCCTCGAGGCCGGGCCTCAACGCGCACAAGCCCCCGCGGTCCGTGCCGTCTCCCAGGAGTTCGACCTCGACCCCGCACGACTCCGGGCCGTGCTCCGACGCAACCCCACCGAACAAGACCTCGTCGACAGCTTCCCGCTCACCCCCCAGCAAGCCGCCGAGATCCTGCCCCGGCTCGAGATCTCATCGTTCACCGGCATCGCCTGGACGCTCTACGTCATCGCCGACTACTACATCCCGACCGTCTTGCTCGTCTACGTCTACTTCTCCGGGCTCCTCGTCGCCGGGGCCATGGGCTTCACCCTCGCCGGCTTCCACCGCACCCGCGAGCTCACCGCCATGGTCACCGGCGGGCTCTCCCTCTACCGCCTCGCCGCCCCCATCATCGTCGCCGGCATGGCCCTGACCCTCCTGCCCCTGCCCCTCCAGGAGTACGTCCTGCCCCCCATGGCCGACAAGCTCCTCCGCTCCAAATCCACCGTCGCCGAGCCCCGCATCCGCTCGCAAGCCGTCCTCTTCACCCCCGACGGCCGGGGCAACCTCCTCACCGCCGCACGCTTCGACTTCGGCACCCAGGACCAGCCCTCCACCCTCCGCGGCGTCCGCATCCTCGAACGCGATCCCGACACCCTCAACCTCCGACGACGCATCGCCGGCGACCACGCCGACTGGGACCCCGCCGCCCAGGCCTGGACCTTCGTCGGCTCCGCCTACGCCGCCGAGCCCGAAGACGCCCGCGCCCTCCAGGACCAGATGCTCGGCCCCCAGCCCGTCGAGGCCTTCCCCACCCAGCTCTCCCCCGATGTCATCCTCGCCCGCCAAGCCTCCCAATACGTCCGGCTCCTCGACCTCCGCCGGCTCCGCGAGCTCCAACAGAACCCCGCCGTCCAGTCCGAGCCCCGCCTCGTCGCCGACATCATCCGCACCATCTGGTCCCGCTTCTCCCTGCTGATCCTCAACCTCCTTGTCCTCGTCATGGGCCTGCCGTTCTTCCTTTCCGTCAGCCCGTTCAACACGCTGACCCAGTCCCTCAAAGCCGCCGCCGTCTGCCTCACCACCTGGGGCCTCGGCCTCATCGCCCTCCAGGCCGGCACCGACACCATGCCCCCCGTCCTCACCGCCTGGCTCCCCGTCATCCTCGCCATCCCCGTCGCCGCCTACCTCCTCACCCTCGTGAAGACCTGACCGCAACACCCGATCCAAACCGCCCATCCCGACGATAGCCGCAACGCGATGCGTCGCACGTCTCAGAGGCCCTCGTCAAAGCCTGAGGTTTCTCCCGACCGCACCTGCCAACATCCCGCCCATCCCAGCAAACATCACATACAGGCTCGGCAACCGACTGCCCGAACCATTCGGCGGCAGCGCCTGCAGCACAAAAAACGCCAAGGCACCGTATACCGTCGTAAGTGCACCAATAACCAATACCGCAGTGAACACAACCTTGATCATCAGCCCAAAGCCACTCATCTTCTGACCATCTCGACGTGTCACTCACTCCCCCGCCCGCTCCTTCGCCGCGTCCCGCATCGCCCGAGCCAGCTCCCGCACCCGCGGGTCCGAATCCCGCACCATGCGTGACACCACCGCGTCCTGGCCCGGACCGCTCTGCCGGGCCAGATACACCAATCGCACCATCGGCTCCTCAGCCGACTCGAGCCCCGACCACAGCTCACGCGTCGCCACCCCATCTGCTGGCAGCACCGCCGCGACCCACGCCTTGCCCAGCTCATCCGACGCCTCGTAGAACGCGCCGATCGCGTCCGCCGCCCGGCTGCCCGCCACACCCGTCCGCGCTAGCCGAGCGACCGCCACCATCGCCGCCTGCTCATCCTCACCCGCCGCCGACTCCACCCACTGCCCAAGCAACCCGGCACCCTGACCCAAGACCGACACCCCCTGCACGAAGTCCACCTGCCCCAGCATCCCCGGCAGCGATCGCCCCGATGCGTCCACCCTAGGCTCCGTCACCGCCTGCAGCGACAGCAAAAACGACTCGCCGGGCCGACGCTCCAGCATCCGCCCCAGGCCGTACCTGTCCAGCCGCACCCGCGCGGTATACCGGGCATTGGGTGCCAACGTCACCCGTTCACCGATATCCGCAATCACCAGACTCCGCCCGAGCTCCGCGTCTGGCCCGTCGTAGGGCTGCCCGCCGAAAGTCGCCCGGGGTGTCACCGCCACCAGCCCGCTCAGCGTCCCGCCCCCACCGACCTCCAGCGCCACCGGCGAGATGTTCCACACCGTCACATCCAACGCGACCGGGTCCAGATACCCCAGCCGACGCACCACCGGCTCCGCCCGGACATCCACCCAAGACCCACCCTCAAGGTCCAGCCGCAGCACGGCCGTTGGCACCCGCATCAAGGCATCACGCAAACCCGACCCAACGCCCGTCGCTTGAACCACACGCCCCATCCCCATCAGTTCGCGCGCCGCCAGCAGCCCCGCGGTCGTCGCCGGGCCCGACTCCACCACCCCCTGCAAAGCACGACCCCGACCCGCCTCGTCCAGACCCGACACCATCGCCAGACCGTAGGCCGCCAAGCCGTCCTCCCCCGCGATCGGCTCCAGCAAACCGCGAGCCTCCTCCACTTGCCCCCTCTTGGCCGCCAACAACCCGCGCGCCCGCACCGCACCCACACCCTCCCCTTCGAGCGCACCCACCCGCGCCGCCGCCGCTTCCAGCTCTCCAAACACCACCGCAATCCACGCCGCATCCTCCAACGCGCCGCCCTCATCCAGCAGCCCGAGCACCGACGCCAAGGCCGCATCTCGCGCCTCCGCTTCGTCTTCCCCATCCAACGCCGCCAGCCGGACCACCTGCAACTCGGCGGGCAACGCCAGCACGTCGGGCTCTTCGCCCTCACCCGCGGCCAAGGATGCCAGCTCGCCCATCCCCTGCTCCAACACCGCGTCCTGACCCGCCGCCGCCAGGCTCAGCATCCAACGCCCGTAGACCTCAGCACTCAGCGCACCCCCCACCAACCGCTGACCGATCCCGTATTGCTCCGCCGCAGCCTCATACACGCCCTGTCCCGCCAAAACCTCCGCCAACTCCAGCCGGGCCGCAGCATCCAGGGGGGCCGCCCTCACCAGCCCGATCAGGCCCGCCCCTTCTAGGCGTGGGCCGGCCCCTCGGCTGCGCGCAAAACCCACCAACGCCCGCGCCGCCGCCCCGTTGGCCGGATCCGCGTCCAACGATTCCTTCAGATACCGGGACCGCTTGCCCGGCTGAAGCAACTCACCCGCGAGCTCCGACGCATACAACGCCAACCGCGAGCGGATCGGCGCCGACAACCGCTTCCCCGCCGCCGACACCAGCAGCCGCTCGGTCACCAGCAGCCGCTCATCCAGCGTCCCCCGCCGATCGATCAAAGCCCGGAGTAGCGCGAGCTTCTTCGCCTCGTCGTCGGGCCGAAGCTTGGCGTACGCCCGAAGCGCCGCCAGCCGAGCCTCACCGTCGCCCAAACGAAGCGCCGCCTCAGCCCGGAGTGCCCACAGGTCTGCCGCCTCGGGATCCAGCTCCAGTGCCACGTCCATCAGCAGCGCCGATTCCCGGATCGCCCCGTCCACCGGCCCCGCCTGCGCTCCGCCCGTAGCACCCGCACCATCCAGCCGCGCTAACGACAGACGCGCCAACGCATCCGCCAGCAACCGTTCGCCCTCACCCGTCTCGTCCGCGAGAACCGAGCCTGATCCACCCGTCACCGCGATAGACAACGCCACCACCGCAACCCAACGCCACACCCGACCCAAGCCCAACACCGATCCATCGCGTCGCATCACGTTCAAGGCTCCTGGGGCCGTCGGCCCGGACTCACCGTCCCAAAACCCACTCATCGTCAATCGTCCAACCCCGCCGCCAACCCCGCGACAAACGCACCCGCCTGGGCCGCCGACTCGGCCGTTGGCTGCCCGCGCGTCCCCGCAATCCGATCGACCAGAGCCGAGCCGACAATCACCGCGTCTGCGCCGCCGCACCCACCGACCACCGCCCGCACCTGCTCCGGCGAGGACACCCCAAAACCCACCGCCAACGGCGTCTGCGTCACCCCCCGCAGCCCCGCCAGCCGTTCGCCCAAACCCGCGGGCAGTTCCGTCCTGGCCCCCGTGATCCCCGCCCGGCTCACCACATACACAAACCCGCTGCTCGCCGACGCGATCCGCTCCGCTCGCTCCATCGGGGTCGTCGGGGCTACCAGCATCGCCAGGCTCAACCCCGCCGCCGCCGCCGCCTCACGCGCACCACCCGCAGCCTCCGCCTCTTCCACCGTCAGGTCCGGGAAGATCAACCCGTCGAACCCCGCCGCGCCCGCCCGATGGACAAACACCTCCAACCCCAGGCGATGAACGATGGAGTAGCTCACCATCGCCACCAGCCCCAGACTCAGACGGTCCCGCACCGACGCCACCATCTCGAACACCCCCTCGACCGTCGTCCCGGTGTCCAGAGCGTGCTGCATCGACGCCTGAATCACCGGCCCATCCGCGATCGGATCACTGAACGGGATCCCCAGTTCCACCACCGATGCCCCCGCACCCTCCATCGCCAACAACACCTCCGCTGTCGCCTCGAGCGAGGGATCACCCGCCGTCACAAACGGCATCAGGCCCTTGTTGCCTCCGCCCCGCAACCGCTCAAAAATCGCGTCGATCCGACTCATGGGTCGCCGAGTGTACCCGCGCTCACCACCCCGCGTGACGCCTCCACGCCCACCCCATTGAGCCCGGCCGCTTGCGATGGGTCCGCCCCATCCTCCGCGTCCTCCACCACCTCCGTTACCACCCCAGCCTCCAACGCCCGGCTCTCAAGCCAACCACCCTGCAGACCCAAACCGATCGACATCACCGACGCGATGATCGCGCCGGTGATCCGCACCGGCACATACCGCGCTTCCGTCGTCCCGTGGTCCGCGCCGAAGAAGCACACCGATCCGATCCGCAGGTAGTAGGCCGCCGAGATCGCCGAGTTCAGCACCAGCGCGATCACCACCAGCCCGTGCCCCGAGACAAACCCCGACGACGCCAGGTTGATCTTCCCGATGAACCCCACCGTGAACGGGAACCCCAGCAGCGACAGGCACGCCACCAGCAGCGTCCCCGCCAGGAACGGGTGCCGGTGCCGCAGCCCCGACAGGTCGTCGTACGTCGCGGCCTCGTCGCCCTCCGGGCCGTGCAGGCAGCCGAGCACCGCGAACGACGCGATCGTCCCCAGCCCGTACGCCACCACATAGAACGCGATCGCCGACACCCCGTTGCCCAGCCCGCCCCCGCCCACCGTCGACCCCGCCAGCAACCCCACCAGCATGTAACCGCTGTGCGCCACCGACGAATACGCCAGCACCCGCTTCACCCGGCTCTGCATCAACGCCAGCACGTTCCCCACCGTCATCGTCGCCACCGCCATCACCGCGATCAGCACCTCCAACACCAACGGCAGCCGATCCCCGTCAGGCCCGTACTGCCACCCCACCAGGGACAACAACCCGATCAACGCCGCGAACCCCGCCGCCTTCGGCACAAACGCCAGCATCGACGTCACCGGCACCGCCGCCCCCTCATACACGTCCGCCGTGTAGAAGTGCATCGGCACCGCCGCGATCTTGAACCCCACCCCCACAATCGCCAACACCATCCCCACCAGCATCAACGGCGACAGCCCGACTTCACCCCCCGCCACCGCGCCCTCCACATACCCCCGGATCCCCGCATACGTTGTGAACCCGCTCGCCGCGTAGATCAACGCAAACCCGAACAAGAACACCGCCGCCGCCATCGCCCCCAGGAAGAAGTACTTCACCGCCGACTCCTGCGCCCACGCCTTGTCCCGGCCCGTCGCGACCAGGATGTACGTCGGCAGCGACGTCAGCTCCAACGCCAGGAACAGCCACACCAGGTCCGTCGCCCCGGCCGTGAGCAGCACCCCCGTGAGCGAGAACAAAAAGAACGCGAAGAACTCGCCCCGGAAGTCCTCACCCGGCTCGAACTTCTCCCGAGACTCCGCCGTCACCACCTGCTTCAGGTGCTCCGGCGTCCGCGCCGCCACCAGCAGCAGTACCAACCCCACCGCCAACGCCGCCACCTTCAGATACACCACCGCCGCGTCCAGCCCCAGCGGGTGACTGCCCCCCGCATCCACGCCCGGCCCGATCACCCCCGTCGCAAACAGCAGCGCCACCCCGATCGCCACCCCCGCAACCACCGCCGTCGACTTCCGCACCCACCACACCCCCGACAGTCCTGTCGCCAAACACGCCACCGCCCCCACCAGCAGCGTCATCTCCGGCCAAAGCCCCTGCAGCTTCACCAGCATCTCATTCATGGCTGACCCCCTCCCCACCCACAACCACAACCCGAGCCCCGGATGGCAGTCCGGTGCCCGACACGCCCGCGGTCTCGCCCTCGGCTTGCACCACCGCCTCGCGGGGACCGTCACCCTCCGTCACCTGCAACTCCGCCTGCTCCGCCGACTCAACAATCGCCATCACCGGCTCATTCAGCCCGACAACGGGGCTCTCGAGCGTCCGCAGCACCGGCATCGGCATCAGCCCCAACAACAAGCACAACGCGGCGACCGGCACCAGCGTCGTGATCTCCCGCCACGACAGGTCGTGCCGATGGTTCGGGTCCACCCCGTGCTCCGCACCCTCCAGGTACCCCTCGTGATCCGCCGGGATCACCGGCGGGCCCCACACCATCCGGCCCGCCATGTACAGCAGGTACACCGCCGCCAGGATCACGCCCAACGCCCCCGCGACCGCCATCGGCTTGCTCCACCACAGCTCCGAATCAAACGCCCCCATCAGCGTCAGGAACTCGCCCGGGAACCCGTTCAACCCTGGCAGCCCCACCGACGCCAAAACAAACAGCATGAAGAAGAACGACCACACCGGCATGAACTTCGCCGTCCCGCCGATCCGCCCGAACTCCCGCGTGTGGAACCGGTCGTACAGCATCCCGATGCACAGGAACAGCCCGCCCGTCGCCAGCCCGTGGGCCAGCATGTAGAACACCGCGCCGGTCGCCGCGATCCCCCCCGGATCAAACACAAACAGCCCCAACGCCACAAACCCCATGTGCGACACCGACGAATACGCCACCAGCCGTTTCGCGTCCTTCTGCGCCCGGCAGATCAACGCCGCATACACAATCCCGATCACCGCCACCACACACACCCACGGCGCGAAGGCCAGCGCCGCGTCCGGCAGCATCGGGATCGCCAGCCGGATCAGCCCGTAAGGCCCCAGCTTCAAGACCAGCCCCGCCAGGTCCACCGACCCCGCCGTTGGCGCCTCGGTGTGTGCCAACGGCAGCCAGGTGTGGAACGGCACCAAAGGCGTCTTCACCCCGAAACCCGCCAGCATCGCCGCGAAGACCAGGCACTGCTCGGTCATCGACATCCGCCGGCCGATCTCATACAGGTCCTGGATCCCGAAGTTCCACAGCCCCGTCTGCGACCACCCCACATACCCCACATACAGCACCCCCGCGAACGTCAGCATCGACCCCGTGAACGCGTACAGGAAGTAGATCCGCGCCGCCTTGAGCTTCTCCTTGTGCCCGAACACCCCGATCAGGAAGTACAACGGGATCAGCGTGAACTCGAAGCACACATAGAACAGCACGATGTCCTGCGCGACAAACGTCCCGATCAGCGCCGCCTCCAGGATGTGCAGCCAGAAGTGGAACTGCCGCATGTCGTGGTTCACCTCGATCAGGCTCGAGAGCACCACCACCGGCATGATCACCGCGGTCAGCAGGATCAGCCACAGGCTGATCGCGTCTACCCCGTACCGGAACGACAGCCCCATGCTCGGGATCCAGTCGATCGACCCGCTCAGCTGCATGTCCCCCGGGTGCGTCCAGTCGAAGTTCATCGCCACCACGATCGCCAGCGTCAGCGAGATCGCCGAGGTCACCGCCGAGTACGCCCACGCGTACCGCTTCCGCTGCAGACCGGGGATCGGCAGCAGCAGCCCCACCGCCCACAGCACGGGCAGCGTCAGCAGCGCCAGGATGAGTTGATCGGATTGCATCGTGTCGTCGGTTCCGCTCCTGGGCTCACCCGCGGTTCATCGCATAAAACGTCGCCGCCACCACGGCAGCCACCCCCAGCGCCATCCCCAGACCGTACCCGTGCAGCCGACCCGACTGCGCCGGGCGTGCCCCCTCGCCCAACAGCCGCGGCACCACGCCCAGCCCCCGCACGACCGTGTCCACAATCACCGCGTCCACCACATAGAACACCGACCCCATCACCCGCACCGGGTACACCACCACCGCCCCGTACACCTCGTCGATCCACAGCTTGGAATTCAACGCCCCGAAGACCTTCGGCGCCCGCAACCGCACCGGGTCATCGCCCTCGACCTTCCGCCACGGGCCGTGCAGCACAAACGCCAACGCCAGCGACGCGAACGCCACCACCGCCGAGACCCCGTACATCAGGTTGTGCACCCACTTCTCGTACTTCGTCGCGTCGTCGCCCACCCGCAGCGCGTTCGCCTCCGCCGACGTGCCGTCGATCAGGTGCTCCACCGCGTGCGTCGGCCCGAGCAGCAGCCCGGCAAACACCGACCCGATCGCCAGCACCACCAACGGCCCGTTCATCCCCCAGTCCATCTCGTGTGGTTCGTTGGCGTGATGCCCGTGCTCGTCGTCATGTCCGTGATCTCCCTCATGCCCGTCGTGGTGGGTGGGGTGGTCGCCCATGGCGTAGCGCTCTTCGCCGAAGAACACCCGGAACCACACCCGGAAGCAGTAGTACCCGGTGACAAACGCGGTGACGACGCCGACGATGCCGACCATCAGGTAGATGAAGGCCGTACCGCCCTCGGTCGCGATCGCCCGGTCGAACGTCGTCGCTAAAACGAGGTCCTTCGACCAGAACCCGGCGGTCAGCACCGGCAGCCCCGCCAACGCCGCACACCCGATCCCCATCAGCACAAACGTGACCGGCATCTTGTGCCGAAGCCCACTGATCTTCCGGATGTCTAATTGCCCCGCCAACGCGTGCATCACGCTCCCCGCGGTCAGGAACAGCAGCGCCTTGAAGAACGCGTGGCTCACCAGGTGGAACACGCCCGCCGTGCTCGACAAGGCCGCGACGCCCATGAACATGTACCCCAGCTGCGACACCGTCGAATACGCAAACACCCGCTTGAGGTCGTACTGCGCCAAAGCGATCGACGCACCCAGGATCGCCGTCGCCCCCGCAATCACGGCCACCGTGGGCAACGCATATGGCGACAACTCGAACAACGGCATCGTCCGGGCAATGACGTACACCCCCGACGTCACCATCGTCGCCGCGTGGATCAACGCTGAGACCGGCGTCGGGCCCTCCATCGCGTCCGGCAGCCACACAAACAGCGGCAGCTGCGCCGACTTCCCGAACGCCCCCACCATCAGCCCGAACGGTGCCGCCAGCAGCAGCCATTCCCCACCCCCCGCCAGCACCGCCGTCGCCTGCTCATACGCCGCTAAACCTTCGCCCACCAGGCCAGACACGTCACCCGTGAGCAGGGCGGACGCCGCCGGCAGGAACCCCTCAAACCGCACCGTCCCGAACACATCGAAGATGCAGAACATCCCCAGCAGCACGCCGAAGTCCCCGATCCGGTTGACGATGAAGGCTTTCTTCGCCGCGTTCACCGCCGCCGGCCGGTGGTACTCATGCCCGATCAACAGATAACTCGCCAGCCCCACGCCCTCCCACCCCAGGAACAGCAGCACCAGGTTGTCTGCCATCACCACCGTCGTCATCGCGAAGATGAAGATGCTCACCGCCGCGAAAAACCGCGCATACCCCGGATCGCCCCGCATATACCCCGCCGCATAGATCACCACCAGCATCCCGATCCCCGTGACCACGCTGAGCATGATCATCGTCAGCCCATCGAGATAGACCCCGTAGTTCGCTTCGAGCCCCGCGACCTCGATCCACCGCATCAACGGCTCGGGATTAACAGCCGCCCCCGCGTGCGTCACGTTCCCCCAGATCCCCAACGCAATCACAAACCCGACGCCCACCGCCGACGCACACACCCCCGCCGCCAGCTTCGCAAACTGCGGGTACAAGCACAGCAGCCCACAGACCACCGCCGAAAGCCCCGATACCCACGGGATGTACGCCGCAATCTGCGGGTCAAACAGGCTCATCCGCGAAGCTCCGACCAGGCCCCGGCGTCGAGCGTCTGCCGTCGCCTGAACAACAAGATCACCAGACCCAACGCCAACGCCGCCTCCGCCGCCGCGATCGTCAGCACGAAGATGATGAACGTCTGCCCCGTCACGTTCCCGTGCATCGCCGCCGCCGCCGCCAGCGTCACCACCACGCCCTGGAACATCATCTCGGTGCACAGGAACATCACGATCATGTTCCGCCGAGTGATGAACCCGATCATCCCCAGCACGAACAGCACCGCCCCCGTGAGGAAGTAGTGGCTGAACGTCAGGCTGGAGATCATCTGGTCCATCGTGGTCCTAGCTCCGCGTGCTCCCCAACACCTCCGGGCTGTCCGGCCCCGCCTCGCCCGTCGGCCGCACGGTAGCGCCGCCCGCCCCCGGCGTCGCCGCCGCGTTCCGCGCGATTTCTTCGGGCACCTTCGTCTTGGCGATCACCACCGCGCCGATCAACGCCACCAGCAGGATCACTCCCGCCAGCTCGATCGCCAGCGGATGCCCTTCAAACAGGTCCAGGCCCAACCGCTCGGAGTTGGAAAGGGCGGTCGCGTCCACCGCCGGCGTGCTGCTCAGGGCCTGCCGTGCCTCGTCTTCCTCCGTCACGACCAACCGCTCGGCCAGCCGGGTCTCGATGATCTCCGCGTCGGACATCCCCACCGCGTCGGGGTTCCCGGTCGGCGCGTCAAACCCCACCGACAGCAGCGCCGCCAGCAGCACAAAGCCCGCCACCACCGCCCAGACCGGCTCCGTCGACGCTCGGTCGTACTCCGGCTGCTCCTCGATCACGTCCTCAGGCGACGACTGGCTCGCCAGCATGATCACGAACATGTACGTCACCAGGATCGCCCCGCCATAGATGATCAGCATCGCGAACGCCATGAACTCCGCCGCCAGCGACACCAGCAGCCCCGACGTCGCCACCACCACCATCACGAACCACAACGCCGAGTACACCGGCTTCGTGTGCGTGATCACCCGGACCGCCGAGAGGATCGCCACCCCCGAGAAGACGTAGTAGTACGCCACCGCCAGCACGCTCAGCCCCGCGTCACCGCCACCCCCCGCCAGCCCGCCGGCGAGGTCCACTTCACCCCACCAACGCACCCCCGCCGACAGCCAGCCCGCGCCCAGGGCCCCGACCCCGATCATCGCCGCCAGCCCGCCACGCCACCACGGCAACGCCCGGCCACGCGGCATCAGCAGCCACAACGCAATCGCGCCGCACACGCTGGCTAAGTAAAGCACGAGTTGGGGGTCCATCAAGCCTGCCTCTCGACACACCACACCCCGAACGCGAACGCTTCCGCCCTCCTCCAACCGACCGCCACACAACAGCACGGATCAGAACCGGGAAGATACGCAGCCCCACGCCCGTTCGCAAACCGGACCGCACCCGCAAACCGAGCCGCCACAAGCGTTTTGTCATCCGTCGGACGGCATCGCATCAGCGGGCATTAATACCAACTTGCACCCCAGCAAAGCACGGCGACCGACTCTCAATTAAATCTCGAGGCCACCCATGACCCGCAGCCCGCCTCAGTCCAGCTCCGGCAGCGGGTCCAGCACCGCCTCACGTTCGCGTGGCCGACGCGTCGTCGCACCCTCTGGCCGGGCCTTGGGCGTCTCGCCCCGCTCCCCCGCACCCCGCCCCGGGTTCAGCTCGTCCAGCCGGTTCAGATACGACGTCACCGTCGCCACCACCGTCGCATGGCTCCAGGTCAACGGGCTCACCGACAGCGGGTCGTTTGTCTCAGGGTGCACCTGCTCCGCCAAAACATCCGACGGCAGCGCCCGCTCCGCGACCCACTCCAGATACCGCGCCGCCGGCTCCAGGTCGCCGATCTTCTTCGCCTTGGCGATGTGCCAGTCCGCCATCCACAGCGTGCAGATGAACCACGGGTTGCCCGGCACTCGGTCCACGTCGTTCACGATCTTGTGGTAATGGTCGTCGGTATACCGGGCCACGCCGCCCACCTCGGTCTTGACCGTCAGCTTCTTCTCGATCGCCTCCATCGTCGCCTCGACCCGCGGGTCGTCCACCGGCAGCAGGCCCATCGCGTGGATCGCAAACATCGACGCGTCGATCACCTCGTCCTCGTACAGCTCGACGCTCGCACCACGCTCGCCGCGAGCCGACGCCTCCTTCTCCGTCGCCTTGCCCGCCAGCGTCTCGAACACATCCATGCCCCCGCTGCTCGGCGTCCGCCCCTCCATCACGTCGGACAGGAATGCTGCGGTCCGGTCCGAGTCGACCGGCTCAACCCGCCGCAAGAACCGGCCGTGCTGCGGCGACCACATGTGCCGACAGAACGCCACCCGCACATCCTCCGCCGCCGCCGCGTACTGCCGGGCCCGGGTCTTGTCCCCGAAACACACCGCGAACTGCTCGGCGGCCTTCAGCCCGCCCACCACCGACGCCACCGTAAACGCGTGCACCCCGTAACGCTCTTCCCACAGGTCGTAGCTGGGCAGCGGCAGCCCAGTGTCCGGATCGCGGTATCGACACATGAAGTCCGCGGCCGGCCGGACCAGCCGCATCCACATCGGGCGGACAAACTCGATATCCCGGTTCCGGGTGTAGTGCCGCCACAACGCCCAGACGACCAGCGCCGTCTCGTCTTCTTGGATCGGCAGGCTCGGCCGGCCGTGCGCATCGACCCACGGGTGCCAGCTCGACGCCGGCGTCCCGTCCGGGTTGTACTTGTGCAGGAACATCCCCCGCTTCGTAATCACCCGCGCGCAGAATTGATAGAACTTCCGTGAGATGTCGGAGAACCCCGCCCCGTCCATCGCATCGGCAACAAACGCCCCGTCCCTCGGCCAAAGATAGCTGTAGGTATCACGGGAATACTGCAAGTAATCCGAGTCGTTCGCCGCGATGATCGCGCCGTCGTTATCGATCTGTGTCCGCACGACCAACAGCGACCGCTTGAACAGCCGCATCACCCGCTCGCTGAGCCCGGTGTCGGTCGCGTTGGTGAAGTCGCCCCGCGTCGCCTGCAGCCAGAGCTTCCAGTAGGCGTCAGTCCGATCGATCACGCCTTGGGGGCCCTCTTTGTGGAGGAAGGCGTGGATCTCTTC
Organism: Planctomycetota bacterium; assembly: GCA_038749105.1. Classification (GTDB taxonomy): domain Bacteria; phylum Planctomycetota; class Phycisphaerae; order Phycisphaerales; family Phycisphaeraceae; genus JBCCOW01. The sequence goes on from JBCDIM010000049.1 coordinate 25,522, forward strand.
GCAGTCGTCGTAGCTCTTCCCGCAGCCGATGACCATGTACACGGTCTGCCTGCCGTTGGCGGGCACCATCACCGAGGTGAGCATCGTGGAGTCGACCGCGCCCTGCGTGATCGGGTTGTTGCCGAGCTTCCCGTCCTCCGCGTCGCGCCAGGTTCCCTCAGCCCCGCCGAAACCGGCGGTCCCGGTCGCATACTCGTCGGTGCTCTGCTCGCCGTCTTTGTAGAAGCAGCACATGACGTAGCGGTCACGACGGTAGTGGATCAGGCTCCGCAGCTGAGGATCGAAGTAGGCGGTGTCGCCGACCTTGGTCCCAAACAGGTGCAGGTCGTGGTGGTGCACCAGCCGGGCCTCCCTCGGCTTGTCCGTCAGGTTGACCACATCGATCCGGCGCACCAGCAGCGGGCGATGGAAGTCCACCGCGTCCGTGCACCGCAGCTCGAATCCGATCGCCTCGTTCCGCAGGCTCACGTCGGTCGACAGCGTGTCTTCGCGGTATCGCCGTTCGATGTCCCAGCCGTCGTCGGTCCAGTAGACCCGCCGTTTCCGACGCTCCTCGGCCTTGCCCTTCGCCGCCAAAACCTCTGCCCAGACCCCAAACCGGAACGGCCCGCCCCCCGCGTGGTTCTCCTGACCGACGTGCGGGTAGTACAGATCACGCAGCCGGTAGTGCTGATCGAAACACACCAGCATCTGACCATTACCAACGGGGATATCACGGGGCATAGGCGATCGCGAAAGGGGGGTTACACAGGCACCGGCACGGCAGGCTCGCTCGTCTCCCCGGCATCGGCCCACCCTCACGCCGAGTATAGACCCACCCCGTTATCGGCCCCAGCCCCCACCCATACCTTTACCCCGTGCCCTCACCGCATCTTCAGCCGAACCAACTCGCCGTCCCGCGCGTGCCCTGCGGCCCGTAGCTTCAATTCCACCCCGCCAGCACGCACCTCCGCCTCCAGCCACCCCAACGGATCGCCCTCTCGAAACAGATACGACGTCGGCGGCTGCCCGACCACATGCAACCCGTCCACCGTCTCGTGCCGCCACCGATGGGCGTGCCCGTGGAACACCGCCTTGACCCGACGCCTCGGCCGAACCAACCGCATCAGGGCGTCGCTGTCCATGAGCCACCACGCCCGGCCCTGCGCCTCCTCCGAATCCGCGGGCGGGGCCAGCGTGTGGTGCAGCATGATGAACACCGGCCGGTCCCTCGCCGCCGGTTCATCCAGGTAACGCTCCAACCAAGCCAGCTGGTCCTCGCCGAGCAGCCCCGGCGTTACGTTCACCTTGTCCAGCGAATCCAGCAAGACCCAGTCCGCATGCCGCCCCGGCAACACCGCCACCCGCTTGCCCACCACCGCCGCCGACGCCCCCACCGGTGCCTCGCCGCCACCGCCCAACGGCCACGCCACCGCCTCCGCCCGGTCGTCGTGATTCCCCAGCGTCAGCCACACCGGCATCACCGCTCGCATCGGCCGAAGCACCCCGCCCAACACCGCGTAGTCCGCCGGCTGCCCGTCGATGTGCGATACGTCTCCGTTGATCATCGCCGCGCGGAATCCGCCCCGCGTCTCCAACACCTCACCCACCATCCGCCGCAAGTTGGCCGTCATGTCCTCGCCCCGCCGGCCCTGCACCGCCGCATCACCGTTGATGTGCGTGTCCGCCAACAACGCCCAACGCTCCACCCCACCCACCCTACCCGCCCCACCCACAACAACAGGCTCCGCCCACGCCCGCCGAACCGGCCAAACCCCCGCCAAGCCCATACCCAAACCCGCCGCCAACGCTTCACGCCGTGTCCACTGCGCCAACCCAACCGGCATCGCCACGCTCCTTTTCTTCAAACACCACAGGCCGAGCCCGAGTTACGTCGATTATTATGTCACGGCCCGACCCGTCTCCCCGCGCTGAACCAAATCCTCATGCCCACCTGCACCATCAACGGCCAGACCTGCTCCTTCGAGGGCCGACCCAACATCCTCCAGGTCGCCCTCGACCACGGCATCGAGATCCCCCACTACTGCTACCACGAGGGGCTATCCGTCGTCGCCTCCTGCCGGATCTGCCTCGCCGAGGTCTCCGCCCCCAACCCCCGCAATGAGGGCAAGCTCGAGCTGATCCCCAAGCTCGTCCCCACCTGCCAGACCCCCGCCGCCGACGGCCAGGTCATCCGCATCGACACACCCAAGGCCGTCGCCAACCAGCGCGCGGTCATGGAATACCTCCTGATCAACCACCCGCTCGACTGCCCCGTCTGCGACCAGGCCGGCGAGTGCCAGCTCCAGGACTACTCCTACAAATACGGCAACGCCGCCTCCCGTTTCGAAGAAACCAAGATCAAGCAGCCCAAGAAAGACCTCGGGCCCCACGTCCTGCTCTACTCCGACCGCTGCATCATGTGCTCCCGGTGCGTCCGCTTCACGCGCGAGGTCTCCGGCACCAACGAGATCGGGATCTTTGGCCGAGGCTCCGAGGAACAGATCGACATCTTCCCCGGCCGACCCCTCGACAACGAACTCTCCGCCAACGTCATCGACATCTGCCCCGTCGGCGCCTTCCTCGACAAAGACTTCCTCATGTCGATGCGCGTCTGGAACCTCACCCGAACCAACACCATCGACGGCATCACCGCCTCCGGCGACAACCTCTCCGCCCAGACCAACGACGGCAAGGTCTACCGCATCAAGCCCCGCACCAACATGGACGTCAACCAGTGGTGGACCTCCGACGAGATCCGCTACGGCTGGAAATTC
>JBCDIM010000050.1:0-28053 GCA_038749105.1 Planctomycetota bacterium
CAGGCGGGAGGGCATTCGGCGAAGCGACAACGGCCGCGAGTCGTCCGACCATCTGTGCTTTCATCAAGTTTCTGCAGTCGCTGAGCTACGGCGAGATGGCGGAGCGCGTCGCCGAGATCGGCTTCGACGGCATCGAGTCGACCGTTCGGGCGAAGGGACACGTGCTCCCCGAGCGGGTCGAGGAAGACTTGCCCCGACAACACGAAGCCGCCAAGCGGGCAGGCATCGACATCACGATCATGACGACCGACGTCGTTCGTGTAGACGATCCGTACACCGAAGACGTTCTAAGGACCGGCGCCGCGCTCGGCCTGAAGACCGACGCCCGACGCGGCGACGCCACCGCCCAGGCCCTGCTCGCCATGGGCCACCAACACGCCGCCCTCGCCACCCCCTCCACCAACCGCCCCGCCCCCCGCCCCGGCGCCCTCAACGCCGCCGCCTTCGGCCTGCCCGCCGACACCCAACCCGCCTGGAGCCAGCTCCAGAAAGCCCTCCGCCATCACCGCATCAAACCCGATCTCGAGGCCGGCCGAGCCCTCGCTCGCGCCGCCGCCGACGCCGGGTCGCCCACCGGGATGACCGTCTACAGCGACTACCTCGATCAAGGCCTCGGCGGCCCCCAGGACCGCAACGCCGCCATGCAGTGGCGCGAGAAAGCCATCGCCGCCGGCAGCATCCTCGCCGTTTTCCGCAACGAGGCCCGCCAGCTCGAGCAGAACCCCGACCACCCACTGGACACCCTCGAACAGCTCGCCGACACAGGCCACGCCACCGCCGCCGCCGCCCTCGCCGACCACTGGCGTGCCCGCATCACCTACGGCTCCGTCGTCCCCGGCTCACGCAAGGACCCCTTCACCAAGAGCATAGAACGCCTCGTCCAGGCCGCCTCCGCCGGCCACCCCGAGTCGATCGTTCGGGTCCTCCGACGCGTCAAAGCCAACGCCAAAACCCCCGGCCTTGACCGCGACCAACTCCCCGCCCTCGCCCGTCACGCCACCGAGCTCGGCCACCCCCAGGCCGCCGACCTCATGGCCCAAATCCTCGCACAACACGAGGCCCCCCGGCGTGACCGCCTCAACTGGTACCGCCTCGCCGTCGCCGGCGGCTACGAACCCGCCTACGCCAAGGCCGCCGATGTCGCACTCGCCACCGAGGAGAGCCCCGCCCAGCTCATCGACGGTCCCACCGCCGCCTGGCTCTACGCCAAGTCCGCCCAGTCCGGCGACACCGGCTCGCTCATCAACCTCGCCGACATGCTCGGCATCGGCAAGGCCCTGCCCCGCGACACCCCCACGGCGCTCGCCCTGCTCCGCGAAGCCGCGCGCCGCGGCTCGCTCGACGCCGCCAACGCGCTCGGCCGCCTCGCCGGTGGCTTCCGCGAAAACTGGGACGTCCCGCCCGACCCCGACCAGTACCGCCACTGGCTCGGGATTGAAGCCGACCTGGGCAACGCCGACGCCGCCGTCGTACTAGGCTCGAACTATGAGGACGGCGACCTCTGGCCCGCGGACGCCGCACAAGCCCTCTACCACTACGCCATGGCCGCCGATCTGGGCCAGCCGCTCGGTGCGGAGGCCGTCGCCTACGCCTATTTCCGAGAGCTTCATGGGCTCCCCAAAGACCCGGCCGAGATCATCACCTGGGCCGCTCGGGCGGGCGAGGCGGGCAACCTCGATGCGATCAGCCTCTTCTGCGGGAGCTTCCTGAACGAAGCGGTGATCGTCACGCTGTCGATCCAGGTGGGAAAGCTCGACGAGATGGAAGACCCGCTGATCGCCCCAGACCAGCTCAGCCGTGCCCTGCACTGGGTCCGCTGGGCCGCGGACCAGGAGCATGCCGAGAGCGCCTACATCCTCGCCGAGACCTACCGGCACGGCATCCCCAAGCCGGACCTCAAGAACTTCTCCATCAAGCCCGACACGAGAAAGGCAATCCGGTGGTACGAACAAGCCGTCGAGTACGGCCACGAAGACGCCCCCGCGATCATGTACGACATCGCCAAGCTCTACCACGAGCAAGGGCGGATCCCTCAGTCAGGCCAGTGGATGAAGCGGGCGCTCGAGGCCGGCAGCGAGGAAGCCATCGAAGAACAGCTGCTCAAAGAGCAGGCCGCTGCCGGCGACGTCGACGCCATGCGAAAACTCGGACGCCACGAACAGGCCGACGCCGTGGAAGCCAGGCGGGCCGAGGCCGCCAAGCCCCTCACCACCAAGCAGCAGCGCGAGGCCGCCCGCTTGGCCTGGCGCGCCTACTTCCAGAAGCGAGGCAAAGCCGCCTTTGACGCTGGCGAACTCAACCATCAGCAGTGGCACCGCTATGTGGTCGAAGCCCTGCAACACGGCGACGCGATATACGACCAACCCGGCAACCCTTACGACCTTGAGGACACCGAGACCCTTGAAACCGAGCACCAACGCTTCCTCAAGCGTGCCAAGCAAACGCCCTGACAGAACACACCGCCGCAACATCAGCCCCCGCCGGTCGCCCGCTACTCCCCCGAACCCAACGCCGCCTCAACCAGGCCGCCCAACCCCATGTCCAGCGACTCATTGATCACCAGCAGCACGTCCTCAAACCGGCGCTGCGTCTCCTGCCGCGGCTCGTCCGTCACCCGACGACCCGCAAGCACCGCCTTGATCTGCAGGTAGTCCGCCAGTGCAGGGATCAGCCGTTCCCGCAGCCAGACCTCTCGACGCTCCCGCGCGATCCCTTGTTCTTGACGCACCCGGTTACCCGCCCCCTGCATCATCGCCATCGCCTTGCCCCTAAACAGCTCGAACGCTGCGAGCCCGTCCGGCGTGTGCCACACCACCAGCACCGGCCCCAGCGACGCGATCGCCGGCTGACCCACCCCCTCCTTCGCCGACCAGAACGCCTCGCCCATCGCCGTCTCAAAGAAATCCACCAACTCCCCGGGCTGGATCGGATGACCCGCGAGCGCCGCCTCCGCCATCAGCTCCTCCATCGAGAACAACTCCCGCACCAACCGCTCCGGCTCGGCCGCCGCTTCCTCAGCAGGCAGGCCGTCTATGAGCAGCCCCTCAATCTCGTCCGCCACGTCCTGACCCCAAACCACACCGCCCCACCCCAGCAGCACCACGCCCAGCACGCTTCCAATCCACTCACGCATTGTTCATCCTCGCCTAAGCACCGCTGACCCAAAATCCGACGTCCCGCACAACCTAACCGCCGAGCCCGCCATCACCAAGGCCCAATCACCCACGCGTCGCCGCCCGACGCAACGCCGGCAGGATCGCCCCCTGCAGCCGCGCCAACACCGCCTGCCACTCCACCGCCTCCGCCTTCAGCTGCGCCCGTCCCGCCTCCGTCAGCGTGTACCACTTCCTCGGCCGACGCGCCCCGTCCTCCCAGCTCGGCTCGACATAGCCCGCCGACTCCAGCCGGTGCAACAACGGGTACAGCACGCTCGCCCCGACCGCCTGACCCGACGCCTCCTCCACCCGACGCTGGATCGCATATCCATACCTCGGCCCATCCACCAGCTCCGCCAACACCAGCGTCTCCAGGCTGCCCCGGAACAGATCACGCCGCGACTGGGCACTTAATGCCTCCATGCCGGCAATATATCGCCTGGCGATATATCCTACTTGGCAGGCCCCCCGCCTTCCCTTACTCTCCTCGGCCCGGTTAGCTTGCCCGTCGCCAAGCCCCCTTCTCCGACCCCCGAATCCCGGAACCTCAGCCCATGCCCGCCACCGGCACCATCTCCCAGATCATCGGCTCCACCTTCGACGCCGAGTTCCCCGCCGACGCCCTGCCCGACATCTACAACGCCATCACCGTCGACTTCGAAGTCGCCGGCGAGAAGCAGACGCTCACTGGAGAGGTCCAGCAGCACCTCGGCGGCGGTGTCGTCCGGGCTGTCGCCCTCGGCTCGACCGACGGCCTGGTCCGCGGTGCCGAAGTCAAAGACGCCGGCGGACCCGTCACCGTCCCCGTCGGCGAAAAAGTCCTCGGCCGCGTCTTTAACGTCCTCGGGCAGCCCATCGACGAACGCGGCGACTCCGGGGCCGAACGCCGCATGCCCATCCACCGTGAGCCGCCCGAGTTCACCGACCTCAACCCCAAGACCGAAGTCCTGGAGACCGGCATCAAGGTCATCGACCTGCTCTGCCCCTTCGTCCGTGGCGGCAAGATCGGGCTCTTCGGCGGGGCCGGCGTCGGCAAGACCGTCATCATCCAGGAGATGATCGCCCGTGTCGCCCGTGAGTTCGGCGGCTACTCCGTCTTCTGCGGCGTCGGCGAACGCACCCGCGAGGGCAACGACCTCTGGCTCGAAATGCAAGAGGCCGAGTACACCGACGAGAACGGCCAGACCGCCCACGTCATCGACAAGGTCGCCATGACCTTCGGCCAGATGAACGAGCCCCCCGGTGCCCGCCTCCGCGTCGCGCTCGCCGGCCTCACCATGGCCGAGGCCTTCCGCGACGACTCCGGCAAGGAGACCATGATCTTCGTCGACAACGTCTTCCGCTTCACCCAGGCCGGCTCCGAGGTCTCCGCCCTCCTCGGCCGCATGCCCTCCGCCGTCGGCTATCAGCCCACCCTCTCCACCGAGATGGGCCAGCTCCAGGAACGCATCACCTCCACCGAGCAGGGCGCGATTACGTCGGTGCAAGCGATCTACGTCCCGGCAGACGACCTGACCGACCCCGCCCCCGCGACTGCGTTCAGCCACCTCGATGCCTTCGTCGTCCTCGAACGCTCCATCTCCGAAAAGGGCATCTTCCCCGCGGTCGACCCCCTGGCGTCCACGTCCCGGATCCTCGACCCCGGCATCGTCGGCGACGAGCACTACGCCGTCGCCCGACAGGTCCAGTCCATCCTCCAGCGCTACAAGTCCCTCCAAGACATCATCGCCATCCTCGGCGTCGACGAGCTCTCGGAAGAAGACAAGCAGATCGTCGGCCGGGCCCGAAAGATCGAACGCTTCCTGTCGCAGCCGTTCTTCGTCGCCGAAGTCTTCACCGGCTTCCCCGGCGTCTACACCCCGCTCAAGGAAACCATCGACAGCTTCAAGCGCCTCTGCGAAGGCGAAGCCGACGACCTGCCCGAGAGCGCGTTCATGTATGTCGGCAACCTCGACGAAGCCCGCGCCAAGGCCGAGAAGATGGCCGCCGAGGCGTAAAGCCCTCGACGGCACATCGTCCTCGGTCTACCAGCGCGGATGCGACGCCGGCACAAATCGCTACGCGTCTATCGACATCAGAACGGGAAGTACGCGGTCACCCCGACGTAGAACGCGCTGTCGTCGTTGTCTTCGAAGTTCTCGTCGGCGGAGACGCCGTACGCCCAGCCCGCCTCGAAACCCACCGTGGGGTTGGACGACGTCAGGCCGAGCGCCTTGGTGGCATTCGCCAGGGTTTCGAGGTTCTTGATCGAGGTCGCGGGGTTGCGGAACTCGTACTCGAGGAACATGCCGACGGTTGCCAGCAGGATTGGCGCGGTCGAATCTTCGCCGGTTTCCGCCGCGATCGACGCGCCCAGCCCGGTCGCAAAGCCCCAGGTCCAGTTTGACCGGTCCGACTCCTTGAGCGGCTGGCCCTTGGTCTTGCTGAACAAACGGTTGCTGAACCGGATCTCTGCGAGCGTGATCGTGGGGACCAGCGCCCCGTCCTCGAAGATGTCCGCCTCGCCGTCGTCGTCGTCGCCGACATCGAAGTAGATCCGCGCATTGGGCTGGAACAACCGGAGCGACGGCTCGCCCAACACGTCGGCGATGCCGCCGAAGAAGAACTGCCCGAACTCTTCGGGGCTCGAGAGCACGACCTCGGACGACGCCGTGGCATCGCTCGGCGGCCCTTCCTGCTGGGCCGCGAGACGGCGCTGCCGGATCTCTTCGGCCTTGGCGGCCGCGGCCTCGGCAATCTCCTGGTTTTCCTCGGGCGTAAACGGCTCGGCCCCCGCACTCTGCGGGACAGCCCCGATCATGCACAACACAAGACTCGAAACAGACAGACGGATCGCGCCGGAAAGCATTTGCAGCTCCTTCGATACAGAACAGGTCCGGAAGAGGCGGTCCGGAAAACCGCTTAGACAGATGACCCGAAACTACCGGCCGGAACTACGCCCAAGAAGCACGGTTCCAGCGTTAAATGCCTTGGCACTGGCACACTCACGCCACTTTTTTGACCTCGACCCGCCACCGCTCTGTGGAGGCCTCCCGGGTCAGCCGCCGCGCCACCGCCAGACCCCGTACAACACGGCCGCCACCGCGGTGACATGGCCCACAGCCGCCAACACAAACGCCACGCGGTACTTCACCTTCACCGTCTTGTGCCGGATCAACCGACGCACCGCCCACGACGCCGGCCAGCCGCCCAGCAACTCCAAGACATGCAGCCGGCGCTCCGGCACCCGCCAGCGGCCGAGCCGGGCCTGCCGTTTGTCCCACCACAACAGCGCCGCAACCGCCACGCTCGCCAGCCCCGCCAGGCTCAGGATGATCCAGACCGTGATCTGCATCCCCGCAGCCTAACCCCCACGCTTTCCCACCACCGCGAACCCGACCCCGAACGGCCGTTACCGCGTTCTATACTCAAGATAATGCCGCGTGCCCGCATGACAACCCGACGCCCGTTGTTCCGGCGCCTGCTGCTTGGCGTCGCCGCGATCGCGTTCAGCCTGCCCACGCTCCTGACCCACACGGCCAGCCACGCCGACGCCCCCGCCACCCAGCCCACGCTCCAGCCGCCCAGCCCCCCGAGCCTGAGCCCACCCGCCCTGCTCGCCCCGCCGATCACCGGTGCACAGGCCCCCAACCTCACCCCCATCATCCAGGCCGGGCACGACATCGCCGTTATCCCGATCTCCGGCATGATCTACGGCTACACGCTCGAGTCGCTCGAGTTCCGCGTCAACAAGGCCCTCGAGGGCGGCGCCACCATGATCGTCCTGGAGCTCGACACGCCCGGCGGCTACGTCGACTCGGCCATGGACATCGCCCGCTATCTCAAAGGCCTCACCGGGCAGGTCGATACCGCGGCTTGGGTCAACCCCGAGGCCCTCTCAGCCGGCATCCTCATCGCCGCCGCGACACAGCAGATCGTCATGGCCCCCGCGTCGCTCACCGGCGACTGCGCCCCCATCGTCCCGGGCCAGGACCTTAGCCCCACCGAACGCGCCAAGTTCTACGCCCCGATCAAGACCGAATTCGAAGACTCCGCGGCCCGCAACGGCTACGACCCCGCGATCTTCGACGCCATGTGCCGGCTCGGTGTCCGCCTCTACCTCATCGAGCACACCACCACCCAGCAGCGCCGCGTCGTCAACCAGGCCGACTACGACATCATGGTCAAGGGCCAGCCCGCCCCGCAGCCCGCCAACTCCGCCAACCCCTTCGGCGAGGTCCGCCCCGAGATCGCCAACCCGCAGACCGACCGCGGCCAATGGGCGACGGTGGGCACCCTCCCGTCCGGCCGACAGGTCATCGACGGGCTGATCCACGACGGCAACTCCCTGTTCACCCCGACCCAGACCGTCGCCAAGGACATCGGGCTGTCCAAGGCCACCGTCGCCGACCTCCCCGCCGTCGCCGCCCACTTCAACGCCAACTCCATCCAGCGGCTGCCCCCCCACTGGACCGTGCTCGTCGGCTACTTGGTCACGCATCCGGCGGCCAAGGGCCTGCTGCTGCTGATCATCCTGGTCTGCGGCTGGCTCGAGATCAGCTCGCCCGGCCTCGGGCTGCCCGGCATCCTCGCCCTCTGTGCCGGAGCCCTGCTCTTCGGCGGCGGCCTCATCGTCGGGCTCGCCGACCTCTGGCACATCCTGCTGTTCGTCTTCGGGGTCTTGCTGATCATCCTCGAGGTCGCGGTCATCCCCGGCTTCGGCATCGCCGGCATCCTTGGCATCCTCTGCGTCTTCACCGGCATCGCCCTCGTCGGTGTCCCGTCCTTCACCCAGAACTCCGGGGCAGGCCAATACGCCCGGCCCGGCGCCACCTCCGAGGTCCTGGTCTCCTCCGCGGTCCTGCTTGGCGCGACGATCGCCGCCCTCATCGCCGTGGGCTTCCTCGTCCACTACCTGCAGAAGTACCCCCGGCTCAACAAGCTCGTCCTCGCCGACGATCCGTCGCCCAAGGCCCTGCCCGAGATGATCGACGACGCCTTCGACGCCGAGCGTGGCTCCACTATCGAGTCGCCCTCGGCTCCACCGGCCCTCATCGACACCAACGACCCCGACGACCTCACGCTCCCCCACGTCGGCATGCTCGGCAACGCGACGACCTACCTCCGCCCCGCCGGCCACGCCATATTCCCCGACCTGCCGGCGGCGACCGCCGAGCTCGACGTCGTCTCCGCCGGCCCCCGCATCCCCCCCGGCACCCCCGTTCGCATCACCGCCGTCGAAGGCAACCACATCACCGTCGAACCGCGTTAGACAAATCCGAGCGTCTTTTCAACGCCGATCCATCGGTGCGTCACCCCGTGCCGCATGCTGGAAATGCACTACCGTAACCCGTTGATTTGTCTCATTGACCTCATAGAAGATTTGGTAACGCCCGAACGGCTTGCGCCGGATCTCTCTGCCTAACTGTGCCGTTTTCCCCTCATCGACTGAACAGGCTCGTGGCAGCTCGCAGATCGACCTCATCGCCTCAAACACCTCATCAACCCAAGCGATTGCACGCGTCGGATTGTCTTCTGCAATGTAGAGCGCTGCGTCGTAGACCAGATTCTCAACGTCTGGCGGAAGCAGGAAGCGATAGGTCATACCGGGTAGCGGTTTCGGATCGCCTGCTTGATCTCTTCCAACGCCTCAAACCCATCCCGCACTCTCCCGGCATCGCTGTCTTCCAAGTTCTTTTTGATCGCCGCGATGTCCTCAGCGTGCTCAAGACTAGCCAGCAGCTTCTGATATCGCTGCGGGCTTAGCAACACGGCTTTGACCTCGCCATCCTGCGTTAACTCTTCGACACAGTCTGCTTCTTGAAGACGCCGAATGGTTGCCATGGCGTCGGCTTGGAATGCCTCGACCGTCTGCACATTTCGCTTCGGACTCACCATGGCAAAACTCCGCGACAGCAGAAAAATTTACCGCCCCGACTCGGCCTTGCGGTGCTTCTCCATGAAGTGCTTCCGCGCTTCGCCGACCAGGTAGAACGAGCCGGTGATCACGATCAGGTCTTCGCGGGACACGGCCCGGGCGGCGAGGCCCAGGGCGTCTTGGAAGGTGCGGGCGGGCTGGGCCATCTTGCCCGTGATCTCGGAGAAGTCCTTGAGCAGCTCGGCGGGCTCGACGGCCCGGGGGTTGTTCTTCGCCTGGGTGAAGATCACCTTGTCGGCGCCGAGAGCGACCTGGTCGAGCATGCCCTTCACGTCCTTGTCGTGGGCGCAGCCGAAGATCATGACCAGCGAGTCGTACTGGATGTGGGCACCCAGCGATTTAATCAGGGCCTGCATCGACGCGGCGTTGTGGGCCCCGTCGAGGATGACCTTGGGGCGGTCCCAGACCTGTTCCATCCGGCCGGGGAGCTCGGTGGCCTCGAGGCCGGCGATGACCTGGCTGTCGGGGAGGGTGTAGCCGTGCTCCTTGAGGCGGTCAAGGATTGCCAGGGCGATGCCGCAGTTGGCGGCCTGGTGCTCGCCCTTGAGCGGCACGGGCAGGTGCTCGAGCTTGGTGCGGTCGGTCGTCAGGCAGACGCGGGAGTGCGGCCCGAGTTCTTTGTTGGCCTCGAAGCGGAAAGAGAAGTCGATGTCCTTGCCCACGACCTCGAGCGTCGTGCCCACCGCGTCGGCGGCCTCGGCCAGTGCGGCGTGGGCGTCGGCATCGGGCTGATCCAGCGTGATCGCCGGGACGCCGGGCTTGAAGATCCCCGCCTTCTCCTTGGCGATCGAGACGATGTCCTCACCGAGGAACTGGGTGTGGTCGAGCGAGATCGCGGTGACCGCGGTGACCAACGGCTCGCAGACATTCGTACAGTCGAGGCGGCCGCCGAGCCCGGTCTCGAGCACGGCGATGTCCACCGCCTGGTCGGCGAAGTACTTGAACGCCGCGGCGGTCATGATCTCGAAGAACGTCATCGGCGAGGAGATCCCCCGCGTCGCCAGGAACTTCGGCTCGACCTCGGCGATCTCCCGGAACAGGTCCGTCGCCTCGGGGTAGGTGATCATCTGCCCGCCGATGGTGATCCGCTCGCGCAGGTCCGTGAGGTGCGGCGACGAGTACGAGCCGACCGCATAACCGGCCGACTGCAGCATCGACGACACCATCGCACAGGTCGAGCCCTTGCCCTTGGTCCCCGCGATGTGCACGCAGGGCACCGCCTCCTGCGGGCTGCCCAGCAGGTCGAGGATCCGCGACATCCGCTTGAGGCTGAACGTGTCTTCACTGTAGCTGACCACCCGGACCCGCTCGTGGTCGATGTGGTCGTAGAGCCACTTCAGGGCGCTGGTGTAGTTGGTGATCGACCCCGCATCGAGGCCTTCGGAGGCGGGTTTGCGTCGGCTTGGGGCCGGGCGAGAGGACCGGGAGGATCGGCCCGAACGCTTGGTGGGCGTGGAAGTAGGCATAAGCGGTCCAGCATAGCGAATGCCGATTCTGAATCAATCCACGCGATCTAATTTTTGATTATTCATGAGTTTGCGTCATCTTTTTCGGTTTATCCACAAGCTCTAAACGGCCCTTCCGGCACCCCTCTATCAGTTTTCTGCAACTTCTTGGCCCGCCGCTTGCCCACCGGTCGGCTCCGCTCTAGCGTCCCCCCGTCCACTGCGCCCGCCCCGCCTCACGCCGACCGATCGGACCCGTGATGTTGCCCCTCGATCTCGCCACCCCACCTACCCCGCCCACCGCAGCCTCCGGCCCCGCCCCGCACCCGGATCCGAGCTCGACCACCCCCGACCCCCTCGCCCGCCACCGAGCCGTCCGTGCCGCCACCGAGGCCCTGGTCGCCCACCTCCACCCCGAAGACCTGGTCATCCAGTCGATGCCCGACGCCTCCCCCGCCAAGTGGCACCTCGCCCACACCACCTGGTTCTTCGAACGCTTCATCCTCCAAGACCACCACCCCCACCCCACCGCCTACACGCCGATCAACCCCGCCTACGACTACCTGTTCAACTCCTACTACAACACCGTTGGCCCCCAGCACTGCCGACCCCGCCGCGGCCTGATCTCTCGCCCCACCGTCGCCGAGGTCCTCGACTACCGCAAACAGGTCGACGACCGCCTGCAAAGCCTCTGGGAGACCGCCGACCCCGCCACCCGCGAAGGCCTCGCCCCCCTGTTCGAGATCGGCGCCCACCACGAGCAGCAGCACCAGGAGCTCCTGGTCACCGACCTCAAGCACGCTTTCTCCACCAACCCCCTGCTCCCCGCCTACCACAACACCCTGCCCACCCGAAGCCCACGGACTGAGTCCGTGGGTCGCGCCGCCGCCGACTGGTGGTCCTTCGACGCGGGCCTCACCGACCTCGGGCTCCCCCCCGACACCCCCACCTTCCACTTCGACAACGAAACCCCGAAGCACCCGGTCTATCTCCAGCCGTTCCGCCTCGCCAAGCGGCTCGTGACCAACGCCGAGTACGCCGCCTTCATCGCCGACGACGGCTACCAACGCTCCGAGCTCTGGCTCTCCCTCGGCTACGCCACCGTCGAAGACCAGAACTGGACCCACCCCCTCTATTGGTACCAAAACCCCGACCGGCCCAAAGCTGGTTGGATGCAGTACACGATGCACGGCCCTCGCCCCGTCGATCCCGACGAGCCGGTCTGTCACCTCTCCTACTTCGAGGCCGACGCCTACGCCCGCTGGGCCGGCCACCGCCTACCGACCGAAGCCGAGTGGGAACACGCCGCGATGCACCTGCTCGGCGGCCAGCCCGAACCCCACGCCCACTTCGCCGACACCCCCGACTTCCATCCGCAACCCCAGGCCGACAGCCTCTTCGGCTCGCTCTGGCAGTGGACCGCCTCGCCCTACACGCCCTATCCCGGCTATCAACCCCTTCCGGGGGCGCTCGGCGAATACAACGGCAAGTTCATGTGCAACCAGTTCGTCCTCCGCGGCGGCTCCGTCGCCACGCCCCGTGACCACATCCGACCGACGTACCGCAACTTCTTCGCCCCCGACGCCCGCTGGCAGTTCACCGGGCTCCGCCTCGCCGACTGATCGCTCCGCCATCTCGTCAAGGGTCCGCACCGGGTCGCCGCGCGTCCCCCGTCCCCTCATCTGCCCGTCAACCCAAGCCGTTCCGGAACCCCGCCATGACCGTCGCCCCCACCTCCGCAGCCGCCCCCGCCAGACCCACGCTCTCGCCGCTGATCGCCGAAGCCCTCGCCGGGCTCCAGGCCCCGCGAAAAACCCTGCCCTGCAAGCTCCTGTACGACGCCGAGGGGTCCCGGCTGTTCGATCAGATCACCGAGCTGCCCGAGTACTACCCGACCCGGACCGAGGCCGGGATCATGGCCGAGCACGCCCCCGCGATGGCCCAGGCCCTCGCCCCGATCGGGACGCAACCGACCCGACTCGTCGAGCTCGGCTCCGGCTCCTCCACCAAGACCCGCGCCCTGCTCGACCACCTGCCCCATCACGCCGAGCTCTCCAGCTACATCCCGATCGACATCTCCGAAACCCACCTGCTCCAGACCGCCCGCGGCCTCCAGGCCGACTACCCCGCTATCCCGATCCTCCCGGTCGTCGCCGACTACGACCAGCCCATCCCGCTGCCCGACCCCCACAACTCCAACACCCAAACGACCGTCTACTTCCCCGGCTCCACCCTCGGCAACTTCGCCCCCCGTGCCGCCCAGCGCTTCCTCCGACGCCTCGCCGGGCTCACCACGCCCACCCGCGCCAACCCCGGCCGGCTGCTCATCGGCATCGACCTGGTCAAGCCCGTCCCCGAACTCCTCGCCGCCTACGACGACGCCGCCGGCGTCACCGCCGCCTTCAACCTCAACCTCCTGCACCGGCTCAACCGCGAGGCCGACGCCGACTTCAACCCCGACGCCTTCAAGCACGAAGCCCGCTGGGACCCCGACCACGCCCGCATCGAGATGCACCTCGTCTCCCTCGCCGACCAGACCGCCACCGTCGCCGGCCAGCCCGTCTACTTCGACCGCGGCGAGACCATCTGGACCGAGTCCAGCCACAAGTACACCCACGAACGCTTCGCCCAGCTCGCCGACGCCTGGACCCTCGACCAGACCTGGACCGACCCCGACGAACGCTTCGCGGTTTACCTACTCACCACCCGCTGACCGCTGTGTAGATGCGTCACGCGATAACCGGGTCGCTACACGGCCCCGGCTCCGGGGTCACTCCGCCCCGCCCGTCACCCCGCGCATCTTCCGCACACACTCGCTCAGGGCCGGCACCGGGTCTTCCACGTCGGCCTCGTACTCGATGACCGCCATGCCGTCGAAGCCGCTGCCGTCGAGCGCATCGACCAGCGCGGGCAGATCGAGGTTGCCGGTGCCGACCACGACGTCGTTCCACTGCGCGTTGCGGTCGAACACGAAGTCTTTGTAGTGCACGCCGGTAACCTTGCCCGAGAGCTTGCGGACCCAGTCGACAGGGTTGCCGTTGCGGGGCCCGGTCTGCATCGCCCAAGCAGTGTCGAGGCAGAGCCCGATCTGCGGCGTGCCCATCTCGATGAGGTGCTTCAGGACGTCAAACGCCCCGCCGAACATGTACCCGCCGTGGCAGTGGATACCGACCTTGATGCCGTACTCATCGGCGAGGGCCTGCGTCTTGGGGATCGCGTCGAGGTACGACCCGATCGTGAAGTGGGCCGAGATGTGCCGGGCCCCCGCCTCGGCCGCGCACTCGAACCAGTCGCGCTCGTTCGGTGCGCCCGTGAACGTCTGCACCCCGATCGAGCAGACCGACACCCCCTTGTCGCGGTAGATGCCGACGATGTCCCGCCAGGCCTTGAGGTCGTGGAAGTCGGCGTGCACGGCACACACCTCGATCTTCGCCACCCCGATCCGCCGGACCAGCTGGGCCACCTCGGCGTTGTCCGTGAAGTGCCGGAAACAATACGACTGAACCCCAAAATCTCGTGCAGCGGTGGTCATGACGGCGGGCTCCTGTGCTGAAAAAACAAGCCGGGCCGCCGACACGCGGCAGCCCGATCAAGCGGCAAAGCCTACAAATTCCAGTCCCCGCCCGCCACCTCTGACGGTTTTATTTAGCCCCGGGTCAATGACCCGGGGCCGGGTGTTTCAGTACACCAGCGCGTGGGCGTCTTCGATCGCCTCGATCGCCTGGCGGATGTGGAATGGCTTCTTGAGGTAGCCATCGAAGCCCGAGCCCAGCAGGTGGCTGGCCTGGCCCTCGGTGAGCTTGCCGGACATCGCCACGACCTTGGTGAGCTGCAGGTCCGGGTTGTCCCGCACCAGCTTCAGCACGTCCTGGCCCTTGACGTCCTCGAGGTGCATGTCCACCAGCATGACGTGGGGACGGACCTTCTCACACTCGACGCCGGCCGCGAACCCGCTGTGGGCCACATGCACCTCGTACTTCGCCTGCTCGGTGAGCACCTGGCGCAGCACACCAACGATCTCGGTCTGCTGATCGACGATGAGCACCCGCGTCGAGCCGGACTGCACGCCATCAAGCGGGATGTTGTGGTCCTTCATGAACTTGATGAGATTCCCCATGGGGATCCGGCGGTCCTTGGAGCCCGGGATCCGGTAGCCCTTGAGCTGGCCCGAATCAAACCACTTGCTGACGGTGCGGGGGGCGACATTACAGATCTTCGCGACCTCGCCGGTCGTCAGGATGTCTTTAGGCTTGGACATAACGAAAAGGCCTTTCTCCTCGGCTCCACTTCAATTGCCGCCACTCCGGGCGACTCCAACAAATTCATCGTCCACCCACCCGAGCGGATTAACCGGCCTAATCCACTTTTTCTGCACCCGTGTAACGAACCGCGTTATCGGAAGCCCCACCCGCCCCGACCCGCCCAAAACCGCCAACACGCCACGAAACAGCCGGTAAGCTCCCGTTCCGCTCCCCCCGACTCCGCTACTCCCAACCCCCGACCACACCCATGCAAGCCATCGTTTTCGACTTCGACGGCGTCCTCGTCGACTCCGAACCCCTCCACTTCCTCGCTTTCACCCTCGTCGGCAAATCGCTCGACCCGGCCCTCGCCGAGCACTTCACCTACGAACGCTACCTCGACGAATACATCGGCTTCGACGACCGCGACGCCTTCCGGCACATGCTCACGCAGGCGGATCAGCCCATCGACGACGCCCGCATCGCTGAGCTCTGCGCCAAGAAGCAAACCGCCTTCGATGCCGTGATCGCCTCCGGCCAAGCCGCCGCGATCCCCGGGGCGGTCGAGCTGGTCCGAGAATGCGTCGCCGCCGACCTGCCCATCGCCATCGCCTCAGGCGCGACCCGCCAGGACATCGACCAGCTGCTCGCCTCCCCCGCCCTCGAGCTCACCAACGCCTTCCCGATCATCGTCACCGCCGACGACGTCGAACGCTCCAAGCCCGACCCCGAAACCTACCGCCTCGCCGTGCAACGCCTCGGCCTCGACCCCGCCGACTGCCTCGCCATCGAAGACACCGCCGCCGGCCTGGCCTCCGCCGCCGCCGCCGGCCTCCAAACCCTCGGCCTCGCCACCACCGGCCCCCTCGACCCCCTGTTCCCCCTCGCCGACCAGCTCGCCGAAGACCTCGCCAAACTCAAACTCGCCGACCTCCACCGCCTCTTCCCTTAAGGACCACCGCACACAAACCAGCGAGCCGGGCCGTGTCGGCCCGGTCTATCGCCGTAAACTAAATCCATGCGCTGGGCCGTCCCCCTCATCCTCCTCGCCCTGCTCCTCCCCGCCGCCGTCTTCAACTTCGGCTTCGGGCGTCCCCTCCCCGAGCTGCCCCCCGACAAGACCGCCATCACCTTCGCCGTCCCCTCCCCGGTCAAGACCCTCGACCCGCAGCGGGCCACCGCCCTCAACGACTTCCGCATCATCGACGCCCTCTTCGAGCCCCTGCTCACCGTCGACCCAGAAACACTGCAGCTTGTTCCTGGCGCTGCCCACCTCCCCGAGGTGAGCGACGACGCCACCACCTATACCTTTACGATCCGCGACGACGCCCGCTGGTCCAACGGCGACCCCGTCACGTCCCACGACTTCAAACACGCCTGGTTCCGTGCCCTCCTCCCCGACCTAGCCGCTGGCTACTCCGGCAAGTTCATGCTCATCAAAGGTGCCAAGCCCTTCTTCGAGTGGCGCACCGACGAACTCAAACAACTCGCACAAAACCCGGCCCTCGAAAGCGGCGAACAAGCCTGGCAAGAAACCCTTGCCCACTTCGACGCCACTGTCGGCCTCCAAACCCCCGACGACCGCACCCTCATCGTCACCCTCGAAAAACCCACCGCCTACTTCCCCGACCTCGCTGGCTTCGGCGTCTTCTCCCCGGTCCACAAGCCCACCGCCTCCGCCGCCCTGAACATCGACCCCGACACCAGCCGAGTCACCGTCGATCCACGCTACTTCATCGATCCCCACCGCCTGATCTCCAATGGCCCCTACACACTCACCGAATGGGCGTTCGGCAGACGGATGGTGCTCGATGCCAACCCCTACTACCACTCCGCCGACCGCCTCGGCAACGACCGGATCGTGCAACGCCTGATCCGAGGCGACCAGCTCCAGCTCCTCGCCTACGAGAACGGCGAAGTCGACTGGCTGCCGGGCATCGCCTCCGACTTGATCGGTGCCGAACTCATCAAGTCTGGCAGACCCGATATCCACAGTATCCCCTCCGCTGGGACCTACTTCTACATCTTTAACTGCCGGCCCACGCTTCCCGACGGCTCACCTAATCCTCTGGCCGACCCCGCGCTCCGGCGAGCCCTGGCCCGGTGCATCGACCGGCAGACGATCGTCGATCGAGTGACCCGAAAAAACCAGCCCATTGCCACAACCTTTACCCCCGCGGGTGCCATCACGGGTTACACACCCCCCGCCGACGCCGCGATCCCCTACGACCCCGACGCCGCTCGCCAGATCCTTCGCGACGCCGGCTACAGCGTCAAAGGTTCTGCTGGAAAGCCCTTGCCCATCCTGAAGCTGGTCTACAACACCGAAGGGCCGCACGAAGGCCCCGCGCTCGCCATCACCCGTCACTGGAAAGACCAACTCGGCATCGAGGTCACGACCGAGAAAGTGGAGTGGAACCGCCTCCTCGACCTCCGAGACAACGGCGACTTCGTCATCGCCCGCGGCGGCTGGTTCGGCGACTACGTCCACCCCTCGACCTTCCTCGAGCTGTTCCGCTCGGGCGACAACAACAACGACGGAGCCTACGCCAACCCCGAAGTCGATCAACTGCTTAACACCGGCCGATCGTTCCGCGACCCCGCCCAGGGCATGCCTTACTACCAGGACGCCGAGCGTCTGATCCTGAACGATGCCCCCATCGCCCCGATCTACTACTACACACAACTCCACCTCTTCGACCCGAACCGCGTCCAGGACTTCACCCTCAACGCTTGGAACAAGACCGCCCTCCACCGTATCCGCGTGACCCCCGAATAGACCGCCCCGTTCATGACCACCCTCCTTGCCCGACGCCTGATCCAGCTCCCGCTGATCCTTGCCATCGTGTTCGTCATCACGTTCACGCTGGCCTGGGCCGTCCCCGGCGACCCGCTCCAAGCCCCCGACGGGAAAAAACCCTCCGCCGAAGTCCAGGCCGCGATGCGGGCCCAGTACAACCTCGACAGCCGCTGGGCCTTTGCGGTTAACTACCTCCGCGACGCCCTCACCGGCGACTTCGGCCCGTCCCTCCAATACCCCGGCCAACGCGTGGCCGACATCATCGGCGACGCCCTGCCCGTCTCCGCCACCCTCGGCGTCACCGCCATCGCGCTGGCCCTGATCCTCGGCACCACCGCCGGCGTCCTCGGCGCCCTCAAGCCCCGATCCCCCCTCGACGCCGGCTCCCTCGGCGTCGCCCTGCTCGGGATCTCGCTCCCCAGCTTCGTCACCGGCACCCTCCTCCTCGCCCTCGGCGCAGGCCTCACCCGGCAGCTCGCCCCCGACCTCACCTGGCTGCATTTACCGCTCGGCGGCTGGACCGGACCCGCCAACCTCATCCTCCCCGCGCTCGCCCTCGGCCTCGCGCCCGCCGCCTACATCGCCCGGCTCACCCGCCTCGGCCTCGCCGACGTCATGGCCTCCGACTACCTCCGCACCGCCCGCGCCAAAGGCCTCTCCAACCGACAAGCCCTGTTCCGCCACGCCCTGAAAAACGCCTTCCTTCCCGTCCTCTCCTTCCTCGGCCCCGCCACCGCCTCGGCCATGACCGGATCCTTCGTCATCGAACAGGTCTTCAACATCCCCGGCCTCGGCGAACACTTCGTCAACGCCGTCCGCAACAAAGACCAGTTCCTCCTCCTCGGCATCGTCCTCGTCTACGCCGCCCTGCTCATCGCCTTCAACCTCCTGGTCGACCTCGCCTACGCCTTCGTCGACCCCCGCATCTCGCTGGATTGAATCAGCTCTCAAACTGTCCGCAAGATGCGGTCGTACTCGGCGTGCGTTCCGATCCAAAACCACAGATATCCGTCGTCAACCTCGGTGGCCAGGGCACGGTAATGCAGCCCAACACGGGCCGACCAGAGGCGTCCGGTCTTCTTGAAATGCAGCGACGGGTGCCTCGAGTCTTGCAGGAGCAGCACATGTTGCTGATCCGCAAGCCGCCGGACATCCTTCGGGAGCTGGCGATATCTCGACCAAAAGCTTGGGGCTGCGTGGTGCTTCAACGCGGCTTCGACCGCCCCGCAGCATGGTCCGCCAAGGCTTCTTCTATAAGGTGATCCAGCCGGCCCGCTTTCGCGTCATCCTCGATCTGCCGGTCCCATGCTTCGGCCTGACGCTCAGCGAACCAGGCACCCAGCTCGCCCTGTTCTTCAGGCGAGAGCTTCAGGAACGCGTCTTGGATCTCTCTGACCGTCATACCTGAATTATAGATTCCCGTGACCCGCAAACCAACGGATCACGCCGCCTTTTGCCAACCGCCGAGCGGGTCACCGCCACGCTTGCGGGCGAGGATGAGCAGCGCTACGCCCGCCGCGATCAGCAAGACGCTCAGCCACTGGCCGCGGGAGATGCCGAAGCCGATCATCTGTTGGGTGGCCTGGAACTCGTCGTCAAGGAGTTGGAGATCGGGGCGGCGGAAAAACTCGTTGATGATGCGCACCAGGCCGTAGGTGATGCCGAACGCCCCGCCGATGACGCCGGGCTTGCGCGGCTTGCGATAGAGCCAGAACAGCACCGCGAAGACGACTAACCCCTCAAGCACCCCGGCGTAAAGCTGTGACGGGTGGCGGGGCGTGAGCAGTGGAGCCAACGCCTCGATCACTGCTGCATCGCCGGCCTGGATGCGGCTGATGGCGAACGTGATGAACTCGCCCGGGGTGAGGACCTGGGTCGAACCCGAGGCGTTGAGGTAGGCCGACTGGGCCTGGTTGAGCTGCTCAACGGACCACTCCTGCATCTCCTGCGGGAACTTCACGGCCAGGGCGAAGTCGGGGCTGCACGCCCGGCCGAACAGCTCGCCGTTGATGAAGTTCGTGACCCGGCCGATGAACAGCCCGAGCGGCGCGCCGACGGCCATGAGATCGATCAGGTGCAGCGACGGGATCTTGTGCCGCCAGCCGAACCAGAGGCACGCGGCCATGCCGCCGAGCATCCCGCCGTGCGACGCCATGCCGCCCTGGTTGATGGCGAGCACGCCCCAGTACGGCAGGCTGCCGGTGAACTCGACGAGCAGGCTGGGCTGATAGAAGAAGACGTAGCCAAGCCGGCCGCCGACGACGATGCCGATCGCGATGACCACCACCAGGTCGGGGACGCGCTCGGGCTTGAGCGGAGTCTGCCCGGCCTTGGCGATCTGGCGGAGCAGGAAATAGCCGATCGCAAAGCCGACGAGGTAAGCCAGCCCATACCAACGGATGCCGAGCGTGCGCGTGAACTGCACCGCGAACGGGTCGAGGTCGTGGACCCAGGCGTCGGCGAGTTGGAGCATCGGGGGCATGACGGGTTTGTTTTAGACAGGATTAACAGGAGTAACAGGATGAGAAAGAAACAAACCAAAGACCTGCCGCTGATGCGGTTCTAAGCTGCACTTTGACCGTTCTTCTGATCCTGTTCAATCTTGTTAATCCTGTCAAAAAAACTCAACGGCGCTTCTTCTTGGTCTTCTTTGCCGCCCCGTCTTTCGCCTTGCGTTTGCGGGACGTGATCTGGGCTTTCTTGCTGAGGTTCGTGGAGCGGTTCCGGCGTTTCTTGCCGGCGTTGGCTCCCTCGTCGGGCTGGCCGTTGTGGTTGTGCTTCTTGGTCTTGGATCGGCCCTGCTGCAGGTTGCGGGGTTTGCCGGACTTGCCGGGGCTTCCGGGGGTTTCGCCGGGTCGGCCGACGATGACGAGTTCCATCTCACGGCGGGCCAGATCGACCTTGGCGATGCGGGCGATGAAGCGGTCGCCGATGGTGATGGTCGCGCCCGAGCGTTGGGCGACAAGTGCGCCGGTGGTGCGGTTGAGTCGGTAGCGGTCGGATCGGCCGCCGGGCAGGTCGTGGATCGAAACGAAGCCGTCGACGAGGAAGTGGTTGAGCTGGAGGAACGCCCCCTGGCCGGTGACACCGGTGACGGTGGCGTCGAAGTCGTCGCCGAGGCGGGTGGCGAGCAGCTCGAGCACGAGCGTCTTGCGGAGCTCGCGCTCGGCCGATTCGGAGTTGCGTTCGGTCTGTGAGCAGTGCCGACCGATCTCGGTGAGGCGTTCTTCGTCGGGGATGCGGGCGTCGTGATCGAGCGTCTTGAGCAGCTCGGACTTCCGCGGCTTCTTGGCGGGCCGGCCGTCAGGGCGGGTCGGGCCTTGGGCTTCGAGGATGGCGTTGATCGCGCGGTGGACGACGAAATCGGGGTACCGCCGGATCGGGCTGGTGAAGTGGGTGTAGTGCTCCGACGCGAGCGCGAAGTGGCCCACCAGCGTGGGGCTGTACTCGGCCTTGGACAGCGTCCGCAAGACAGCCAGGTGTACCGCGTGCTGCGCGGGCTTCCCGCGTACCGCATCGAGCAGGGCTTGCAGCTCGTGCCGGCTGGGGCGTGACGGGATGTTGAACCCCGCGACACGGGCGAACGACTTCAGATCGCCCAGGTCGTGCGCGTCGGGGTCCGGGTGGGTCCGCCGCACCATCGGGATGTCGAGGCTGTCGAACAGCCGGGCTGCGGCCTCATTCGCCTCGACCATGAACATCTCGATGATGGTGTGCGTGAACGCATCGTCTTCGGGCTGGGCGTCGATGACGCGCCCGGTCTCGTCGAAGACCAGCTCCACATCGGGGAGCCCCAGGACGATCATGCCGTCGTCGAGCCGACGCTGACGGATCGTCCGGGCCAGCGTGTCCATGTCTTTGAGCAGCGCGATCACCTCACGCGGGTACTTCGGCTCGCCCTTGGCGTGCTTGATCGCCTCCCGCAGGTTGCCGTCGATCAACGCCTGGGCCTCGATGTAGGTGAACCGCTTGGCCGAGTTGATCACCGTCTTGGCGAAATACGCCTCGATCGGTCGGCCGTCTTTGTCGTAGGTGATGAACACCGACTTGGCGAACCGCTTCACGCCCGGCTGCAGCGAGCACACCCCGTTGCTCAAGACCTCCGGCAGCATCGGGATCACCTTCCGCGGCAGATAGGTCGAGTTGCCCCGGGCGTACGCCTCCTGGTCGAGCTCCGACCCCGGCTCCACGAAGTGCGCGACGTCCGCGATGTGCACCCCCAGCTCCCACGCCCCACCCGCAACACCGCCCTTGCCGTCCAGCTTCTTCAGCGAAATCGCATCGTCGAAATCCTTCGCGTCCGGCGGGTCGATCGTCACGATCAGCGTGTCCGTCAGATCCAGCCTCCCCACCACATCCTCACCGCCACCCGCCTCCATCTTCTTCGCCGCCGCCCGCGCCTCGCTCAACACCGCATCGGAGAACTTCACATCCAGCCCGAACGCCCGCATCACGCTCTGCGTCTCCACATCCGGCTCACCCGCGTCCCCCAGCACCTCCGTGATCACACCCTCCGCCAGCTCCGCACCCTTCTCGCCCGGGTACTTCAAGACCTCCACCACGACCTTCTGACCCGGCTGTGCGTTCTTCGACTCCGCGTCCCGCACGAGGATCGGCTCGGGCATCCCCTTGCCGTCCACATCCACCAGCCACCGCGATCCCTTCTTCAGAAGCGTCCCCACGAACGGCCGATCCGCCCGCTCCAACACCTCAACCACCTTGCCGATGTATCCGGACTGGCTGGACTTTCCTCTTGGATCACGGATGACCTTGGCCCGGACGCGGTCGCTGTGCAGCGCATCGCCGGTGTGGTGTGCGGGGATGAACAGGTCGCCGTGGGCGGTCGCCTCGTCGGGGATCAGGAAGCCGAAGCCGCGCTGGTTGCCGTGGAAGATGCCGACCATCTCCTTGCCCGGCGGGGGCAGGCCCAGCGTGTCGTTGCCGCCCAGCACCAGCTGCCCGGCATCCAGCAGCCGCTGGGCGTTGGTGTTGAACAGCTCCCGCAGGTCTTCGGGGACCTGCAGATTGCGGGCGAGCTGGTCGAGCGTGATCGGCTCGTACCGCCGGTCAGAGACGTGATCAAGGATGCGTCGTGTGTATCGGTCGGGCATAACAGAAGCGTTTCGGTTCGGCCCGCGTGATCGTCCCCACCTCAACTTACGGTCTCGAAGGGGGCGGCAATCACAGGCAGGCCGCCGGGTGAACGGGCCGCCGGGCCCCCATGCTTCTCGAGAACCCCGCCCGCGTGTCCCGCACAGTGTAACGGCGAACCGCCCGACGCAACGCCACCCGCCCCACCCGGCCAACGCACCCGCCACCACCCACCACCGCTATCCTCCACCCATGCCCGAACCCATCGCCACACCCGCCACCACCGAGCAGGTCCTGGACCTGGCCCGCCAGCTCGGTCGGCTCATCGCCCAGCACCCCGCCGCCGCCGCCCTCGACGCCGCCACCCAGACCCTCGAACAGGACACCGACGCCCAACGCGCCGCCAACGACCTCAACCGCCACACCCAGACCCTGTCCGAGAAGCAGGCCGCGGGAAAACCCATCGAGGTCGAAGACAAGCGCAAGCTGGAAACCCTGCAGAAAGCCGTGACCACCAGCCCCATCCTCGGCCAGCTCCAGCTCGCCCAGATGGACTACCTCGACCTGATGCGTCGCGTGGATCAGGCCATCTCCGGTGACACGCCCCGCCCGGCGTAACGCCCCATTACCCCCCCAATCGGCCCGACGTTCAAAGCCCCGCGTTCGCCCCCGCCGGCAGCAACTCCTGAGCCTGGAACCCGAACGGCGCCGCCTCGGTCAGCAGCCGCTTCCACTGCTCGCCCACCTGCTGAACCCGCTGCCAACGCTTGAACGTCACCGCGTTGTTCAGGCCGGTCGGGATCTTCGCCCGGTCGCCCCCCGCGTCCTGATACGCCCGACGCATCGCCGTGTGGGCCAGCACGAGCACCCGGCCGTGCCCCGCGACCTGCCCGTCGCCCACCTTGTCCTGCACCATCTGTTCGGCGATCAGCTCGAAACACCGGTACGCCGCCCGCACCATCTGACGCTGCTTGTCCCCCAGCCTCTGGACCTCCTGCAGCGTGATCTGCTGGTATACCCGACGCAGCCCCACCTCCGTGGCCATGTGCGGCTCGTTCGGCCGCGCGACATGGAACGCCACCTTCTCGTTCAGCCCGTCCAGCAACGCCACAATCGCCTCGTCCGCCTCCAAGTTCGACAACGCCCGGAACAGGTTCCGCAGCACCGGCATCGACTGCTCCGGCCCAATCATCGGCCGCACAATCGCGATGATCTCCAGCTCCTCGTCCTGCCCCAACTCCGCCTCCGACAGGCTCGCCAGCGACTTCGCCGACCAATACCGCACCGCCGACGACTGGTCCTTCAACGCCGTCTGCACCAACGGGAACACGCCCTCCACCCCAGGGTCTACCTCGCCCAACACGATCATCGCGTTGAGCCGAACCATGACCTTCGGCGACGCCACCGCCGGGGGCATCCGCGACACCACCGCCCGCGACATCGACTGCAAAAACGACGGGCTCGCCGCCGGCGTCCGGAAGTGACGCAGCAGCCGCTGCCGCGCCCCCGCGATCTGCTCCGCGTTCCCATCGGTCAGCAGCCCCATCTCCTGACTCACCACGCCCTCGATCTCCGCCTCCTGCTCCGCCGAGATCACGCTCGCCCCCTTGGTCTCCGGGCTGATGTCGTCCGGCTGCGCCACCGCCCCCAACGACCACACCCCGCACGCCAGCACCGCCAACCCCACCACACCCATCACGCCCACCCGTCTCACACGTCCAAAGCCAATCAACACCGTGTTCTTCATACAAGCAGGCTCCTGAGCAAGGGCAACCCCCGCGAGCACCACATCCTAACAGCCCAAAGCCCCAACACCACGCCCAACTGATACACCCCCAAACCGCCCCGACGGTTCTCTATCATCGGGCCCACCCCCTCAACCCCAAGGCCACCCGCGATGTACACCCGCCTCACCCTCACGGACAGCCCGACCGAGCCCCAGCCCGCACTCGCTCTGCTGGTCCCTCAAGACGCCGACGCGACCCCCGCCCGCCCGCTCGCCGCCCCCCCCACCCTCGACCCGCTCCCCGAACCCCTCCAAGCCGCCGCCCAGGCCGCCCTCCAACGCCCTGAGTTCGACGCCAGCCCCGGCTCCCTCGCCACCGTCACCCTCCCCGACACCCCGCGGCTCTTCCTCGTCGGTGTGGGCTCAACCGCATCTATCAAACCCAAGGCACTGCAGACCGCCGCCGCCGCCCTCCTCC
Source organism: Planctomycetota bacterium (assembly GCA_038749105.1). Classification (GTDB taxonomy): domain Bacteria; phylum Planctomycetota; class Phycisphaerae; order Phycisphaerales; family Phycisphaeraceae; genus JBCCOW01. The sequence continues at coordinate 24,854 of JBCDIM010000050.1, forward strand.
GTGCCGCCTTCGCCGCACACGTCACCCAACTCCAACTCCTCACCCCACCCGCCCCACCCACCCTGTTCGAAACCCTGACCACGCCCGGCCGCAGCATCGCCCTCGGCCTCACCCTCGCCAACTTCCACTTCACCGCACACCTCGGCGCCGCCCACACCAACCACCAGCCGCAGCGCGCCCTCACCCTTGCCCTGCCCGCCGAACTCCTCGAAGACGCGCTTACCGGCCAGGCCATCGGCGACGCCACCAACCACGCTCGCACCCTCGCCGCCACCCCCCCCAACCTCGCCACCACCTCCGCGCTGGCCGACGACGCCCGCCAATCCGCCGACCAGCACGACACCCTGACCTGCGAAGTCCTCGAAGCCGACCGGCTCGACGAGCTCAACTTCGGCGGCCTCCTCGCCGTCGGACGCGCCGGCGTCCACCCCCCCCGACTCGTCATCCTCAAGCACACACCCAACGACCCCGAACACGCCAAACGCCAACCCCTCATCCTCGTCGGCAAGGGCATCACCTTCGACACCGGCGGCTACTCCCTCAAGCCCAACGGCGGGCTCCACATGAAGTACGACAAGTGCGGCGGCTGCGCCGTACTCGCCGCGCTGCCCCTCGCTGCCCGGCTCGACCTGCCCTACCCCGTCATCGGCTTCGTCCCGCTGGCCGAAAACATGGTCGACTCCGACGCTTTCCGCCCCGACGACATCCTCACCCTGCACAACGGCGTCACCGTCGAGGTCACCAACACCGACGCCGAGGGCCGGCTCATCCTCGCCGACACCCTCGCCTACGCCACCGCCCAACACGACCCCGCCGCCATCATCGACATGGCGACCCTCACCGGCGGCGTCATCACCGCCCTCGGCTCCCAGACCGCCGGCCTCTGGGCCAACCGCGACGCCCTCAAGACCCAGCTCATGGACGCCGCCCAGGCCGCCGGCGAATCCTTCTGGCGCTTGCCCTGCTTCGACGAACACCGCAAGCAGATGACCTCCGCCCACGCCGACCTGCTCAACTCCTCCCCCAAACGCGACGCCCACCCCATCCAGGGCGCCGCCTTCCTCTCCTACTTCGTCGGCAAGGACGCCCCCAAGAAAAACCCCATGTCCAACCCCGCCGCCCCCGCCTGGGCCCACCTCGACATCGCCGGCACCGCCACCACCGACACCGGCCTCCCCCGCTACGACAAAGGCCCCACCGGCACCCCCGTCCCCACCCTCGCCGAATACATGCTGCAAATGGCTTAAGCCAACCGCATGCCCCCCTCCGCAAAACTCCATCATTAGTAAACGCATCAACACACTCGGGTTAGTGTCTGTGTCATATGTCATCGCAACTTCACGCCGACCAACCACCGCGCTTCCGCGAGATGACCGAGGCCGACCTGCCCGCCATCTTCGATGTGCGTGTCCGCACCTGGCACAACCCCAACGGGGCCCGTGAACTCGAGGCCATGGGAATCACACCCGCCTCCGTGACCGACCTGATGAAGACCACTCACCGGGGCTGGGTGTGTGAAGTCGCACAGCAGATCGTCGGTTTCGCCATGGGCAACCGGCAAAACGGCGAACTCTGGGTTGTTGCCGTGCTGCCCGAACACGAAAACCAAGGCCTGGGCCGATCGCTCATGGACCACACCGAGTCCTGGCTCTTCGATGCTGGCTGGGACGAGATCTGGCTCACCACCGATCCCGATGAAACCTACCGAGCCGTCGGGTTCTACCGACGCCTGGGGTGGTCCGACTGGAAGATCGAAGACGGCGACCGATTTATGCGTAAGCCCAAGCCCGCCTAATCCAAGCCGAGCCCGCCCCGCCTCTATCCCGCCGACCGCGCTAACCCAAAGATCAACCCCGACTGACGCCACAGCTGCACCCGCACCCCATTGACCATCGCCACGCCCGGCTCCATCGCCGCGAAGTCGGCGTGGTCCGCAAACTGGTACAGCGTCTGACGCTCGCCGTGCACCCCCACCAGCCGCAGCTGCACCGCGATGTGGTCCTTGATCGAGCAGTACCGGCCCCCCACCAGCTCGGCCGTGCCGTGGCCCGGCTCCGGCGGCACCATCACGAAGTCCAGCTTCGGCATCAAGCCGTTCAGCGCCGCGTACCCCGCCGCACCCGCCCCGCCCGCACCAGCCTCCACCTCGAACTCCGACGCCAGGTCTTTGCGGTGATTCAGCGCGATCGCCGCCGCCACCGACTGACGCATATTGTCCGCCGCCCCCAGCCGACCCTCATACGCCGGCCCCGACTCCGGCAGCATCCACGCGATCGACAGCATCCCCCCACCCATCAACAGCACGATCGCCGCCAGCAGCCAACGCACCCCCGACCACGACTTCCGCTCCTCCGCCGCCACCGCCCGCTCGACCCCGCCCGGCGACGCGATCGACCGCAGCCCCTCCAGCGCGGAATCGTCGAGCCGCTGCCGCTCGAAGTGACGCACCACCTGCGCGTCCAACGCGTCACCCCCACCACCCCCACCACCCCGCTCGTGCATCAGGCCATCACTCATCCCGCACCCCCTTCCGCATCGTCAACGGCCAGGTCCGCCTGCGCCAACCGCCGCAGCTTCTGCTTCGCCCGGAAAAGCGCACTGAGGATCGTCCCGCGTGGCCGACCGGTCAGCCCCCCGATCTCCGCGGCCGTGTACCCCTCCACCGCCGAGAGAAACAGCAGCTCCCGGTCACGCGCCGACACCCGGCCCAACAACCCCTCGAGCATCTCTTCCAGGGGCACATAATCCACCGCCGGCTCGATGAGCTCGTCCTCCGCCACCGCGTCGATCGCCTCGGTCTTGAGCTTCCCCCGACGCAGGCTGTCGATCCAGCCGTTCCGGATCGCCTTGAGCAGATACCCCGCGTGCCACGGCCCGCCCCGCCGGCTCACCCGCAAGCACGCATCCTGGAGCAGGTCCTCCGCCGCCGGCCGATCGTGCGTCAGGCTCAACGCATACCGGAACCCCCGCTGCATCAGTTCATCAAACTCGTTGCTCAGCATGGGGTTACTTTCGCTTCCCACCCCGCTCTTCTGCTAGCCGCGACGCGACGCGTCGCCGGTCCGCCTCGTCGCACAACGATCCTAGGACGGCACGCCCCCCCGGGCGGGCGGCGGGGGGGGGGGGGGGGGGGGGGGGGGGGGGGGGGGGGGGGGGGGGGGGGGGGGGGGGGGGGGGGGGGGGGGGGGGGGGGGGGGGGG
>JBCDIM010000051.1:0-27896 GCA_038749105.1 Planctomycetota bacterium
CGCACCAACTACCCCGTGCGTCGCCCCGACGGCAGCTACGTCCGCTTTGACAAGAACGCAGTGGTCCTGATCGACGACGACGGCAACCCCCGCGGCACCCGCATCTTCGGCGCCGTCGCCCGTGAGCTGCGTGAACAGAACTACATGAAGATCGTTTCCCTCGCCTCGGAAGTGGTCTAAGACCCAGCCCCGCTCCCTACTCTCCAACCCTGAACCGAGCCAGCCATGCCCCTCATGCCCAAACGCGTCAAGTTCCGCAAGCAGCAGCGCGGAACCCTCAAAGGCAATGCCTCGCGCGGCAACTTCGTCGCCTACGGCGAGTACGGCCTACAGCTGCTTGAAGGCGGCTGGATGACCGCACGCCAGATCGAGGCCGGCCGTATCGCCGCCCGTCAGTACGTCTCCCGTCAGGGCAAGCTGTTCGTCCGGGTCTTCCCCGACAAGCCGATCAGCAAGAAGCCCCTCGAGACCCGTATGGGCAAGGGCAAGGCCGAGCCCGAGTACTGGGTCGCCCGGGTCAAGCCCGGCACCATCTGCTACGAGCTCTCCGGTGTGCCCGAGTCCGTCGCCCGCGCCGCCCTCACCCGCGTCGCCTACAAGCTCCCGTTCAAGTGCCGCTTCGTCGAACGCCGCCACGCCTAACCCCACCCACCGAACACCCCGTTCGTCAACCACGAGCCCAACCATGTCCCGTATCGGCAAACAACCCATCCCGCTTCCCGCCGGCACCACCGTGACCGTCAACGGCAGCGACATTACCGTCAGTGGCAAGAACGGCACGCTCACCCAGACGCTCCGCCCCGAGATCGCCGTCGAGCTCGTCGATGACGGCAAGACCGTCAACGTCAACCGCGTCAACGAGTCCCGCTCGGCCAAGGCCCTCCACGGCCTGTTCCGTGCCCTGATCAACAACATGGTCCAGGGCGTCAACCAGGACTACACCAAGACCCTCCAGGTCAACGGCGTCGGCTACACCGCCCAGCTCAAGGGCAACACCGTCGCCCTCAAGGTCGGCTACGCCGACACCCGCGAGGTCCCCGTCCCCACCGGCGTCAAGGTCGAGGTCAACGGCAACATCATCAAGGTCGCCGGCCCCGACAAGCAGCTCGTCGGCCAGACCGCCGCTTCCATCCGCGCCCAGCGCAAGCCCGAGCCCTACAACGGCAAGGGCATCAAGTACGACGACGAGGTCATCCTCCGCAAGGTCGGCAAGGCCTTCGGCAAGTAACCCCCACCCACGCCCAAACACGCTTAACCGCCCAAGACTGTCATGAACGCCAGCAAACAGAAAACCCTCCGACGCTCCCGCCGCAAGACCGGCATCCGCAAGCGCATCTTCGGCACGCCCGAGCAGCCCCGCCTGTCGATCTTCCGCAGCGGCAAGCACATCTACGCCCAGGTCATCGACGACCACGCCGGCAGCACCCTCGCCTCCGCCAGCTCCGTCAAGGCCAAGCTCGCCAAGGGTGCCAACCTCGACGCCGCGAAGCAGGTCGGCTCGGACATCGCCCAGCAGGCCAAGGCCGCCGGCGTCGAGTCCGTCGCCTTCGACCGCAACGGCTTCCGCTACCACGGCCGGGTCAAGGCCCTCGCCGACGCCGCCCGCGAAGGCGGCCTGAAATTTTGACCATTTAACCCCGGGTCAGTGACCCGGGGCCGCCCACATACTGCTCACGATCAGACAAAAGACCCGGCCCCCTAAACCCCAAGTAAACCCATGCCCGAAGTCCTCGACGCCAGCACGGCCCTCGAATCCACCACCGTCGCCATCAACCGCACCTCGACCACCGTCAAGGGCGGCCGACGCCTCTCGTTCTCCGCCCTCGTTGTCGTCGGCGACCGCGGCGGCTCGGTCGGTGTCGGCTACGGCAAGGGCCGGGGTGTCCCCGTGGCGATCGAGAAGGCCCAGAAGGCCGCCCGCAAGAACATGTTCAAGATCACGAACAACGCGGGCACCATCCCCCACGTCGTGGTCGGCAAGTTCCTGTCTTCGAAGGTCCGCCTCATCCCCGCCGCGCCCGGTACCGGTGTTATCGCCGGCGGCACCGTGCGTGCCGTGCTCGAGATGGCCGGTATCCAGGACTGCCTGACCAAGGCCTACGGCTCGACCAACAAGGCCAACCTCTGCAAGGCCGTGGTCGATGCCCTCCAGCAGCTCCGCTCACGCGAACAGGTGGCGTCGTTCCGTGGGGTCGAGATCGTGAGCAGCACGGTCGACGAGATGCTCGAAGCCTCCGCCCATGCTCAGGACGACGTGAAGACCGAGTCCCGCCCGGCCCAGATCATCGAAGCCCCCGCCAAGCCCGATCCGGAGCCGACCCCCGAGCCCGAAGCCGAACCCGCGGGCGAGGCCAAGACCGAAGATGCCCCCGCCGCTGAAGCCGAAGCGCCCGCCGAAGAGGCGTCCGCCGAAGCCACCGAAACGGCCGAGGCCCCCGCTGAAGAAGCTCCGGCCGAGACCGAAGCTCAGCCCGAAGAGAAGAAAGAAGACGCCTAACCCACCAACGCCCGGGAACAACCCTCCCGGACCCAGCGTTAAGGATTCCCGCCATGATGATCCACGAAATCACTCCCCAGGCCGGCCGCTACAAGCAGCGCAAGCGCATCGGGCGCGGCCCCGGTTCCGGCAAGGGCAAGACCGCCGGCCGAGGCCACAAGGGCTTCGGCTCCCGCTCCGGCAACTCCAACCCGCACAACGGCGGCGGCAGCCCGCTCCACGTCCGTTTCCCCAAGCGTGGCTTCTCGAACGCCGACTTCCGCACCGTCTACGCCGAGGTCAACCTCGCCGGGCTCGACGCCCGCTTCGACGACGGCACCGAGGTTACCCCCGAGCTCCTCGCGAAGGTCGGGCTTATCCGCAACACCAAGCTCCCCGTCAAGGTCCTCGGCCGTGGCGAGCTGTCCAAGAAGCTCACCGTGACCGCCGCCAAGTTCAGCGTCTCGGCCAAGGCCAAGATCGAGGCCGCCGGCGGCACCGCCAACGAAGCCAAGTGACATGATTTAGCCCCCGGCTCTGCCGGGGGGTCGCCCCCTAGTCTGCTACGTTAAGACTGAACCCGGCCGACCCGACCGCAGCCCCGCCCCATGCTCAACGCGTTCTTCAACATCTGGCGGATCAAAGAACTCCGCGGCAAGCTGATCTTCACCCTCAGCATGCTCGCCATCTACCGCATTGGGTTCTTCATCCCGCTGCCCGGCGTCGATCAGAACGAACTCAGAGAAGCCGCCGAACGCCTCGCCGATGGTGCCTTCGGCAACGCCCTGCTCACCGTCCAGCTCTTCACCGGCGGCAGCCTCGGGCAGTCCACCATCTTCGGCCTGGGCATCATGCCCTACATCTCCGCCGCCATCATCTTCCAGCTCCTGGGCACCGTCTCCGAACGGCTCAAGGCCCTGAAGAAGGAAGGCCCCGCCGGCTACCAGAAGATCCAGGAATACACCCGCTGGACCACGGTCGGGCTCTGCATCGTGCAGGGCACGTTCTGGGTCCAGTTCATGATCTCCCAGAACATCGTCTACGCCGAGTACAGCAACTCCGTGCTGTTCTGGGTCACCGCGATTGTCGCCCTCACCGCCGGCTCCACGTTCCTGATGTGGCTCGGTGAGCAGATCGACAAGTACGGCATCGGGAACGGCATCTCGCTGATCATCACCGCCGGCATCATCGCCGGCATGCCCAACGCGATCTTGACCATCATCAAGGGCTTCTCGCTCACCGACGCCGACGCCCAGTTCGGCATCATGACCATCATCTTCCTGCTGCTCTCGTTTGTCCTCGTGACCGCCGGGGCGATCGTCATCACCCAGGGCCAACGCCGCATCCCCATCCAGCAGGCCAAGCACACCCGCGGCTCCCGGGTCTACGGCGGCCAGAAGTCCTATCTGCCCCTCCGCGTCAACCACGGCGGCGTGATGCCCATCATCTTCGCCTCCTCACTGATGATCTTCCCGTCCCTGCTGCTCGGCTGGCTGGGCTCGGGGATCACCGTTAGTAACTACCCCGAAGGCTTCATGTACTACGTCGCGAGCTTCATCGGATTCCTCTCCGATGAGTTCCAGAACATGAACGGCTACTTCTACGCCTTGGTTTACATCGGGCTCATCTACTTCTTTGCCTACTTCTGGACCACCGTCCAGTTCAACCCCGAAGAGACCGCGACCAACCTCCGGGATCAGGGCACGTTCATCCTCGGGCTCCGCCCCGGGCCCCGCACCGCCGAGTATCTCGAGACCGTCATGGAACGGATCACTTACGTCGGGGCGGGCTTTCTGGCCGTGATCGCGGTGATCCCCACGATCGTCTCCGGCGTCTTCGAGATCCCGTTTGCGGTGACGCAGTTCCTCGGCGGCACCGGGCTGCTGATCGTGGTCTCGGTCATGCTCGACTTTGTGCAACGCATCGAGGCCCAGCTCCTGATGCGGAACTACCAGGGCTTCCTCGGCGGCGAGGGCGGCTCGACCCGCCGGATCCGCGGCACACGGGGCTAACCCAAACCGCCCAGTGCTTTGCTCAAGACCCACCGCTTGGCCTGGTGACCTATCGCCTAGCGCCTAACCCCTAGCGCCTAACCCATGCGTCCCTCTCGCCGACTACTCCGCTCCTCCCGCCCGCCCCGGAGCAAGTCCACCCGACAACGGCCCCAGGCGGTCCAGCTCAAGTCGCCCGAGCAGATCGAGCGGATGCGCGACGCCGGGCGTGTGGTCTTCAACGTCCACGAACACCTCCGCAGCTGGATCAAGGCCGGGATGACCACGCTCGAGATCGACGAAGAGGCCTACCGCGTCTTCACCGAGGCCGGGGCCAAGGGGCTCTTCAAGAACTACCCGACCTACAAGCCCGGCGAGGGCTTCCCCAGCCACACCTGCATCTCCGTCAACGACGTTGTCGTCCACGGCATCGCCGACGACCGCGTCATCCAGGAGGGCGACATCGTCGGTGTCGACTGCGGCGTTAAGCTCAACGGCTGGTGCGGCGACTCGGCCTACACCCACCTCATCGGCGACGTCGCCCCCGCGGTCCGCACCCTCTGCGACGACACCCAGCACGTCCTGCAGATCGCCATCGACAACATCAAGCCCGGCCGACGCTGGTCCCAGATCGCCCGCCTCATGCAGCGCTACGCCGAGTCCCACGGCTACGGCGTCGTCAAGGACTTCGTCGGTCACGGCATTGGCGAGTCCATGCACGAAGAGCCCAAGGTCCCCAACTTCGTCTCCCGCGAGCTCCTGGCGAACGACATCCTGCTCCGCGAGGGCCTGGTCCTCGCCATCGAGCCCATGTGCAACCTCGGCACCCGCGACGTCAAGACCCTCAGCGACGGCTGGACCGTCGTCACCACCGACGGCCAGCCCGCCGCCCACTACGAACACACTGTCGCCGTCACCGCCAACGGGGCCGACGTCCTGACCGACGGCCGCTGAAGCCTCGCCACGCGATTTTGCCGCCTAGACAACGCGCTTTACCGGACCAGACCGCTACAATCCCGCTTCGCCCCCTACCCAAACCCAAACCCTCCCCCACCTACACCTACTCTCCCCCCGACGCCCGTATGCCCAAAGAAGACACGATCCAGCTCGAAGGCGAAGTCATCGACTCCCTGCCCAACGCCATGTTCCGGGTCAAGCTCGAGAACGACCACGAGATCATCGCCCACATCTCCGGCAAGATGCGCAAGTTCTACATCCGCATCATCCCCGGCGACCGCGTCACCGTCGAGATCAGCCCCTACGACCTCACCAAGGGCCGGATCACCTACCGCCACTAGGTTTTTCACCGCCCAAGGGCGTGACACGCGGCAGAAATTCTGATATTCTCCGCGGCTCGACTGTTTTTCCTAAAACCCCCCACCGGGCGTGTCCGCGAGCCTACCCGTTCCCGCCCGATCGGAGTCTGTGATGAAGATCGTCTGCTCCCTCAAGAGTGCTAAAACCCGCCATCAGGACTGCAAGGTCGTGCGCCGCCGCGGCAAGGTCTTCGTGATCTGCAAGTCCAAGCCCAAGTTCAAGGCCCGTCAACGCTAACTCTGCCTAACTGAGACGCCACCATGCCCCGTATCGCCGGCACCGAGATCCCCGACAACAAGCCCCTCCGCATCGCCCTCCGCTACATCTACGGCGTCGGGCCCAAGTTCGCGGAAGACATCTGCACCAAGGCCAACCTCGACCCCACCATCCGGGCCCACAAGCTCGACGAGGACGAGCTGGCGAAGATCGCCGGCATCCTTGAGGCCGACTACGTCATCGAGGGTGCCCTGCGTCGCCAGGTCACCCAAAACATCCAGCGTCTGCGTGACATCCGCTGCTACCGCGGCGACCGCCACCGCCGCGGCCTGCCCGTCCGCGGCCAACGCACTCAGACCAACGCCCGCACCCGGAAGGGCCGGAAGAAGACGGTCGCCGGTAAGAAGTCCATCAAGGGCATGAAGTAACCCAGGACCGTTTAGCGGCGGGATTCATCCCGCCATCGCCCACCGAAACCACAACCCCACCCCCGAAGCCAGGTTCCCGCCCACCGACGCGTCGTCACGGGAGAGCGGAACCGCCCAACTTCAAGGAACGCCGAGCATGGCTAAGAAGTCCAAAAAGGTCCGCAAGAACGTCAGCCGGGGCATCGCCCACGTCACCGCGTCCTTCAACAACACCATCGTCACCATCACCGACGTCAACGGCGAGACCGTCTGCTGGGGCTCCGCTGGGGCCGTCGGCTTCAAGGGCTCCCGCAAGTCGACCCCGTTCGCCGCGACCCGCGCGGCCGAAGAGGCCGGCAACGCCGCCCGCAAGATCGGGATGCAGGAGGTCGAAGTGAAGGTCCGCGGGGCAGGCCCCGGCCGGGAGTCCGCCGTCACCGGGCTCCAGCACACCGGGCTCAAGATCACCGCCATCGAAGACCACACCCCCATCCCCCACAACGGTTGCCGCCCCAAGAAGAAGCGCCGCGTCTAACCCGAACCACCCGCCCACCCAACCGATCAACTCCCCGTTTAGCGGCGGCTTTCCCCCCGCACGCCGAACCACAAAACGACTCACCCAGAACGCCCGGCAACAGCAGCCACGTCCGCCGACCGCAGCCTCGGCCGATCATGAGCGTCCCTGCCGGGCCCGTTCCCCCGGAAGTTCATCAGGCATCGCCTGAAAAACAACCGGACTCATCCCAGGAACCGGCTGCCCGCTTCTGAAAGGAGCACCCCATGCGTATCCGTTGGCGAGGCCTTGAACTCCCCCACCGCGTCTCCCCCGTCGAGGACACCTTGTCCGAGACTTACGGCAAGTTCGTCGTCGAGCCCTTCGAACGCGGCTTCGGCACCACCGTCGGCAACTCCCTCCGCCGCATCCTCCTGTCCTCCCTTGAGGGCGCCGCGATCACAGGCGTCAAGATCAAGGGTGCCCCCCACGAGTTCACCTCGCTCGAGGGTGTGACCGAGGACGTCACCGACATCATCCTCAACGTCAAGAACATGGTCGTCTCCCTAGAGGGCGACGAGCCCAAGACGATGCGGCTCGAGGCCCAGGGCCCCGGCGAAGTCACCGCCGACCTGATCGAGGCCGACACCTCCGTCACGATCCACAACCCCGACTTCGTGCTCGCCACGCTGACCAAGGCCGTCGACTTCGACATGGAGTTCACCGTCGAGAAGGGCCGGGGCTACGTCCCCGCGTCTGAGCACTACGAGAATGTCGAAGAGGACGTCGAGGTCGGCGTCATCCCCGTCGATGCGATCTACTCCCCCGTCCAGCGTGTCCGCTACAAGGTCGAGGACACCCGTGTCGGCCAGAAGACCAACTACGACAAGCTGACCCTCGAGGTCTGGACCGACGGCACCACCTCACCCGAGATGGCGGTGGTCGAAGCGGCGAAGATCCTGCGGAAGCACCTCAACCCGTTCGTGCAGTACTTCGAGCTCGGCAGCGAGTCCGCCAGCGAGACGGCCGCCGCCGCCGCCCGCGTGGACGAAGAGCTCATCCGCAAGCTCAAGATGCCCATCACCGAGCTCGACCTCTCCGTTCGGGCCAGCAACTGCCTCGAGTCCGCCAAGTGTGCGACCGTCGCCGATCTGGTCAGCCAGGAAGAGTCCGACCTGCTCAAGGTCCGGTCCTTCGGGAAGACCAGCCTCCGCGAAGTGAAGCGGAAGCTCGCCGACCTCGGGCTCGAGTTCGGCATGGAGATCCCCGCCGAGGTCGAAACGACCTTCGCCGCCGTGTGATTGATCACCCGGCCCTCGGAGCCCCCGACGCTCCGGCTGCGTGTCGCAGCCCATTTGCCGCCCCGTTCCAAACGGGGCGAGTGGTCCAGGCCTGACCGACCGTCTCCGGTCACGCCCGATCAAGAAAGGAAGCCCCCATGAGACACCGTGTTTACGGCCGCACGCTCGGCCGACGCACCAACCACCGCATCAGCATGTTCCGCAACATGTCGGTGTCCCTGTTCACCCACGGCCAGATCACGACCACGGTCCCCAAGGCCAAGGCCCTCAAGCCGTTCGTCGAGAAGCTCATCACCGCCGCGAAGAAGGGCGACCTCGCCTCGCGTCGCCGCGTGATCGCCCAGCTCGGCGGCGACAAGATCATGGTCGCCAACGACGAGGACGAAGCGGTCAACGCCCTGCGGAACAAGTACGGCGAGATCTCCAACCAGGCCCGCACCAAGGCGCCGCGTGTGGTGAAGAAGCTCTTCGACGAGATCGCCCCGCAGTACGCCGACCGCGACGGCGGCTACACCCGCATCGTCAAGCTCAGCCAGCACCGCATCGGCGACGGCTCGGACCTCTGCGTCCTGATGCTGATCTCCGAGGAGGACGGCGGCCCCCAGGTCGGCGGCAAGGGCGTGCGGAAGGCCAAGGCCAACCGCCGTATGGACTTCGCCGCCAAGCTCCGCAAGGGCGCAGGTGGTGAAGAGGCCGCCGAGGCCCCGGCGGAAGAAGCGGAAGCTGACACCGCCACCGCAGTCGCCGACCCGCCCGCCGACGAAGCTCCGGCTGAAGAGGCCGCCACGCCCGAGGCCGAAGCCGCCGAGAAGAAAGACGCCTGATCGTCAAGCCAATCGGTGTATTAAACGACTGAGCCCTGAGTCACCGCTCGGGGCTTTTTCTTTGTCGATGGCTTAGTCGATCAGGATGTACCACCGGCCGTCGGAGGTGAAGCCTTTGAGGTGGCCGGCGCGGACCTGTTCGATGGCCTGCTCGACGGTCATGCTGTGCTGCGGAGCCCAGGCCTCCACGGGGGTGAAGCGGGCGGCGGTCATCGCACGGCCGGTCTGTTCCGAGCCGGGCGGTGCGACGCGGTCGGTCAGCCGGGTCGCGAGCTGCAGCAGCTTGAACGCGATCACGAAAACGAGAATGAGTGCGATGAGCCCGACGATCCAGTCGAGCCAGAGCATCGTGACGATGGAGTCGGACGAGCCGGATTGAAGGGTAAGTTCGTTGGGCATGATGATCGGCAGCCTAGCGATTTCGGTGGCGGGGCGGTCGCAAGAGAGCTGGGCTAGACTCGCGGTATGCGAGTATTGCTGACCAACGATGACGGATATGACGCACCGGGGCTGGCGTCTTTGTACGAGGCCTTGTGCGGGATGGATGCGGTGCAGGGGGTGTGGGTGGTGGCACCGAAGCGGGTGCAGTCGGCGACTAGTCATGCGATCACGTTGCACCGACAGCTGGAGGTTGAGCGGCGCGAAGAGCCAGGCAAGGGCGGGAAGTTTCTGGGCGGTTGGTCGGTGGACGGCCGACCGGCGGACTGCGTGAAGCTGGGGATTGAGCCGGACACGGGGCTGGTGCAGGGGCCGATCGATCTGGTGGTGTCGGGGACGAACGCGGGGGCGAACATCGGGCTGAATGTGCTGTACAGCGGGACGGTGGGGGCGGCGCGGGAGGCGGGGTTTGCGGGGGTGCCGGCGATCGCGGTGAGTCAGCTGCTGCGGCAGTGGGCGGAGCTGTCGTGGGAGCGGTCCGGGCAGTTTGCGGCGGAAGCGATGACGCAGGTTTTGGAGCACCGGTCGCTGGGCGACTGGGAGCAGGGCACGGTGATGAACATCAACCTGCCGGCGCTGAAGCCCGGAGCGGAGCCGAAGGGCATCGTGCCGGCGGAGCTGTGTATGGATCATGTGGCTGGGGTGTACGAGCGGCGCGAGGTGGAGGATGAAGGGGCGGGTGTCGCGGGTGGGCGATATCGCATGGCGTTCCAGGCGGGGAGCACACTGAATTACGGGGAGCCGGCGAGGGGGACGGACGCGGGTGAGCTGTTTGCGGGGTGGACGACGGTGACGCCGTTGCACTTCGACCTGACGCATGCGGGGGAGGTCTCGGCGATGCGGGAGAGTTGGAAGTTAGAAGTTAGAAGTTAGAAGCTGGTATGCCAGGCATGGGTGCTGCATCTGTGTCTGTCTTCTTCCATCTTCCAGACTCCAGATTCCAACTTCCCGCGGAGCGCAGCCCCGCGCCGGGTAGACTGCCCGCATGGTGGATGTGCAGGACAACGCGTCGATCGACACGGAGGCGTGGGTCGAGCTGGACCGGCTGATCGGGTCGGGCAACTCGGCGGCGGTGGTGGCGTTTTTACGGCTGCTGCCGCCGGGGGATACGGGGTACACGGTCACGCACCTCAGCGAGGAGCGGCGGGGGCTGTTGTTGGAGATGCTCTCGGCCGAGGCGCCGGAGTTTGCGGCGGACCTGCTCGAACACTTCGACGACGGGTATGTGGCGGAGATCATCCAGGACGTCGAGCCCGCGGTGGCGGCGGCGATTGTCGACGAGATGGACTCCGACGAGCAGGCGGACGTGCTCGGCGTGGTGCCCGAGGCGTTTCAGGAGCGGGTCCTCGAGGCGATGTCACCCGAGGAGGCGGACGACGTCCGGCAGCGGCTGGAGTACGCCCCCGATGTGGCCGGCGGCCTGATGATCACCGAGTATCTGAGCTACCTGGATACGGACGACGTGAAGTCGGTGCGGCACGACCTTCGGCGCAACCGGGAGCGGTACAACGAATACGAGGTGCGGTACCTGTACTGCAACGACACGTCGGAGAAGTTCAGCGGTGTGGTGCCGATGCGGGAGCTGGTCATGGCCCAGCCTGGGGAGCGCCTGCACGAGTGGGCGATCAAGGAGCCCATCGCGGTGAGCGATGACACGGAGCTCGACGCCCTCAAAGACCTGTTCGACCGGATCGACCTCTCGGCCATCCCCGTGTTGAACAGCCAGAGCCAGCTCGTGGGGGTGATCCAGCGGTCGGCGGTGCAGGAGGCGGTGGGCGATGTAGCGAAGGCGGACTTCGGGAAGTTCGCGGGGCTGATCGCGGGGGAAGAGCTGCGGACGATGGCGGCGTGGCGGCGGGCGGTGCGTCGGCTGATGTTCCTGCTGCCGATCATGGTGCTGATGCTGGTCTCGGCGTCGATCATCGCGCTGTTCGAGCCGACGGTGGCGGAGCTGCCAATCTTGGCGGCGTTCTTGCCGGTGGTGGCGGGGATCTGTGGCAGCGGAGGAAACCAGGCGGTGGCGGTGAGCATGCGGGAGGTGAGCCTGGGGCTGATCGGGCCGAAGGATTTGATGTTCGTGCTGGGTCGGGAGCTGGCGGTGGCGGTGCCGATCGGGGTGCTGATGGGGGCGGCGATGGCGGGGGTGGTGTGGGTGTGGCGGGGGGATGTGGCGTTGGCGGTGGCGGTCGGCGGGTCGATCCCGGTGGGGGTGAGCGTGGCGAAGGTGGTGGGGGGGACAGTGCCTTTGGTCCTGCGGAAGGTCGGTCTGGACCCGGCGATGGCGAGCGGGCCGTTGGTCACGACCGTGGTCGACCTGGTGGCGTTCTTCTCGGTGTTGGTGTTGGCGGCCGGGCTGGCGAAGTGAGCTGCCCGGCGTGACCGCCCGAAGTAACCCGTCTTGAATCAGTCGCGGATGACGTTGACGGCCACGGCCAGGTTGGCGATCAGCCACGCGGAGGCGGCCCCGAGCTGGAGGTAGTCGCCGGCGGAGCTGAGCCCGTAGACGAAGACGCTGGTGATCCAGCAGAGGCTGGCGACGGTCTGGCCGATCCATTCGACGCGGAGGACGCGCAGGATCCGGGCGGGCGTCGGGGCGGCCGCTACCGGGGGGTTCGCTTCTGCGTTCAACACACACACTCCTTGCCACAGCAGGACAGGTCGTCAAGATACATCCCCCAGCTGCGGTAGGTTTCCAGGCGTTCGGCGGGCAGGTCTAGCGCCGTCGCGATGGCCTTAGCAACCACGGCGAAGCGCTGCCGGTACTTGTAGATGAAACAGAACACGTGGTTCTGGTGACGCACCGCCGCGCCGCAGAGGAACAGGCCCGGCGTGATGGTCGATTCGTCGTGTTCGCTCAGGAGGGGGAAGCCGTCCTCGCGGTCCTCGAAGAGGTGTTGCACGAGCTTGTGGCTGCCGTCGAAGCCGCTGGCGAGCAGCGGGGCGGTGGAGCACTCGAAGAGCTCTTCGTCCAGCGTTTTGACCTGGTAGAGCACCTGCTTGCCGGCGCTGCGCGAGACCCGCATCACCGGCGTGTGCGGGAACAGCTCGACCCGCTCCTCGAACCGCTCGTCACGCATCCGCTCCAGCGAATAGGTCGACAGCGCCTTGCTCGGGTCCGACGTGTCCGCCTCCCAGGGGCAGCCCATGTCGAACAGCCGCACACGCTTGCCCCGCAGCGCGAGGTGGTATGCAGCGTCGATCCCGCTCTCGTAGCCGCCGATGACCACGAAGTCGTCGCCCTGCAGTTCGTCATAGCTGGCGAGGGTGGCAGTGTGCCGGCAGTGTTCGCTGCCGGTGAAGGCGTTGAGCCGGGGGTACTGGAACTCGCCGGCGGCCCAGACGACGTGCTTGGCGCGCAGTGTCTGCTCTTCGGTATCGACCCGGAAGTCATCGCCGACCGGGGTGACCCGCAGCACCCGGGTGTTCTCGAGGACGGGCACCTTGAAGAACCCGGCGACTTCGCGGAGGTGCATCGCGTACTGCTGGCCGGTGGGGTGCTCGGTGTCGAGGGCGTAGGCGGGGGAGATGCCGATCGCGATCGAGTTGATGTCCAGCATGCCGATGGAGTTGGTCGGGAACGAGGGCGTGATGAATCGGGTCTCGGCGGGCCAGGCCTCGAACGAGGCCCCGACGGTCTGTCCTTCGAGCACGACGTAGTTCTCGAGCCCCGCGTCTTTCAGCGCGATCGCCACGCCGATGCCAGCGGCACCACCGCCGATCACGATGGCGTCGAACGTCCTGGGTTGTGGGGGGGTCGCTTTCACGCGCTTCGTCCTGGCTGCGGTCGGTCCCGCCGTTGGGGCCACGCAGGATACGCGGCTTGGCGGGCTTTGCGCTTACTCCGCAGCCGTTGCCTCCGAGTCCGCCAGCGCTTCCTTCGCACCGGGCCAGTTCTCCACGCCGGCGGCGATCTCCTCGCGCGTGAGCAGCGCGCTGTCGAGGGCGGATTCGATCGCCGTGCGGTCCATGCCCATGCCGATGAAGACGATCTCCTGTCGGCAGTCGCCGGTCTCGTCGTCCCAGCGTGCCTCGATCCAGGCGCGGGTCTCGGGGTCGTCGGGCCACTGGTCCTTGCTGACCGAGGCGAACCACATGCCGGCCTGATCGACCGAGATGGACGAGCCGGCCTGCGACCACACGCTGCAGTACTGCGGGTGGGACGACAGCCAGAGGTAGCCCTTGGAGCGGACGACGCCGGGGAACCCGTCTGCGATGGCGTCGCGGAGGCGTTGGAGGTGGAAGGGCTTGCGGCGGCGGTAGACGAAGCTGCCGATGCCATACTCTTCGGTCTCGGGGGTGTGCTGCCCGTTGAGCTCCTTGACCCAGCCGGGCATCGCGGCGGCGGCGTCTTCGTCGAAGAGCCCGGTGCCGAGGATGGCCGAGACGTCGATCTGGCCGCGGCGGGTGCGGATGATCTTGGCCCCGGGGTTGATGTGGTGGAGGATGCCCTCGAGCCGATCGACGTCGGCGGGCAGCACCAGGTCGCACTTGTTGATCACGATGACGTTTGCGAACTCGACCTGGTCGGTGAGCAGATCGACGATGGTGCGTTCGTCTTCCTCGCCCAGGGACATGTCGCGGTCTTCGAGGCGTTGTTCGCTCTCGAAGTCGCGGAGGAAGTTGGCCGCGTCGATGACGGTGACCATCGTGTCGATCTCGGAGACGTCGCTGAGGCTCTGGTCGTCCTCGTCGCGGAACGAGAACGTGGCGGCGACGGGCATCGGCTCGCTGATCCCGGTGGACTCGATCAGCAGGTGGTCGAAGCGGTTCTCGTCGGCGAGCTTCTTGACCTCGAGCATCAGGTCTTCCCGCAGGGTGCAGCAGATGCAGCCGTTGGACATCTCGACCATCTTCTCTTCGGTGCGGGACAGCTCAGCCCCGCCGTCGCGGACCAGCGCCGCGTCGATGTTGACCTCGGACATGTCGTTGACGATGACCGCGACCCGCAGGCCTTCACGGTTATTGAGGACATGGTTGAGCAGGGTGGTCTTGCCCGCGCCGAGGAAGCCGGAAAGGACGGTGACCGGGAGTTTTTCGTGGGGCGATGCCATGGTCGAGGCTCCGTTTACGGGTAGGTCTAAGCATAGCGCGACGGACGACGCCGGGAACGGATGCCCTTCAGTGATGCCCCGAACAGTGCGGGCAGGCGTGGTGGTCTCCGTCCGGCGAGGCCACGACGTGGGGTCCGACGGCTCCCGGACGGCCGTCGGAACCCGCAGCGGGTCCGCCTTCGGGCGGTTGCTCGAAGGTGTGGGCCAGGCTCCCCCAGACCAGGGACAGCAGCATCAGTACGAATCCCAGAGCGATTGCCGGCTTCATCATGCGTGCACCTCCTCGGTACAGGCGTCGCACCGGCCCCTCAGGAAGACCTCGTGTGACTCCAGCGTGAACCCGTCGGGCGTCAGCTCATCGAAGTGTCCCGGACAACCTTCGACGTCGAAGATGCGGTGGCAGCTGGTGCACTCGAAGTGGTGGTGGTGGGGCTGGCCGCTGGGCTCGTAGTGGGTGGCACCGTTGGGGACCTCGACGGCGGTGAACTGGCCGGATTCGACACCGCGTTTGACCAGGCGGTAGACCGTGGCGAGCCCGATGCCGGTGTGGGCCAAGTCTTCGTGGATCTGCTGCGCGGAGAGGGGCCCCGAGGCGTGCTGGAGCAGGTCGGTGACGGTGACCAGGTGTTCACTGGGACGCGGCATACCAAATGATAATCGGTTCTCACTAGGGGTCAACGTGAGCGATTCTGAGACGCCGGAGGGTCCGTGGTATGTGAAATGACGTAAGGCTTAGTCGGATTCAGGGTCGACGCGCGATCGACGGGTGAGGGCGGCGACGCCGAGGGCGAGGAGGGTGAGGGACGCGGGCTCCGGGATGGTGTAGAGGGCGATGCCGGAGCGGCCATCGGCGAGCGTGAACTGGTAGGCAACCTGGCCGAGGTCGTTAAAGCCGCTGCCTTCGTCTTGTACCGAGAAGCCCGGTGCGAAGCTCAGTTCGGTGATCGTGCTGCCTAAGAACGGGTCTCCCTCTCGGGCGATTTGGATAAGGCCCAGTCCATCATCAAAGAGGTAGAGGCCGAGGTCGTCACTGGACCCGCCGACGGTTCCGGTGAGGTCGCCGAGGAATGCGGCCTGCCCGGCGTTATTTAGTGCGACTCCGCCTGTAAACTCGGAAAAGAAGCCATTCGCGTCGGGTGCGGCCTGGCCCTCACGGGCGATCTGGGTCAGGATTGAGCCGTCGCTGCGGAATAGTCCGGAGTCGTCGCCGAACCCACCTGCGGTACCGATGAAGAAGCCGACGAATGCGACTTGCCCAGCGTCGTTGAGGGAAGGACTGTCGAAGTTGGAGAAAGAGCCGTTTGCGTCGGGTGCGGCTTGGCCTGTCCGGATGATCTGGGTGAGGGTTGAGCCATCGCCCAGGAAGATGCCGGCATTGTCACTGCCCCCACCGGTGGTGCCGGTGAGTTCGCCGACGAATGCGGCCTGCCCGGCGTCGTTAAGGGAGACACCGCTGCCGAAGTTGGAGAAAGAGCCGTTGGCGTCCGGTGCGGACTGGCCTGTCCGGGCAATCTGTGTGAGGGTCGAGCCGTCGCCTCTGAAGATGCCGGTGTCGTCGCTGGTCCCGCCGTCGGTGTTGTTAAGGGTGGCGCGGAAGGCGGCCTGTCCGGCATCGTTTAAAGCGACAACTTCATCGAACTCAGAGAAGGAGCCGTTCGCATCTGGCGCAGCCTCACCCTCCCGGGCGATGCGGGTGAGGGACGAACCGTTGCCTCTGAAGATGCCGTAGTCGTCGCTGCGACCGCCAGCGGTGTTAAAGAGACGACCTTGGAAGGCGGTTTGCCCGGCCTCGTTAAATGCAAGACTGCGGATATTTACGAAAAAGCCGTTCGCGTCCGGTGCGTCTTGCCCCGTCCGTGCAAGCTGAGTGAGGTCTGAACCGTCGCCCCGAAAGATGCCCCCCCTAGTGCCTGCGGGACCGGAAACAAAACCGAAAAAAGCTGATTGCCCAATGTCATTGAGGGTAGGAACGGGACGAAAGTCAGAGAATGAGAATTCGCCGCTCGGGTCGGACTGGTTTTCCCGGACGACTTGAGTCAGAGCCACGCGGTCGCCCAGGAAGATTCCACGGTCGTCGCGAAATCGTGTGTTAGTCAGGAAGCTAGAGAACGCGACTTGGCCGGCTTCATTAAGAACAGGGGCGTCAAAGGTGGAAAAGGAGCCATTGGCATCGGGGGAGATGTCGCCGGTGAGGGCGATGATTTCGGTGGTCTGGGCGTGGGCGGGGATCGCTACGGTGGCCGTGGCGAGTAGAGCGGCCACGGTGAGCCGTTGGGCTCGTGCGATGGGCGATAGCGGCATGGGGTTCTCTCTCCGGACCGACTGGGGGTGGCGTTGGTGATGTGGGGTGTGGACCCCGTGGAATGACTTAGGGCAAACTACTGTGGCAGGTGGGGAGGGGCAAGGAGTTTGGTGAGATTTGGGTTGGTTTCTAAGTCCTTATCGCCGGTTGTGGGAGCCCGGGGAGTGGCGACCTCCGGGCTTTATAGCAGTGGGGGGGTTGTAGCGCGGGCCGGGCGTAAGCGACCGGGCTAAACAGGCGGGGTGGTGGAAGCGGTGAAGTGGGTGAGGTTGAGGTGGGGTAGAGTGCGGGGATGGCGAAGCGAGCGGCGACGACACGGAAGAAGGGTGGGGTTGACATTGGTTTGGGGACGCGGGTGTTGGTGTTGCATGGCCCGGAGGAGGCGATCAAGCGGGGGTATGTGAAGGAGCTGAAGGGGGCGTTGGAGGCGGAGCACGGGGAGCTGGATACGCATCAGTTTGATGGGAAGACGGTCGAGCTTTCGAGCGTGATGGATGAGCTGCGGGGGTACTCGCTGATGGCGGGGTACAAGCTGGTGGTGGTGGACGAGGCGGACGCGTTTGTGAAGGCGCACCGGGCGGCGCTGGAGCGGTACTGCGAGGGCCCGGTGGACCACGCGACGCTGGTGCTGCGGGCGGGGGCGTGGAACCGGGGGAACCTGGACAAAGCGATCGCGAAGGTCGGGGCGATCGTGAAGTGCGAGGCGGTTCGGCCGGCGGAGGCGGCGGCGTGGGCGATCGAGCGGGCGAAGAAAGAGCACGGGGCGGAGTTGGACCGGCGGGCAGCCGGGCTGCTCGTCGAGCGGATGGGGGTGGACCTGGGGATGCTGGACACGGAGGTGGCGAAGCTGGCGCTGATGGCCCCCGGAAGTGAGGGTGCGGGTGGCGGGGGGGGAAAAACCGTGATCACCCTGGACCTGGTGCGGGAGGTGGTCGGGCAGGGCAGCGAGGAGAAGGCCTGGGTGGTGCAGGCTGAGGTGCTCAAGGGGCTGTCGAACGGGGACGCGTCGGGGGCGCTCGGGACGGTGAAGGAGTTAGTCGAGCTGTCGGGGCAGCCGGCGATCCTGGTGGGTTATGCGGTGGCGGACCTGATGCGGAAGCTGGCGGTGGGGGTGGCGATGCGGTCGGCGGGGGAGGGGGACGCGGCGATCACGAAGGCGGCGCGGGTGTGGGGACCGCAGGTCCGGCCGTTCATGGCGGTGGTGGGGCAGATGAGCCGGGGGCGTGCCGGGGTCGGCAAAGCGTCGGGGATGTTGGGGATGGCGCTGCGTTCTGACGCGCGGAGCAAGAGCGGGTTCGGGGAGGCGGTACGGAATCTCGAATGCTTGTGCGTGGGCCTGACCGATAACGCTTCCAGCGAGCACGGATGACTCGTGGGTTTTGGCGGTGTGGCGTGGGGAGGGGAGCGTTGGCAGGAGGCCTGCGATGCGACAGTGGTTCAAGCGTGGGGACGGAACGCTGTGTGGCCGACGGGTGACCGCGGCGGTGGTGGGGTCGATGCTGGCGTTGGTGCAGGCCTTCTTGGGCTGGGGGTGTGTGGAGACGGCCCGGCAGGCGCGGGGCGGGGCTGCGGGGGGTGACGGCCTGACAGGGTTGACGGTGCCGATGGCGGGTTCGGGGCGGACGGCTGCCGAGGCGGTCGAGCCGAGGGAGGGCACAGCCAGCGAGGCGGTGGCGGCGGTTCGGGACTACCAGCGTCGGCTGGCGGCGGCCGAGGAGCTGAGCGCAGCGGCTGCGGCGGCTGAGCAGGAGGTGGCTTGGCGCGATCGGCCTCCGGTGGATGCGGCACCGGAGACGTTGGCGGCCCAGCCCGCGGTGGCCCAGCCCGCGGCGGCGCGTCGTGAGGTTGAGCGGGCTCCCGGACAGGCCGATGGGCCCACGGAGCGGACGAGCCAGGGCGCGGATGTGCGGATCGCGGGCGGTCAGCGGATCGCGGCTCAGGCGGCCGCACCACGCAAGGGCGTCGACGACATGAGTGAGGAGGAATTGGTCCAAGCCCTGGCGGACCGAGTGGCGGCGGGCGAGCGATCCCAGCTGGACAAGGCGTTGGTGGGCGCGTTGATCCGAGCGATGGCGGTGGAAGGGGCGGCGGAGGCGGTCGATGCCCGGTTACTGTCGGGCTTGGCGGCGGGCAAGCGGGAGCGGGTGGCGTTGTTTGAAGACCTGGTGAAGCAGACGCGGGCGGGGATGCTGGCGTCGGACGGGTCGCTGTCGCAGGGCGAGGCGGGTCGTCGGGTGATGCGGGTGTTTGAGGACTTGCCGGTGACGGTGGCGAAGATGGAGCTGTGTCGTCGGGTGGAGGGGTACGGGGTGTATGAGGCGCTGCCGAGCCGGGTGTTCCAGGCGGGGCGGGCGAAGCGTGCGGTGGTGTATCTGGAGCTGGAGAACTTCACGCGGCAGGAGGTCGAGACGGGGTATGAGGTGAAGCTTCGTCAGGCGGTGACGCTGTACAAGGCGGACGACGGGATGGCGGTGTGGCGTCAGAAGCCGGTGGAGATCGTGGACCGGAGCAAGAACCCTCGGCGAGACTTTTTCGTGGTGCAGGTCGTGAGCCTGCCGCGTGATCTGGGCATGGGGCGGTATGTGCTGAAGGTCAAGGGTCAGGACCTCCACGGCGGGATGCATTACGCACGCAGCGTCTCCATCGAGGTGTCGGCCGTCGGCGAGACCGAGCGGGTCGCGGTGGGCCGGTAGCAGCGGCTTGGGTGGCGTGCTCGGGGGCGACGGCGTGATCTTGTTGGGGTTGGTATAACCCGGCATGGAAGGTTTGCTGCTGATCATCTCGGGGCCCTCAGGGGTGGGGAAATCGACGATCACGAACCGGATCCTGGAGCGGTTGGGCGCGACGCTGTCCGTATCGATGACAACCCGGAAGATGCGTCCCGGGGATGTGGACGGGGAGCATTACCACTTTGTCGATGAGGGGGCGTTCGAGTCGGTGGTGGAGGCGGGCGGCTTCCTCGAGCACGCGGTGTACGCGGGGAACCAGTACGGGACCCCGCGAGAGCCGGTGGACAAGATCCTGGCGTCGGGTGGAGTGATTGTGTTGGAGATCGACGTTGCGGGTGCGGCGCAGGTCAAGGGGAAGATGCCCGGCGCGTTCGCTGTGTTCATTGAGGCGCCGACCCGAGACGCGTTGCTCCACCGCCTGCGGACCCGTTCAACGGAGGACGAGGCGACGATCCAGCGCCGGTTCGGGATCGCCCAGCGTGAGATCGAATTCGCCCATGCGTCTGAGCTTTATGACGCGTTTGTGATCAATGATGATCTGGAGCGGGCCGTGAGTGAGTTGGCGGGTCTGGTGGAGTCGGCGATGGCCGCGCGGGGCTAGCCCGGTTTCGGCTGAGATCCTGTGGCGGTGAAGGGCTGCGCGATGACGGGGAGGCGGGGTAAGATTCGGGGATGTTGAAGCCGGCGGTTTTTCTAGATCGGGACAACACGCTGGTGCACGGCGAGGGGACGGTGCGGGATCTGGAATCGGTGCGGCTGATCAAGGGGGTGGGGTCGGCGGTGGCGTCGCTGAAGGGGCTGGGGTACGAGGTGCTGGTGGTGACGAACCAGCCGGGCGTGGCGATGGGGGAGATGACCGAGGATGCGGTGCGGGCGGTTCACCTGCGGCTGGCGGAGATGGTGGAGGCGTCGGCGAACGGGGCGCGGATCGACGGGTTCTACTTCTGCCCGTTTGATCCGGACGGGGTGGTGGAGGCGTACCGGGGGGACCACGAGGACCGCAAGCCGCGGCCGGGCATGCTGCTGGGGGCGGCGGAGGACCACGGGCTGGACTTGTCGCGGAGCTGGATGGTGGGAGACAGGGAGCGTGACGTGCTGGCGGGGCAGGCGGCGGGGGTGCGGACGGTGTTGGTGGGGCCGGACGCCGAGGAGCGGGCGGGCGGGATGGGCGAGGCCGGGCCGGACTACATCGCGGAGACACTTGTGGAAGCGGTCCGGGTCATCGCGCACCGGGGCGGGGTGAAGGGTGAAGGGCGGGGCGGGGTCGATGGCGCGGAGCTGGAGGGCGTCGAAGTGGGTCGGCGGTGGGATGCGGCGGCGGTGGCGCGGGTGCAGAAAGCCTCGGCAACGCTGGCGGCGGAGCCCGGAGTACCGACGGGAGCAGCGGTGCCTCTGAGTGGAGCGGCGGAGGTCGGTGCGAATGTGAGCAGTGGGCAGACCTCGCAGGCGAAGCAGCAGGGCCTTGAGGAGTCGGGCCGGGGGTTTGTGCCGGTAGGCGCCGGCGGGGGAGATGCGGGTCCGCCGATCGCTGAGCCGGCCTACCGGAAAGTCCTGCGTTCAGTGGCGGCGGGGGTGCAGGAGCGGGTCTCGGCATGGCGGGACGGGCGTGAGGAGACCGATCAACCTGAGCGTCAAGAGGCGGATCAGGTCAGTGAGGCGTCGGATGGCGGGGATAGGGGGGGGGAAGCCCCAGAGGATCGGGCCGAGAGTCCTGTCGCGGAGACGGCGCGGGTGACGCCAGTGACTGAGGCCAGTGAGGCGGATTCGGCGGTCTTGCGGGCGATCTTGGCGGAGCTGCGGGCCCAGCGGCGGACGGGGAGTGGCGTGGCGGGGGCGGGTCGGCGGGAGTTTGACGGGGTGATGGTGTTTGCGTTGGTCCTGCAGATGGCGGCGGTGGTTTGCCTGCTGGGGGGGCTGTTCATGGGGGCGGGGGACTTGGTGCTGCTGGTGAAGTGGCTGGGGGCGGGGGTGATGGCCCAGGTGGCGTCGATCGGGCTGGTGGTGTTTTCGCGGGGTTGAGGCGTATTGGGTGGGGTTTGTAGGTTGCGGGGGCGGGATCGGTTGGGTTATACTGCTGGGCTCGCTATCGAATCCCCAAACGCGAACTGAACGACAGAGAGCCGTTGTTATGCCCACGATCAACCAACTGGTCCGCAACCCCCGCCGGACACCGCTGACGAAGTCGAAGGTCAAGGACCTGGACAAGTGCCCGCAGAAGCGTGGCGTGTGTCTGCAGGTGAAGACGGTGACCCCGAAGAAGCCGAACTCGGCGCTGCGGAAGGTCGCGCGTGTGCGGCTGAGCAACGGCAAGGAAGTGACGGCCTACATCGGCGGCGAGGGCCACAACCTGCAGGAGCACAGCATTGTGCTGGTGCGGGGCGGCCGAGTGCGTGACCTGCCCGGTGTGCGGTACCACGTGGTGCGGGGTTCGCTGGACACGCTGGGCGTGGACGGCCGGAAGCGTGGGCGGTCGAAGTACGGCGTGAAGAAGCCCAAGGGCTGAGTTGGAGCCTGGTGGTTTGAGGGTGGTGTGAACTTTGTGGCCCGGGCTCGGCTGGGCTTGAACGGTGTTGGACGGCAGTAATCTAGGGCCCGAGACCCTTGGTGAACGACGGGACGACGCCCGAACCAGACGCGTTCGGGCCTACGGCGTCTCCGGCCGAGAGGAGTGTTTGATATGGGACGAGGATTTACCTACGCCGAGCAGCAACTCAAGCCCGACCCGCGGTACGGGGACAAGACCCTGGCCCGGTTCATCAACTGCGTGATGAAGGACGGGAAGAAGACCCGTGCCCAGCGGGTGGTGTACGACGCGTTGGATCAGATCGAGGCGAAGACCAAGGGCGAGCCGACCGGCATCGAGGTCTTCCTGCAGGCGGTGGACAACGTGAAGCCGAACGTCGAAGTCCGCTCGAAGCGTGTGGGTGGTGCGAACTACCAGGTGCCGATGCAGGTGAACAAGAAGCGTCAGCAGAGCCTGGCGTTCCGCTGGATCATCCAGGCGGCGCGGAGCGGCAAGGGCAAGCCGATGGCCGACTACCTGTGCCAGGAGCTGAGCGACGCCTACCACGGCGAGGGTAAGGCGATGAACACCCGCGACCAGACGCACCGGATGGCGGAAGCCAACAAGGCGTTTGCACACTTCGCCTGGTGATTAGGGCCGGTAATTCGGCTCTTTTGGCGTCACTGGGGCGCCAGAGTGTGTAATACCTGTGCAAAGCCCTCTCGGGTAGGGGTGTTTATCACCACTCGAGAGATGTGATATTGCATTGGTTAGGCATGTGTGCATAATCGGATGTGGAGAGGGAAGGCTCGGTTGAGCTGGCTTGTTGAGCGGTGAGTTCCGGGCGTTGAGGTGGGGGCATGTCTGTTGGTTCACCGTTCGGTTGTGCTGTGTTTCGCGTGTTGGCTGAGCTGTTTCTTCTGCATAAGGAGTGTGATCTATGGGTCTGGTGACAAGGGAGTGTCGGATTCGGGTGGGCGAGCGAGCGGCGAATGGCCCGCTGCTCTGGCGGATGTCTCGGATGCTGCCGGCGGTGATGTTCGATATCCGCCAGGCCGACCTGCCGCGTGCGGCGGGAGGCGAGCGGTCCGGGATGGTCACGCTCCGTCTAGAGGGCGAAGCGGACGAGGTGGAAGAAGCGCTGGACTATCTGGAGCGCGAGGGGGCCGCGCTGATGGATGCGTCGGACCGGCTGCGGGGCGCTGCTCGGGACTTAGCGGCTTGTGAGCCCAGCGATCGGTCCGCACGGCGGCATCGGGCCCGTTCGGCAAAGGCCAAGCAGTTGGCGTCCTGAGCATCGGCGGAAGCCGAAGCGAGGTTCGACATCAGTCGCGCAACGCGACGCTCATTGCGGCCAACCAGACGCGGCTTCGTGGCAGCGTGTGGCCCATAGGCAGGTGGTAGACTCACGCGATGGCTGAGCGTGACGGTCTCGTGGCGAGTGCTTCCCAGGTGGATCTGACGGTGCGCGGCCGGTACGGCCGTCAAGTGCTGCTTGATGGCATCGGGGTGGCGGGCCAAGAACGGTTGGCGGCTTCGCGGGTCCTGGTGCTCGGGTGCGGGGCGTTGGGGTCCGTCTTGGCCGAGTCGATGGTGCGGGCGGGGGTTGGGTTGCGTTCAGCGGGTGGTTGTGTGCGTGTGGTGGATCGAGACGTCCTGGAGTGGAGCAACCTGCAGCGGCAGGTGCTTTACACGGAGGCGGATGTAAGGGCAGGCCTGCCGAAGGCGGAGGCGGCTCGGCGGCGCCTGAGCGAGATCAACCGCGAGACGGCGGTGGAGGCAGAGGTGGCGGACGTATCGGCCCAGACCATCGAGCCGCTGATGGGCGTGCAGGGTGGCCTGTCGGGGGTGGATCTGCTGATGGACGGGCTGGACAACGTGGAGACGCGTTGGCTGGTGAACGAGGCAGCGGTGTTTTACGGGGTGCCGTATGTGTACGGCGGAGCGGTGGGGACATCGGGGATGGTGTATCCGGTGCTCCCGCGTTCGATGGGCGGCGATCGGGCTTGGGAGGCGGGAGAGGCCGGCGGAGCGACGCCAGACCTGGAACAGGTCTTCGGTGGGGGGGCGGGCGGCGGAGACACGTGTGATACGGCCGGGGTTTTGGGGCCCTTGATCCACGTGGTGGCGGGGCTTCAAGCGGCGGAGGCGTTGAAGATCTTGGCGGGTCGGTATGAGGCGGTCACCCGTCGTCTGCAGTGTGTCGAGCTGTGGGGCGGGGGCTGGCGATCGCTGGATGTTGGAGAGCCGTGGGCGTTCGACGCCGAACGGCGGTTCCCGCTGCTGGAGGGCCAGGCCGGGAGCGAAGCGGTAACGCTGTGCGGCCGGGGTGCGGTGCAGCTGTCACCGGGTGGATCGGGCATGGGGGTCAGCCTGGACGGCCTGGCGGCCCGGTGGACGGCGGTGCTCGGGGCGGAGGCGGTCCGGGTGAACGCGTTCCTGGTCAAGGCAGACCTTGGCGGCACGGGCGTGGCTGAGGGGCGGGCGGAGTCGGTGACGGTGTTCCGAGACGGCCGGGCGCTGGTGCAGGGCACGACGGACGCGGCTGTGGCACGCGGAGTTTATGATCGCCTGGTGGGCGGGTGATCGAGCGGGGTGCGTCCCGAGGAGCGATGGCTTGGCAGAGCGTCAGGTGGCCTATCTGAATCATGCGGCAACGGCCTGGCCGCGGGCGGAGGGCGTGGGTCAGGTGGTGGCGTCGTGGATTGAACGGACCCCCGGAGCGGTGGCACGGGGAACGGACGGCGGTGACTCCGAGATGGACGCGGGGCGGATGATCGGGCGGCTCCGGCGGCGGCTGGCGGGGTTGCTTGGTGTGAGCGATGCGGATCGGGTGGTACTGGCCGGGGGCGGGACCGACGCGGCCAACGTGGGGATCCATGCGGTGTTGGACGGCGGCAGCGGTCATGCGGTGGTGACAGCGGCGGACCACAACGCGATTCAACGGCCGCTGGAGCAGCGGGTGGCGGAGGGCGGATTGGCGTTGACGCGGGTGGGGGTCGATGGGCAGGGTCGGGTCGATCCGCTGGCGGTGGGTGAAGCGGTCCAGGCAGAGACACGGCTGGTGGCGGTGACGCACGGGTCCAATGTGACGGGGGCGGTGAATGACGTGGCGGCGGTGGTGACTGCGGTGCGTAGGGCTTGGGAGCGGATCGGCGCAGGAGCAGAACCGCCGTGGGTCATGGTGGACGCTGCGCAGACGGCGGGCGTGGTGCCGATCGACGTGGAAGGGTGGGGAGTGGACCTGTTGGTGGTGTCGGCTCACAAGGGGCTGGGGGGCGTGCCGGGGCTCGGAGCGTTATTGCTGGGCAAGCGTCTGGCGGAGGCGGGTCGGCTCCGGCCGATGCGCAGCGGGGGGACGGGGGACTCGTCGAGCCGATTGCAGCCGGAGCGGTTGCCGGAGCGGTTGGAGGCGGGGACACCCAACGTGCCGGGGCTAGCCGGCTGGGATCACGCGCTCGGGGTGCTCGGTGAGGTCTGCGAGTGGGCAGCAGACCTGGAGCGGGAGCTCGGGTGGTTGGACCGAGCACGGGCGGGATTGTCGGCGGAAGGGGCGGACGTTTACGCCGCAGACGTGGGGACGCCGCGGCTGCCGACGCTGTCGTTCAGGCTCCCGGGGTGGGAGGTCCAGGAACTGGGCGCGGTTCTGGCGGAGCCGTTCGGCGTGGTGACCCGGGCGGGGGTGCATTGCTCGCCTGATGTGCACGAGGCGTTGGGCACAGCCCCGGAGGGTCTGGTCCGGGTGAGTCTGGGCCGGACGACGACGGCCGAAGAGGTTGATGCGCTGGTGCGGGCGATTCGGGAGCTGGCGGGGGCGGGGGTGGGTTGAAACGGCGGTGTGGGGTAGGGCGGCTTGGGTGCGAGGCGAGGTCTATAAAAAAACCCGGCCCGCGTGAGCGGGCCGGGTCTTTCGCGTTCGTCGGGGCTGGGACCGGGTTCCTGGCAGTCATGGTCCCGACGGAAATGCGGGGTGCGGATCAATAATCCGCGGCGACACCGACGGTGAGGAAGACACGGAAGTCTTCACCCGAGTCATCGGTGAGGGCATCATCGTTGAGGATGATGAAGCTGACGGTCACGCCACCAGACCAGGACCCGTACTCGTCGGGGATGAAGGTCAGGGGGGTGGAGGCACCAACGTTGAACTGGAGGTAGCCGAAGAACTCGTTGTCGCCATCATCGGTGTAGTAGTCATCCAGGCTGAGGCCGAGGATGATGTCCAGAGCGAGGCTGATGGGGTAATCGCCGCCTTCGACGATGTCGGTACCCCAGCTGGCGGAGAGCTCACCGTAGGTGAGATCGTCGCCGTTCTCGTTCTCGAGTTCGATGGCGATCAGGACGCCGAAGCCGAGGCCTTCGAGGATGGACGACGCGTCATAACCGGCAGCGATGTCGAGTTCGTGGATCTCGTCGAAGTTGCCGTTGGGGTAGTAGTACCCGACGTAGGAGATGTCGATCTCGAGACCTTCGAGAACGGCGAAGACGACACCGACGTAGAAGTCGGACTCGTACCAAGCGCCGGGCCCGTTGCCCTCTTCACCGGTCTGCTCGGAGTGGATCGACTGCCAGGTGCCGACGTAAACCGAGATGCCCTCGGCGATGTCGGTGCTGGCGCCGAAGCTGGGCTGGAAGATCAGACCGCTGTCTTCGAGCTCAAAGCCACGGAAAAAGTAGTTGGTGGTGACATCCGCGCTAAACGAGAACGCGATGGCACCGTTGTTGATGGCGGGCTCTTCAGCGACGGCTTTGGGGGCGGTGACACACATCGCCCCGGCGAGGCCGGCACTCAAGAGCGAACCCTTGAAAAGTTTACTAAGCATCCAGTTGACTCCTTACCTGTTTAAAGGGAACCCTTCAAGCCATTGCCCACCAACGTGGCAGACAAGCGATTTCTGCAAGCGTTATACCAAGGCGATCAGTGATCATCAACGCGGTGTTAGAAGATCGTTTCCGTCGTGTTCAGCTCGGCGGGAGGGCCCGCCAAGTGTGCTTGCGTACGGCGGTATCGGCGAAACAATGACTCAGAGATTGAAATCGTGCATGCACACTGGGCGTTATCCCCCCTGTCTGCCTGATTTTCCGGCATTTATCGGGCGGTGCGGGCAGATTCGCGGGGCCGCCTGAAGACGCCACGATCCGCCGCATCCCTGCGGCACACCGCCGTCGGGGGCTTCGGGGGGCTGTCGGGATCTTGTGGGACCGCGGGTAAATCCTGAGTCGAATCCACGCGGTTTGGGGGCCGGGTCAGGCGGGGCCCAGGCCGCGGTGCAGTTCCTGGACCCGCTGCGACTGCTGCTTCCGGACGGTCTCGAGGGTGAGCCGGGCGATCTGGTAGCGGCCGTCGTCTTCGGGGACGAGCTTGCAGTGCTCCTGGACCACGGCGTAGAGGAACTTGAACGCGTCGCGGGGCTGGTGCATCTGGTCGAGGGCGTCGATCAGCATCGAGGGGTCGACATCGTCCTCGAAGAGGTCGGTCAGCTTGAAGGGTTCCTCGGAAGCTGCGTCTGCGGCCTCCGCGGTATCGCCTGGTTCACGGACCGCCCGGAGGCGGAGGGTGCAGAGGTCGTAGAGCGTGGCGCCGGACCAGGTGAGCTTTTCGACGAGGTTCTGCTTGTCGAGCCGGGCCTCCTGGAAGAAGGCGGGGCCCTCGCGTTTGAGCATGTAGCCAAGCTCAAGGGGCAGCAGGAGCTTGACGCCGATGCGGTCCTGCTTGAGGAACTTGTTGTCGAACATGGGCCAGGTGATGGCCTTCATCTTCTCGGCGTCGCCGTGGACGACGGTGGGCTCGTCGACGCGGTCGACGAAGATGACCACGCCGGTGTAGCCGAGCTCGAGGAGCAGGTCGACG
>JBCDIM010000052.1:0-26715 GCA_038749105.1 Planctomycetota bacterium
ACTCCGGTTGCGTGGATCGGCCTCGAAATCCTTGTGCGAGCCCGGCACCACCTTCATCGCGCCGTTCTCCGCTCGGTGTGGGTCGATCGCGATCCCGGTCTGCACCCACGACCGCGACAGGTCTTGAAAATCCTCCACCGGCTGCCGCGACCGCACATCCCGGTGCAGCGGCCAGGTCACCTTGCTCTGCGGCTTCTTCCAGTGCAGCTGATTAATGACCTGCTTCACGCTGCTGCCGATCAACGGCTCAAGGATCATCAGCATCCGCGGGTCCACGCGGTAGTGGTCCAGCACCGCGTCGTGGTACGACGGCCACTGCATCCCCCGCACCGTCACCTCGGGGGTCTCCGACTCGTCCTGGTGAGAACTGTCCACCCAGATAATCGTGTTCTGCTTCCGCCACGTCCGCCCCAGTAGTGTCCCGAAGAACTTCCAGCGGTCCACCGCCGTGGCCATCTGGTCCAGCTCGTGCCGGTTGAACACACCTTTCACGATGGTGTAGCCCTCTTCCCAGTACTGCTTGATGTTCTCGGCCGTCATGGGGTTGTGCGGGTTCGCCGTCGAGGCCGGCAGCGGTGCCTCCTGGCTGGCCGGCAACGGCAGATCGGTTTGGATGGCGGGCTGGCTCAGGCGTGCAGGGGCGGTGGGGGCGGTGGGGGCGGGCATGACGCGGTCTCCATGAGTTGCTTTTGAAGGTCTTCGGCCGCGTCCCGGCAGGCGGCGACAAGTGATTCGATCCGCTGCTGATCCAGCGCTGTCCGGGACGACCCCGAACTCACGCCCAGCAACGCCACCACGCCCTCACCCTCCAACACCACCGGCACCGCGATCCCGTGCTGATCACGGTCTCCGCTGGGCCGCTTTAACGCATAGCCGAGCCGCCTCACGCGCTCCAGTTCCGACCGATAGCCCTCGGCGTCCGCCCAGGGCTCATCCCTGCCGAACACCAACCCCGCGATCACCCGCTCCCGCTCCTCCGGCTCCTGCATCGCCAGCCACATCTTCCCCGACGCCGACCGTGTCACACCCAGCACGGTCCCCAGCGTCTCCGATGTCGGGCGGATCTTCCCGCCATGCGCGACATGGGCCAGCGTCACCGCCGCGTCCTCAAAAGGCACCGACAGGATCGCCGACCAACGCGTCCGCCTCATCAGGCGGTGCAGCACGGGCAGCCCCAGGCGTCGCAGCGGGATGTCGCGCAGCAGTGCCTGCCCCAACCGCAGGGCCCCTACCCCGATCGCGTAACGCCGGCGGCGGTCCTGCTGCACATAACCCTTCGCCACGAGCGTCTGCAGCAGCCGGTGCACGTGACTCGGCGGCAGCTCCAGGGCCTGCGACAGCTCACTGACGCCGTGCGGCTGCGGGGAGCGGGCGAGAAAAATGAGGAGTTCCAGCCCGTTGTCGAGCGTCCGATTCATGCCTGCATTCTAATAAATGGAATTTATGAGTCAAGGAAATATTCTAAATAATGGAAAAATTTGCACGTCGTCGCCCACCGTCGGCAGGCCCGAAGGCCCGGCGGTGGCCTTGACCGGGTCCGCAACACCTGGGGACATGGCTGCAGCGACCGAACCGGGCACGCATCCGAGGAAGCACGCCGTAGCCCGCGCATCGACCGACGACGCGCGGGCTGCTTAACGCGTCACACCGATCCATTGACCTCTGCCAAGATCCAAAAGCTGGAAAGCTCCAGCGCACCTATTTCGGATGGCGCCTCGGGTACCGATGCTCTGGAACAGGTCAGTGCCGGTTCAGTGCCGGGTCATGGCCGGCTCAGATCGATGCAGAAGACGGGCAACGCGGACGGAACGGTGAGGACCCCGCTCTCTATCTTTCCCGATGCGAGCTCGTTCATGTGGTAGTCATGCATGACGTAACGCATCCCGTTGATCGCGTCGCAGCGTAGGGTCGCTCCGACCCGCGTGACGAGGACCGGCGTTGTACCGTAGTCGGGCTTCTCCCCGGACAGGTCCAGCCCGGTGTTCGAACTGGTACCCACCAGACTCAGGGTTGCGGTCTTCGCCTGGCCGAGCGGTTGGCCGTCGGTGCTCACTAACCCGAAGGCGAAGTACCGCTCCTCGTCCGTGATCGGATAGGGCGTGTCCGGCGGGTTGTTGAATTCGATCCCAGAGACTTCGACGCCGTGCTTGAAACGCAGCGTGTCCGATCGATGGCTGGCGAAGAAGCCGACGTAGGCCATGGCTTGCGGCGTGTCGATCGTGAGCTGGCGTTGCGTGGTGTCGAAGGTGATCTGGTCGGTCGGCTGGATGACGCTGGGGACGAGGTAGCTGTCGGCCCGGACTTTGGGGCCTTCGACCGTATCGCCTTCGACCGAGGGGTCGATGACGAGCCGCATCCCGTGGCGGTAGCTGGTGTAGAGCATGTCTTGGAGCATGTCCGGGCCGTAGGACCGGCCGTAGCTCATGGAGTCGGGGTGGTAGAGGGCCTTGCGGCCGAAGGTGAAGGTGGTGGGTGTGGGTGCGGGGTCGGCGTAGCCGTGCTTGAAGATCTCGCCGGCGATGCGTCGGATGGCGAAGGCGACCTCGTCGAAGGTGAAGTCGTATTGGTGGGCGCCGCCGCCGGGGTGGGAGTTGGGGCCTTCGAGCGTTTCGGGTTCGCTGAAGCGGTACTTCCCGATGGTCCAATAGTGGAACGCGACGGCGTCCCAGTCCTGGATGGCGGCCAGCGCGGTAAGGCGGAGGGGGAACTCGGCGCGGTACTTGCCGGGGTTGCCCATCTGGGTCTCGTAGCAGAGGAACGGCTTGCCGGGCGTGCGGTTGTGCTCGAGCCACGGCACGTCGTTGCTGATCCGCGGGTACTGATCGAGGACGCTGTAGAACGGGTGTTGCGGATCGCTGGGGTCGCTATCGGGGCTGTAGCCCTCCATGTAGGCGCAGTGGCTGACGGCGTCGGCGTGCTGGTGCAGGAACTGGGCCTGGATCGATTCGCCGATGCCGGTGTCGTAGAGCAGCGGCGAGAGGCGGCAGCTCTTGCCCCAGGTCTTGAAGTCGCCAGCGAGTTTCTGCTTGTGGGACAGCAGGGTCTGCGTGAAGAACTCCAGCACGTCTGCGGCCCGCTGCGGCGTGAAGTCGTCCCGGCCCACCGGTTGCTCGATCCCGTCGAAGGCCGCGAGCGCCTCGGGGTTGGTGTCGTTGAACGAGGCGGGCCGGCCCGCTCGGCCGAGCGGCGCGAGCAGCACCGTGCCGTCTTGGATCGACTCCGACGCCAGCAGGAACCCCCACGCCGACCGCAGGCCCTCATCGGTCTGGTACTTCTCCTCGAGGTAGGCGTGCCACCGCGCCATCAGGGAGCGCTTGAAGATGTCGGGCAGGTTCTGCCACTTGCCCCCGATCATGTTCCGGATCCACCACTGCTCGTTGGTCAGCTCCCAGACCACGTTGACCGGGTCGTCGGCATAAGTCAGCCCCGTGTGCTGGTTGAGGTGTTGGGCGGCTTTCCGCATCTGCTGGGCGGTCCAGCGTTCCATGCGGGGGTCCCACACGCCGGCCAACGCGTAGGGCGGCCGCATCGCCGGGACGTCGGGCGATCGCCAGTTGGTGATCATCATCGACCGCGTGGCGGCGATCCACTCGTCGCGGGTCGCCGGCTCATCGATCATGTCCGCGGCTTCTTCGAGCTGGTCCTCGTAGAGCGTTGCCGCCCCGCCCCCGAGGCCCGCGGGCCAGATCATGATGCCGTTCCGCTTGCACTCGGCGAAGAAGAAGTCGATCCGGTCCCGCCGTGAGCCGTCGCCCTTGGTGTAGTCGCCGTAGCGGTCGTAGTGCCAGAACCGGACCATGTTGAAGCCCATCTGCTTCAGCCGTTGCACGGTCATGCGTTGGCCGAAGTAGATGTCCCCGTCGAACGACTCGGCGGGGCCGGGGAAGTTGCCGATCGCGCCCCACAGCCGAACACGCTGCCCGTCGAGGGACAGGTGGCCGTCTTCATCGACGACGACATACGCCGAGTCCGGCGGCAGGCTCTGGGCGACGGCGGGTGGAGCAACAAGCGGCGTGAGTGACATGCCAAGGACCAAGAGTGGAATGAGAAAGTGCATCATTTTCCGGGCTGGTTGGAGTCTGGGCGGGTGTGCTGTGTGCGGTTCACTCGAGGGTCGAGTGCAGGCCGAGGCTGCGGATCGCGGCGGGCTCGGCGGCCTCGGTGAGTTCGATCCACGCCCGGACCGCCTTGACCGGCGGGAACCGGCAGATGGCCTTGTGCCCCACGCTCCGGCCCTGGTAGAGCACCGTGTCGCGGCCTTCCGGCGCGGGGGTGATCCCGATCTCGAAACGACGGATGTGCTCACCCCGCACGAGGTCTTCTTGCAGCACTGCGGTATCGAAGATGAACGGCTCGCCGGGGTCGAAGACGATCCGGTTCCCGACCCGTGCGCAGTCGGCGATCGAGCACAGCGGGCGGGCGAATCGCGCTTGGAGCGCCTCGCCGAACTCGCGCAGCCGCGCGGCGTCCTGCTCGTGAACGAGCCCACGCAGGTCGGGGCCGACATTGAGCAGCAGGTTGCAGCCCCGGCCCACGGAGTAGTCGTAAAGGCCCATCAGCTCCTCGACGCTCTTGAGCGGGTCGTCTTCGCCCCGCCAGGTCCAGCCTTCGTAGCGGATCCGGCAGTCGCACTCGGCGGGGAGCCACGTCGGCTGTTCCAACACGTCGGTCTGGTCGGACTCGATCGAGAACGGTATCGCGTCGACGGTGTTCCACTGCGGCAACGAGGCGATCCCCGCCTCGTTGCCCACCCAGCGGAAATCTGGATCGCCCATGTTGAAGATCAGGATGCCCGGCTGCATCGCCCGTATCTCGCGGATGAGCATCGGCCAGTCATAGGTGTGGCCCTCGCTGAACGCGCCGTCGAACCAGAGGATGTCGATCGGGCCGTAGCCCCCGCCGAGCAGCTCACGCATGTGGTCGAGGAAGAGCCGGTCGTAATCGGCGGGGTTGTATTTGTAGCTCGGTTGGTAGCTGTCATAGGGCGAGTATTAGAGGCCCACGGCCAGGTCGTGCTCACGGCAGGCATCGACGAACTCGCGGACCACGTCGCCCTCTCCACCGCGCCAAGGGCAGGCGGCGGTCGAGAACTCGGGCGTGGTCGTGGACGGCCAGTGGCAGAACCCGTCGTGGTGTTTGGCGGTGTAGACCATGTAGCGGGCGCCGGCAGACGCGGCGGCGGCGGCCCACTGGCGGCAGTCCAACTCGCTGGGGTTGAAGCGGTCGGCGAGCACCTTGTCCTTCTCGGCCTTGAACGCCTTCCCGCCGGCGTACTGCCCGGCGAGGAAGTGGACGAAGACGCCGAACTCCCAGTCCTGGAACTCGAGCTGGCGGGGCGTCGGGATCGCGGTGTGATGGGTCGTCATGGCAAAGGTTCTGATCACCACGCGCCGAGGTGGCGCTGGTGCGGCCGGTAGGCGAGGTAGTGCTGTTGGAGCTTCTGGGTCAGGTCGCGCTGGGCGTCGGCCACATCGGGGTCGCCGAAGCGGTTGCGGGCCTCGCGTGGGTCGTCGACCAGGCAGTAGAACTCGCCGGCGTCGCCGCGGTTGTAATGGACCAGCTTGTGGGTCGCGGTTCGGATGCAGCGCAGCGAGGACGAGGCCTGATCGGACGGGTGCTCCCACTCCGCGAGGCAGAAGTCACGCTCGCCAACGGGGAACAGTGAACGGTCGGCGTCGAAAAAAGGCCGGCCGCTGCTGGGCACCGCCTTGTCCGACCCGATGCCCGCGACCGCCTGGAACGTCGCGAACAGGTCGACCGCCGACGTGAGCCCCTCGACCGACCGACCGCCCAGCGGGGCCCCGGGGATGTTCATCACCAGCGGCACCTTCAGCAGGTCGTCGAGCAGCCAGGGGCCCTTCCAGAGCAGCCCGTGTTCGCCGAGCATCTCGCCGTGGTCGGAGCTGAACACGACGAGCGTGTTCTCGCTCAGCCCGGCCTGCTCGAGCGAGCGCAGGATGCGCCCAACACAGTCATCGACATGCGCGGCCATGGCGTGATACGACCGGCGTATTGCGGCGATGCGTGACGCGTCGCGGGTCACGCCTTGGATGCCCGCGAAGGCTTCCCGGTAGTGCTGTGGCCTGCCGTCGATCGACTCGGCGTCGAAGAACGGCTCGCCGCAGTCGGTCTCGGCGAAGTCGCTGGCGTAGGGCTCGCAGGGGTTGAACGCGTGGTGCGGATCGAAGTAGCCGACGGACAGGTAGAAGGGCTTACTGTCGTCCCTGCTGGACTCCAGCCAATTGCAGGCCTGCCGTGTGACGAAGGCGGACATCGTCAATGGCTCGGGGAGGCAGTTGGTGTAGGCGGAGCTGTGGCCCTGCTCGTACATCTGCGCCAGCGCCTCAACGAAGGCGTTGGGGTGTTCGCTGCGGAGCCAGCGGAAGTAGTCGTCGTCGATGAGCTGTTGATCGCCTTCGCTGACCGAGCAGGTCTCGAAGCCGTAGGGGTCGTGCGGGCGGATGCGACGGATGATGGACTCGAGGTGGAGCTTCCCGAAGTGGGCGGTCTGGTAGCCGGCACCCTGCTGGAGGGCCTGGGGGATGGTGGTGTGGTGCGTGGGCAGGTCGCAGCCGTTGGCCCAGAGCCCGTGTTCGGTGGTGTGCAGCCCGGTCATCATGGAGGCGCGGGCGGGTGAGCACACGGGGTTGGTCGCGAAGTGGTTCTGGAAGTTCAGGCCGTCGCGAGCGAGGCGGTCGACGTTCGGGGTGCGGGCGTGGGGTGCGCCGTTGCAGCCGATGGCGTCGAAACGCTGCTGGTCGGTGCAGATGAAGAGGATGTTGAGGGGGTCGGGCAAGGGGTGGGGTCTCGGCGACGGGCGGGTGTTACGCGGGTTTGAGGGGGAGTCGGATCGTTTGGTGGGCATCGACCGGTACGCCGGGTTCGCCCGCCAGCGGGTTGGGGCCGAGCGGTTGCTGTGCCGAGGGATGGTCTTCGATCAGCAGCTTGACCCGTGCGGGGAAGGGCGTGGGGTTCTCGATGACGAGCTGATCGTCTTCGACCGTCGCTCGTACATGATCGAGCGCCACGCACCAGCCCCGGTCAAGGTGGACGTAGACGCCGGGGAGTTCGACGCGGGTCAGGAGCATGGCCGCCTCGGACCAGGTGCTGCCGCCGAAGATCTCGCCGACGCCGATTTCCTCGTCGGGGTCGCCGCGGACCTCCCAGTCGCTGGTGTTGACGCGTTCGTTGATCCAGCCGGCGGGCATGACGGGCCAGGGCTGGTTGGGCCGGCGGTCCCGGATGGGACGGTCCTCGCGGCTCATGTACTGCGGGATCGCGCCGGCGATGTCGGCCAGGAGGTCAAGCCAGCATCGTTCGCCGGTGGCCCGGGCCAAGCGCAGCAGGCTGACGCCACTGAGCGTGCAGATGCCGGGTGCCGAGTGCTTGTTCTGCACGTTGGCGAAGACGGTGCCGCGGGTCCGCATGCCGAGCCTGCCGAAGGTGGAGTCTTCGGGGAACGCGAAGTCGTAGGGCATGACGTAGCTCGCGGCCTGGGCCGCGGCATCGCGGGCCGCGTTGGCCCACCTGGTGTCGCCGGTGGCTTCGAGCAGGGCGGTGTAGCTGGTCAGCAACGCGAACGCCGACTCCGAGTCGTGGGCCTGGGCGATATCGCCGGGTCCGCCGTTGGTAAACGCCTCGCGGGTGAATCGCGTGAGGTAGTAGTCGGCGACCTGCTCGGCGTTGCGGCGGTAGTCGTCACGTTCAAAAAGCTCGGCGGCGAGCAGCAGCCCGGCCGGGGCCAGGCCCGCCGCACAGCTGCGCCCGATCAGCAGCTCGCCGCTGTCGGGGTCGGCGAACTGGCCGAGCTGCCCGTCACGCGCCCACATGGTCCCGAACGCTTCGGCGAGGCCTTGGACCATCCTAAGCCGGTCCGCACTGATCTTTTCGCCGCGCTCGCGCATGAGCAGCAGCGCCTTGGTGAGGAAGAACAGGGCGTCGGCCTGGTGCCGGAGGAAGACCCGCTCGCGTCCCCACCTGCCCTCGTGGAAGCCACACCCGACAAAGCCCGAAGGCAGGCGGGCCGTGAGCAGGAAGTCGAAGACGCGCGTGGCGCGCCGACAGGTCAGCGCGTCGCCGTCGGCCAGCAGGGCATAGGCCGTGTTGCAACCGCCGACCCAGCCCGTTTGCCAGTCCTGGCTGGCACACTCGCGCATGCCCACGCTGTAGTAGCCGTACTTCTCGACCCAGTTCTGCTCGTTGAACTTCCGGTGCTGGATGGACCAGGCCGCGGAGAAGGGCAGCACCTCGCGGGGCAGCAGCGGGGCGGGCGTGGCCGAACGCGTGAACGAGATGTCCGGGCGCAACTCCATCAGTCGGCGGTGCACATCGGCGGGTGACTGGGCCTCGAACGACCGGCATAACAGCGTGAGCGTGATGCTGTCGCCCACTTCCAGGTCCTGGCCCGTGTCGCGGCACGGCACACCGGGGCGCTTCTCGCCCTGTCGGACCAGGGACGCGAGGACCTCGATCGATGCGGTCTCCGCGTCGTCGGACTCGGTGAGCCGGAAACCGGTATCGCGGGCAGCGCCCGCCGCCCGCTGCGGCGTGGCCACGATCAGTCCACGGCCCTCACGCGGGTCATAGACCGCCACCGCCGGGACGCTCATGTCGCCCGCCAACTGCTCGACACACCCGCCCCCGCCCACCTCGAGTGCGGGCACCTGGGGGGTCTGGTTGGGGACCGGATCGGCTCCTCGGTCGGGGATCTGCCCGGCATGCCACGACCCGGTGCGGTCGAGGCGGTTACTGCCGTACACCGCACCGGGCATGGTGACGTACATGCGGGTCGACCAGTCCTCGAAGGCCAGTCGGAGCCCGACCGACGCCCGGGCCAGCGTGCCGCTGATCACTTTGAAATTGACCCCGACCGTGGCGTCATGACCGATCACGAGCGACCCGGCGATGCGGGCATTCTCGACCGGAATGACCACTTCCTTTCCCTCCCGTGGCAACGACACGGTCACGGTCTGCAGCCGTGCGCCTTGAGGATGAGATTGCACCAGCAATTCAACAGACAGTCCGGCCAAGCCGCTAGCAAGCCCATCCAAGCGGTCGTGCGTTGCGGTGCGTTGTTCGAGTTCGTTGAGGATCAAAACGGGTTTCGTCACAAAAGGAGGAGGAGTTTTTCGTGCGTGCAGGCACGCGGTGCGTTACGGCTGTTCAAGGATCTCCGGCGAGCAGAGCACGACCGAGAAGGCGCAGTAGGCGGGCCCGTTCTCGATGCGGACCAACACCGTGTTGAAGCCCCGCTGGAAGATCACTTTCCGGAAGCCCTCGTCGAGGTTCCAGCCGGACTGGCCGACGTCGGTCCAGATCACGTCGCCGTTGAGCCAGACCTTGGCCATGTCGTCGGAGGCGACCGCGACGAGCATCTCGCGGGTCGTGTCGGAGTAGACCTCCGTGTAGGCGTAAAAGGTCGAGGAGTGGTGGATACGGGGCGGCTGGATGGCGATCCGGTCGGACTGCACAAACTCCCAGCGGAGCACCTGCTGGGGGTGGTTTGGCCGATCCGCGAACCAGCCGTCGTAATACTCGGCGTCGAGGTCGATGCGCTGTTCCGGCGGGT
The DNA here is from genome assembly GCA_038749105.1 of Planctomycetota bacterium. Lineage (GTDB taxonomy): Bacteria > Planctomycetota > Phycisphaerae > Phycisphaerales > Phycisphaeraceae > JBCCOW01. The sequence goes on from JBCDIM010000052.1 coordinate 9,569, forward strand.
GGACATCGGAGAAGTCGGCCTTGCTGAAGTTCCGCCACGGGCCGACGAAGTACCAGGTGTCGAGATAGAGGAACCCCTTGCGGGCAGAGGCGTCGGTCAGCATCCGTCCCGGCAGCGCGTTCGCCGCGACCTCCTGCTCTCTGAGCCGGAGCGTCTTCTGTCGCCCGCTGCCGCCGATCATCTCGCCGCCCCGGCCGCTCTGGTCCGCACGGAGCCCTTGGCTGGATTGGCTGCCCTCGCCGCCGCCCTGCCAGTTCGCCATTTGCAGCGAGGTCAGGTCGATGACCTGGTTTCGATTGCGCTGCCCGGAGGTGCGAGAGAGCTGGTTCAACCGGGCAAGCCGGGCCGCCTCCGCGGGGCTGACGCCCTGGGCCTGACCGCGTGCGGGAGTGGGCGCCGACGAATCACCTGCGGCACGCGAGGCACGGCGGGCCATGTCCGAGGTCTCCGTTGCGGCCTTAGTCAGCGCGTCCCGGTACTCGTTGAAGTCGCCAACCGTGCTGATGCCCTGCCCAGATCCACCACCCGCGGACTGTTCGCCACGCTCGAGCGTTGGCGTCAGGTCTGGGCGAGAAGGATCGGACTGACCGACACTGCTCTGTGCCTCGGCCAGCGTCTGCCCCTGCAGAACCGCTCGCTCGGCTGCACGCGTCTGCTCATCGGCCCGGTTGATATCGCGCTCCAGGCTGACCGCCGCGTCGTAGAGCTCGGCCGGGGTTGCTCCCGGATCGACACCGCCGTCGTCCACGATCGCCGGTGTATCGCTGATCGCTTCCGCCCCACTCGTATCGTTCATAGCATCGATATCAATCCCGTCGGCCTGCGCCAACGCCGCCTCCTTCAGGTTCTCCATCTCGTCCGCCGCCCGCTGTGCCCTGGCCTTCATCGAACCCCCAGACTCGTCCGCCATCTCCTGGTAACGCTCGGCCAACCGCTCGGCGGTCTTCGCAATCTCCGATGCCCGCTCAGACGCGTCCGGCGGCTTGTCCGGTGACTCGGCTGCCCGCTTCTTGAGGTCTTCCACCTCGTCGCGATGCTCGGACAACTCACGCTTCATCGCGTCGGCTTCTTCCTTGTACTTTGCTTCGCGGGTCACCTGATGCGCGGTGTGCTCCGCCATCCGAAGCCGTTCACGCAGTCGTTCGATCTGGTGGGGCACCACCTCCTTCTCCTGCCGCTCACGCAGGCGTTCGAACGCCTCCTCACGCTCACGGAGCATCTTCTCCCGAGCTTGGGCCAGCTTGATCACATTCTCACGCAGCAGGTCACGCCGTTTACGCTCTTCCCGCTTCTTGAGCTGTTCGGCCTGATCTTTGGGGAGACGCAAACGCTGACGCCGTTCCTTCTCCAGTTCCTTGCGGACCTTCTCGCGCTCCGCCACCAGCATCGCCCGCTCCCGCTCCGCCTCCGCGTCAAACTCCATCCGTGTCTCAGCCCACGGCTGAAGCACGAACAACCCCACCACGTGCAGCAAGACCGACACGAGAATCAAACCCGAAAACCAGTGGCGTTGAAGGTTGTGTTTCATCGGTTGTACCTGCTGTCATAGGTCCGGATGCCGACGTTGGTCATCCCGTTGAACTGGGCCAGGTCCAGGACCTGGACCACGTGGACAAACGGCGTCTCGTGATCGGTGTCGAGCCGAATCACTCGACCGCGATCGACCAGCGCCACCTCACGGAGCCGGTAGTGCAACTCATTGAGGCTGGTCGGCACCCCTTGCCAGAACAGGTCCCCCTCCCGGTTGACGCCCAGAACCAGCATGTCGTCGTCCGGCAGCATACGCACCGCAGAACTCGACTCGGGCGGCGTGATATCGATGTCCCGCTTCTCCTTCTTCAGCATCGTCGCCACCAAGAAAAACACCAACAGCAGGAAAACCGCGTCGATCAACGGCCCCATCATGACTTCGGCCTTGTCCCGGTCTCGGCGTTGCATCCTCATATCACCGCTCCTAGAGCTCCCCGTCCCGGACCCGGGAACGCACCCGTGTCAGCCCCGCGTGTTGAAGCGCATCCAGGAAGTCGATCACCGTCTGGAATGGTGTCTGCTGCTCCACGACCAGCTCGATCGGAGCGTCCGGGCCGCGGGTAGAAACCATCTCACTGGCCAGAGAAACGGGATCAGACACGACGACAAACCTGACAATCCCCCGCTCATCCCGGCCGGCTTCGCGGTGAACGGTCCCGTCGGCGGCTAATCCCAAGAGGTAGGCGTCCGAGTCGGCGACCACCGCGACCGCCGCCGTAGGGTCCGCGAGGGTCACGGGGATCATCCGCTCGTAGCGTTTGAGCACGCTGGTCACCAGGAAGAAGATCAGCAGCAGAAACACGCAGTCGATCAGCGGCGACAGCATGACCTCGGCGTCGTCACCACCCCCGCCCCTCGACTTCCTGGCACCGCGATTGAGCATCCGCATCAGGCCGGCCTCGCTGCTGGGGCCGTGCGTGATGCATTATCCGCACGCGGGTCGGCGGGCTTAACGGGTGCGGGCTTTGGCGCGGCCGGGGTCGGACGCTGCGCCGGCGCGGTCCGCGTCGCCGCACGCTTGGGCGTCACAAACCAGCTGCTGTACAGGCGCTCGGTCTCCTCTTCCAAGCGCTGGCCCATCACGTGCAGCCGGTGCTTGAACAGGTGGTAGCATGCGATGGCGGGGATCGACAGGATCAGCCCCACCGCCGTTGTGATCAGGGCCTTGCTGATCGACCCGGCGAGCATCGATGCCCCCCCCTCGTCGCCGAAGACCTCGACCAGTTTGAACGCCTCGATCATCCCGATCATCGTGCCCAGCAGGCCCAGCAGCGGCGCGAGCGCCGCGATCACCGCGAACGGCACCGTCCGCTGCTCCTGGTTCAGGATGTCACGCGCCCCCAGATCGCCCGCCGTCTCCGAGAGCTGCTGCGGGTCGGCGTGCCGATGATCCACCCAGTACTCCACCACCTTCGCCAGCGTGCTCGGCTGCTTCCGGCACTCCCGCACCACGCCGTCGTAGTCCTTCTTCAAGAACATCGGCCCGACCTTCTCCGCAAACCCCGGCGGCACAAACTTCCTCGCCCGCATCACGATCACCCGCTCAATCGCAAACGCCACCAGCAGCACCGACAGCAGCCCCAGGAACACCATGGTCACCCCGCCCTCGACCATCTCCTCGACCCAATCCACGCGCACCAGCTCCAGCGGGTCTTCATCCACAAACACAGGCGTGGCCGCCGACTGCACACCGGCCTCCCCGGACGCGGCTCCCGGCGTCGCTGGCGTCTCCGGCGTTTCCTGGGCCACGCCCACCACGGTGAGTGAGGCCAGGGCCGTCAGCACAAACAAATAAACAGGTGTCTTCAAGGCTCGCAAAGGCTGCTCCTCAAGGGCGGGAAAAACAGGACGGGGAAAAACGTTGCGATCACTGACCCGCCGGGGGGGTATCGGTGGCCGAACGGTAGAGCGGCAGGTGGTAGCCCTCGAGCTGCTTGCGTGCCAAGGTGCGGGTCTTCCGGTTGGTGGACTCTTTCACGATGGTGGTGAAGCCTCGGTCGGCGTAGTGATAGAAACCAATGGTGACCGAGACCGCGCTGTTGTCGACGTCAAACATGGGTGGATCCGACTTCTGGTTCTTCCACGACTGGTAAGACACGCCACCGAGGACCTCCACCGCCGACCGGTTCTTCGCGACCACGTGCGAGACCCGACCCTCGGTCTTCAGACCCAGCACCCAGGCCTTACCGCCGTCGGCCACGAGCAGCGGGTTTCCCGAGCTCTCGGGGTTGAACTGACGGGCCCAGAGCTTCTCGCCCTCACCGAGTGTCAGCGGGCCCCGCCGACCGCCCGCCACGTCCGCCAGATGCCAGACCCCGCCCGTCCGATCCCTCTTGAACCGCGACGCCGTCCAGCTCATGTGCTCGACCACCACCGTGGCCGCGTCACGGTTATCGAAAATACAAACGCTCGGTCGCTCCCAGCCGCCGAAGAGGAAGAACCGCTCAAAGACGACGGTGTCCGAGTTCAGCCCGTCGAGCACGAACACGGCCCCGTCCCCATCGTCCGCCAGCGCCGCGTTCTCCGCGAAGTTCAGCTCCGTCTGCATGCCGATCACCCGGCTCACCGAGCCTTGCACCCGGATCGGTCTGCTGATCAGGTACTTGCCCCGTCGGAAGTAGATCGTGGTCGCTCCGGTCTCCGCCGCCCGGTCGATCGCGGCCTGGAGTTCCGCGGTGATGTCCTTGCCGAGCTTGCCGTTGGAGCTGCCGTCCCCGACACCGATCCACTTGTCGGGGTCCTGTTCCCACGGCACCACGGGGGTCTCCTCGATCGGGAGCCGCAGCGTCGCGGCATCCACGCCGCTGAACAGGGTGTACTCCGGCATGGGTGACCACTCGCCGTGGGTGTTGAGGCCCGTGGCGGTCTCGCCGGTCCGTGTGCTGCGGGCCAGGTCGCCGTAGCCGCTGGTCTCCACATCGCGCAGAAACAGCATCGGGCTTTCGTACTCGATCGCGGGGCCGTCCCCGCCCGGCCCGCCGACGAACTCGGCGTCGATCAGGGTGACGCTGCCGTGCCTGCCGTTGCGGAACGCCAGCGGCGCATTCTCGGTACGCAGCTTCCGCAGGGTCAGCCTGCCGACCGGGTTGTCAAAGGCCACGCGGCGCTGATCGCGGAGGGTGAGGTCCTCGAAAACCATCGAGAACGTGTTGCCGGTCTGAACCCCGACATCAAACCCCTCGACCCGCACACGGCTGATCAGCCCCGGCCCGTTCTGGCTCTGCCGCAGGTCCAGCCCGATCGCGCCCGCCCCCTCGGGGTCCAGCGTCCGGATCGTCACCCGCTCCATCGCGCCGGTGTTGTTGGTCATGAACCGCAGCGCCGACGCCCCCGGGTTGCCCGCGCCGACCTCCACCGTGATGTCCCGCACGTAGGTGTGCATCGCGTCGCCCGTGCTCCGGCCGCTGTACGTGCTCAGCACCACCTTCGGCTTCTCCGGATCGCCGAAGCCTGCGCTGTTCGGCGCCAGCCGGATGATCGTGCCCTCCCGGCTCTGGCCCTGCAGGTTGCGGAAGCGGTCCCGGCTGTGCGGCTTCGAGTTGAACAGCCCCACCGAATCGCGGACGAGATAGACGCCGTCCGGGAAGTACAGCGTGGTCATCACGGTCTGGTTGATCGCCCGGTTGATCGCCGCCGTGTCGTCGGTCACGCCATCGCCGACCGCCCCGAAGTCGGTCTTGACGTTCTTCATGCCGGCGTCGGCGGGGAGGAACATGTTCTCGGCGGCGGATTGATGAACGGTGGCTACCGAAGCCAGGAGGATGACGGATGCCCGGGCCAGATCACGCATGGTTCAGGTCTCTTGTGGGGGGTGTGTTTCGGAGGAGGCCGAAGGGTGCTCGATTGCCCGGCCTCTTTCTAAAGGTTGTCAATCCACGCCCAGTTGTTGGGTGAGGTCGTTATCTCCGCATCCAGTTGTTGGAACGTCACGGCCGAGACGTGCCCATCGGTGAACAGCACGTTCTGGCTCTGGCCGCCGCCGTGCCGCATGGCGAGCCAGCCGCTCTGGAGGTACGTCAGCGCGGGGAAGGCGGTCTGCATCCGAGAGTGCGCTTCATCGTTGTTCAAAGGGGGGCTACCTCCCGGGACATCCTCATCGATCTTCTCGAAAAACATGCCGCGATTTGAAGGCATCGCTTCGAGCCGAACCCAGAAGCTGCCGCCAGCGCCCCACTGCTTACCCACCGCCTGTTCGTGGGGGACGTATCCGACCCACTTCCGCCCGCCGTTGGTCTCGCGCCAGTCGTCTGAACCGGCACGCGATGCGTTCGGCGATGACGGGCAGACCAGCACAGCGGGCATGACCGAGTTGCTGTTCCGCGCACCCACCAGCCCGGTTGAGAGGTAATCGCTGTCCCGGTCGGCGAGCTCGAACGCCCACGAGCCGTGCGGGTAGGACGGCCCCAGGAAGCCCGGCCGCATCGTTCCGTCGTGGTCGGTCGCGTAGAGCGTGCTGGCGATCCCGATCTGCCGCATGTTCGATAGGCAGAGCGTGGCCCGCGAGGCCTCTCGCGCGCTCTGCAGGGCGGGGAGCAGGATGGCGATCAAGAGCGCGATGATGCTCAAGACAACGAGCAATTCGATGAGCGTGAAGCCACGATTTCGCATGATGCGGGTTCCCTGAACGGGGTGAAACACTTCAGACAGACTTAGACTCGAACGGCTCTCGGTCAGCGACGGGGGTCAGCGGCGTCAAGCCCGCCGACGGCGGCCCAGCAGGCATACTCCGCCCAGGCCCAGCAGGGCCAGCGACGCGGGCTCGGGGATGACAGCCGTCGTGGTGATCACGACGCTCCTCAGGGCGGTGTCGGAGCGCGTCGCCGCCACGAAGCGATCGATCTGTGCCGTGTCGGTGACCAGGCCGCCCCAGTTGAGATCGATGTTGCTTGCGACTTCTGTGGTCGCACCGGCGCTGCCTGTGTCGTAGAAGACATCAACCAGATCATTCACCACATCGACCTCGAGACGGACGCTTACGGTTTCGTTGTTGGCGGGGTCTTGGACCGAAGACGTGGTGAGATCGCCATCCTGTAGGGCATTGGGGAGGATCAGGTCGAGGTCCTGGTTGCGGATCTGGATCCCCAACAGCATGTTGGTCTCGGCAAAGGCCCCGCCGTTCAAACCGGCTGAGCTGCCGATGCCGAATTGCAATTCATCGGGCCTTGTGCGGATCACATAGTCCACCGTGAAGCTCGTCACGCCGCTGGTAAACCCTGTCAGCGTTTTGAACGAGCGGTTCAGTCCTCCTTGTGACGAAGACAGGCCGGTATCGCCACCGGATAAATTGAAGTCGATCACATCGCCCGGATTCGGGTTGGTCCAGCCTGGGATCGGCGTATTGTCTACGCCGCCGGTGTAGGTTTCCGTGATCACCGCGGCGTCCGCAGACGGACCGGTCAGAAACAGAACGCCTGCTGAGACAGCAAACAAGGCTTGGGGACCGAACACTTTCATTTTCTGTGGCATGGCGCTTAACCTCCTGGTGGAATCATGAATCGGGGCGTGAAGGGCGGTCCACCGAACTGCCCTCTTCGCTGATCGAGAACTCGATCTTCGTTGAGTGGTTCGCTTCGTTGGGATGGGTGATCTTGCGGATGAGCATCTCGACGCCGCGGCGGCCGACCTCGTAGTCAGGGACGAGCCAGGTGGAGACCGGGCCGGCGTGAAAGATGGGGCTGCCGCTGAACGTGGAGATCGACAGGTCATCGGGGACCCGCACGCCCCGGCGTGCGGCGGCGTCAAGGACGACGGTCAGTCCGATCGCGCCGTAAGCGATGACGGCGGTGGGGGCATCCGGGGTGTCGAACACCTCACGCCACCGCTCGAGCCGCCACTCGAGCCCGCCAAGCTCGCGGTCGTAGATATCAACAGCACGGGGCTGGAGCCCGGCGTCGCGCATCGCGGCGATGTAGCCGTCGCGGCGATCGATCTCGCTGTAGTGGAAGTCGTCGCGTTTGTAGCTGTAGCCGACGTACCAGACGCGGCGGTGCCCGAGGTCGATCATCTGCCGGGCGGCGGCCTGGCCCACCGCGAAGTCGTCGGGTCGGACGCAGTCGGAATCGGCGTCGAGGTTCAGCCAGACGGCGGGGACCTCGTACTTCTGGATGAGCTCGTAAAGCCGCTCCGGGGGGTCCTTGTGGTAGTTGACCAGGAGGCCGTCGCTGTGCCATTGCCGCAGGGCGTCGGGGACGAAGGACTCGCTCTCGAGCTGGGCGTCATCGACGATATTGAGGTGAACGGCCAGGCCGTGCCCGCTCGCGGCCGCCTGGATGCCATAGAACATGCCTTTGGGCAGCTCACTGCGGCTGGGGTCGGTGCTCATGAGCAGGGTGAGGGCGTTGAAGCTGCCCTGGCGGATGGCGCGGGCTGATGCGTTGGGCCGGTAGCCCATCTGCTCGGCGAGATGGCGGATGTGCTCGGCCCGCTTCTGGAATGTCGGCCGGCGGTAGGCGACATCGGCCTGGAGCGCACGGGACACCGTATTTGTCGACACGCGAGCGGCTTTGGCTATGTCGTTTAGTGTCACCATCGAATGGACTTATGGTCGTTAGGGCGGGCGGTAAGAGAGTCTTTTTGAGCGGGACCACGGACGAGTTCTCGTCCGTCATTCCTATATATGCTATCGCATTAGACGACGTTGTCAAATGAAATTCAGGCACCCTGACCGCGACACGCAGCGGACACGCGGCCTCCTCTATCCGCCGCTGCTCGCCCACCGCGGACGGTCCGGCCAACCTGTTCTGGGCCCCACGCTGACCCCCTCAACCGTCAGGAAGCCGGCGGCCATTTCTCTATCGCCCCCCACGCGCCGGGTCGGGCTGGCCCACCACCGAGACCTCATCGAGATCGAAGGTCGCGGCGGCCTGCAACGCGTCGGCGTCGGCGAGGGGCGGCAGATCAAAAGGGCCCGCAAACGGTCGGCGGTTAAAGTCGCGTCGCATCGATCGGCCGGTACGGAACTCCAGCCGTTGCAGGCATAAAGCGCGTTCCATAAAGCCTCGGCCCGCGCAGGCCTGCACCGCGGAGCCGTTGTCGGCCGTGACGCGGTAGCGCTGCTCCGGGACGTCCATCTCGAGCGCGAGCGTAAGCCAGTGATCCGGCGTGTAGGTACAGACCGGGCTCATGCTGGTGCTGTCGTTGGCCTGGAGTGTGCCCGTGTCATCCAGGACAAGCCGCACCGCGACACGGCCGTTGGGCGGGAGGATGTCTGCCTCGAAGCGTCCGTGGCTGGACTGTTGTGGCCGAACCTTGAACGAGAGCCTGACCCAGGTGCGGGTCGTCTCGAAGACGCGGGCGGCCATGCACTGGTCGCAGGGGTCGGCGTCTTGGAGTCGGAGGACTTGCCCTGATCCGCTGGCGACGACCGCGACGCCGCCCCACAGCGGGCTTCGGGTGTTCCAGTTGGCAATCCGCTTCCCCGCGGGCAGCTCCCGGAACCGGTCGTGCACGTCGCCGCTCACCGCGTCCGTCACACCCAAAGGGATCCGGGCGATCCAGATGTCCTCCTTGTTTGAGGAGTAGACGACCCACATGGCGTCACCCGGTGGGTCGCCATTGCCAGGAGTGATGCCGCGGACGTACTGGGGGCCCGAGTCTTTGTTGTCGTGCTGGACGTTGGGGTAGCGACGCTCCGGGATGTCGTAGCCGAGCGCGAGGTAGGGCTGATCGAAGACCTTCCCGTCGATGCCGGTGCTCACGACCATGGGCCACCGCTTGTGCCGCACACCGGGCGCGTTACCGATGACCGCGTAACGCCCGTCGTGGGTCCGCTGTCCCCAGACCTTGGAGCTGCCGTGCAGGCCCAGCTGATCGAACGCGACGAGTCTGCCGTGGGGGGACCACGCCACGTTCTCGGGCACAGGCGTGGGCACACGGCCAAACGCCCACGGCCCGTGGTGGATCAGCCCGTCGGTGCCCTTCCACACCGCGACGGTGCTGCCGTCCGAAGCCGTCCACCAGCACAAGGCTCGAACCAAGCCATGCCCGTTCGCCCGGCGGTTGATCGCGTAGAAGCCGGGGTCCTGGTCCTCCTCCTGCCATTGCTGCCGGTAGAGCGTGTGGTGAATCATCTCGGAGACCGCGGCCCGAAACCCGGCGTCGTCGATAGCGGTGTAGAGCGGGTGGCCGTCGGGGTTGTATCCGCCGCGGTGGTTGTGCTTCACCACATAGGTTTCGCCGTAGCGACGCGGGCCAAAGATCTCTCGCACCAACCGGGTACCGGCATGTCCCCGCTGATCCTCGCCGCCGGAGACCCATGTGGTGACCAGCAGCCGGTTGGTGGAGGAGACATAGAACGCGGCCCGCTGGTGGGTGGCTCGGCTGAAGACCTCGTCGCAGTCCGAGGAATTCCAACTCATGCCGTCGCTCGACCAGTGCAGCCGGCCGCGGACGCTGTCCTGCGTCGTCTCGGCGGCGAGGTGGAAGTGCCAGAACAGCCCGCCCCAGTAGGCAAGGTAGGGGTGGTGACGGAAGTGGAAGGCCGTCCCGTCGCCGGCCGCGGGATTCCCCGGCGACGACCGCACGATCTGGTAGTGCTGCACACCCACGGCCCATGCCGCGCCCCCGTCATGGGCCCAGTCGGCGTCGGGCATAGACCCGCCGGTGTAGATCGGCGACGACGCCAGTCGCCGCCCAGTAGGTGCCGATGATTCGCTGGTGAGACCCGACATAGCCGACCTTTCAGCAAAGCAGTGTCGCGGTTCCAAGCTTACTGCCACCAAGAAGCAGAGCCTCCGCCACGCTCCCCGTAGCACGCGTTTTGGATGCGGACACGCCGGCCTTGGCATCGGCCCGGACACCGCCGGCGGGGCCGACCCCGAACGATCGGTTCCGGGCGGGGCGTGACCGTCGCGGCGGACACGGCTGCTTCACCTGATGCCGGTCCGCCGGCGTCACTCCATCAATCGGCCGGTGTGCCGGCGGGCAGCCGCAGCGGTGTCGCTCGCCCTCTCGGTGTTCCCAGATCGGGCACGCCGTCGACCCACCGGACCGGCTGCAGGCGTGGCGACCGCCGATCGCCGCGGCCAGCGTCATCGCGGGCGTGGTAGAGCAGCCAGTCTTCGCTGCCGTCGGGGCTCTTGACAAAGCTCCCGTGCCCCGGGCCGAACACACCCTGGGCCTCGCTCATCGTGAAGAACGGATCGGGCATCTTTCGCCATGACCCCGGGTCCATCAGATCACCGGTGCGTTTGGCGTGCAAAAAGCCTATGGCATAGTGCCGGCACCAATACGCGCTGCCGGAGTAACCGAGCCAGATGTCATCGCCATGGAGCAGCAGCTGCGGCCCCTCGTTGGTCGGCTGCTCGTGGATTTCCCAGGGCAGATCGGGCCGAGAGATCACGACCTCGCGGTCACCCAGGGTCAGCGGGTCGTTCATCCGCGCGATCATCAGGTGCTGCCAGAACCCGCCGGCGAAATCGAGCTTCGTGCTCCAGATGAAGTAGTGATCGTTCCGGGCTTCAAGCACCGTGCCATCGATGGCGTACCGGTCCGCGGGCAGTTTCAACGGCCCGAGATACGCGTAGTCGCCCACCCATGGATCGTCCGCCGTCGGCCCACCCAGGACATGGATGCGACGACCACGATCGTCTCCGCGGTCGTCGTTCGCAGTGAAGTAGACGTACCACCGTCCGCCGATCTGATGCAGTTCGGGTGCCCAGAGGTCATGGCTTGCCGGTACACCATCGACCGGTACGAATAACCGCCGGGTCTCGGCGTCGCCGACCCGGGTCAAGTCTCGCGTGCGCCGCAGAACAATCTCGGTGGCGTCGGTCCACATCACGAAGTAGTACCCCGCGCGATAGACCGCGTAAGGGTCGGGGCCGGACGCAGCGACGGGATTGGTGAACATACCGAGTAGGGTCTTGGGGGTTCTCATGCGAGACCTGTTCCGACCACGAGGTTCTGGCGTTCTGGCGTGGAGAGAGAGATCGGGTAAGCCGAGTTGCTCCGATGAGCCGGCAGGCGTTGCAAGGCTGCAGGTGAATCCGGGCGGCATGCCCTCCTTGCTGAACGGCTACGGCTTTGGACCGGCCAAGAGCCGCAGAATCAAGCCATACCCGAGGAACACTTCCTGGATATCGATCAGCCCAGAACATACCGTCTGGGAATGTTCGTCGTGTCTGCGCGTCAGCCTCTGTGGACTTCAATCCACAGCCGGCTCTTGGTCTCTATTACCCCAGGTGTGTCTGGTATTACCAGCACTCCGGCCAGCCCATCCGCCCGATGTTCTTCCTCAAAGGTCCCGCCTGCCCCCTCATGAGATCTTGATTCATTTGACGTGAGAATCTTGCACGGCTTTTACCGCGGCCGATTCTTGGGATCGAGAAGCGACATCCGCCGAACACATCGTGTCCGCACTGCATCAGGCCGACGCGGAGTTGAGCAGCGGACTGAAGGTGACCGACTTCTGCCGGCTGTCGGATTTCGGCGAAGCAAACCCGCTTCCGCAGGCGGACGAAGGACCAAACTTCAGTTGGTAGGTGAAGACGGTAAGCAGCTACGCGGTGCGGCGATTGGGCACGAGAGGCGTGGCGCAGCAGGTCGGCTGGATGCTGTTCGGTCCAGGGAGTGCGTATTGGGTCACGCCAGCCGTAGCCGGTGCCGGCACCGATCTCGCCGATGATGAGCGGGCGGTCGTCGAGGCTCCACGAACACGGCCGGTAGTTGTCGGGGTCCGTGAGCAGGGGGTAAGGGTGTGTCGGCCGTACTCGGTGGGTCCGTGATGGAACATCGGCTTGTCATCGAGAGGGGGGCAAGGCGTAGGGTCCACGGTGAGCCGCAAGCCGACGAAGCAGCGGAAGCACCATCTCGATCTGATCTGGTTTGACGCCTTCACCGAGGCTGCCAGGGGCTGAAGTGGCGTTGGTTCATCTTTGGCGGTCACCCAGGTGGCGTGGACTTTGGCGTTCGGCGTGAGGCCGGGGACGCAGAGTCGTGCGGTGCCAGGTTCGGCCGGGATGATCTGCAGGTCGTCGTTGAGATCGCAATTGACCGCATGGAGGTCCCAGGTGTGGTCGTCGAGGGGAGGAATATGCGGCCATAGGGCACTACCACAACAGCGCTTTGACCTTTTATCTAACGTTTGATAATCTCTTGACCGATGAGTTCGACTCACGCACTTCCATCACGCCCCAACGTGCTGTGGATCATGACTGATGAGCAGCGGTGCGACTCCATGGGTTGCTACGGATCCGCCTGGGCGAAGACCCGCCGGCTGGATGGGCTTGCCCGCCGATCCGTCACGTTTGATTCGGCCTACACCCCAAGCCCCGTGTGTGTGCCCGCTCGGGTGGCGATGCTGACCGGCTATCGACCCTCGACGTGTGGCGTTTACACGATTCACGACCCGCTGCCTGCAGAACGTGCACGGTTTCTCACCCAGAACTTCACGGACGCGGGCTACCAGACCGCGTCTTTCGGCAAGCAGCACTACAACTCGGCGGGCCTCAAGGCCTTCGATCACGAGTCCTTCCGGATCGTCGGCGACCGCGTCAAGCCTCTGGGGTACGTCGACCCGGCGGATGAAGCGGGCGCTGATATGGTGCAATACCCCGGAGAAGACGCGTCGTCGCGGTGGGTCCTGGCGGGTCGGCTCCCCGGCACCCTCGACGATATGCCCGAAGCACGGGTCGTTGAGGATGCGCGTGCCTGGCTGGGTTCGCGTGATCCGCAGCGGCCGTTCTTCCTACGTGTCAGCTTCAATGGGCCGCACACGCCCGTGGTCGCGCCGGCGCCGTACGACACGCAGACCGATCCGGACGCGATCGATCTGCCGATCGACCGCTATCCCGGGGCCGAGCCCACGCTTCCCCCCACGCTGCACCGGGCGCTGGTGCATCGCAGTGGCACACATCGTCTGAGCGACGCCCAAGTCAGGCGGGCCCGCCAGGTCTACTACGGGTTGGTTTCTGCGTTGGATGCTTTGGTTGGGCGCATGCTGGACACAATCGCGGAGCTTGGGCTGGAGCGTGACACGGTCGTGGCGTTCTGCTCAGATCATGGCGCTCACCTGGGTGATCACGGGTTCTTCCAGAAGCAGAGCTTCTTCGAGGCGAGCGCGCGGGTGCCTTTGATCCTGTACGACCCGCGGGCCGAGTCGTTTTGCGGGTCGCGGGTGACCCGACCGGTGAGCACGGGGTCGCTGCTGCCGACGCTCCTGACGCTGTGCGGGTTGGCCGTGCCGGAGGATGTGGACTACCCGGTGCTGCCGGGCACAAGCGTCGGCTCTTCGGAGACGCCGGGATGCCCAGTGGTCTCCGAGATTGCGTACGGCGAGCGCGGGGGTCGGGGCCATGACCGCTATGTGATGCTGCGTGACGGGCGTTGGAAGCTGACGGTATTCAAAGACCGCTACGACCCGGACCGGCTGCCCGCGTACGACGGGCTGATGCTCTTTGATCTCCTGAACGATCCCCACGAACGCCGGGACCTCGCGCCCCGAATCGACCAAGACCCCGCGGTCAGAGACACCGTGAAAGGCCTGCTGGATGAGTTGGCAAGAATTGATGGACACGATGCCCCTCGGGCGACACCGGCCGCTTTCGCCTGAGGCTTCGGCGCGTTGGCGACGGGTGGACCTGGAGATGTCGCTCAAGGCCTTTGCCCGCGGTGGACGGTCGAGCTATGAGGACACGGCACGGCGTGTGCTGCGGTCGTGGGAACGGCTCATCGATCGCGCCGACGAGGTGGCCGGGCTGCTGTGGGTCGGCGACGGCACGGAGATGATGATCTGGAGCGGCGATCCGGAGCAGCCGTTGGAGTGGGCACGGTACGAGGGGTTCTGCAACCTGAACCGCAAGGCGGAGCCCTACTTCCCGGGCTGGTTCGAGAACCGGCCGCCGGTTGTGTTTGCCGACGGCCTCGAGCGCATGACCTACGACGACCTGCGGCAGATCATCGCCGCGCTCAAGCGGGGCTGCCGCGAGCTGTATGGCATGGCGTTCCACGCCGGGATGACCTTCGACCCGTCGCCGGAGTTTGTCGAGTCGCCGTTTAAGTACGACGAGCACCTCGAGCTGTTGTCCGATCACCCCGAGGGGGCTCGGCGGTACGCCCAGCGGATGGTCTCGCATCAGGCGGTGCTGCACAGCGACCCCCGGCCCTTCGCGGGGTTCCCGAACGGGGTGCGGGAAGGCACGACGCTCGGCAGCTTCCTCGGGGCTCAGGCACGCGGCTTCGCGGAAGACCTGGGCTTCGACTACCTGTGGCTCTCCAATGGCTTCGGCTATTCCCACTACGCCTGGCACATCAACGGCGACGTGCTGGAGACCGATGGCTCGTGGCGGGTCGATCGGGTGCCGCGTCAGCTCGAGCTGCTGCGGCGGTTCTGGACCGACTTCAAACGGGCCTGCCCGGAGCTGCCGCTCGAGTTCCGGGGGACCAACCAGACAGTGGGCACCGACCTGGCGACCGATGCGGCGTCGCACCGGATCGTCAGCGCGGTCACGGGCAGCGATGTCGGGCCGCCGAATATCCCCGTGCTTAAGGCCGAGCTCTTGGCGATGGACATCACCGCCTATCTGACACGGATGGCGGGGGCGCCGTCTCGCCGGCTGATCTACCGCGCCTACCTGAACGACCCGTGGCATGAGCACAACCCGTGGCAGGATATCTACCACGGCGAGCCGTTCGAGACGCTGTCCTGCATGAGCTGTTCGCGGCTACGGGCCGACGGCTCGCTCGACACACCGACGGACCTGCACATCCTGACGATCGACAACGAGCGGGGCGAGATGCCCCAAGACCCGATCAACGAGGCCGTCCCCGGCTACCTGCAGGCCCTTGAACAGCGTGCGGATGCGGCCGGACCTGTCGTGTGGGTCTACCCGTTCAACGACTTCCACCGCGTGCTGGACGAGGCGCCCGAGCGGCTGCCACACGTGTTTGCCTGCGACCACCACGCCTGGCGGTCGATCGAGTCGGGCCTGCCGATGAACACGGTGATCGAAGCCGACGCATTCGCGGAACTGGCCTCGTCCGGCCCGATCGATGCTCTTCAGGATCGGGTGTGGGTCGCGCCGACCCCGCTGATCAAGACAGCCTACGAACCCGCGTTGATGGAGCACATCAAGCACGGCGGGCAAGTCATGCTGTACGGCACGCTCGACTTCGCCGCGCCCGAACTGCTCGAGATGCTCGGGATCGAACGCACCGAAGACGGGCTGACCGGAGACTTCCGGGCCGACCGCACGATCAGCTGTGACCGGTTCGATGCGGACGCCGGCGACACGCCGCTGCCGCTTCGGCACTACGCCGGCACGGCCGGGGGCATCCGTGAACAAGCCCGGGACGGGGTTGAGCCGTGGCTCACGATCGAGCAGGGCGGGCGGCGTCGGGCGTGGGCCGTGGTCCGCCGCGACGCGTCCTGGCACGGCGGGCAAGTGGCGTGGGTCCGCGGCACGGTGCCCTTCGACTCGGTCTTCGAGCCGCCCTATACCCGCCCGAAGCTCGACGACTTCCAGACCGTGCAGCGGCCGCACGACGCGATGCGGCACCTGCTCGACACGTTCGGCTACCGCTTCGTTCAGCAGCGTAGCGACGCCAACGCCGACACCGTCCGTGTGTTTATCAAGCGGCATCGCGGGGCGTGGTTCTTTGTCGGAAGCAAGCCCGATACGACGGCTCGGCTGATGTGTCGCACACCCGACGGGGCGCCGCTGTTCACCGGCCTCGATACCGTCGTCCGGGACGGCCTCGCGGTGGACAGCTTCAGCAAAACCCTTAATCACGAAGTGCGTTTCTTCGTGCAGGCCCAAAACGGGAAGTACCGCGCCGCCACCGAGTCGTTCGGCCTCCACCAGTCCGCCGCGTACTCGGCCCACGGCTTCCATCACGACACCGTTGTGTGCTACCCCGACCCCGACGCCCTCCGCGACGGCCGCGTCCTCGTGCTGGCCCGACACCTCGACGACAAACGGCCCGACGGCTCGCCCGTGGCCCAGCTCCCCCATCGGGTCGAGGGTGACCGCATCGTGATCGAGGACCACAGCGGATCCGTCTTTTTGAAATGGTGATGAGATGACCAGCCTGCTCACAAAACCCGAGGGTGCGTATGCCCACGCGATCACGCGGCGGAAGCCACTGACGGCGAAGATCGGCCTGTTTGCCGTAGGCCACGACTCGTATTGGTCGCAGTTCGAAGGGTTGCTGGACGACCTGATGACGGGTCACCGCCAGCTGGCGGAACGGATCCAGGGCTGGGGCGTGGAGGTCGTGGACTTCGGCATGGCCGACGACGCCGAGTCGGCGTACGCGATGAAGGATAGGCTGATCGCCGGTGGCTGCGACCTGATCTTCTGCAACATGGTGACCTACGCGACCAGCTCGACCTGGGGCATCATTGCGAGGGAGGTCAACACGCCGATCGTCCTGACCGCGCTGCAGCCGCTGCGGGCGTTGGACTACGACCGGGCCAACACCTACATGCAGCTGTGCAACGACAACATCTGCTCGATGCCCGAGTTCACGGGTGTGTCGGTGCGGATGGGCAAGACGCCGCCGCCGTGCGTGATCGGGCACCTGCACGGCGACGCCCTGGCCGACGCCGAACTGCAGGAGTGGTGCGCGATCGCACGGGTGCTCCACGACCTGCGTGGGGCCCGGCTCGGGCAGATGGG
>JBCDIM010000053.1:0-26453 GCA_038749105.1 Planctomycetota bacterium
CCCCTCCGGCCCACCCGCTGCATCACCCTCGCCCCACGCACCACCCACCGGGCCGTTCCCGATCCCTGCCCAAACCAGCGCCGCCAACACAGCCCCCAACGCCACCCGCACCCCCGCCACACTCAGCGACCACCGCCAACCCCAGCCCGAAACCCGAAGGCTCCACGCCCGCATCACCCCGCTGAGCACCCCAAGGATCAAAAACAACCCACTCAAAACCAACGGCCAAAAAACCCCGTCGTTCATCACGCAGCCCCCTTCCGACGAAGCGCCGCGCCCCAACCACCCAAATACTCCACACCCATACCGACCAAGACGCAACCCCACCCGACCCAACCCAGCCACGGCCACCGCTGCGCGCCGTCCGACCAACCCTGACCCAACCACTCGCCCGCCTCCGCCTCCGCCACACCCACACCACTGCCCGGGCGCACCGCCAGGGATCGCAGCGCCGACTCGCCCAGACGCTGGAGATCGCTCTCGGGCCCCAGTCCCACCACCACGCCCACCACCCCCACCCCCCCCACAGCCCCTTCATTCATCTCACCGGACACCCCGACACCACCGAGTTCCCCCATCACGCCTGCGACCCAGGCCGCCAACACCGGCGAACCCGCCATCCCCCCCCAAGACTCCTCAAAACCAAAGCCCATCCCCACCACCCGGCCTCTACCCAACCCCCGCTCGCCGACCGCAACACCCCCGCCGCCCCACCACACCCAACCCCGCGCCGTCTCATCCGCACCGTCAGCCGCCAACGATCCCGACCACCCCCGCTCGTACGCCAAGCCCCGCAAACCCGCACGCTCCCGCGCCCCAAAGCCCTCCAACCCCAAGCCCGTCATCCGGCCCCACCGCAAACCCGAATCCCTCGCACCCACTGCCTCAGGCGACACCCGCCGCGCACCCGGCGCCCACGGCAACCAACCGCCCAACCGCGGGTCCTCGCCCTCCACACCAAACACCACCAGCGCCCCCCCGCCGCGCACCCAGCGCTCCAGCCCCGCCAAACCCTCCGTCGACGCCCCGCGCAATCCCGCCCACGACGCCCACACCACGCCACCCCGATGACCCCCAGCCACGCCGTCATCCGAGCGCCCAACCCCTTCGAGCACCGCGGACAGCTGTGCACCCCCGCCCCTCACCACGCCGTAACCCGCCGCCCGAAGCGCCGACACCAGCCGGTCTGCTTCGGCCCCGCCGCCAGAAACCACCCCCACCGTACCCACGCTGCTCAAACCCTCGCCGGCCGGCAACCACAGCTCATCGTCCGCCTCCAACGCATTGGCTCGCCAGCCCCCGCCGCCACCGAGCGTCCGACCTAAACCCACATCACCCCACCCCGCGGCAGTCGCCTCCGCCCGCAACCCCACCCAAACGCCACCGCCCTGCCGCCCGTCCCATGCCGTCCCCACCGTCACCGACACCCGCCGCTCCTCTCCCGCCCCCAGCACCACCGCTTCCTCCCCAAGCACCCGCAGCCCTCCTCCCATCACAACCCCCTCCACCGACACCTTGCCGGACCAGATCTCACCGCCGGCATTCTTCACCACCGCATCGATAACCGCGGCTGATCCGCCCACGGCCGAAGCCTCTTCATCGGGCACGCCATCGGTGCCCGCCCGATCCAGATCACGCAGCCAACCCACCCGGCCACCCGCGGTGCGACGCCAACCGGCCGACACCATCGACACGTTCCCGAGCCCCGCGGCCTCACCCGGCAACAACCATTCGACCCCGCGCGCTAATCCACCACTGCCCACCCACTGCGTGGCTTGACCATCCGTCACCACCAACACCCGCAGCCCATCCTGACTGTTTTCCGCATCCGCAACCGCGCCGACCGCAAACCGCGCCGCACCTGCGACGTCGGCCAGCCCCTGAACCGCGGGACGCGATGCGCCCCACCAGCCCTGCTGGCCCGCCTGGCCCGCCCCGTGACCGACCCCCGCCGCCACCAACCCTGACAGCGCCGCCCGCCCTTCCGCCGGGCTCTCCCCCGAGCCCCCGCCCCGCGTCACCCAACGCCATCCCACGCCATCCCGGCTGTCGCCGACCGCGATCACCGCAACCCGCTCGTTCTGTACCAACCCGCCCGAGGCTCGACGCAGCAGCCCGTCCAACACCCGCTCGCCGCGACGGCCCTGGCCGTCACCCACCCACGCCCCCATCGACGGCGATACATCCACCACGACCAACGCCAGGCTCTGATGCCGACCCTGCCCATCCGCACCCCCGCTCCCACCCAAACCCGCAGAACCCCACGATGCCGCCGCCCACACCCCCGCGACCAGCCCGAGCCCCACCGCGACCACCGCCCGTGCCGCCAGCCGCCAAACCCCCTCGACCACCCACCGCCGCCCGGTCGGATCGGTCCGCGGATCATGCTCACCCTCGTCCAGTGTTAGCCCCGCCGTGTCCCACCAATCCAGCCCCGACACCCGCAGTTCATCAACGCCCGACGCCTCGGTTGCCCGACGCAGCGCCGCCCACACCGCCAAGCCCAACAGGATCGCCGTCACCCCCAGCCCCACCCACACGCCGAGCATCACCGCAGGATCTTTAGCCAAACGCACCGCCTCAACATACCCCAACCCGGGCGGACTCCAGCCCGCCGTTCAGCGCGACACGAACGATCCAACGACCCCAGCCCGGTGCCGGTTCGCCGCCCGACCAGGGTCCGAGCCCGGCATCACCACCCCGGAGTCAGCGCCCCGCCATCACCGCACGCAGCGGTGCCAACCGGGCCGACCACGCGTACGACGCCTCGACCCGCGCCCGTGCCGCCGAGCCGATCGCCCGACGCCACCCGCCGTCCCGCATCAGCCGAACCAGCACCCGCGCGTGCTCGGCCTCGTCGTCGGCGACCAACAACTCCCTTCCAGGGGCCGCGTCGATCCCCGCCGCCGCGGCTGAGCTGCACACCACCGCCCGGCCACACGCCATCGCCTCCAGCACCTTGTTCTGCACCCCCGGCGCCACCCGCAGCGGCGCACTCGCCGCCACCGCCCCCAGGTACGCCCCCTCCACCACATCCGCCACCGGACCCACCACCTCGACACCCGGAAGCCCACCCAACCGCAGCACCTCGGTTCCCGGGGAACGCCCCACCACGCGGAGCACCGCGCCCGGTTCCTCATTGATCACCCGAGGCCAAACCCGCTCCGCCAGCCACCGCACCGCCTCCACGTTCGGCCCGTAATCCAGCACCCCCACAAACACCACCTCACCACCCACCCCACCGCCCGCCCCACCGCTCGCCTCCCCTCCCGCGTCCGGCAACTCCGGGCGGGCCTCCAGATCCACCCCATTGCCCAAGACCACCACTTGATCCGCTGGCCCACCCATCACGCCGTTGTAGACCTCACGCTCTCGCTCCGAGATCACGGACACGACCGCGCCGTCTCCGCGATCCGCCAGCGCACCGACCCGCCGCTCTACCGCCGAGATCTGGTCGGCTTCCCGCGCGTACACCCAGCGCTTCGGATCCCATCGCGGCAACCGCTCGGCCAACCCCCGCCACTTCGCCGAGTCGATGTCCACAAGATCCACCCACAGCCGGTGCGGCGTGCCCTGTCCGTCTAGACCCGCCCGTTCAACCACACCCCACATCCCCGAGCAAAACACATAGACCCAGTCGAACCGCGTCTCCGCCAACCATTCCTTCACGACGCGCACCAGCCCGGGCTCGCTCAGCACCCCCGCGGTCACCGACCCCTTCAAAACCCCCATCGCCCCACGCACCGCCGCCCCCGCCCGCTGACCGGTTCCCGCTACGCCTTCCGCATGGACCCGCTCGCACACCGCATGCAACGCGGCTTTTGCCCCGGCGGTGTACTCGCCCTCGCGATCGACACTCGCCAGCCACACCTCCGCCCAGCCCGACATCTCCCGCAGCACATGCCAGCTCCGCACCCGGTCGCCCCGGTCCGGCGGCCAGGGCACGCGATGCGTCAGCATCAGCACCCGCGGCCGAGGCTCGTCGCCGTCTTCCAAGGATCAGCTTCCGGAGTTGCGCTTCTTGAGGATCATCCCCTGGATCGTCCGCCCCTCCTTCTGGTACTTCCGCTCGAAGTTCGTGCCGATCCACTCCCCCTCACCCGCCGAGGCTGGGGGCTCATAAGCCAACCGCTCGAACAACCCCTCGGCTTCCACCACCGCGGCGTGCTCCTGCATCCACGCGAAGTACTCCTGGTGGTCCGTCACCAGCCGGACCGCGCCGCCCGGCCCGAGCACGCTGTGCAGCGCCCGCAGGAACGGGGCCTGCACCAGCCGGCGTTTGTTGTGGCGGGCCTTGGGCCAGGGGTCTGGGAAGTAGATGTGGCACTGCCGGAGCAGGCCGGCCGGCAGCTGGTGCTTAACCAGCGTGTCGGCGTCGGCGTGCAGCAGCCGGACGTTCTCGAGGCCGTGCCGGCGCACCCGGTCCGCCGCGTGACGCCAGAACGCCATGGCGTGCTCGACCCCCAGGAAACAGACGCCCGGCTCCAGGGCGGCCTGCTGCACCAGGAATGTCCCCTTGCCCGACCCGATCTCCAGGTCGAACGCCCGCCCGTTCAGTCCGCCGAACCACGCCTCCACCTCAGCAAGGGCCCCCGAGCCAACCGCCGGGACGTCCTCACGGCGATAGCCGACCCCCGCGACATCCAGACCGCTCGCACTGCTCATCCCGGTAGGCATCACCGCAATATACGACCACCAGCGGCGTCAGAGGCCTGCTCCGCAGAGATCCCGGCGGCCCAAAACCCTCTCAGCCCTCACAAAGCGCATGAAATCGCCCGAAATCCCCAGATAAGGACCCGGTTCCTGCCGATGCAGCCTATTATATGGTGAACGTTTTGAACGTTTTGCATTAGGATCATCAGGTGAAACGCACGTTATCCCCAAAAGAGCTCGCACAAGCTCTGGGCGTTAGTGAATCTTCGCTCAAGCGTTGGGCCGACAAGGGGCGTGTGCGCGTGAGCAAGACCGTGGGGGGGCACCGCCGGATCCCGATGAGCGAGGCGATCCGCTTTGCACGCGAGGCCGGATACCCGGTCGTGAAGCCCGAGGTGTTTGGGCTTTCGCCCGTGGCCGACGAGGTGGTTCAGCACGACCCGGCGGACGATGCGAAACACCTGTTGGCCCTGCTCAAAGCCGGGGAAGGCGATCACGCCAAAGCCCTGGTGATGAATCGTTACTTCTCCGGGGAAACGCTGCCCCGTCTCTTCGATGGGCCGCTGCGGTCGGCCATGTACGAGATCGGCAAGATCTGGCACCACGACCCGTCGGGCATCTACCTCGAACACCGCGCAACCGACATCGCGCTACAGATCGTCAATCAGCTCCGGTCCCTCGTCGGGCAAGACGACTCGCCCAACCGCCCGGTCGCACTGGGCGGCGGGCCCTCGGGCGATGCGTATCTCTTGCCCTCCATGATGTGTGCGGCCCTGGCCGCGGAGGCCGGCTACCGGGAGATCAACCTCGGGCCCAACACACCGATCGACACGCTGACCCAGGCCATCACCGAGTATCAGCCCAGCCTCGTCTGGTTCACCTGCACCGTCGCCGACGCCTGCCCCCACCCCGCGGAGCTCGACCAGCTGCTCGACGCCGCCCGCGCGGCCGAGGCCGTCGTCGCCCTCGGCGGGCAGGGGATGCCGCACGGCCTCATCGAGCCGCAGTCCGACGTCTACCACCTCAACAACATGGCCGACTTCCACCAGCTCTGCCTCAAGGCCAACCCCGACCTGCCCGCGGCCGATTAACGCCGCAGGCCCACAACTCTTCACATCTTCAAGACCAACCGCCACCCCACATGAGCTTTTCGGCGTGGCCCAATCCCCGGGCGGTTACTCCATCGGCCCCAGCGCACGGCTATCCCGCTCCGCCACCAGCGTCGCCACAAACCGGTCGACCGCAATCGCGCCGAGGTCGCCCTTCTCCCGGTGACGCACACTCACCGTCCCGCCCTGCTCGTCCTTGCCGCCCACCACCAGCATGTACGGCAGCTTGTCCTGCTCGGCCCGGGCGATCTTCCCGCCCAAACGGTCCGACCCGCTGTCCACCGTGACCCGCAGCCCCGCCGCCTTCAGCGACGACTCGACCGACTCGGCATACCCCGCGAACTTGTCGCTCACCGGCAAGACCCGTACCTGCTCCGGGCTCAGCCACAGCGGGAACGCCCCGTTGAAGTGCTCGATCAGCACGCCAATAAACCGCTCCAGCGAGCCAAACGGGGCCCGGTGGATCATCACCGGCCGATGCACCGCGTTGTCGCTGCCCACGTACTCGAGGTTGAACCGCTGCGGCAGCTGGTAGTCGACCTGCACCGTCCCGAGCTGCCACTCGCGCCCAATGACATCCTTGACTACGAAGTCGATCTTCGGCCCGTAAAACGCCGCCTCCCCCGGCTCCGACGCGTACGGCACACCCAACGACTCCGCCGCGCTCAGGCACGCCCGCTCCGCCTGATCCCAGTCTTCCGGGGCACCCACAAACTTCGAGCTGTCCGGGTCACGCAGCCCCACCCGAACCCGGAAGTCCGTCATCCCCAACGTCTCAAACACGACCTGCACCAGCTCGATACAACCCAGCACCTCCTGGTCCAGCTGCTCTGGCGTCACGAACAGGTGCGCATCGTCCTGCGTGAACCCCCGCACCCGCGTCAGCCCACCCAGCTCGCCCGACTGCTCCCACCGGTACACCGCCCCGAACTCCGCCAACCGGATCGGCAGGTCCCGGTAGCTCCGCTTCTCGCTCGCATACATCCGGATGTGGTGCGGGCAGTTCATCGGCTTAAGCAGGTACCCATCGACCTCGCCCTTCTCCAGCATCTCCGCGAGGTCCGCGCAGCTCTTGCCCTCCTCCGCCAGCCGCTTGATCGTGTCCCGGTCCACCAACGGCGGGAACTGCGAGTCGGCGTAATACGGGAAATGCCCCGACGTGCGGAACAAATCCAGCTTCCCGATGTGCGGCGTGAACACCTCGCTGTACCCCTGCCGCTCGAGGTGTTCCAGGATGAAGCGCTGCAGCTCGCGTCGGAGGATCGAGCCTTTGGGCTTCCACAGCACCAGGCCTTGGCCGGACTGCTCGTCGATCGTGAACAAACCCAAGCGCTGACCGAGCACGCGGTGGTCGCGGGCCTTGGCCTGCTCGAGGTGTTCGAGGTGTTCGTCGAGCTCGGTCTGACTGAAGAACGCCGTGCCGTAGACGCGCTGGAACGGGTCGCTGTTGACGTCGCCGTGCCAGTGCGACCGCGCGACCGACATGATCTTGAACGCGCCGATACGTCCAGTGCGATCCACATGCGGCCCCTGGCAGAGGTCTTCCCACTTCCCGCTATCCGCTTCACCCGTGACGTACCACGACAACGCGTCCGCCCCGTTTGCCAGCGCCTTCTCCGCGTTGTCGACCTTGTATTTGTTGCCTTCTTCTTTGAGCTTTTTTTCGCCTCTTTGCGGCTCCAACTCATAGCGCGAGAACGGGCGATCCTCCGCGGTGATCTCCGCCATCGCCGCTTCGATCTTCTCAAAATCGTCCGTGCTGATCGGGGTGTCCAGCTTCAGGTCGTAGTAAAACCCGTTGTCCAGCGGCGGGCCGTAGGCCAGCTGCGTGTCGGGGTACAGCCGCTCGATCGCCTCGGCCATGACGTGAGCCGTCGAGTGCCGCAGCAGGTACAGCGCATCCGCCTTGTGCTGATCGTCCCGATACTTCGGCCGGCCCTTCTTATCCAGCCGCGGCTCGGTGATCAGTGCCACCTCCACCGGCTCATCCAATGCCGGCAACGGCCGACCCACGTCGTAGAGCTCGCCGTTCACCCGGGCCCCGATCGCCGCCGCCGCGAGCTTCTCGCCGATGGTTAAGGCCACATCGTGCGCGGAGCTGCCGTCGGGAATCTCGTGGATCGTGTTGTCAGGAAGTCGGATCTGCATGGCGGGGCAATCGGGGGATGTCATCGGCGAGCCGGGGCGTGTCGGCCCCGCCGAGCGGCTGAGGCATTCAAGGACCGCAAAGCATAATCCAGCCGCCCCCCAGAAGCAGCCCCGCCCCCACACAATGGAGCCTTGAACCCGTCCACGCCGCGCCCGTAGTCTGGAGTGATGCCCGCCCGCCCGCGCACCCCGCCCGGCATGTACTGCAAGACCTGCCTGTACGACCTCCGCGGCAGCGTGGGCAGTGATGACCGGTCCGGCCACGCATGTCCCGAGTGCGGCCGGGCCTTCGACCCGCGCAGGCCCCGAACAACCTTGCGGCATCCCACAAGTCGATCGCTGCGATTCTGGCTGCGACCACCCTGGGTGCTCGCCGGAGGGTTTTTCTTTGCGGGAGTGGTCTTCCTTTGGGCCGCCTCGCAGCCGGAGGGTGGACCTGCGTTGAGCCCATTCTTTCCCTTCGACATCTGTTTGGTGTTCATCGGGATGATCACCTGGCTCATGCGCGTCTTGGTATTGGCGGGTTTGCTCACGCTGAGTCGGCGCCGTCGCGTCTACCACATCGGCGTGACCGGCGTAATCGCGTGGGCTTCACCAGTCCTCGTCTGGCTGGGCTGCGAAGCCGTCATCGCCTCGGGTACCCCGCAGCGGCTGACGTGGTCGTGGAGCCGCCCGTCGATGGAAACACACGCCCGACAACTCCTCATAGCTCACGGCCCGGCCCACCAGCCCATGGCTCCTAACACTCGCCGATGGTTCGGCACTGTCCACGCAGGCGTTGAGTTATTCGGGGACGGTGTGTTCTTTCACACTGCGGGCTTTGTGGATTCGCAAGGCGTTGTCTTCTTCCCGAACGGCCTGCCATCACCCCTGCCACCGCTTTACGCAAACCACCAGTTCTGGATCGATCCTCAGCCGCTGCCCGACCCTGGTTGGTACCGATTCATGGCTGATTAGGCTTGTCCAGCCCTCCCTCGCACACCTCCGCGTTACAATCCGCCTTCTTCCCCGCCGGGTTCCCGGCGATGCAGTTCACTTCCCGGAGATCATTTGATCATGCAAACCGCCCTGCAATTCCTCACGCCGATCCTCGGCGTCGCGGGCCTCGTGGCCGCCTTCTTCGTCTTCAAGTACATCAACAGCCAGTCCGAGGGGGAGGGCCGGGTTAAACAGATCGGCGACACGATCCACCGCGCGGCCATGGCCTTTATGCGGCGCGAGTTCCTGCTGCTGTCGATCTTTTCCGTGATCGTCGGGCTGCTCGTCGGCGTGTTTATCGACAAGATGTTCGAGGGCAACACGCCAAAGACGATGATCGCGTTCTTCGCCGGGGCGGTCGCCTCGTCCGTCGCCGGGTTTATCGGGATGTACACCGCGACCAAGGCCAACGTCCGCACGGCGGTGGCTGCACGGGACAAGGGCCCGGCCGAGGCGTTGTCGATCTCGTTCTTCGGCGGCTCGGTCATGGGGCTCACCGTCGCCGCGATGGGCCTGCTCGGGATCGGCTCGCTGTTCCTGATGTTCATCGACGCCGACTCCACCAAGGGTGGCGCCCACGCCATCGAGGGCTTCGCCATGGGCGCATCCCTCGTCGCGCTGTTCTATCGCGTGGGTGGCGGGATCTTTACGAAGGCCGCCGACGTCGGGGCGGACCTGGTCGGCAAAGTCGAGGCCGGCATCCCCGAGGACGACCCGCGTAACCCCGGCGTGATCGCCGACAACGTGGGTGACAACGTCGGCGATGTGGCCGGCATGGGCTCGGACATCTTCGAGTCCTACTGCGGCTCGCAGATCGCCACCATCGCCATCGCCGCGACCGTCGGCCTGTTCTCCCTCGACAAACTGATCACCGGCGGCGTCACCGCAGACACCGAGGGTGCCGCCCGTGCGACCCTCATGTACCTGCCCCTGGCCCTGACCAGCGTCGGGCTGATCTGCTCCATCGCCGGCATCGCCGTGGTCAAGCTCTGCTCCAAGCTCGACCCCGCCATGGCCCTGCGCATGGGCACCATCGGCGCCGCCGGCGTCTTTGTCGGCGCCGCCTACGGGGTGACGCAGGGCCTGGGTGTCGTCCCCGAGGTCTGGTGGTGTGTCGTCTCCGGCGCCGTCGGCGGCGTGCTCATCGGTGCCATCACCGAGTACTACACCGGCGGCAAGCCCGTCCGGAAGATCGCCGAGTCCTCCAAGACCGGCGTCGCCACGGTCATGATCAACGGCCTCGCCTACGGGCTCGAGTCCGTCGTCATCCCCATGCTCACCATCGCCGGCATCATCTTCATGAGCTTCAGCCTCGCCGGCGAATACGGCGTCGGCGTCGCGGCCGTCGGCATGCTCGCCACCGTCGGCATCACCATGGCGATCGACGCCTACGGGCCTGTCGCCGACAACGCCGGCGGCATCGCCGAGATGTCCAAGATGGACCCCGAGGTCCGCAAAGTGACCGACGGCCTCGACGCCGTCGGCAACACCACCGCCGCCATCGGCAAGGGCTTCGCCATCGGTGCCGCCGGCCTCGCCGCCCTCACCATGATCAAGGCCTTCATGAACACCGTCGCCGTCAACGTCCCCGACTTCACGCTCGACCTCGGCAACGCCCTGGTCCTCACCGGCGTGTTCATCGGGGGCGTCGTCGCCTTCGCCAACGGCGCCATCACCATGCGGGCCGTCGGCGGTGCCGCCTTCGAGATGATCGAAGAGATCCGCCGACAGTTCCGCGAGATCCCCGGGCTCATGGAGGGCAAGGCCGATCCCGACGGCGAACGCTGCGTCTCCATCGCGGCCACCGCCGCGATCAAACGCATGACCCTCCCCGCGCTGCTCGCGGTCGGCGCCCCGGTGAGCGTCGGGCTGATCCTCGGCGCAGAAGCCCTCGGCGGCCTGCTGGTCGGTGCCCTGCTCGGCTGTGTCGCACTCGCCCTGATGATGTCCAACGCCGGCGGAGCCTGGGACAACGCCAAGAAGTACGTCGAAGAGGGCAACCTCGGCGGCAAGGGCGGTGAGAACCACAAGCACACCGTCGTCGGCGACACCGTCGGCGACCCGCTCAAGGACACGTCCGGCCCGTCGATGAACATCCTCATCAACGTCATGGCGATCGTCTCCCTGGTCATCGCGCCGCTGCTGGGCTCCGGCCCGTTCTGGACCCGCGACGCCCCCGCTGACCCCGCGGCCACACAAGCCATCACCGCCCCGGTAGACCCACCGCACACACCGACCGACCCAACGCCGTAACCTGAGCGGGGTCGACGGCAACCACCGTCCCCCAGGAGCCCCTCCCATGCGACAGATCAAGCTCTTCGAAGGCTGTGAAGACAACTTCCGAACCCTCGAGTCCGACGTGAACGCCTGGCTCGCCGAGCAGGATGGCAAGGTCGAGATCGTCAAGATCTCCGGCAACATCGCCCCGCAGACCGCCGTCCCCCAGGCCTCCAGCACCGCCCACGGCATCTCTTCAGGCCCTAAGGGCCGACGCCGGTTCGCCCCGTCCGACATCCTGATCCTCGTCGAATACAACACCCAGTAATGCAGCGACCCGCCCGGCCGTCTGCTCCTCCCTGGCCCAAATGCCACCGGAGAAGACCGCTATGCACCCCGCGCCAAGCACCGCACACCGCCGACACACCGCACACGCCCTCCTGCTGATCGCCGCCCTGCTCACGCCGGGCCTCTTCAGCCTCCCCGCACACGCCCAGCTGCTCTCCAGCCGTGTCCACCGGGCCTATAGCCACGACAACACCTTCGCCGTCCAGGCCATCCACGGCGACGCCCTGAACCTCCGCGCCCGCTTCGAGAACGCCCCCGCCGGCTACGTCTCGGTCCGCGTACGCGTTGACGACCAGTGGCAGCAATACCCCGTCTTCCTCCGCAAGTTCGGCGACGACGGCAAGCTCTTCGTCAGCATGCCCATCGGCATCGGCCACGCCGCCCGTGACAACTACGACACCCCGCTGCTCAAAGTCATCCCCTGCAAGCCGGGGCAGACCCTGACCATCCGCGTGGTCGATGCCGAGGACAACACCCTGTCGCAGCAGCGGCTGCCCGTCGTCGCCGCCCAGCTGCCGCCGAAGCAGCCCTGGCTCCCGGTGCTCGGCTTCCGCGGGAGCACCCCGCTCGAGAGCGTCATCCTCCAGCTCGAAGCCCGCCAGGCCGACTACGACAAGACCCTCACGCGCTACAAGGCCGCCGAGGCCCAGCTCAACCGGGCGACCCGCGACTACTACCGCCACCAATCCCTGATCAACCAGGACACCGACGCCCTGGCGGCCGAGCTCAACACGTTCGCC
Organism: Planctomycetota bacterium; assembly: GCA_038749105.1. Classification (GTDB taxonomy): domain Bacteria; phylum Planctomycetota; class Phycisphaerae; order Phycisphaerales; family Phycisphaeraceae; genus JBCCOW01. The sequence continues at coordinate 12,194 of JBCDIM010000053.1, forward strand.
GACCAGGTCATGGTGCACCACGCCGGGGCCGACCAGGTGCGCGACGCCAAGGCCGCCGCCGAGCTCGCCGAGCGGCACCTGCGTATCGCCGAGGGCGAGGTCGAGCGGGCCCGCCACCGCGTCCACGTCCTGCCCGACTCGCTCCGCCGCGTCGACCCGGACACCCCCGGTGCCAAGCAGGCCGTCCAGGTCATCGCCGCCAAGCAGAAGCTCGCCGCCGACGCCCGCAAGACCCTCCACCCCCGCACGCAGCACGCCGTCCGCCAGCGCGTCGAAGCGTCGATCGCCGGGCTCCACCGCGAGGCCCAGCAGCTCGAAGCCCTGATCCAGGACGCCACCGCCCCCGCCCGCGCCGTCGCCCAACGCGCCGCCGACACCCTCGCCCGCAAGACGCAGGCCCACGCCCAGCTCGCCGCCCAACGCGACGCCCACGGCCAGCCGGGCTGGGTCACCCTCCAGAACCAGCAGCGCCACCTCCGCGCCGCCCTCCAGCCCTACCAGCAAGCCGCCGGCCACCTCAAGCCCGCCGACCGCATCCAGCTGCCCACCTCCACCGACCTCACCCCCGAGCTCGCCCGCTGCCTCCAGCACGCCGCCACTCAGCTCGGCACCCTGCACGCCGCCCAAGCCCGGCAGCTCGCCCCTACCGCCCAGAAGCTGACCCAAGCCCGCCGCGCCGCCCTCCAAGAACAGCGCCGCCTCACCCGGCTCGCCCTCTCCATTACCCGGCTCAAGATCACCGCCCTCGGCTACGCCCACGACGCGCTGCCCACCCTCGGCGTCCCGCAGGCCGACCACGCCCGGGCCCAGATCACCCGCGATATCCCCCGGCTCGAAACCCTCGAAGCCCTGCTCCACCAGCTCAACCGCCCCACCGTCCAGAACGACCTCTCCGCCGGCGAACGCGCCGCCGCCCGGCCTCTGACTGATCCCAACGCGAACCGCTGGCTCGTCAATGCCCTGACCCAGCTCGCCAAACGCCCCGGCCCCGACCAGCGTGACACCCACGACCACCTCCACGCCCTCGCCAAGCAGCTCCAGTCCCCCAACACCCTCACCGCCGAAGCCGGCCTCCAACAGCTCGCCTTTGCCGTCCAACACCGGCCAGGCCTCGCCCCCCTCGTCACCCGGACCGTCGCGCTCACCCCCATCCCCACCAACACGCTGCACACCCCTGCCCTCCGCACCATCCAACGCGAAAGCCTGCTCCGCTACACCGACGCCCCGCAGCGCCTCTACACCGCCCGGCTCACCCAGGCCAAGTCCTCCCGCCCCGTCACCGAGCCCCTGGTCATCGCCCTCCAGCTCCGCCGCCTCGAAACCCTCCTGGCCCGCTAACCACCCGACAGCACCCTAGGCCCTGAACCGGTCGTGCAGTACACTCAACGGTTGCCGTCTCACGCTTCAACCGTTTCAACCACCACACCGCGTTCATGCCTTACCGCCCAACCCTCTGCATCTTCACTCCGGCCTGCGCCGCCGCCGCCACGCTGCTGCTGAGCCTCCCCGCGGCCGGCCAAGCCACCCGGGAGTTCGGCCGGGCCGACGGCTTCGCCATCGATCAGCCCCGGGCCGTCGTCAGCTTCACCGACCCCAACACCAGCGACCGCTTCCCCGAAGACGCCACCACCGGCTTCACCTTCATCGCCGACACCGGGGCCTCGGGTGTCCTCCTCGCCGCCGGCGCCCACCTCGACCTCTTCGCCTCGGTGTTCGGCGACGCGTCCACCAGCGGCTCCCTCAACTACCCCATCGCCGGCAACTACTTCGAACAGGGCGTCGGCGGCTTCGAGCCCGTCGATGTCACCCAGCCCCTGGACATGACCGTCTCGGCCTTCACCGGGCTCAACGGCCTGCTCGGCGGCTCCGACAACGACCCCCTCGGCAACACCCCCGTCTTCCAGATCACAAACACCCAAGGCCTCGACGCCCCCGACCTCGACCTCGGCTCCTTCGACGGCATCGTCGGCATGCCCGCCATGAACGGACGGACCGTCGTCGTCGACCTCCAGACCATCACCGGCTCCACCTCCACCGGCTTCGAAGACCTCGGCGGCATCGAGGCCTCCTACGACCTCATCCACGTCGGGTTCCACGACTCCAACAACGGTGCCACCCCCTTCAACGCCGCCCCCGGCACACAGCACACCTTCTCCTTCTCACAGTTCCCCATCGACGCCGCCGCCGGCCAGGACGGGCCGACCGGTCCCCTGCCCAGCTCCGCCAACCTCCCCCTGCTCGGCGGCATCGAGGTCAATGACTCGGGCTCGATCACCGACCTACCCTTCCTCTTCGACACCGGCGCCCAGCTCACGCTCGTCTCCTCCGACGTCGCCCGCGCCAACGGTATCGACCCACTCGACCCCACCCTCGACAGCCTCGCGGTCTCCGGCGTCGGCGGGACCGTCGAGATCCCCGTCGCCCTGATCAACTCCTTCACGTTCCACACCAACGAGGGCAACGAGCTCCGCTTCACCGACGTGCCCGTCGGCATCATCGATATCCCCGGCCTCGACGTCGATGGCATCCTCGGCTTCAACTTCTTCACCACCGGCTACCTCGAGCCCCTGCTCGAAGGCCTCAACGACACGGGCAGCCCCCTGGCCGACGAAAACGGCGCGTTCCTCCAGATGCTCCTCGACTTCGAAGACCCCAACGACTGGGGCATGACCCTGGTCGAGAACGCCCTGTTCCCGGACGGCGGCCGGCCGCTTGCCGAGACCGCGGACGAGCTCAGCGACATCAGTGGAGCCCCCACCGACGTGCCCCTGGTCGATCCCGACGGCATCCTCGTCGCCCTGCTCAACCAGCTCAGTGACCCCAACAGCCCCATCGACCTCTCGGGCCTGCTCGACCTCTTCGGCGACCTCGGCGACGAGCCGTTGTTCGAGGGCGTCTTCGGCAGCGACCTGCCTGATGACCTCGGCTCCCTCCTGTCCGGCTTCGACGCCGGGATCGGCACCGGGCTCGAGACCGGTAACCAGGCCCTGCTCGCCTGGCCCGGCACGGGGTTCAGCAACCCGGTCCCCGAGCCCACCGCCGCCCTCGTGCTGATCGCCGGGGCCCCCCTGCTGCTGTGTCGACGACGCGGCACCGGACGCTAAACTCTCACATCGCCCGCCTGCGTCCCGCCACGCCCAGAGGACGCCCGCCCCGATGCCCGAGATCTACCGCCCCGATCAGGTCCACCACGTCGTTAGCCACGGTCGCGTCTTCCACCTCGTGGTCATGCCCGCCGGCGATGCCGGCTATGTCGGCTGGTGCCTGGAGTTCCCCTCTCTGACCAGGCACGGCCCGGAGAGCGACGCGGTCCTTCACGACCTCGCCGAGCACATCGATACCGTCTACCGCGACTCGGTCTAAGTTCAGCAAAACCCTCGTGATCTGAATCCGCCGGTATGTAGCCGACGAATAAGGACTGTGCGGGCTGAAAGCTCGTCGCGTGAACGTTTTGGACGCAGCACGACACAAACGACGCAGGATCTGGTAGCCCCCATGCACAGCGTTGACCGGCTTAATCCTTCATAATCCCGTTCCTGCAGTCCATCGCCCCGATCGATCCAAACTACCCACGCCCAGCCCGCTTTGTCCGCCACCCGCAGCCCGATCCAGCTCGTCGCCGACGGCGACCCCAACGGCGTCTCGCGCTGCCTCGAAGCGTATGGGGGGTTGGTGTGGACACTGGCGAGCCGATGGCTCGGCCGCTCCGTCGAGGCGGAAGACCTTGTGCAGGACGTGTTCATTGAGCTCTGGCGTGTCGCCGAACGCTATGACCCCGCGAAATCTTCGGAAGCCACCTTCGTGACCCTCATTACCCGACGACGCCTGATCGACCGCACCCGTCGGATGACCCGACGCCCAGCCCCCGAACCACTCGCGGACTGGGACAAGCCCGCCGAGAGCCGGTCCCCTGAAGAGACCGCCGTGTTGTCCGAAGAGGCCGAAGCCGCAGCGAAAGCCCTGGAACAGCTGCCCGATGACCACCGCCAAGTCCTGCGCCTGGTCGTCATGGAAGGCCGAACCCACCGTGAGGTCGCGGAGGCCCTCGAACTGCCCGTCGGCACCGTCAAGACCTGGGTCCGCCGCGGGCTGATCCGCGTCCGAGAATTCCTCCAAACCCCTCCATCCGCCACACCCCCCCAAGCCACCGCATAACCCCACCGATGATTCACGAGGACCCGCAATCCGCCCGCCCGTTCCCCCGCACAGCATGACCCCCCCGCCCCCGTCCAGTCCGCCGCCACCCCCGCCGCCGCCAACCTCCGGCAGCGAGGAAGGCGGTGCGCCCGAGCTGGAGATGGAACAGGAGGCCGCCGCGCTGATGCAGGCCTGGGCCCAGCAGGCGCCGCAGCCCGTGCCCGACGCGTTGCGCCAGCGCATCGAGCGGGAAGGCACGGCCATGGTCGCTGCGACCCACGCCGTCGAGGCCACGCCCGTCTCCTATTCCCGGCAGCCCGAGCAGACCAACCCGCTATGGTCCTTCGTCGGCGGGTTCGCTGTCGCCGCCGCGCTCGCCCTCGCAGCGTTCACCGGCCTGGGCTGGCTCGATCTCGGCGGCGAGCCCGACACCGTCACCTACTACACCCCCGCTGAGCCCGACGCCACCCCCCTGACCGCGGCCGCCTTCCAGCAGATGCTCGACGACGCCATCGACGCGGGCACCGGTAGCCTCGCCGCGTCCTTCGAGCCCAGCCCCGACGCCCCCGCCAACGCGTCCGGCGAGGTCGTCTGGCTTGCCGATCAGCAACGCTCCGCCCTCCGGCTCCGTGGGCTCAAGCCCAACGACCCCGAGCAGTCGCAGTACCAGCTCTGGGTCGTCGACCCGTCCCGCGACGCCAAGCACCCCGTCGACGGCGGCGTCTTCGATATCACCGAGGGCGGCCCCACCCTGGTTACGCTCGACGCAAAGCTCCCGGTCGATCGCCCCACTGTCTTCGCCATCACCCGCGAACAGCCGGGCGGCGTCGTGGTCTCCGACGGCCCGATGCTCTTGGTCGCAAAGGTCACACCGGCCAGCTGAAACAGTGCGTTCAACACCGCACGCATCAAAAAGGCAGCGGCTTTGAAAACCGCTGCCTTGGAGTGATGACGGTTTTGTTCGCGAAGTGGTTCACAGCTTGAACGCGTCGTAGGTCGCCAGGTCGGCCCCGTCGAGGCAGGCCTGGATGATCTGCTTGCCCAGCGGGTCGAGCTCGTCGTGGTCGAACTTCGCCAGCTGCTCGTCGAAGAAGCCCTTGAGGATCTTGGCGCCCTCGTCGTAGGCCGCTTCACCAACCTCGGGCTGCGTCTCGACCTGCAGGAACCAGTGGCCGATGGTCTGGCCCTCAACGTGGATGGTCTGGCGGGTCCGGCCCAGCAGCGGGCAGCGGGCCTCGATCAGGTGGTCCGGGTTGAACGGCGTCGAGCCGCGGCGGGCGAGGTACTCGCGGGTGATCCACTGCGGGGCGAAACCGACCTCCCAACAACCGACGTGCTGATTGGGGCAGAGGATGAACATGGTGTCCGTGGTCGACATGACCTGCTCGAGCAGGATGTTGGCCTGGTCGACACGCCGCCCGGTCGCGAACGGCCAGTACGAGCCGACGCCCTCGGATTGCATGCCACCCTGGTCGACGATGGACGGGTTGCCGTGGCCGCGCGGGGCGACCAGCCGCCAGAGCCAGGCGAGGCTCGGGGGCAGCAAGTGGAAGAGGCCCATGATGCCGTAGGTCGGCAGGTCTTTGGTGCAGGGGGGGCAGCGGACGCCGAAGCTCCGGATGTCGATCGTGACCGGGTCGTTGACGATGCCCTCGAACTCGGAGCGCGGGACGACCACGCGGGGGTTCGGGCACGGCGTCTCGGGGTCGTCCATGGTCGGCTGCCAGATCAGCGCGGTCGCCCCGGGCTTGGCGTCGATGTTCAGGAACAGCAGCGGCCCGTCGGGCTCGGCGGTCAGCCGTTCGAGGTGCGGGTCCTTGCCGTAGTGCGTGATGTGGTTCACGCGGAGGAACCAGGCCTGCTCGGCGTCGGTGAGCGTGACCTTCTTCTCGGTGCCACGCTTGTTCTTCGACTCGAGCCCGGGGTAACACAACGCCATGTCGTCGGTGACCGGGTTGAGCTGACAACCGCGGGGGATGGCGAGGTGCCGGGTCTCACCGGTGACCGTGTTGGTCCCGAGCCGGAGCCGACCGTCGGCCTCGCGGTGGATGTGTTCGAGCATCTCAGACTTGCCGCCGCCGGACGCCCCCTCGTGCATGATCGTGACGGTGTTGTCGTAGGGCGTCACGACCTGCACGGTGGCGCAGTGAGCGGTCGTCCACTTCTCGCCGCCGCGCGAGACGCTGCCGGACTCGCCCTTGGTCAGCAGCATGCCATAGACGCCCTTCTTGGCGGACGGGCCGGGGTAGAGGTTGTAGGAGAACAGCTCGTGGAGCCCGACGTCTTTGCGCCGGTTGTGGACAACAACCTGCTTGCCGTCGAAGTGGGTGTGGCGGAACGGCGGAGCGATGTAGACGATCGCGGCGTGGTGGTAGGACTCGTCGATCTTGTCCAGCGGGACGATGCCCTGCAGCAGCGCGAGCCCGAGCGCGAAGAACCCGGCGTTGGCGGGACAGATCGCGAGGCCGGGCAGGCCGCCGCTGACGTTGTTCTCGCCCTGCATCCCGGCGTGGAAGAAGAAGGCCGCGAGGTCTTGGGTCTTGAGCCACTCCAGCGTCTCGGTCCGCAGCTCGTCGAACTCATAACCGAACCGGCCTTTGAAGGTCGGCTTGTCGGTCGCGTTCGAGTCGGCGATGCACATGCAGTTCGGGTCACGCCGACGCATGTACGGCTCGAGGTAGTTCGCCGCGATCCCGTTCTTCACCCGGCAGACCTTTAGCTCCGGGACCATCTCGCCGTTGACCTCATACTCAACGGTGTGATACCCGTCCGCGCTCACAGACTCTTCGGGCACAGCCAACGCAACAAGCTCTTCGACGCTGCCCGCAAAGGTGACCGACTTGGCCTCCTTGAGCACCGTCATCGCAGAGGTGGACAGGGTGACTTCTTCGGGCAGTGCGGTCAGCATCGCGGACTCCTCATTGAGTAAAAGGGGTATGTGCCAAAGGCCGACCGCGTTGAAAAACGATTCCGGCCAAACACCTCAAGCGTACTTTGTTTCCCGTATTTTGTGGGGCTCACACACCGGAATTTCATATGGGGTTTGCCCTCTATCTCGTCGATGCTTTTGCGTCCAAAACGTTCACCGGTAACCCCGCGGCCGTGGTTCTCCTGAACGGCCTGCGGTCTTGGCCTGAGGTGGAGTGGATGCAGGCCGTCGCCATGGAGATGAACCAGTCTGAGACCGCGTTCGTGCTCGAGCCCGACGACGACGGCGTTTATGGCCTGCGCTGGTTCACACCCGCCGCCGAGGTCGAGCTCTGCGGCCACGCCACACTCGGCTCCGCCCACGCACTCTGGTCTGCCGGCCAAGCCGACCCCGATCAACCCCTGACCTTCCGCACCATCCACAGCGGCGAACTGGTCTGTCGACGCACCGACCGCGGCGAGATCGCGATGGACTTCCCAGCACGCCACGCCGTGCAAGCCGATGCCCCCACCGGCCTGGTCGAGACCCTCGGCCTGCCTCCCGGGTACGTCCCCGTCGCCACCGCGTTCGGGCCATACGACTGGATCGTCGAACTGCCCCACCCCCAAGCCGTCCGCCGCGCTGCTCCCAACTTCACGGCACTAACACGCTTCGATTGCCGAGGTGTCGCGCTCACCGCGGTCCACCGATCACCCGACGGCCAACCGCAACTGGTGAGCCGCTTCTTCGCGCCTCGCCTCCGCGTAGCCGAAGACCCCGTCACCGGGTCGCTGCACTGCGTGCTTGCGCCGTACTGGGCCGAACGCCTGGGCCACACCCTCTGCTGCGAGCAGGCCTCACCGCGCGGCGGCCGGCTGGTCACCCACTACAACGCCCAAACCCAACGCGTCACCCTCATCGGCCGAGCCCTCACCAGCGCCACCGGCACCCTCCACGCCGAGCCCTGACCCCGTACCTGACCCGGGGCCGATCACCTATCCCTTCAGGTTTTTTCGGTACGCCGCGAATAAGCCCGCGGGGTCCGCGGTTGTCCCCCACGAACCCGGCCAGGCAAGTGCCCGGCCCACCTAGTCCCAGCCCGCTACCCCAGTCCAGAGGAGTCCTCGATATGCCCCGTTTCCAACCCACCACCCTCGACGCCGCCCCCGATGCCTCGAAGCCGTTGCTCGAGGCCGTGCAGTCCAAGCTCGGCCGCGTCCCCAACATCTACGGCACCATGGCCCACGCGCCCGCCGTCCTCAAGTTCGCGCTCCAGGGCAACGGCATCCTCGGCGAGAGCTCGCTGTCCCCGGCACTGCGTGAACAGATCGCCCTGGCCGTCGCCGGAGCCAACCAGTGCGAGTACTGCGCCGCCGCCCACACCGCGATCGGCAAGATGAACGGCCTCACCGACGACCAGACCACGGCAGCCCTCCACGCCGAGGCCGACGACCCGCAGGTCCAGGCCGCCGTCACGTTCGCCCGCCAGCTCGTCGACCGCGAAGGCTTCGTCACCGACGAGCAGATCACCGCGTTCAAGGCCGCCGGCTACGGCGATCAACAGGTCCAAGAAGTCGTCGCCGTCGTCGCCTTCAACGTTTTCACGAACTACTTCAACCACGTCGCCCAGACCGACATCGACTTCCCCCAGGTCGATCTACCCGAAGCGGTCGGTGCCGCCGACTGATTGAAGCAAACGCCCTTCCCCTAACCCCCTTGGCCCCGGCCGCGCAGCCCTTGCACGGTCGGGGTTTTTTGTTGACTAGCTGCGGCGACGCGCCAGGAGGGTGAGCGTCCCGGCGGTAAGGAGCAGCATCGTGTTGGGCTCGGGAATAACGGGGCCGCCCGGCGTGTCGGCGACCCAGGTGAAGAGGTTGATGGCGTACTGCTCGTTGTCGAAGCGGGTGATATTGGTGCCGGCACCGCCGAGGTTGAAGAAGGTGTTGCGGTCGAAGGTCCAGACGAATCGGCCGTCGTCGATGGTGCCGGCGGCGAGGGCGGCGTCCTGAGGGCCGGAGCCTTCGGAGCTGCCCTGCTGGTTGCCGGTGTCGGGGCCGTTGTTCCGGCGGACATTACCCTCGTGGTTGGCGAGGATGTCGATGCTCACGCCGACGGGCAGGTCGCCGGGCAGGGCCACCGTGACGGGGGTGACGCCCTCGCCGTCGAAGATATCGACACCGTTGAAAATGGGGTGGTCGGGGATGAGGAAGTCGTTGGTGTCGCGGCGGACTTGGTAGGTGCCCTGGTCCTGGTTGGCGGTAAGCCCCAGGCGGTTGAGGAACGGCTGATCGGAGTCGGAGGCGTCGGCCCAGTTGCCGCCGAAGTTGGCATCGGAGATGAAGACCACGCCGCCGCCGTTGCGGAGATAAGACTCGACCGCGTCGGCGTCGGCCTCGGTGTACTGGGCGTTATTGGAGCCGAAGACGACGACGTCGTATTGGCTGAGGTTGAGGTTGGGCAGGTCGAGGCGGGAGCCGGTGGTGCCGCCGGTCGATGGCGGGTTGGCTTCGAGGGGTTCGATGAGCTGGGTGACCGTGAAGCCGTTCTGCTCGAGGGTGTTGCCGAGGGTGCCCCAAGCGCGGTTGGGGCTGCTGGTGTCGTTGTCGAAAACGTCGGCGAGCTGGTCGGTGCGGTTCTGGTCGTTGCTACCGGCTTCGAGGAAGCCGCCGGAGCGTTCAGCCCCGCGGAGGAAGAGGATGCTCTTGTCGTCGGCGACGGCCCCCGAAGGGAGGGTCAGGGCACCAGCCGACAGGCAGGCGGAGGTCAGCCCGATACGCGGCCAATGGAAGGAGGGGGTGAGATTCATGGCGATTCAGCAGGGCAGAGAGGACACGGGCACAGCAAGACAAGACGCAGTCGGTGGGTTCTGATCTCGTCTGATTGTCCGGTTTTGAGCTCCCTGCTCAAGTCAATATCATGACTCAAAGATGCCAGATTACGACAAAACCACGATCGGGGTGCTGGTGGATGCGTCGGAAGGCGTGTTCCGCCAGGTGCTGCTGGGGATCGCGGGTTACCGGGCAGGGCAGCCGCGCTGGCGGTGCGATCGGCTCGAACACCGACCACGCGGCGGGGTGGCCCAGACGCTCGCGGGGTGGCGGGGCAACGGGCTGATCGTGCAGCTGCTGTCGGAATCGGATGTGGAGGCGGTGCGGGGTCTGGGCGTGCCGGTGGTGGAGGTGTTCGAGTGGCTGGACTGGACGCCGGCCGCGGCTTTCGTGGATTCGCGGGCGGTGGGCCGGCTCGGGGCGGAGCACCTGCTTGACCTGGGGTATGAGCGGCTGGCGTATGTCGAACGGGCCGGGATGGCGCTGTCGGGACGGCGGGGTGAGGGGTTTACGGCGGCGGCGGAGTCCGCGGGCCGAGAGGTGTATCGGCTCAGGGGCCGGGGCGTAACGGTGGGAGAGTTGGTGCCTTGGCTGCGTCGGTTGCCCAAGCCTGTGGGGGTGATGGCGGGCACAGACCGCGGGGCGTTCCGGGTGATCGAAGCGTGTGGCGTGGCGGGTCTGCGGGTGCCGGAGGAGGTCGCGGTGGTCGGTGCGGGGAACGACCCGATCGCGTGCGGGTTTAGCGAGCCGGCGCTCACCAGCGTGGAGCTGGGGGCGCAGCGTGCGGGGTATGAAGCCGCGGCGTTGCTGGACCGGATGATCCGGGGCGATGCGGAGCCGAGCGAACCGGTGACGGTGCCGCCGGTGCGGGTGGTGCCGCGGGGCTCGACGGCGGCGGTGGGCGGGGCCGACGCGGTGGTGAACGCGGCGTTGTCGGCGATGCGTCAGCCGGACGGGTTGAGCGCCGAGATGGATGTCGAAACGTTGGCAGACCGCGCGGGCGTCAGCCGGCGGACGCTTGAACGCCGGTTTGATGCGGTGCTGCGGCGATCGCCCTGGGAGGTGTTGCAGCGGGCGCGGGTCGACCGAGCCGTCGGGTTGCTGTTGGAAACAGACCGGCCGGTCAAGTCGGTGGCGGCGCAGGCGGGATTCACCGAGCCGCGTCAGATGGGGCGAGCGTTCCGGGCGGTGCACGGCGTCACGCCGGCGGCGTACCGGGCGGAGCATCGGCGGTGGTTGTGACACTGCGTTCAGACGCAGACCGCACGGCCGTCCGAACAGGAGCCGCTCAGCGAGGTCGGCGCCGACCGGTCGCCAGAGCGATCACATAAGGGCTGATCAGCAGGATGGTGGAGGGCTCAGGGATGGTAACGAACGCGACCCAGTCGTTGGTGATCGGCGTGCCATCGTCGGGAGCCAGTCCGAGGCCAACCAAGCCGCCGCCGAGGAGTTCGACGGGGTCACCTACGAATTCGCCGGTGCGCGGGTTGAACCAACGGAGGGTGAAGAGGTCGCCGTCGAAGCCGGTGAGATCGAGGGTAGGCGGGCCGCCGTTGTTGTCGTCGTTAGACGCATCGGGGAGATAGATGGCGTAGACCTCGCCGGGCTTGGCGAAGACTTCGGCCCCGCCGTAGTCGGAATCCTCGCCATCAACGAGGTCATCGTTCGGCGTCATCTCCCAGAATGGGGTGTGCTCTTCGAGGAACCGCCGGGCGATCGCGGTCTCGCGGTACACCTGCTCGTAGAGCCGTTGGTCTTCGACGTCCTGGTCGGCGTCGTGGATGAACCATTCGACGCCCGCAGCGCCAGAGAGCAGGATGTCCCACGTCATCGTCTTGCGGACGGTGTTGAAGCGCTCGGCGAGGGTTGTACCCGTGGGGTCGGTGTTGTCGTTGGTGCCGACCCCGATGCGGGTGATCGACTCGGGCTCGTCGATGTTGACCGCGAGCTTCCGGCCTTCGTCGGCGGTGGCGTTCCGGAAGGCCTCGACCACATCGGACCAGCCCTCTTCTTGCCCGGCCCGCTGGATGCTGGTGAGGTCGAAGTCTTCGTCACCGATGAAGAACCGGTAGGACGAGTTGCCTTCACGCGGATCGCTCGTAAAACGGTTGGATTGGGCCTGGTGGACGGTGGTGGGGATGCCGTAGGCGTCGAGGGTGGCGAGGTGGTCGGCGAACTGGTTGACACGGGCAGCTTCCTCAGAGAGTGAGCTGCCGAAGCCGTTGTTGAGGTCGTATTCCTCGCTGATGTTGAGGACCAGGGCGTTGTGGTGCCCGAAGCGGGCGATCATCTCGCGGTAATAGAGCTTGCGTTCGGTGCCGAGGGTGCCGTCGTCGAGTTCGAGCTTGTTGGCGTTCTCTGCCTCGTTGAGGACCATGTGGAGCTGGATGCCCTGGCGTTGCGCGTGGGCGAAGTAGGTGTTCCACTGCTCGAGCTTCGAGACGTCATAGTTGAGGTTGTCGTTGGGGGTGCCGGAGTTGGTTTCGCCGGAGAGCTGGGCGGGGGTGGAGATGCGTGAGAAGGGGTGGGCGTCCTGGCCGTCGCCGCCGACGTTGTTGACCAAGAAGTAGACGGAGTTGACGCCGACGTCGGCGAGGTAGTTGTTCTTGCCGATGATGTTGCGGGCGTCGCCGCCGTTGCTCAGCGTGTTGCCGAAGTCGAAGTCGGGCGTGTCCCAGGCGGGGTCGCCGGGGTTGTAATCGCCGACGTGTCCGGTGAAGTTGTGGAGGATGCCGCGTCGGCCGGCGCCGGCGTTGCCCTTGGTCTGGGTGTTGTCGAAGCCGCGGTAGCCCAAGAGGTTTTCGGGGGAGTCGGCACCGGTCTTGATGAAGTACTTGCCGTCGCCCTGTGTCTGGAGGTAATGCTCACCCACATAGGCGAGCCGGCCCTTGGAGAGGAAGCCCGGGGCGCTGGCGTCGCGGGGCGCAACGCTGAAGGTGCCGGTGGTGCCGTTGATGGCGTTGTCGCCCGCGGTGCCGGCGGTCGGGCTGTCGGCCACCGCGACGTCGCTGCCCTGCCGGAACGACGTCGTATAACGCCAGGTGCCCGCCTGGTTCGGCGTAAAGCGAACCGCCCACTGCGTCCCCGAGCTCGCGTTGGTCGTCAGGGCGTTGCCGTCGGCATTGAAAAACCCGGGGACCACATAGGCCGGACCCACCGCTTGTCCCGAGTCATCCTCACGCTGGAACGTCACGTCGAGTCGGCGATCGAGGAACGGATTGGTGCCGTTACCGAATTCGGAGAACCCTTCGGTGCCGGTGTAATTGATCTGGATGGGCTTCCAGGCATCACGGCCATCCTCGAGGTTGACGACCGTCTGTCCGCCCGCCAGCGGTGCCAAAACGAGGCTCATCGCGGCGGCCGCGCCCATCCGGGCGGATCGTGCGTGGGGGGTGAGCGGACCTCGAAAACGCCGAGCGTGGGAAAAAAACATGAGTGATCCAGATCAAAACAAAACCGAGCCAATGAACGCAAACCTACATGAAGCGTGACCTGTACCCAAGAGGATCTTGGCAAATCGGCCGCCACACGACAGCCCACGCACAAACGAACCCCTGATACGGAACAGTCGGGGCACGTCGGCTGGGGACTCTCTCCTCCCCCTCGCTTGGGCTGCCGTTACCCGTGCAGCCGCACGGGGGGTAGAGGCCAACGGCGATTCACAACGCCGGGCTCTCCAGTCACTCACGGTATCCCACGGCGGTGTACTGGGCACGACGCTGCCTGCGGGTGCCCAGCCAGCAAGCGTCTTCCCCTAAGCACCGTCAGGCATCATCCGGCTTGGTGTCACGTCGCTGGCGGCGGGTGAGCGCGGCGGCGCCGAGGGCGAGCAAGGCGAGGGACGCGGGCTCGGGGATGGTGTAGAGGGCGATGCCTTGCCGGCCGTCGGCCAGGGAGAAGGAGTAGGCGACTTGGCCGAGTTCGTTGAGGCCGCTGCCCTCGTCCTGGAGGGTGGAGCCTGGGATGAAGCTGAGGTTGGTGAGGGTGCTGCCGAGGAAGGGGTCGCCTTCTCGGGCGATCTGGATGAGTCCGAGTAGATCGTCATAGAAGTAGAGGCCGCGGTCGTCGCTGGACCCGCCGGCGGTGCCGGTGAGGCGGCCGCGGAAGACGGCCTGTCCGGCGTCGTTGAGGGCGGGGGTGTTGAAGCTTAAGAAGGAGCCGTTGTTATCGGGTGCGGCCTGTCCTTCCCGGGCGAGTTGGGTGAGGCCCCCGGAAGAGCCGTCGCTTCGGAAGATGCCGAAGTCGTCGCTGGTCCCGCCGGCGGTGCCGGTGAGGGTGCTAACGAAGGCGGCTTGGCCGGCGTCGTTAAGGGCGGGGTTGCCGAAGCCGGAGAAGGAGCCGTTGTTGTCGGGTGCGGCCTGTCCTTCCCGGGCGAGTTGGGTGAGGC
>JBCDIM010000054.1:0-26125 GCA_038749105.1 Planctomycetota bacterium
CGCGGCGAGTGGGCGTTCCGCGACGGCCGGACCTGCTACCTGCACGGCCGGCAGGCGTTGATCCAGTTCGATGAGATCGACACGGTGGCGGAGGCGTTCTACGCCCAGGACCGTGGGCGGGCCGAGCAGATCAGCGATTGACCGGTTCTGGGCGTGAAGCGGGCCGCGCGTGGCCTGACCCTATCCCGTGTTTTCGACGGCAAGCACGACCAAAGCGGTTCGCGGCTTGCATCACGGGTGGCGTCGTGAGTTGCTTGAGTTCGATGTCACGCTTCGTGTTGATATGGAGCACGACAGAGTCACCCGGGCAAAGGGTCAGACAGTTGTCTGAGACGGTTGCAGCCGGGTCGAGCCGATCGGGAAACATACAGAGGTCACGCACCAAGGACGTCGCGGTCAGTGATAGGTCATAGCCTGACGTGGTCTTGGTCAGCGACGCATCAAGCAGTTCAGAGAGAGACGTGGTCGGGTACGCGAGATGCTTGTCGGGGGCGAACCACCACCATCCCGCGGGTGCGTTGCCCTCGATCGCGCGCGCCACGAGTGCTGTGGTCTCGGGCTGGTCAAGCCAGGCTTCGGGCAGGTCGTAGCGCTGAACTGTGCGGGCGTCGGTGTCCACCACGAACGAGAGTTCGTCGCGCGTCTGCCCCGACAGATCCACCCGCCGTACCAGGAGGCGTGACTGCCAACGCCTGTCGGTGTCGTTGTGAAGGTAGACCGCGAGTCGGGTCACGGCTTCACCGGCGGGGATGGGTCGGGTCGGCTTGATGGTGACGAGGCGGGGCGAAAAGAATCGCCGTGTGGCGAACCAGAGCGGTTTGCAGCGGCCCTCCGAGTCGATCGCCGACCAGCTCGATACGGGCCAGCAGTCGTTGAGCTGCCAGTAGGTCGCGCCCGAGCACCAGGGCCAGAGCGCGCGGAACCATGAACAGCCCATCTCGAGGGCTCGGACCTGCATCACCTGAGCGAGGAACAGCCACGCGTCAAGGTCTTCGTGAGACGGAGTGAAGTCGTCACGTATCCGCAGGTCGGTGTGGAGTTGGCCGCCTTTGCCGCCGTTGCGGTTATAGAACTCCAGCGCGGGTGAGTCCCATCGGCGGTGCTCCGGTGTGTTCGGCAGGACGGCGTCAAGGGTCGTAAAGCTCGGCGGCCCGTGGTAGCCGAACTCGGTCGAGAGCCTGGGGTAATGGCCGAGGTAGTTGCGGTACTGTCCGTCGCCGTGCCAGACGTCCCAGATGTGCCGGTTGCCGAACGCGTTGTCGTTGGGGTGGCGATCCATCGAGCCGGAGTAGGGCGACGCGGCCCAGTAGGGCGTGGCCAGGGCGATCTGCTTCACCACCGCGGGGAGCTTGTCGAGCCAGTAGCCCAATCCCCACGGGTGGTCACCGCGCCGCAGTTTCTTAAATGCCGGGCCCCAGTCGTGCGTGCCCCAGATGGTCTCATTGACACCGTTCCAGATGACCAGTGAAGGATGCGAAGCCAGCCGAGCGACGTTGTCCTTCGCCTCGGCGACCACCTCGCCGAAGTACGGGGCCGCCTCGGGGTAGCCGGCACAGGCAAACATGAAGTCGTGCCAAACAAGCACGCCGAGCTCGTCACACCGGGCCATGAAGTGGTCGTCGGCATACACGCCACCCCCCCAGACCCGCAGGCAGTTCATGTTCGCCGCGACGGCCTGTTGGATCCGCTGATCAAGGCGCGACGGTGCGTGGGCGCGGACCGGGAAGCAGTCATCAGGGATCCAGTTCGCGCCTTTGAGGAAGACGGGTTTGCCGTTCACCCTGAGCTGCATCCGCTCGCCGATGGGTAGGCCATCGACGTGGCTCCCGTCACCCGGAACCGCGTCGGGGGTGGTGTCGAGCTCGACGGTGCGCAGACCGACACGCTGCTGCACGCGATCGATCACCCGGCCGTCCGTGTGGACCAGTGCGGTCTCCAGGGTGTACATCGGTTGGCCGCCGTAACCGATGGGCCACCAGAGCGCGGGGTCATCGACGACGAGCTCCTCCGACATGTCGGAGTCACTCCGGCATTCGTGCACACAGAGCGGCTTGCCCTCAGGATCGATGAGTCGGTGTGTCCGCGTGACCGATGCATCCCCCGCGACTACGGTGGCGACACGAAGCACGGCACGCTTGGGATCGACGGCGATGACCTGCGGGACGACATCGCCGAGCCGTGCGGTGTCCCAGGCCTCGACGCGGAGTGGTCGCCAAACGCCGGCTGTGGGGAGAACCGGGCCCCAGTCCCAACCGAAGTTGCACGCCATCTTGCGGAGCATGTTGTGCGGCGGCTTGAGGGCATTGCTGCCGTGGCCTTCGTGGGGCAATGCGCCGTAGCGCGCCTCCGCCTGCTCCGCCGCAAGCATCGGCGAGGCGAACACGATGGTTAGCTCGTTGGTCCCGTCCCGGAGTGCCTCGCGGATGCTGAAGCGATACCGCCGGTGCATGTTGGCCGCTTCGCCGATCGGCATGCCGTTGAGCCGGAGCGACGCGACCGTATCGAGACCATCACAGCACAGCTCGACGTGCGCCCGGCCAAGCCATCCCTCGTCGGCCACGAATCGGCATGTGTAGCGCCAGTCCGAGCGTCCGATCCATTGCAGCGTCGGCTCGATGCCGTAGCCATAGGGGTCCTGGATGAGGCCGGCCGTGAGTAGGTCCGTGTGGACGCACCCTGGGACGGTCGCCGGGATGCCGCCGCAAAGCCGGTCGCGCAGCGGCGGGGGGGTGCCGTCATCGGGCCGATCGATCTGGAGGGTCCAGTCGGGATCGGGCAGCGGTCCGCTAACGCGATGGCGGGGATGGGGCTGGTCGTTCACACTCAAAGCCGGGAAGGCTGTCATTGACGCGGAGGTTACCGATTGATCTCCTGAAACGTTTGCGCCAAGCCCTCGCGAAGACTTCGATCGGCTTCGACATGATGTCGAGATCGGACCCGGTGTATCCGTATACGGGTCAATCGGTTCCCGGCTGCAGGAGGACCGGCGTGCTGATCTCGCCGCGTTGTTTCGGCCCATCGACCACGCCATCGTGATCGAGGATCGTCAGCGTAGCGATCGCGGAGCGCTGCGTGGCAGTCAGCTCGAGCGAGCCTTTGAATTGGATGACGCCTTGCACTGAAGCCTGCGGGTTACGCTCGAGCGGGACCGCGTGCGAACCATCAGCGTTTTCCAGGACAAGCGAGACGGTGTCCGCATCGGGCAGGTAGCGATCGTCGATGAGATCAACGACCGCCTCCACGCGACCGTCGGAACCAGCGGCAATCCAGAGGCGTGCCGAGAGGTCGGCCGCGCCGGTGTACCAGCGTTTCGCGTCCGGGTGAGCTTCGTGGAAGTTCGTGACATGGTTCGGCGTCAGGATGGCGATCGGCGGGTGCAGCGTGCGGTCCCGGCCGTCGATCGGAGCGGCCACCGGCATGGGAAGGACCGGCACGATGCTCGTGGTCAGTGGGTTGCCCTGCGCATCGGTCAGCCGGAGCTCGACGCGGTCGGGCGGGCTCTGCGGGCGGAGCATCATGGCGAGCTCCGACGGGCCGGCGGCGGTCAGCTTCCAGCCACCACGGCCGCTGAGCACGCGGACCGCGACGGTGTTCCAGCCGGCTTTAAGTTTGGCCTCGAAGGTGTGGGCTGTGGCGGACAGACCTCCGCCGTTGCCGCGAGCGAGCGTGTCGTAGGCGGGCTGCCCGTTGATCGACCAGGCCATCCACCAGTCGGCGGCGGCCCCAAGCGTGAAGGTGCCGTCGGCCCGCGCCCAGATCCGGGTCATGGCGATGGCGGGCGCCCGCTCGGCGTGGCCGCCAGCCAGAGCGTCGATCTCGACCGCGGGTGTCATCGGGAGCCAGGCCCCCTCGACCCCGCCGATCACCGCTTCAATGGATCGGAGCTGCTGGACATCGACGCGTTCCAGGCTCGCGCGTTTGGGGTAGTCGGCGTGAACACGCCAGGCCGTGGCCAGGACGGGGGTCGCGTAGTCTCTTGGGACTTCCAGCTCGACGCGGACTGTCGTCGCGTCGGCTGTATCAAGCGCGAGGGCCTGCGCTTGTTCCAAGACCGCTTGATCGTTGAGGATCAGCCGAGTGTTCAGGGTGAGGGCGTGCGATTCGGGGCTCGGGCGCCGTACCAGCACGTCGAACGAGGCTGTATCGCCCCCGGCAACCGAGACCGCGTTCGGTGGCTCCAGCAGCGGAGGCAGGACCGCCAGCCGGGCGTCGGTCTCGCCAGCCTCTATCTTCGGATCGATCCAGGTCACGAAGACCGGGTCGGGCCCGATCGTGACCTCGATCGACCCGCCCGCCGACTGCAGCGGCGTTCGATTCCCGAAGAGATCGATCGTCGAGGCCGATGCCGGCACGGCCTTGATCGCCACGCGGAGGGTCGTTGGCTGGTCCGCCTGTGACCAGCCGACCAGCGTCTGTCGGCCGGTCTTCGGATCCGTGAAGTGATAGACCCGCAGATCGGACGGGACGTCATCAAGCTCCGAGACATAATGTGCACCACGAAGCGTGCGGACCAGGTTGCGATAAGCCAGCACCACGGGCCGAGGCTCGCGGTATCGCTCCACCATCGTGTAGGGGCCGGTGCCCTGCTTGAAATGCATGGCGAAGAAGAACGTCATCGGTGAGCGCTTGCTCATCGTGAAGACAAACTTCTCGACGACCGTCCGGGCTTGTTCGTGGAGCTGTGCCTCACCCGTCGCGGCCATACCCGTCTCGGTGTCGATCATGGGCAGGTGGTCGGCATTGTGTAGTGCGGTCGCTTCGACTTGCCGTTCGTAGCCCTTCCTTTGCGCTTCGTAGCCCGGGCCGTGCGAGTGATAGGCCCAGGCGTCCACGCCGTCTACGCCGAGCAGCGCGATGAGCTCGCGGGCTCGGCGATCGCCGTCCTTTCCATGAAAGCACAGTCCGCCGGTCATCACGACCGCGTCGGGGTTGCCGCGTTTGATCGCCTGCCGCATGCGTTGGAAGGAGTCGGCGTACTCCTCGATCGGGCCGGGGTAGAAGAACTTGAGGTCCGGCTCGTTGCCTAGCTCGTAGTAAGTGATCGTGTCGGCGTAGTCTCGGGCAAAGGTCTCGAGGAACCGTTCCTTCTTGGCGAGCTCGCGTCCACGCTTCGCGGGGTCCATGCCGTCCGCGTCGTACTGGCTGGGGCTTCCGGGCTTGGGCGGATCGATCATCGGCATGACGCGGTAGCCGCGGGCAAACAGCTCGGCGTACGTGGCGTCGGTGACCGATCGCTTGGTGTCCACCTGCGTATGCGTCTTCAGGCCGTTGCGGAGGATGTCGACGCCCATCAGGCTGAGCCACGCGGCGTTGCGCGAGTGCAGCGGGTCGCCGGTGTGCTGGAGCCCGAACAGGAACTCGCCGTCTTCCGCCTTGCGGATGTCGCCGGGCTCATAGATGCCGACGTGGCCGTCAAGGCCGGCGAGGCGCACGTTTTTGCTCGGGTGATCCAGGCGGTATTCGTATCGGTACGGGCCCAGGTCCCAGCCCGATGTATCGAACGTGAGGTCGAGGCTGCTGGACTGATCAGGCGCGAGCGCGAAGTTGCCGGTCTTCTCTGCCACCACCGCGTCGTCACCACCGATGAGGCGGAAGGTGTAGGCCACCGTGGTCGGCTCGAGCGCGAGGTTTCGGATCGGCATACGCAGACGGATCGACTCGTCGGCGCTAAACATCAGCAGCTCGTTGTCGGCGTGTCGGCCATCGCCTCGCGGCCGTGTGGCCCGGATCAGGCGAGCCCAATCGACATCGCCGGTCCTTGCGTAACCCCGAACGGTCACGCGGTGGACGTACAGCGGCTGGTTCGCGCCGAAGAGCCGGAGGTCGTGGCCGTCACTCTGAAGCTCTCGGTTGCTCGAGTTGTGATCGCGGCCGCCGAAGTGGGCGTCGTCTAGCTGAAAGCGGAGCGTGCGCCAGTTGGGGCTGGCGCCCCAGGTCATACCGCCGCGGGTGCTGCCACGCTCGGTGTCCGCGTACGCCGTGATCCCGGCCCACGTGTTCAATCGGACCACGGCCTCAACATCAACGACCGGCATCGCACCGTTGCGGAACGCCGGGTCGGTGAACGTCAGGTTCGCATCCCGGATCCAGGCCATCCGTCCCAGGGTGCTGCGGTTGGCTCGCCAGGCAGACTTCCCGTTCGCCGACGCGTACGACATGTTCGAGCGGTCAAAGGTCAGCCCGTTCTCTTGTGGGGTTCGATCAAAAATGATCTCAGCCACAGTCCCGTCGAACGCGGCATCGCCGGCGTCTTGGGTGCTGAGCTCTGGCTCTTTCGGTTCATTGATATAGAGCAGGTCGCTTGGATCAAAAGCGCCGGGCTCAAACGTGAAAACACGGACCTCGTCGATAATCCCTTCGAACGGTCTATGACCTTTCTGCGCCGGCAAACCCAGCGTCATGGACCGCGAGCGTGGGTAACCCCAGCTGGTTGCGTTGGGGGCTTGGCCGGCGGGCTGCCCGTTGACGAAGAACCGGCCGACGCCGTTATCGATGACCACGGCCAGATGGACCCACTGCTCGGGTTTGATGGCCTGGAATCCGACACTGGCTTTGCCGTAGACCATGCCCCATACGCCCTCGTTCTGCTGGGCGATGCCGATGCCCGAGGAGCCGCCGAAGTTGACGAGGTTGCGGAAGCCACCCTGTGCGGTGGGCTTGACCCAGAGCTCGACACCGATGTTGTTCTTCGGGTTGGCGGGCAGGCCCTTGAGCGTGAAACCGTCGCCGGATTCAAAGGTGATCGCGTGGGTGCTCTCGAGCTTGTCACGGGCCCGTTCGGCCACGGCTTCAGTGAGGCTGGGCGAGCCTGTTGCGGTGAACTCAGCCCCCGTCGCCTTGCAGTCCACACGGGCCGAAGGGCCACTGTCCGACTCGCCCATCTGCAGGCGGATGACGTCCGTGACCGCTGCTTCGGCGGAGTACCAGCGTGGCCCGAGGGAGCAAACGAGAGCTGCCAGGACTAGCCAGAACCAGAGGGTGCTCTTCAAATCAAGACCTTTCCGCATGTGATCAGCGCGCCATCCTGCACATCAGCTGATCGTCGAAGCGATAGCACGCTTCCGTCCAGCAAGGCGTACTTAAGATGAACTGGCAAACGTCGTCGTATCCGGTTCTGCTAAGGGCATTGCAAGGGGAGACCAAAGGCGGCTCCAGTAGTCAGTCAAAAGACTGCCACAGCGCAGACTGCTCGTCGTTGTTGAGGACGTTGAACCCGGCAACCTGCGTTGCGAGAATC
This sequence comes from Planctomycetota bacterium, assembly GCA_038749105.1. Classification (GTDB taxonomy): domain Bacteria; phylum Planctomycetota; class Phycisphaerae; order Phycisphaerales; family Phycisphaeraceae; genus JBCCOW01. Next base: position 7,238 of record JBCDIM010000054.1, read on the forward strand.
GGCTCGACATCGAGCGCCTGATTCCACCTTGCTGACCCGTCAGCGTAGGACACGTTGAGCCCGTCTTGGTGCCGGTTGAGGATGTCGTCAAACGATGAACTTCGGTCTGAGTAGAGCGCCCAGCTCGGCCCAGGGATGTCGTCGAGGTATTTCAGATTGGGGCGGATGTTGTCCGGTAGATTGGACCAGTGTCGCGTTGCGGGCCGCGTTGCGTAGTCCGAACGTGTGGTCTCGCCGGTCGCCGGCCCCGGGGGCCATGCCTGCGTGGCGATCAGGCCGTTGGTCTCGCTGGGGCAAGCGAACGCCGCTTGCGTGGTTACCCGCCCGTCCTTGTAGAGCACCCCCTGCATGATATACCGTTCATGCCAGTGGCTCGCACTGGCGAAGATGTGATAGATCGCGTAATTGAATTGGCGGTGATCCCCGGAATAGCCAATCAATAACGCACCGTCGTTATCGGTGGCGTAGCTATAGGCGCCGACCGAAAGCTGGCGGAGATTGCTGAGGCAGTTTGATCGGCGGGCGGCTTCGCGAGCCGAGGTGAGTGTCGGCAAGAGGATGGCGATGAGCAGGGCGATGATCGAGATGACCACCAGTAGTTCGATAAGCGTAAAGGCTCTGGGTTTTGGAGAAACGGTGTGACTCACGTGAAGACCTCTAGAAGCGACTTTAAGAATACCCGCCCTCGGCTGTAGCCCAAGGCGGATGTTTGCTGGGGGGTCAGATGGCTTGGCGTCGCCTTGAGAGCATGCAGGCAGAACTGAGGGCGAGAAGCAGGAGTGATGACGGCTCGGGTATGGCGATGACATCGCCAGTCAGCAGAAAGCTGTCGACATCAATGGTGCGGCTAGCCAAGTCCGTAAGCGAGTAAACACGGATCTCGATCGACGAGATGCCTTGGTATCCAGCTCCCGTGAGATTGGCCGTATTCTCTCGCGGGCTCGTACGCAGTGAATTCTCATCGTTGATGTTGACGAGCAGGTCTGAGGACGAGTCGAACGTGCCGCCGTTGACTTCTGCGTAGACTTCGAAGCCGCGGCGGTTGTCGACCGTAAAGACGGCAGAGTCGAAGGCGAGCTGATCCAGGTCAAGGAAGAAGCCGGCATCGGCCTCGAGAGTGAAGGCGAGATAACCATTGTTGAAGTTGCTCACGGAGGTCCCGGTATCGGCGTCGGCCAAGCTGAACCATCCGCCGGTCCCGGCGTTATTCCAGAAGCGCTCAAGACTGGTGATGCCGTTGCCGTCGGCACCCGCGGTGATCAAATCGCTGGCCGAGGGGGCGATGGTGTTGGCGGCGTTGGTGATGGTTACTGCCGCGGAGTCGAAGCGGTCGGTCACGCCGTTGCCGGTATTGAGCGAGCCCTGAACGGTCGAGATTGAAAGCAGGGTTGCGGCCGACGCAGACGAGCCTGCGGCAACCGCAAATCCGGCGGCGAGAAGGGTGAGCTTGTTCATGGATTTCCTCCTGAGGGTGAGTGATGCTCGTGAATGGTGAGACGGGGGGTGAGTAGTGAATAAGCCGCGGCCAAGTGCTGCGGCTCCTGAGGCAAACGGCCCTGGATGCGGTCGTAGAGAAGCTCGGCGAGGGCGACGCCGACCTTGTCGTTTTGCTTGTCAATGGTGGCGGCGGGGGGGTCGATCCGGTCCGGGTTTCGGGCATCGCGCTGCCATGTGTTGTCGTAGCCGACGATCAGCATGTCCTTGCCGGGCTCTTTGCCGAGACGGCGGACGGCCTCGGCTGCTTCGGCGGCGTGCAGGTCATTGGCGCACATGAGCGCGTCGATCGGATCATCGCCGAGCAGCGGGCCGTAGAGGAAGCCCATCTGCAGGCGGACCATGTCGTCGAACGGTTCGCCGTCGGCCTTGAGCCGAAGGTCTGGCGTCCGCACCGGCTCAAGCGCGGTCAGCCCCGCGTCAGACATCGCCTGCTGATACCCCGACTCGCGTTCATGGATCCACCCGAAGTGTTCGGGGAATCGCCAGAACGGCAGGATGCGTTGTCGGCCTTGCTCGATCAGCCAGTGGGTTAAGGCGGCCGCCCCGGCGGTGTGATCATGGAAGATGCGATCGCATTGTCCGAGCAGTTCTTCGTCCGGGCCGCCGTACGCCGCGACGGTCAGCCCGAGCGATTCGAACCGCTCGATCATCTGGCGGGTGGCGTCGGTCTTCAATGGCCTCGAGAAGAGCACGCCGGCCGGCCGGTCTTGGCCGAGCAGTTCGATCTGGGCGGGCGTGGCTTCGTCGGGGTTGATCGTCAGGCAATGCCATCCGAGCTCCTGCAGCTTGGCGGAGGCGGTGAATTGGGCGTAGGTCTCCCAGCCGGTCTCGCTGGCCACACGTTCGTTGGGCATGCGGTCGAATCCCACGATGACGACGGTCCGGGACATGATGGAGTTCGCGGAGCGGGGTGCGTTGACCTGTCGAATTCGGCCTTGGCCGCCGTTGGACAGCAGCCCCTGGTTCTCGAGGGCGGCAAGCGCTTTGCGGACGGTTCCGCGCGACAGTTGGAGGTCGGAGGAGAGCTGGCGTTCGGAGGGAAACACCTCGTCGGCACCCAGCCGACCCGATCGGATGAGCTCCGCAAGCCGTGAGCAGAGTTGGCGTCCGGACACGCCACGCAGGCTGTGAAGGGGAGAGGTCTTGGGGGTTCGGGTGGGGGAAGTCGCGGTGTTCATACCAGTGGATCAAAATATACCAGTGGTATAAATTTTGTCAAGGGATCGATTCATTTGTCCCGCCGGGCGGCATGATGGCCTCGAATCGCGGCCTTGCGAAATAAAAATAAATTGATATTTAACATATATTAATGAATATTAATGGGGTTGTGAGGAGGCGTGAAGCACATCGTCGAGCTGGCCGTTGCGGCAGCTCGAGCCTCGCTGAAAAGAGTACCACTGGTTCATTTTGGGGTATCAGACGCGCGATTTAGCGCCGGATGGGTGAGGTGACGGCGGGTTTGACGACTTAGGTCGTGGAAGCGCGGTCGAGCGCTGGCGGGAGGATCGCACCGTGCTTTTGGAGTACCCGGCGGAGTTGGCTGTGGGGCACGCTGCGGGAGGGGCAACCGAGCTCGATCGCCAGGGCCGCGGCGGCACCTGCGGCCTGGCCCATCGCCATGCATGACGCCTGCACACGCAGCGCGCTGAGGGCGGCGTAGTCGGCGCTGATGGATCGGCCGGGCGCGAGCAGGTGTCGAGATCCTCGGGGCACCATGGCCGAGAACGGGATCGTCGGCTTCACGCCGTCCTCGAGGAAGCGCTTCTCGACGTGGTCATCGTTGTGGATGTCGATGAACCACATGGAGTAGCCGATCGCGTCGGGAAAGACCCGGCCGGTCATGTAGTCGGTCTCGGTGACGGTAGTTTCGCCAACGATGCGGCGTGTCTCTCGGATCGCGGTGTCTTGGCGGGCGTAGCGGATCGTGGCGTGTTCACCGCCTGTCAGTCCACGGACGAACTTGAGCAGCCGAAGCATGGCGGAGCGGCCGGCGATGTTGGCTACGGTCTGCGCGTCGCTCGTGGTGTCGTCGGCCTGCGGCACATGCATCGCGTTCAACGCACCGCGCTGCAATGACCGTGCGATCGCTTCGCCCGACTTGTCGGCAAAGTAGTAATCGCCGGGCTGCAACGACCCGTCGGCGCGGGCTTGCTCGTAGTGGGCTTCGATCTCGCGCGGGTCGGCTGCCACGGCATCGAACCCCCCGATCTCGAACGCCAAAGTGCCCGGTTGGCGTCGGCCGCTTGCCTCGTCGCCCAGCACACGTTCGTAGCCAAGCATCCCGACGATCTCGGCCCCGCCTGTGCAGTCGATCAGCTCACGGCAGCGGATCGTCGTGCGCTGATTCTTGCCCTGTAGGTCGACGCGGAAGACGACTCCTTCTTCGAGCCATTGGGCGCTGCGGGGTGCGGTGTGGTACCGCAGATCGATACCCGCTTCGAGTACCGCCTGCTCGGCAACCGCTGCGTAGAGATACGGGTTGACGTAACAGGTCTGCCCGGGGCGCGGCCCCGCGCCGCGCTTGGTTGGATCGAACGGGCGGGCTGCGCCGTCCAACGCGCGGGACGCCTCAACCAACTCCCAGCCGATCCCGGAGATCAGTTGCTCGCCGAAGCCGCCGAAGAGGGAGACCGAGAAGATGCCGCCCGTTGTGGTCGCCCCGCCAAGCTGGCCGTGGAACTCAACGAGCATCACGCGTGCGCCCAGGCGAGCCGCCTGAATTGCCGCGGGGACACCCGCTGGACCGCCGCCGACTACGAGTACATCGATGTCATTCATCCGGCCGAGTCTATCGGTGCGCTTGGCGTAGGCGAGGCCCCAAAGCATGACGGCTCTCCGGTTCACCCGACTCGGCTTGCCGCGTCAAGGCAGGCGACAACCACGGTAAAGCGTTCCCGCGCGTGAAGTAAGAATGCATGCACAGCATTCTGTGCGCGGCCGCTTCTGTAGCTCTTCATGTCAGTTCGCGGGTTGACTGGCACTCGCTGGCTTGTTGAGTCTGAGCCGGACATCGACCATCAGCTGCCCCTGGCGTGCCTTCCTGGGGACTCGAAGAAGCTCGAGGGCTCTGCCGCTGATTCAGTTCGGCAGCGCCGGTACGGCAAGGCAACTGGGCCAGACCTCACTGCACACTCTCTTGCGATTCCCAAGCTCCCGTGTCGATCTCGGGCAAGTATAACGCGCAAATAGCGTGAGATCGCCGAGCGTCGTTGCGCGGACTCAATCGTATAAGTCGCTCTGAAGATTCACATCCGTGAATCGTCGGGCGCCACCTCATTCAGGAACGGTGCCGGGTCCTCTTGACCTGCCCCCTGAAAACCAGTCCGCGACTTATGAGAGGATCTCTTGGTCTTGGGCGCAATCAGGCAAGGCAGGTCAGTGATGGCGCGACGGGGACACTCATCGGAACAGATCATCGGGAAGCTGCGTGAGGCCGAGGCACTTAATCGTGAGAGGATTGCTGGCGGGTAATGGCCGGTGCGCGATAGTGATTAACAGTGCAAAACCATACTGAGAAGCGGCTTGTCAAAGGCGCGATGTAGCCCATCCGCCAAGCCAAAAGGCTCAAAACTCGCGCGCGATCTTTGGTTCGAAACTGCCTCAAACAGGGAGCTTCCCACCCGGCTAGCGAAGGCGAGCCGGTTTTTTGTTGGCCGCCACGCCGTCACGTGGCTTCCCGCGGGTGTCCCTATCCGCCATCGATGATCGATTCCGTCATCTGGACGAGCATCCTGACCGTCCGCGGTCGGCTCTGGAGGCCGGCGTGGACCGTGATCGAGTAGCCCTCGAAGAACGGGATGAACAGGCCGGCCACGTCGCGGGCCGGTTTCCGGGGCACGCCCATCGCTTCGATCAGCCCGGTGAGTTTCTCAAACGTCACGCGGTAGTAGGCCATGAGCTGCTCGTGCAGGGCGTCGTCCCGTGTCGCCAGCGCCCACATCTCTCGGAAGATCCGGCACATGTCGGTGATGTGCTCGACGTGATCCAGGTGGTACATCACCATGGCGCGGAGCTGCTGCCGCCGGTCGCCGGGGCGCGGTGAGTACGCGTCCAGCAGCCGTTCGCACACGCCGAAGTAGTGTTCCGCCAGGCCCGACAGTAGCACGATCTTGTTGGGGTAGTGGTACTGGAGGTTGCCCAGGCTCAGCTGCGCGGCCGCGGCGACCTTCCGCATGGTCAGCCCTTCGGTGCCAAAGGTCTTCAGGACCTCGATGGCGGACTGGATGATCAGGGCTTTCGTGCCCCGCGTGTCTTTCGCGGTGGTCATCCGCCCATCTTCTCACGCGGCGGCTTGACAGGCAAGGTCGATTGACCTAATTTAGGTCAATCGACCTATTTCAGCCTGGAGAAACCGAGATGTCACAAGTGCTCCGAACCCCGGACGAGCGATTCGAGGGCCTGCCCGGCTACGGCTTCGCCCCGAACTACCTCGACAACCTGCCGGGTTACGAAGGCCTCCGCGGCCACTACCTCGACGTCGGCCCGGCCGACGCCGAAGAGGTCTTCCTCTGCCTGCACGGCGAGCCCAGCTGGAGCTACCTCTACCGGAAGATGATCCCGGTCTTCACCGGGGCGGGCATCCGCGTGATCGCGCCCGACCTCCTTGGCTTCGGGCGGTCGGACAAGCCGGTGGACGACGGGGTCTACACATTCGACTTTCACCGCGGGTACCTTCTGCGATTCATTGAAGCCCTCGACCTCCAGAACGTGACGCTGGTGTGTCAAGACTGGGGCGGCGTCCTCGGGCTGACCATTCCGCAGGACATGCCCGACCGGTTCAAGCGGCTTCTGATTATGAACACCGGGATCATGACCGGCGAAGTCAACGATGCGTTCCACGAATGGAAGGCACTCATTGAGAGCGACCCCGACGTGCCGATCGGCGAGGTCTTCCGCCGGCACGCCCCGGGGATCAGCGAGGACGAAGTCCGTGCCTATGAGGCACCGTACCCCGACCAGCGGTACAAGGCGGGCGTGCGCAAGTTCCCGAGCCTGGTTGCGACGCGCCCAGACTTCCCCGGCGTCGAGACCTCGCTCAAGGCCATCCCGTTCTGGAGCGAGCACTGGGACGGCGAATCCTTCATGGCGGTCGGCATGCTTGATCAGATGCTGGGCCCGGAGGTCATGGGTCATATGCGGGCGATGATCAAGGGGTGCCCCGAGCCGATGGAGCTGCCCGGCGCGGACCACTTCGTCCAAGAGCAGGGCGAGGCGGTCGCCCGCCGAGCACTGGAACACTTTGGCCTGTCGTAAAGCGCAGTCCGTTCGCACTGGCCCCGAAAACTACTGAGACCCGCTATGAAGATCATGAATCTCGTCTTTCATCCGGAGCTGGACAGTCCCGGGTCAACCGCGTCTGGCAGCAGCAGCTGGAAGCCAGCGGCAAGGTCCAGACCTCGCGTGATGTGTATGCCGAGTACCCCGGCTTCCAGATCGATGTCGAGCGTGAGCAGCGGCTGTTGCTGGAGCACGACCGCATCGTGTTTCAGTTCCCGTTCTATTGGTACTCGTGTCCGCCGCTGCTCAAGAAGTGGCTAGATGATGTGCTGACCTATGGGTTCGCTTACGGGAGCCGGGGCGACAAGCTCAAGGGCAAGGACATGCAGCTGATTGTGTCGGCAGGGGGGCAGGCGAAGTACTACAGCGGCTTCGATATTTACGCCACGATGTACGACCTGCTCCGGCAGTTCCAGCTGACCGCCAACCTCTGCCAGATGAACTACATGCTCCCGGTCTGGATGTATCAGGCCGACCAGGCGACCGAGGCGGTCATCCGCGAGCATGGCAACCAGTGGGTCGAGATGATCGACGACCACGAGCGTTCCAACGGACGCAAGTTTCTCGAGGCGGGGGGAGACGACAGCATCGCGTGATCGGCCCGGCCCGTCTTTGTGCCGTGAAATCCTGGGTCACACTCGGCGGCATCGCGTCAGCCCGTAAGCTCTACGCATGCAGCTGACCGGTGCTCTCATCCTGCCCGACCCGTTGAACCCCGCCGCGGTTACGCTCGGCGTCGGTGCCGTCACCATACGTGACGGCCGGATCGCGTCGGTCGAGGTCGATGACACGGCCTCACTCCCGACGCTGCCGCCGGGCACGCCGCTGATCTCCCCGGCCTTCACCGATGCCCACGTCCATCTGCCGCAGTTCCCGATCGTCGGGGCGCACGGCCGACCACTGCTCGACTGGCTGGCCGAGGTCACGTTCCCCGCCGAGATGCGTTGGGCCGACACCGAGCGCGCCCGTGCCGATCTCGCCGGCGTGCTTGATCGGCTGTTGTCGGTGGGCACCGTGGGCATCGGGGCATATTCCACCGTCCACCACGCCGCCGCCGACTTGGCGCTGTCGATGTGCAAGCAGCGCGGGCTGCGGGCCCGCATCGGGCACGTGCTCATGAACGAGGGTGCTCCCGAGGGTCTGCTCCGGCCGGCCGATGAGCTCCTAGAACAGTCGGCCGAGCTGCTGGATCGGCACGGCGCTTCCGGACGGGTCGCGGCAGCCGTCACGCCACGGTTCGCGCTGTCGTGTTCCCAAGACCTGATGGAAGGGGCCGGCCGATTGGCGGCCGAGCACGACGCGGTGATCCAGACGCATTTGTCGGAGAATACGGCGGAGTGTGCAGAGGTCGAGCGACGGTTCGGCAAGCCGTATGTGCAGGTCTACGCCGATGCGGGCCTGCTGACATCGCGTGCAGTCTTCGGGCATGTGATCCACGTCAACGACGCCGACCGCCAAGCCTTGTCTGACGCCGGCGCGATCGCCGCACACTGCCCGACCGCCAACACGTTTTTGGGTTCGGGCGATATGGACCGGGCCAGGCTGCTTGCTACCGGCGTGCGCGTCGCGCCCGGCTCTGACATCGGGGGCGGGTATGACGTCTCGATGCCGCGTGTGGCCCGAGCGATGATGGAGACCGCGTGGCGCCGCGACCAAGTGGTCATCCCCTCGACCGAAGCCTGGTTCGACATCACCGCTGGCTCTGCCGCCGCCCTCGGCTGGCCCGATGCCGGCACCCTGCAACCCGACGCTCCCGCCGACCTTGTGGTGCTCGCTCCCCCGAGCGATTGGCTTAACCACCCCGACCCGCTCGGCCGGCTCCTCTGGGGCTGGGACGACCGCTGGCTCCGCGCGACCCTCGCCCACGGCGAGGTCGTCCACGGCTCCGTTTGACGGTGCATCACACTGGTTAGACTTCGTGCGTTTCAGGATTGATTCAATGATTGCATCGCGTCAAACAAGATGGGCCGCGTGTCTCATATCGCTCTTGGTGTTCGCTCACGGCATGTGGGCAGACCCCGTGACGCCGGCCCGCCCGAACGTCTTGTTTATCTGCGTCGATGACCTTCGGCCCGAGCTGGGGAGTTACGGCAAGGACTACATCCACTCGCCGCACATCGACCGGTTGGCGGCGAGCGGTCGGCAGTTCAATCGGCACTACTTGCAGGCCCCGACGTGTGGCGCGTCGCGCTACGCGATGCTCACCGGGCTGTACGGACCGACGGGCAACGGGGCGTTGGCGGGGCGCGGCCGACGCCTGCTCGCCGACCCCGAGCGTGTGCCGCCGTCGATGCCAGGGTGGTTCCGTCAACACGGGTACACGACCGTGTCGGTCGGCAAGATCTCGCACTTCCCCGGCGGGCGGATGGGCCCCGAATGGAATCGGGACGACCGGCTCGAGATGCCCGAGTCGTGGGACCGCCACCTGATGCCGGCGGGCGCGTGGAAGACCCCGGTCGGCGCGATGCACGGCCTGGCAAACGGCGAGGTCCGCGGGGAGTCCGGCACGATGCACGTCTATCAATCCACCCCGGGTGACGACACGATCTACCCCGACGGGCTCATCGCCGACGAGGCGTTACGGCAGCTTGATGTGTTGACGGCCGATGGTGACAAGCCGTTCTTCCTGGCGGTCGGTTTCATTCGGCCGCATCTGCCATTCGGGGCACCGGCGAAGTACATGGAGCCGTATTTGGAGGCGGAGCTGCCGCCGATCCCGCACCCGACGAAGCCAAGCGGCGTGTCCACCTGGCATGGATCGGGCGAGTTCAAGCGCTACTTCTTGTGGGATCGCCACCCTAACCAGGACGCCGAGTTCGCCGACGCGGTCCGTCGGCACTACGCGGCGTGTGTGACGTATGTCGACGCGTTGGTCGGACGCCTGATCGATCGGCTTGAGGCGAGCGGCGTGGCGGACAACACGATCATCGTGCTGTGGGGCGATCACGGCTGGCACCTCGGCGAGCACGGGGTGTGGGGCAAGCACACGCTGTTTGAGGAGTCGTTGCGTGCGCCGTTGATTGTGGTGAAGCCCGGAATGCCGAAGCCGGGCGTGGCGACGGACGCGGTGGTGGAGACGATCGACCTGTTCCCGACGCTGAGCGATCTGGCGGGGCTGCCGGAGCCGGGTTTTACGCAGGGCGTTTCGCTGCGGGCGATTCTGAACGCGCCGGAGACGCCGGGCCATGCCGCAGCGAGCTATCACCACGTGGGGCGGACGCTGCGGACCGACACGCACCGCCTGGTGCTGCACAACGACGGTCGGCGTGAGCTGTACGACCACACGACCGACGCGGGGGAGACGAAGAACATCGCAGAGGCCGAGCCCGGATTGGCGGACCGGCTGGTCGAGCAGTTAGAGGCCAAGCTGCCGCCACGCACCAAGTGAGTTCGCATCAGCCCAGCAGTGATTTCAGTTTGGTGAACGAGCGGTTCAACGCGCGCTCGGCGGTGTCGGTGACGGCGTAGCCCTGGATGCCGATCGGGCCTTGGAAGTTGATGCGGCGCAGCTCGGCGACGATGCCGTCGATGTCCTTGTCGCCGGTGTCGAGCGGGTCGATCGACGGGTTCATCCGGCCGGCGGCTTCTTCTTCGCTGGCGAAGACGTGTGAGCCGCAGAGGTTGACGGCGTTGAGCCGGTCGCCGGCCTGGTCGAATAGCTTGGCGTAGTCGGGTTCGGTATGACTGAGGTTGTGCCAGGCAAAGAACCAGTGGTAGCTGGTGAACATGACCTTGAGCAAGGGCTGATCGACCTTATCGGCCAGGCGGATCGCGTCCTGGAGGGTCTCGACATAGAAGTAGAAGTGCGGGTAGAGCGAGGCCTCACGGCCGTGCTTCTCGAGCAGTTGGGCGATCGGCTCGAGCCAGGCCAGCGCCTCGGCGTCGTGATCCGCTTGGCTGCTGTCCTGGGTCATCCCGCCGGCGGTTAGCGCGATCTCAAGCCGGCCGTAGTCGGGCAGCAGGGACAGGACGTGTTCAACACTCTCGAGGTCGGCGGCGGTGGGCGGCTGGAGGATCTCGAACGTCTCGTAGGCAGCGTTGATCCCGAGGCCCGCGTCGTCGGCGGCCCCCCGGAGGGCGTCGAACTTGTCCGTGTTGTTGACGCCGCCGGTGACGTAGTAATCGTCATAGCCGATGGCCTTGACCAGGGCGGCCTGCTCGGCGGGCGTGGGGCCCTGGTTGTCGCCCATGAAGTGGGTGTCCATCGCGAAGAGGCGTTGGGTCATCGTGCGGCCTCGGCGGGTTCGGACGTGGCGTGGTGGACGGTGACAGGCTGGCCGGTCTCGGCAGATTCGTAGATCCCTTGCAGCACACTGAACGGGAACAGGGCGGCGTCGTTGACGAGCACGGGAGCGGTGGCGTCGCCACGCAGGAAGCGGTCGAAGTCGCGGACCGGCGCGTGGACCCAGGTGTTGTCGTCGGTCTGGGCCGGCGTAGGGCGGACGGTCTCATCGGCGAGCCGGGGGGCGCGGGTGACGCGGAGCTTGACGTGGGCGTCTTTTTCGAAGGGCAGCCAGTGCCAGGTCGCGGAGCCTTCAGTGCCGTAGACGGTTTCCTGGCTGGTGTCTTCGCCGTGGGTGCAGCAGGTGCGCTCGTAGCGGACGGTGACGTCTCGGCCGTGGTCGCGGTGCAGGGTGAGGGTCGCGGCGGCTTGGGTCTCGATATCGTAGGTCACGCCGTCGGGGATGCCGTGCGGGACGTCGATGTGCTGGCTGATAGCGCCGGTGATGGTGACGTGGGTGGGCTCGAAGAGTTCGAAGAGCACCGCCATGTCGTAGGGGCCCCAGTCGAGGAGCGGGCCGCCGCCGTTCTTAGACTTGTCGAGGAACCACCACGAGCCGTTCTGGTATTCGACGCCGGTGCGGGAACAGCTCGACCGGTGCAGGAAGTCGACGAGGTAGGGCTCGCCGATCGCGCCGTTCTTGATCAGCTGCTTGAGGTCCTGGTTGCAGGCCCAGTCGATGAAGCGGTTGCTGCAGCAGGACACATGCAGCCCGAGGGCTTTGGCCTCGTCGACCATCTGCAGGGCCTCGTCGACGCTCATCGCGAACGGCTTCTCGCAGACCACGTTCCGGCCGCTCCGCAGCGCCTTGAGGGTTTCGGAGCAGTGCCACTTGGGCGGGGTGGAGACGGCGACGATGTCGAAGGCCTGGGCGGGCGCGTGGGCGAGCATCTCGTCGGACGAGCTGAACGTGATCGCGTCGGGGTGCTCGGCCTTGAACTTCGCCAGGGCGTCGGGGTTGGGGTCGGCGGCGTAGAGCTCGGTGTCGCGCGGCAGGGCCTGGCGGGCCTGGGCGTGGTGTCCGGAGATGACGCCGGTGCCGATGATGTAGATGCGTTGAGCCATGATTTTGTCTTATTTGTCGGGTTTAGGGCTTGCGTGGCAGGTACCGCCTTGTTTTGAAGAATTTCGAATGATATAAGTCGCTTCTGGCGGTCGGAATGTCTCATCTGGCCGATTGCTTGTCTTATTTGGCTATGCCTGATTTCGACCTGGTCATCATCTCCGGCGGGCCCCACCCCGGCTGTGGCGTCCATATTGCCGAGCGTTTCCCGTCGGCGTACGCGGTGCAGCTGATGGCCGGGGGCAGCTTCTACTTCCAGCGTGCGGGGCATGCGCAGGTCGAGACGACGGCGCCAATGTTCTTCTGGACCGACCGGGTGTCGCGGTACAGGTATGGGCCGGGGCCGACGGGGGCGTGGGAGCACAACTGGGTGATGTTCCGAGGGGCGCTGGCGGACGACTACTACAAGCCGTTGCTGGAGCATCTGGCACCGTCGGGGGCGGTTCAGTTGTCGAGCGCGACGCGGACGCGGGAGGCGTTTGATGAGCTGTACCGGTCGCTGCGGTCACCGGACCTGGAGTGGCAGGGGGTGTTCACGCTGAACCGGTTGTTGGCGTATGTCGAGCAGGACCGCTCGACACGGGGGCCCGACGCGGCGCTGCTGGCGGTGAAGGAGGCGATCGATCAGGAGCCGGAGCGGCAGCACGACTTCCACGCGTGTGCCGAGGCGTGTGGGTATTCGTACAGCCGGTTCCGCAGGCTGTTCCGTGAGCGGTTCGCGGCACCGCCGCAGGACTACCTGATCCGTCGGCGGATGAAGCGGGCGGCCGAGCTGTTGAGCACGACCCGGGACGGCGTCCAAGAGGTGGGGTATGCGCTGGGGTACACGGACCCGGCGCGGTTCTCGAAGGTGTTCAAGCAGCACTTCGGTCTCTCGCCCCGCGACTACCGGCGGAGCCTGCAGGCGACGGGGGGCTGATCGGTTGCGCGGGTTACTCGGCGGAGTCGGGGGCGACGTCGACGCGGACCGAGAGGTAGTGCTCGTCGCCGCCGAGGACCAGGCCCTTGACGGGGGCGACGTCGGCGTAGTCTCGGCCCCAGGCGACGGTGATGTGGTCGGAGGCGACCAGCTTGTTGTTGGTGGGGTCGAAGTCGGCCCAGCCGAAGCCGGGGCAGTAGACGCCGACCCAGGCGTGGGAGGCGTCGGCGCCGCGGAGGCGGGGCTGGCCGGGCGGGGGGTAGGTGCGGAGGTAGCCGGAGACGTAGCGGGCGGGGAGCCCGAGGGCGCGGAGCAGGGCGATCATGAGGTGGGCGAAGTCCTGGCAGACGCCGCTGCGCTGGTCGAAGACCTGTTTGACAGGGGTGGCGACGTTGGTGGTGGTGGGGTCGAAGGTGAAGTCGTCGCTGATGCGTTGGGTCAGGTCGCGGGCGCCGTCGAGGATGGGCCGGCCCGCGGGGAAGGACTCGGTGGCGTAGCCCGCGAACTCGGGCGTGGCAGTTGTTCCGGGGCCGGGGGCGAGGGCGGAGTCGAAGGTGTGCTGGTAGGCGTCGAGGCCGGCGGGGGAGGTGTCGTGGCGGAGCCCGTCGCGGACGGCCTCCCAGGGCTGGCTGACGCCGTCGATCAGGGGCTCGACGCGGTCGACGTCGATGGTGCAGTGGGTGGCGATGGTCATCACCTGGTGGGGCTGCTGGACGATGAAGTAGTTGACGGGGTTGCCGAAGTAGTCGGTGCGCTCGGTCATGACCGCGGGGCGGGGGGCGATGTCGATCTGCATGTCGATGCAGCGTTGGCGGTCGACGGGCCGGGGGCGGAGGTGCAGCGAGCTGTGCCCGAGGGTGACGGGCTGGGAGTAGCGGTATTCGGTCTCGTGTCGGACTTGGTAACGCATGGGGTTCGGGGTCGCTAGGAGCAGCGTGTTGGTCGTTGAGGCATCCGGCTGGCGGCGTGCCCGCGGGCAGAGCCCAGGGCGAAAGGGCGGTTGGGGTTAGAGGGTGGTGTCGTCGCCGATGGCGGGGAGGTCGGCGAGGGCGGTGAGGCGTTGGCCGGCCTGGACGTGGGTGAGGTAGCGTCGGCTGAGCAGGTCGGAGAACTCGGGGAGCCTGTCGTCGAGGGACTCGAGCAGGCGGGCGAGGGTGGTGCGTCGCCCGGCCTCATCGACATCCACCAGCTCGTCCAGGTCTGCGAGGCGGAGGGACGCGAGCATCGCCAGGACCATGCGTTCGTCGTCGGTGCGTTGGCCCTCGGCGGCGTCCTTGGGCAAAGCGGCGATGTGGGTCTCGGCCCGGGCGAGCTGGAACGCGACGCTGCGGGGGTTGGTCTCGTCCTGGAGCAGCAGGTCGATGACGGGCAGGGCGGAGACCCCGATGCGGTAGCGGGAGCGGTAGGTCATCCGGGTGCGGGAGACGGTGAGCAGCGCGTCGAGGACGGCGGTCTGGTTGTCGTCGGGCTCGAGGGCCAGCGCGTGGAGGAGGGTGGTGCTGACCTGGGCGCGTTCGACGCGTCGGCCGAGGTCGAGGAAGCGCCAGCCGTGGCCGTGGGTCATGCTCTCGTTGCCGAGGCCCGCGAAGGCGGCGAGGGGGATGACGAGCTGGTCGAGCACGTCGAGGACGGTGGTGGGGTCGGAGCGTTGGGCCTGCTCGTGGGACTGGGGCTTGAGGGTGCGGTCGATCTGGTTGACGATGCGCCAGGTGTCGAGGGAGATACGGTCGCGGACGATGGACCCGAGCTGGAGGGTGCGGTCGATGTCGTCGCGGAGGGAGCCGGGCTGCTCGGTATCGAAGACGACGGCGGCGAGGTATTCGAGGGTGCGTTTGTGGTCGACCAGGGGGTTGGTGATGGGCCCGTCGTCGGGCTGGCGGTGGACCATGTCGGCGAGGGCAGCGATAAGGTGGGGCAGCTCGGGGCAGCCGTCGGGCGAGGTCTCTTCGGTCATCCGGCTGTAGATGGCGCGGAGCATCTCGGTGAGGTTCTCGGCGCGTTCGACGTAGCGTCCGAGCCAGTAGAGGCTGTCGGCGACGCGGGAGGGCAGGTTGTGCCCGGAGCGGGAGACGGTGACGTGCCGGGCCTCGGGCTGGAGCAGGGAGAACCGGCCGACGGGGTCTTGGGTGAGGACCCAGGCGTCTTTGGAGCCGCCGCCGTGCTGCATCGTGACGATCATGGAGTCCTGGGCGGCGGAGGCGCGGGCGAGCCCGCCGGGCATGACGGTGTAGCCGTCCTCGGTGGCGGCGACGAAGACGCGGAGCATGACGTGTCGGGGGTCGAGGGTGCCGTTGCGCCAGGCGGGTGCGGTGGAGAGGGAGACGGACTCCTGAGCGACGAAGCGGTGGGGCCGGGCGAGGATGCGGGCCTTGAGGGCTTCGGTCTCGTCTTTGGAAAGAGCAGCGCCGAAGACGGGGGGCCAGGGCTCGCCCATGAACGCGGGCTTGATGACCAGCCGGGGCAGGTGCTCCATGACGTAGGCGAGCTCTTTGGGCTGGCCGCACCACCAGGTGGCGACGCTGGGGAGCTTGAGCTCTTCGCCGAGCAGCTGCTTGCTGAGCATGGGGAGGAAGGGCATGATCGATTGGGTCTCGATCAGGCCGCTGCCCAGGGCGTTGGCGATAGCGACGTTGCCGGCGGCGGCGGCCTGCAAGAGCCCGGCGAGCCCGAGGACCGAGTCGGTGCGGAGCTCGAGGGGGTCGCAGTAGCTGTCGTCGAGGCGGCGGAGGATGACGTCGACGCGCTGGAGCCCGCCGAGGGTCTTGAGGTAGACCTTGGAGTCGCGGACGGTGAGGTCGCCGCCCTCGACTAGGGTGAAGCCGAGGTACCGCGCGAGGTAGGCGTGCTCGAAGTAGGTCTCGTTCATCGGGCCGGGCGTGAGCACGACGATGAAGGGGTCTTCGTTCTGCTGCGGGGAGATGCGGGCGAGCTCCTGGCGGAGCCGGGAGTAGAACCGGGCGAGCCGGGTGACGCCGCAGTCGCGGAAGAGGTCGGGGAAGGCGCGCGAGATGATCAGGCGGTTCTCGAGGGCGTAGCCGGCACCGGAGGGGGCCTGGGTCCGGTCGTTGACGACCCACCACTGGCCGTCGGGGTTGCGGGCGAGGTCGAAGGCGGTGAGGGTGAGGTGCCGGCCGCCGCGGGGCTCGACGCCGACGCAGGGGCGGAGGAAGTTGGGGTTGGCGAAGACGAGGTCGGCGGGGAGGGTGCCGTCGCGGAGCAGGGTGTTGGGGCCGTAGAGGTCGGCGAGCAGGAGGTTGAGCAGGTGGGCGCGTTGGATGAGGGCGGGCTCGAGGGCGGCCCAGTCCTGCTCGTCGAGGACCAGGGGCATGGGGTCGAGGGCCCAGGGTCGGTGCATGCCGCGGGGGTCGCCGTAGACGTTGTAGGTGACGCCGTTGTCCTGGATGACGCGTTGGGCGGCGGACCAGCGTCGGGCGATGGCCTCGGGGCCGAGGGTGTCGAGCTTGTGGAGCAGGGGCTGCCAGGCGGCGCGGGGCTGGCCGTTGGACCCGACCATCTCGCTCCAGGCGCCGTCGATGGCGCGGTAGCCGGCGGCGAGGGAGCCCGCCGGCTCGGTGTGGGGTGAGGCGGCGGGGGTTGTGGGTGGGGGTGGGGGGGTCATCGCACGCGGCGGAGGTCGAGGGTGACGGGCATCTCGGCGCTGCGGGGCAGCTGCCGGACCTGCAACGGCCCGGGGGTGTGCCCGAAGCTCTGGAAGCGTTCGACCCGTCGCGTCTCGGCCTCGAGGGCGTTGATCGGAAAGATCTCGTGGGCACGGCCGCCGGGGTGGCTGACATGATAGGTGCAGCCGCCGATCGCCCGCGAGCTGGCGCGGTCGACTAGATCGAACACCAGCGGGGCGTGCACGGGGATCGTCGGGTGCAGGCAGTTGGGCGGTTGCCACGCCCGGAAGCGCACGCCGGCCACGAACTCGCCCGGCTCGTCGGTCGCGGTCATCGGCAGCTCGATCCCGTTGACCGTTACCGCATGCCGGTCCTGCACCACGCCGCGGACCTTGACCTGCAGACGCTCGAGCGACGAGTCGACGTAGCGGGCGGTGCCCCCGGCGGTCGCCTCTTCACCGAGCACCAGCCAGGGCTCGATCGCGTGGCGGACCTCGATCTCGACGCCGTCGTAGGCCACGGTGCCGAGCACGGGGAAGCGGAACTCGAGGTGCGTCTGGAACCACTCCTCCTGGAACGGCATACCCTCGGCTTGGAGGTCGCGGAGCACCTGCCTGAAGTCGTCCCAGACGTAGTGGGCCAGCAGGTAGCGGTCGTGCAGCCGGGTGCCCCAGCGGGTAATCGGGGCGGTGTAGGGCGTCTCCCAGAAGTGGGCGATCAGGGCGCGGAGCAGCAGCTGCTGGGCGAGGGACATCTTCCAGTGCGGGGGCATCTCGAAGCCGCGGAACTCGACGAGCCCGAGCCGACCGGTCGCGCTGTCGGGGGAGTAGAGCTTGTCGATACAGACCTCGGCCCGGTGGGTGTTGCCGGTCAGGTCGGTGAGCAGGTGGCGGAACACGCGGTCCACAATCCACGGCGGCATGTACGGCTGACCCGGGCCGGGGTTGGGCACCTGCCCGAAAGCGATGTCCATCTCGTAGGCGGCGTCGGGCCGGCCCTCGTCGATGCGGGGGGCCTGCGAGGTCGGCCCGATGAACATGCCCGAGAAGAGGTAGCTCAGCGACGGGTGGTTGGCCCAGTAGCCGATGATCGACTTGAGCAGGTCGGGCCGGCGGAGGAAGGGCGAGTCGGCGGGGGTGAGGCCGCCGATGACGATGTGGTTGCCGCCGCCGGTGCCGGTGTGTCGGCCGTCGAGCTGGAACTTCTCGGTGCCGAGGCGTTCGTGTCGTGCGGCGTCGTAGACCGTTTTGGTGATGTCGGTCATCTGGGACCAGCTGGTGGCGGGCTGGATGTTGACCTCGATGACGCCGGGGTCGGGGGTGACCTTCATGGACTCGACGCGGGGGTCGAAGGGGGGGGTGTAGCCCTCGAGGAGGACGGGCTTGCCGAGGGTGGCGGCGGTGTGTTCGATGGCGGCGACGAGGTCGAGGTAGTCCTCGATGGATCGGGCGGGTGGCATGAAGACGTAGAGCCGGCCTTCGCGGGCCTCGACGCAGAGCGCGGTGCGCATGACCCAGTGGGCGGACTCGCCTTTACCGGGTACACGGTTCCAGGGGGCGTCGTTGAGCGACTCGGCGAGGCCGTAGGGCGTCTGGTCGGGCTCGGACCATTGGCCGCCGATCTGGGTGACGTGCCGCCTTGTGCGTTTGCGGGGCGGGGTGCCGTTGCCGTCTTCGCCGGGGTTTCCGGGGTCTTCTTCGTCCCACGCTTCTTCGCGGGTGGTACCGGGCTGCCATCGGCTCTGGGTGACGATGCGGGCGCGGCGGGCAGGGAGGTCATCGCGGGCCGCGATCGGGTCGGCCTCGACGATGAACGGGTACTGCTCCTTGCTGACCCAGGGCAGGCTCTCGAGGGGCAGACGCAGACCGATCGGCGAGTCGCCGGGGCTGAGGTAAAGGCGCTGGCCGCGGAGCATCCACATGCCGCTGTGCCAGGTGGGTCCGTCGTAGGTGTAGTTGCGTTCGATGGGCAGGACGTAGCCGACCGGGGCATTGAGGCCGCGCTCGAAGACGCGGAGCAGGCGCTGCCGTTCTTCGGGGTCGTCGAGCTTGCTGTCGAGGGGGTCGACGTTGATGGGCAGCTCGCGTTCGCGGAGCGCGAGCTTGACGGGGTCTTCGAAGGCGGGGACGACGTAGCGGTCGTCGACCTCCATCTGGCGGGCGAACTCGTGGATGAAGCGATCGGCGTCTTCGTGGGTGCAGCCGTCGTCGCGGGTCTCGTCGCCGATGAG
>JBCDIM010000055.1:0-26025 GCA_038749105.1 Planctomycetota bacterium
ACATTCACCGGCCGATGCGCGTTCTCTCGGATCACCCGCAGCGCCGCCGCCACCCCCACCTCCCCCATCCCTTCCCCCGACCACGCCTCCACCCCCACGCCCGTCCCGCTCGGCTCCACCGTCAGCACCTGCCCCAACACCCCCGCCTCCGTCACCACCTTCACCAACCCCACCCCGACCCGCAGCGCCGCCCGCATCGACAACGCCGGCGCCCCGATCATCCCTTCACACCCCCCCACCACCACCAGCGTCCCGAATGTCCCCTTGTGCCCGTCGCTCGGCCGACCCGGCCACCCCGGCACCGCGTCAACCACCTCCAAACCCTCACCCATCACTCGCCCCCTCCCCCCGTCCGTCCGCGTACCCCGCCATCGACAACCCGCCCTGCACGCCTCCGCCCGCGGCCCCAACCCCGCCCGCACCCGCACCGCCTCCACCCAGACCCCGCGCCTCCATCGCCCGCCGCCGCCACGCCGCCGGCGTCACTCCCATCACCGCCTTGAACCGCTCGCTCAGCCGCGGCGCCTCCGCAAACCCGCACGCCACCGCCACCTCCGCGATCGGCATCGCCGTCCCCGACAACAACTCACACGCCCGCACAATCCGCACCCGGTGGATCTCCTGCAACGGCGTCCGCCCCAACACCCGCTTGAACTTCTGCTCCAGCCCCCGACGCGACACCCGCACCCCACCCGCCTTCAACGTCCCGTCCCCCACGCCACCGCTCACCCCCGTCCCCTCCCACACCGCCCGCAGCACCGTCTCCACGTTCACCGGCCGATGCGCGTTCTCCCGGATCACCCGCAACGCCGCCGCCACCCCCGCATCCCGCACCGCCACCACATCCGTCGACGCCCGCTCCACCACCCCCAACGGCGCCAACCGATACCCATGCGACTCCCCAGTCCCAAAAGCCCACGGTGTCTCACCGTGGGCCGCACCACGGCTTTCTCCCATCAACCCCGCCAACACCCCCACCGCCCTTCTCCCCACCTCCTCACTCGGCAGCCGAATACTCGACAACGGCGGGTCCGCCAACCCACATTCTAATTCGTCATCCGACACCCCCAGCATCGCCACCTCCTCCGGCACCGCGATCCCCCGCAACCGACACACCTCGCTGTGCACCCGCGCCAGCCGGTCGTTGTCATTCAACACCGCGACCGGCTTCTTCAACCCCTCCAGAAACCGCACCACCGCCTCGTCCGGGTTCGACCAGATGTTCGCCCTCGCCTCCAGCTTCGCCGCGTGCTCCGCCCCCAGCGTCGCCACGTCGTACCCCTTCAACCCCAGCTCCTCCCGAAACCCCGCCAACCGGTCCCGCCCCCGCGCCCGCCGAACCGACCCCAGAAACGCGAACCGCTCAAACCCCTTCTCCATGAAGTGCCGCGCCGCCATCCGCCCCACCGCCCGGTCATCAAACACAACGGAAGCCACCCCCGGCGTCTCCAGCTTGTTGCCCACATTCACACAAGGCACACCCAACGCCGTCACCGCATCCGCCACCACCATCGAGTTCAGCTGCCCGATCACCCCCGCCGGCCGCCACGCCCTGACGAGCTCCATCCGCTCCACGCTCGGCCCCTCCACCCGCAGCGCCCACGCCCGCAGCGGCCCCGCGCTCTTCCACACCCCCCGCAAAATCCCCTCCGCCACCGGCGTATCCCGCTCCACCAACACCGCAACCCGTACCGGCTCTCGCACCATCCCCGTATTCTAATCCACCCCATACCACCACCGCGGACACCTACCCCCGCCGCAACCGACCACTCCGACAATCCCCCTTCCTCAGAATGTCTTCACGCTCAAAACGCGGCAATCAAAACTGCACACCGCAGCAAGTGAACCGTTCTGTGTGTATGCTCTGCCGTATGAAGGCTATTTCTACCTTTTGCGGATGCGGCGGCATGGACCACGCACTGCATAGCTTGGGTGTCCAAACGGTCCTTGCTAATGACATCATGCATGACGCGGTAGAGAGCTACCGATTGAGCTTCCCGGAAGTCAAAACGGTAGAAGGCGATATCAGAGACATCCACACATTCCCTTCTGCGGATTTGGTGGTCGGCGGCTATCCCTGCCAATCGTTCTCTATGGGTGGCCGTAGAGACCCGGACAATGACGAAAGAACCTTGCTATACAAAGAGTTTGCTCGGTGCTTGCATGAAGTCGAGCCGAAGTACTTCGTGGCAGAGAATGTATCTGGGCTCCAGAAGATTCAAAAAGGGCGTTTCTTGGAAACGCAAGTGGACGAGTTCAACAGCGCCGGATGCATTGGCTACAACGTTACCGCCAGCATGCTGAACGCAAGGGACTACGGAATCCCTCAGACCCGCAAGCGCATGTTTATTGTTGGTGTAAGGAAAGACCTTGAACTTCAGTACGAGTTTCCGACACCAACACACGGCAAGCGAACCAGAAAGCAGCCGCATCTTCTTCCTTACGCGTCGCATGGAGAGACAATAAAGCATCTGCCGCTCTGGCCTGAAGGCGAGTTTTATGAACGTCCCCATGACCCTGAGGGTCATTGGTCGTGGTATTACATGTCGCGTAATCGCAAAGCCCCGTGGGATGGACCTGCATACACGGTAGTTGCAAACTGGAGACACACCACCTTGCATCCTGCCTCACCGACCATGAAGCTCACATGGTCGGACCTTGCCAATGGCTGGAAGCAACGCTGGGATTTTTCCGACGAATACGAGCATCTTGAGAGCGACCCCGACCGCCCCAAGCTGGAAGAGGCAAGGCGCCTATCTTGGCGTGAATGCGCAGCAATTCAGACATTCCCCAATGCTGTGGAGTTTGTCGGTAACGCCGAATCGAAGTTCACGCAGATCGGTAACGCAGTGCCACCCATGCTGGCAAAGGCCGTGTTAGAGCCTTTGGTTAGCGGGTCTGGTCTCAAAGCAGCTGGCAGTTTGCTGAATGAAGAATCGAATTTGGTACAGGGGACACTCTTTTAAGTCGGAGTGCTCCAACGGCCGGACATCTCAGGCCAGTACTTTGTCATCTTGTCTTCCAAGTTTTCCGCTTGCCCAGGGTTGAGGGTATCGAATATCGGCGTGGAAAAGTGAGCAGCAGAAAATGGCGGGTAGTACTTGAGCTGACCGCCAGAGTTTGCATACCAGTCCCAGATAGTGTTGCCGTTCAGCATGCCCATAATTGAACGAATCTGACCGTTCTTTCCTGGCCGGTACACCCAGGTATCGGGCCGCATCAGTCTCATATCAAAGGCGTCAATGCGGTAACTCCGCCGCATCTGCTTATTTGGCTCGGAGTAGCTCACGTTGAGGTAGATGCTATCGGTAGGCTCTATCGATGAGCATGTCTTCCCGTCCGGCGGACGGAAGAAATCCTTAGCATCGTCATGCCAGCTCGTTACGACATCCAGCAAGTGACTGCCGATCTCTTGCGCCTTATCCGGGTTGCCCCAATCGCTTTCGTGAAGACCGTAAACGCTTAGCCCGCCCCACATCTTCCTTGGCGAGTTCGTCAGCTCCAGATAAGCCTGCTCTGCAAATGGAAACTTGGAATACTGCCCGAGACACTTTGACTTGATGGACAAGCCCGCCCAATGACCGGGCGTATCGAGTTCAATAAATACGTCGTAGACCTGCTTACCTTCCGGTGCGACGCCACCATAGAACTGCCGAAAGACCCGCTCGTAGTCACGCCAGTTGGCAATCGTATCACCAGCTTTCCTCGGGTCGCCTGAGCCGTCAGCGAAGGTGCTGAAAGCACATTGCAGCCAGATCACTTCACTTGCCGTTGGCGGGCGATCGAGAAACGGCAGGTCAGCCACGCTTGCAGACCCCTTTAAACAAATCATTGGGGGAGCAGCCAAGCGCTTCGCAAAGCGCCGCAACCTTCGTCACAGATGTATTGCGTTCGCCTCGCTCTACCAAGCCGACAAAATTACGATGAAACTTTGTCTTGTCAGCAAGTGCCTCTTGAGACAAACCGGCCGATTCCCTGATTCGCCGTAGGTTCGCTCCGAACCGCTGTAGCAGTTGGTCGCTCATATAAACACCATGAGCAAATGACCACAATGCGTCTACACACAGAAAGGTTCATTTAGCTCTCTTTAACTGTAGAAACGGACATCTGGTCTCACGCGCGGCGATGACCCGTCCGATACCCTGTAGCCACTCAAGTAAGCGTTTGTCGTCGCGCCACCGAAGCGCGTGAGGCGGATCAGCTCGGCCATTTAGGTGTTGTCGAAGCTGCCGCAGACGCGGTGGCCGTCGGGGCGACGAGTAAGGGTTTGCTGGCACCGCTATCGACGCCGTCTTGAAGGGTGTCCTGGCGGTCGCGGGAGAGGGTGTCGTGGAGGGCGTCGGCGGCCGTCAGAATCGGGGTGTCGGGGTGAGCGGTAGGCTCACTGAACCGCGCGACGGCCCTTGCGGTGTTTGCCCTTCTTGGAGGGGCGGGCGGAGGCGTTTGATGGGGCGCTGTTCGACGCGTTGGAGGCTTTGGCGGCGGGCTTGCCAGAGCCGCGGCGGGGCTTGCGGGCACGGGGCTTGTTCGTGTTCGGAGAACGCGGAGACTGTTCACGCCGTGGAGGACCGCCTCGGCCCTTTGAGCGGCGGGCGGGTGACTCGGCGGGCTGGGGGGATTGGCGGGCCCAGGCGGGGACGGGGTTGGCGGGGTCCAGCTCGGTGCCGAGCAGGCGTTCGATGCCGTGGAGCCAGGCGAGCTCGGGCTTGCTGCAGAAGGAGATGGCGTGGCCCGCGTTCCCGGCCCGGGCGGTCCGGCCGATGCGGTGGACGTAGGTCTCGGGCTCGTGGGTGAGGTCGTAGTTCACGACGTGGCTGACCTGATCGACGTCGATGCCGCGGGCGGCGACATCGGTAGCGATGAGCACCGCGACCTTGTCGTCGCGGAAACGCTGGAGGCTGCGTTGGCGGGCGTTCTGGGTCTTGTTGCCGTGGATGGCCTCGGCCTTGATGCCGCGGTCCTTGAGCTTGCGGACCAGCTTGTCGGCCCCGTGCTTGGTGCGCGTGAAGACGATCGTGCGATACATCCCCCCGGAATGACTGCTAAGTACATCGCGGACGGGGGTGCCCTCGATCAACGCCGCGAGCAGGTCGGGCTTCTCGGCGGGGTCCACGAAGTAGACGGACTGTTCGACACGGTCGGCGGTGGGCAGCTCGGCGGCGATCTCGATGCGGACGGGGTTGTGGAGCAGCTCGTCGGCGAGGCCTCGGATGGCCGGGGGCATGGTGGCGGAGAACATCAGGGTCTGCCGCTGGCCCTGGCCGGGCTGCGGGAGGGCGGCGACGATCTTGCGGATGTCGGGGATGAAGCCCATGTCGAGCATGCGGTCGGCCTCGTCGAGCACGAGGGTCTCGATGGCGGAGAGGTCGGCGTGCCCCTGGTTCATGAGGTCCATGAGTCGGCCGGGCGTGGCGATGATGACATCGACGCCCCGGCGGAGCGAGCGGACCTGTGGGTTTTGGCTGACGCCGCCATAGACCGTGACGCCGAGCAGGCCCGAACCCTTGGCGTAGGTGGCGAAGCCCTCGGTGATCTGAGTCGCAAGCTCCCGGGTGGGGCAGAGGACGAGGCAGCGGGCGCGGGTGTCCGGACGGGGGCTGTGGCCGGGTTTGCCCTTGCCTTGGGCTTTGCGGGGCTTCTTTGCCTTGGGGCGTTTGCGGGTGGGGCGGGTGGTGCGGATGAGCCGGTCGAGGACGGGCAGCGCGAACGCGGCGGTCTTGCCGGTGCCGGTCTGGGCGGAGCCGAGCACATCGCGGCCGGCGAGGACCTCGGGGATGGCCTGGGCCTGGATCGGGGTCGCGGTGTCGTAGCCCTCGGCGGCGACGTTCTGGAGGAGCAGGTCGGCGAGTTGCAGCTGGTCGAAACGCATAGCAGGGTCTTTCGGGTGCATCGGTGAGCGATGCGGACGGGGCGGGCGGGGTGGGCGGATCGCGACTGCGGGCGCGTGTGGGGGAAGCGGTTGGACGGGAGGGGGGACTCACCACAGACGAGACAACGCAGTGTCGTCGGGGGAGCAGAGCAGTGCGGGTTGGACGCGAGGTTGGTGTGCCGCGGGGCGCGGCGTATCAGGGGTCGATGTCCGGACGTCTTCCGGGCACTCGAGGGTGGCGAAGTCTAGCGGAGATCAGGGGTTGAGGTCAATGATCAGCCCGCGGGGCATTCTGGCCGAAGAGCGTGAGGCGGATCAGCTCGGCGATCTGGGTGTTGTCGAAGCTGCCGCGGACGCGGTGGGCGTTGAGGCCGTCGGCCCGGACAAGGACGCCGCCCGAAACGTCGTCGTGGGACGACCACGCGATGAAGAACGGCAGACGCACGCCGTTGCGATCGGGGGCGGCGAGGAAGTGGTTGCTGCCCTTGCCGGTGACGCCGTCGCGGGGGGCACCGTTGCGGTCCCAGTGCCAGACACGGCCGGTCTTCTTGGGATCGACGGGCACGGCCGGGTCGATCTTCTTACCCACCATCCGCATGCCGCCGCCGTCGGAGTCGGCGGCGGTGAGGATGAGCGTGTCGGGGCGATCGGCGAGGAAGCGCTGGGCGACGCTGAACGCGTCGTCGGTCCGCTTCAGGGCTTCGAGCGTGCCGGCCGCGTTGTTGTTGTTGCCGAAGTTGTCCGGGCCTTCCTCTTCGAGCACCAGCAGGAACTGCCCGTCGTCACGGGACAGCAGCCGGAGCGCGACGTCGGTCATCTCAGCAAGGGTCGGTGCGTCGGGGTCGTACATCGGCAGGCCTGTGGCCTTGAGGACCTCTTCGGGCTTGTCGTTGAACGTGTGGTAGCTGGCGAACAGCCCGAGGACCTTGTCGGTGTCGTCGGGGAGAGCCAAGAGCTCGTCGCGGGTACGGATGACGGTGTAGCCGAGGGACTGGGCGTGTTCGATGAGGTCTTTGCCGTCCTTGCGTTCGCCGAGGCCGTGCACGCCTTCGGTGCCTTCGGGGAGGAAATGCTGCTCACCGCCGCCGAGGATGACGTGAGCCCCGGAGGCGAGCAGGCCTTCGGCGATGGCGTCGCCCTGGTAACGGTGGTCGGCGTCGGTGAGGAACACGGCGGTGCCGGGCTCGATGGCGGTGCCGGACTGGACGACGCCGACGCGGAGGCCTGCGGCGAGGGCTTCGAGGGCGACGCTGCGGTAGTTGCCGTTGCTATCTGTGATACGGGGGGCGTCCTTGCCGGAGGCGGTCTTGCCGAAGGCGGAGGAGCGGACCTTGATGCCGGTGGCGTGGGTGGTCGCGCCGCCGTTGCTGGTGGCGGTGAGCGAGTCGAGCATGTGGCCGCGGTACAGGGCGATGTGCGGCAGGCGGTCCCAGTTCAGGTCACTGTCGGGCCCGACGTAGTAGGCCCGGGCAGCCGCCCACGTCGCCGAGGATGCGCCATCGGGATGGATGAAGATGACGCTGCCGGTCTCCTCCGCCGACGCGGCCGGGCTGCCGCAAACCACCAGCGCGAAAACGACCATGGACATCCAAACACGGCATCGATTCAGCAACACAACCAGACTCCTGGGATCAAACGAAACCACCAATCTAACGCGGTCCACCACGATAGCCCGCTCACAACACGCCCTAACCCGAAAAACACACAGCCACGGCAACCGGCTCACGCAGCAGCTTCAGGCGGCTGCCCCTTGATCCTCCCCCGCCCCAACACACCCAAGCCCACCACCGCCGCGATCACCCAGCCCAACCGCCCCGCCACCATCAGCCCGACCAGCACCCACCGCGGCACCGACGCGTCCACCTGCAGCATCTCCAACCGGCCCTGCCCGACTCCCGACAGGGCCCCCAGCACCAGCCGGAGCACCGCCTCCACCCCCACCGTCGGCGGCGTCACGATCGCCACCGCAAACCCCCCCACCACCAGCATGACCAAGCCCGTGCCTAGCACCGCCAGCGCCGCCCGCCCCGCTTCCAACCGCCACAACACCCACGCGGTCATCCCGAACCCCGCCGCCGGCCCCGCCGGTGCCGACCCCAGCACCATCAGCCCCAGCACGACCCACTGCACCGCTGGCTTCGCCAGCACCCCTGACTCCAGCCACCACCCCCCCAGCCCCCGGCCCGACACGGACGCGACCACTGCTTCGCCCCAGTACCCCGCCGCCTGACCCGCCGACAGGTTCTCTTTGAGCACCGTCCCGGCTGTGGTCCCCTGCAGCTTCGGGAACCAGTAATCGAGCGCCGCGGTCAGCCAGATCGCACCCGCCCCGACCACCAACGCCAGCAGCGACCCCCACACCACCACCGACCCGGCCGTCGACCACTTCCGGCGTTTCACATCCCGCGCGACAATCCAGCCGATGCCACCCAGCCACCCCAAGCCCGCGACCGTCACCAGCCGCCCCACCCCTGTCGTCGGCTCGCTGCCCGGCGACCAGTCGGCCCCAACCAGCCCAAGCTGCGTGACCGACCCGACCGCCAGCTCGGCGGCGTGGTCCCACGACCAGCCCATCAGCATCAGCCACAGAAACCCCGCCGCCTGAAGCCCGACCAGCACGATCAGGCTGCCCCACACGATCCCGCGGATATCGCAGCCGTAATCCTCGAGCGGTTCCTGCCGGAGCATCGCCCGGCGCCGCTCCGCCGCGATCACCACCCACGCGCCCACCATCATCGACACCCACGCCCCGGCCTGCCCGGTGAGGAGCATGACCCAGCGGGCCACGGTCGGCATCGCCCCGCCGTCGCGCAACCACAGGCCAACCCCCGTAACCGCCGACGTGCCGTGCCAGATGCTATCGAGCATGCCCAGGCGTCGGTCGTCGCCGCCCCACGAGAGCGCCCACGCAGAGGCCGCCCCCACGCTCAGCAGCACGACGGCGTAGGCCAGGACCACCACGGCCCCGGGCAGTCCAAACCCGGCGGATTTCGGCACCGCTCGCTCCATGCCCCCCACCATAACCCGGCAACCGCTCACACCGGGTGATCAGGCGGTAGGATCCATGCGGGCACAACGCTTTCGGGAACCCGCGACGCCGTCAACCGTCTTTACCCCATGCACTATCACGCCCCCGCGACGCTTCGTAGAGCGGTGATCATCGCTCTGGCCCTCTCCCCGGCGGCTGCGTACGTCTCGGGTCAGCAGACGCAGCCCGCCACTCAACCGTCCGCGGTTTGGACCACACAACCCGTCGACGGCGTGGTTTGGCCGCACGACCCCCCCCAGCCCGAGCCATCACCCTTACTGAAAGACTGGAGCCGGCCGGGCCTGAGCGACGACGACCGCGACGCGATCGTGCGACACGCGATCGAGCAGCCGTTCGACATCATGGGCCCCCAGCTCTTTGAAGCCATGCTCAGCTACCGGCCGCTCTTTGCTTCATGCACTGGGCCGCCAGACCCTACCCGGCCCTGGCGTGACCCCAAAGCCGCGGGGCCTGCCCACCAGGCCTACCTGATGGCCTGGCACGTGTGGGGCCAACGCCTCAGCCCACGCGATCAGCCCGACGCCAGCCGGGTTGTCCTCGCCCTGCTCGAACGCGAGACCCGGCAAGACGCCCGGCTCCGGCTGATCGGTGAGATGGAAATCCGGGCGTGGCACCCCGACGCGGAACGCGTGCTGGCGGCGCTTGCCAACGACCCCGAAGCCGCGCTCACTGTCCGGACCGCCGCCGCACGCACGCTGCTCCGCAAGACACCGATCAACACGCACCTCGCGACCGCTCTGCAGGTCATCGCTCTGCACTCCCAAACGCCTTCAGATTACCTCCGCAGCCGCGCATTCAACGACGTGTTCAACCAAGGCAACCGGCTGTTCAAGCTGAGCCCCGCAAACAAGCGGGCCACCCTTCGGCTGGGGTTCAAGACCCTCGCGGCGCTGCAGGAAGACGACTACGAGCGGGGCTACCACCTCGCTCGCCAGCTGGGCTTCATCATCAAACGGAAGAACGGATTTGCGCCCGACCAGGACGATCCCGAGTACCGGGGTGAGCGCGGGTTGAAGCCGGGCTTCTTCGCCGACACGACCCGTAACGCGCTGCGGTACTACGCCGAGCACCGCGACACCTTCGCGCCGGACGAAAAATAGCCCCGGACAAACGTCCGGGGCTAGGCGTGAGTGGTTGAGGATCAGGCCGGCGATTAGCCGAGCAGCGAGAGCACGGACTGGGCCGAGGTGTTCGCGATCGCCAGGGTGGACGTGCCGGCCTGCTGCAGGATCTGCTGCCGGGTCAGGTTCGACGTCTCTTCGGCGAAGTCGGTGTCGCGGATCGCCGACTCGGACGCGGTCAGGTTTTCCAACGCGATCTGCTGCGACCGCAGGGTCGTCTGCAGGGTGTTGCGTTCGAAGGCACCGATACGGCCGCGGAGGGTCGAGATCTGATCGATCGAGGCGTCGATGATGTCGCCGGCCGACCGGGCGTTGCCCGAGATCAGCGAGTTGTCGCCGCCGGCCACGATCGTGGACAGGAACCCTGTCGCGGTGTTGCCCAGCCGGGTCGCGGCCACCGACTGGACGCCGAAGCCGACCTGCTGCTGGGTGTTGATCTGACCACCGATCTGGTACAGCGCCCCGCCACCGGTGATGGAGTAGCTGTACTCCGTGCCGGTGTTGGAGGTCGCCGCCGCTTCGGTGAGCGTCATCTCGACGTTCAGGGCCGCGGTGTTGATGGCGATGTCGAGGCCGTCGCCGAGGGCGAGGTTGCCGTTGACCAGGGCGAGCACGTCTTCGCCCTCATCGCGGTTGACCTGGTTGCCGCCCTGGGCGTCGAAGCTCTGGAAGAAGTCGCCGCCGTCGAGCTTGCGGACGGACACGAACTGGTCGGAGCCGAAGCCGGTGGAGCTGAAGGTCAGGCCGGAGGTCTGGTCGGTGGCCGAGACGAGGCTGGCGGTCACGCCAGTGGCGTCGGAGATCGCGTTGACCGCGGCGACGACAGCCGAGAGGCTGGTGCCGGAGACAAACGTGAAGTCCTGCACGCCTTGCGGGCCCTGGACCTCGAAGCTCACGGTCGAGAGGAAGGCTCCGGGCGAGCCGGCGGTGTTGCCGGAGATGAACAGCTCCGCGGTCTCCGCCGAGTTGATCACTTCCACGGTGACGGGGATGAACTCGTTGAGCCCGAAGTTCGCGCCCTTGACCGAGACATCGGTGATGGCGGAGGTGGGCTG
Organism: Planctomycetota bacterium; assembly: GCA_038749105.1. GTDB lineage: Bacteria > Planctomycetota > Phycisphaerae > Phycisphaerales > Phycisphaeraceae > JBCCOW01. Next base: position 11,095 of record JBCDIM010000055.1, read on the forward strand.
ACCGGAGATCAGGTAGTCCAGCGACCCGTTGAGCAGCTTCAGCCCCGCGAAGGACGCGGTGTTGGAGATGCGGGTGATGGACTCGACGGCCGAGTCGATCTGCAGCTGGTTGGCCTCGATCTCTTCGGGCGAGAAGGCACCGGTGTTGGCGGCTTCGACAGTCAGGGCCTTGATCGACACCAGCAGGTTGTTGATCTCGGTGAGGGCGGCTTCCGTGGTCGCGATGACATTGGAGGCCCGCTCGATGTTGTCGACGGCCTGACCGATACCTTGGATCTCGGTACGCAACCGTTCCGAGACGATCAGGCCGGCGGGGTTGTCCGCCCCGCGGTTGATCTTCAGGCCGGTTGACAGCCGTTCGAGGCTGGTGTTGAGGTTGCTGTTGGTACGGTCGAGGTTGTTCCGGGCGATCATCGCCGAAACGTTCGTATTGATGCGGGTCATGACATTCCTCCTTGAATGTCAGAGGTGTGGCGGGCTTGGTCGGGGGTTACACGGCCGCCGGGACGGGCAAGGGTTCGAGGGACATCGGGGCTCACGCGGCCCGACGGGTTTAAAGAGGGGAGTAGGGGGTGACCGGCATCGTGCCGGGCGGGGTTTATGCGGAGTGTCGCTTGGGCGGCGGCCCGGAGCGTTGTTGCATGGACTGGTCGGCGGCCGTGACCGCGTCCATCGGGACACGGGAAGCCTCGGCGTTCTCGCGCTGGATGGCCGTATAGACCTCCTTGCGGTGCACCTGCACCGAGCGCGGGGCGTTGATTCCGAGGCGGACTTTGTCGCCTCGGATGTCGACGACGGTGATCTCGATCTCGTCGCCGATCATGATGGTCTCGTCCCGAAGTCGGGATAACACGAGCATGGGGGGGGACTCCTTCCGGGTGCCGATCCTCGGATCGGCCGGAGGGCACAGCGCTTCCTTGCGTGTGCCGGGGAATGCGTGGGGATGACACCGGGCCGATCGGCCTGGCGGGGTGGAGCAGTCGAGTTGGTTCAGCGAGTTGCTTCATGGGTTGGCCTGGGTGAGGTCGCCTCAATCGGACGGACCACGGGCCACAGTGGGGGCTCAGGCGGACGCCGCCTGGAGCTGGGCCGGGCTGCTGGTCGTTGGCTTGCCGACTTCGATGAGCGGGACGCGGGTGGTGAACCGGCGGTCCGACAGCACGAGCTGCTGGGCCTCTCGGCTCTGCACGTTCACGACCAGCGGGCCTTGGAGGTTGCCGGTCAGTGTGGTGCCGCGTTTATTCACGATGACGAAGACCTGGGCCTGCTCCAGCGTGGAGATGCCGAGCTCGGTCATCTGTTCCGGCCGGATGGGCACGCGGTAGGTCGGCACGAAGAGGCTCGGGTCGGTCACCACGAATGCCAGGTCGGGCACCTCGACGGATTGGAGCCACCAGAAGTAGCTCTCCTCACCGCCGTCGATGAGCACATAGTCCTTGTACTTGGGGAAGCCGAGCACGCCTCTCTCGAAGCGGATGACGCGGTTGTCATCCACCTCGACTTCACCGAATCGCGACGTCTTGATGATCATCACGCAATCCTTTACAGCCGGGTTCATCCTGAAGGTCCATCCCCGAATCCGTTCGGGGCCGGCGGCGTCCTGCCGCCTGTTCTGATCTGCGGTCAACCGGTCGGCTGTCGAGCCGGCCACCGCGTCGTTGTTGCGCTGCTTAGCGCAAAAAGTCCAACAAGCTCAGCTGGAGGTTCGACGACGCCACACGCAGTGACGCCTCGTACTGCAGCTGCAGTTCCTGAAAGCGGGTCAGCACCTCAGTGAGGTCCGCGTCTTGTAGTTCGCTAAGCAAGGCTGACTCCGTAATCTTCTGGTCTTGGTTCAACGTGCTCTGTTCCGTGAGCCGGTTGGCCTGGATGCCAACCACCGCTCGGGCTTGAACAACGCTGTCCACGTCGTCATTCAGCTTTCCTCCAGCAACCGTGATGCCAGTCTCGTCGTTGTTCTTCAATGCATCGCGCAAATCCATCAAATGCGTGAAGGCATTTTCGACGCGGACCTTGGCATTGTCCGTTCCAGTGATGGTTGTTCCGGCCCCGGCGTTGGTCTTGATCCCCAGGTGGTCCGCTGCGATCGATAGCCCCAGGTTCGTCACCGCGAAGTCGGTTGCCCCCACCGTGTTGTCTGTCAGCGTGAAACCGTTGCCCGAGCCGACCAGGTCGATCGAGAAGTCCGTCCCGACCGTGACGCCCGCAGCGGTCGCGGCGGCGTTGACCGTGTTGATCACGTCCTCGACGTCCACCGCCGACGACAGATCGACCTCGAAACTCCGCCCGTCGTGCAGGGTGATGGCGATGTCGTTCTCGCCCGCCTCGGTCTGAACACCAAGCCCGTTGCGGAACGCGTCGAGCCGGGTCTGCAGGCCGAACGTCCGCAGGCCCAGGTCCTCGGCCGTGGTCCCGCCTGCTTCGCCGACCGAAAGCTCAATGCCTGAGACCTCAGAACGCAGGTTCAGCCCGGTCGCGGTGCTGTTGACTTCCAGACGCAGCCCGAGATTGAGCTCATCGACGATGTTCTGCAGGTCCTGCACGGTCGTGGCGGTAGAGAAGTCGGCGGTCTTGGTGACGGCGCCGTGCGTGATGGTCAGACCTCCGACCAGGTCGACAGGGGCACCGAAGTTGGCGACAAGCGAGTCCTCCGTGAGACGGACGCCCAGGTCTTGCCCGGCGGCCACGGTACCCGTGAGGTTGAAGAGGATGCCCAGGTCGGCGGCGGCCTGCCCACCGGCAAAGTCTTCGATGATGATGTTGTCCCCGGGCCCGGCCGCGAGCCGGAAGCTGCCGCCGACCACCGCGAGGTTGCCCGCCAGAGGATCGATGCTGTTGATCGCTTCGTTGACACGCGTGGTCACGTCACCGAGCGAGTCGATCGTGTTGAGGTCAACGGTCGCCTGCGTGCCGTTGACGATCACGCGGATCGTGCCCTTGCGGACCCCGGCGTTCTGGGCCCCATTGATGTCAGCAACCTTAGTTCCGACCGCGGCCTGCGGGTCGAGATCGACCTGGCTGAGCACCCGCGTAGACAGCGCCCCGAAGGCGTCCTGCCCGTTGGTCGTAAACCGCTCGGTCTGCGTCGTGCCGAAGTCGGCCTCGAGGTCGTCGACCCCACCGAAGTAGCGGACCCCGCCGAGGAACTCTTCGAAGATCAGGCCTTCAGGCCGGGCACCGTTGTTGCCGCCAAACACCGAGAGGTCGGCGTACTGCCGGTTGGCCGCGGTGATCAGCCCTTGCAAGGCCCCCTCGATGACGTTGGCCTGCACCGCCCGGGTCTCCGCGTCGGACCCGATCCCGATCTGGCTCGACGCGACCGACGCCGCCTCCCGCAGGATGTCCGACGCATCGCCCAGCGCCTGGTCGGCGGTATCCAGCACGTTGATGCCGAACTGCAGGTTCTTCTCGACCTGGTCCCGCTCGGCGACGTTGTTCTTCAGCGTGAGGATCGTCGCCACCCGGGCCGGCTCGTCGGACGGCTTCTCCACCGCGAGCCCGGTCGACGACTGCCGCTGCGCCTCGAGCAGCTTCGACTGCGTCTGCTGCAGCTGCTGCAACGACAACTGCGACGAGAGCAGGTCAGCGGTTCGGGATGTGAGCGGGGCGACGGCCATTTAACGAGGAGCAAGGAGTAAGGAGTAAGAAGTAAGGAGTTGGTTCTTCATCGACGCAGGCCTTTCAGGTAGCCGCCGATGAGACGAGAGACCTCTTCGATGGCGTTGGCGAGGCGGTCGGTTTTGAGGTACCCCAGGTCTTTGGCGAGCAGGAGGAAGTAGGAGCATTCTTGCGCGGAACCATGGGCGATATCGATGTAACGGGCTTTATCTTGTTTAGTTCGCTTCACGAAACCTTCCGTAATGTTTGCGGGGATCGAAGCGGAGGCCCGGCGGAGTTGAGAGGTCAAGCCAAAACGTTCGTCGGCGGGGAATCGCTTGGTGGCCTTGTAGACGTTGAGCACATACGCATGGGCCTTCTGCCAAACGATGAGATCGCGGTAGCTGCGTGCGGGTTCGGTTTGTTTCTGTAACTGGCTCATGTCTCTGCGGTGGCGTGTTTCGTTTCCTGCTTACTACTTACTCCGTACTCCTTACTCCTCCTAAACGATGTTGAGTAGTGTCTGGGTCAGTTCGTCCACCACCGAGATGAACCGGGCCGAGGCCTGGAACATCCGCTGGTACTGGATGAGGTTGATGGTTTCTTCGTCGGAGTTGACGCCGGAGATGGCGGCCTGTTGTTCAGCGAGATTGTTGACGACCACCTGGTCCGCGATGGCTCCGTCCTGAGCCTGGGCATTGCGGATCGCGAAGTCTTCGATGTGGCGGTTCCAGGCCTGGGTCAGCGACAGGCCCTGCAGGTCTTCAACCGGGGCATCACGGAGGCCGGCGATGCCCAGGGCACCGGCGTTGTCGCCGAAGAGGTGGTTCTGACCGGCGGCAACGAAGCGGGGGTCGCCGACGACGGCATCGTTGATGCTGATGTCGAAGGCGTCGTCGCCGGTGAAGAAGGTGTTGACGCCGAGGGTCGCGAGCACGCCGGAGGTGTCGTCGGAGAAGCTCAGCTGGAAGTCGGAGGAATCGGACGCCAGGGCGAGCCGGCCGTCGGGGGTGATCGACGCGGTGACCCCGGCGATGGCGTTGATGTCGGCGATCAGCGAGTTGAGCGTGGTGTCGGTGCCGATGCCGTCGAGGTCGACATCGATGTTGAAGGTGGTGCGCTGCCCGGTCGAAGCCTGGTTGAGGTTGATCTTGAAGCTGCCGTTGATGGGCGTGAACCCGAGCTCAAGGGTGGGGTCATCGAGGGCGAGGGTGGGGTCGGGGACCCGGTTGGTGCCCTCGACCGAGTCGAAGTAGACCAGGCCCTGGCTCTGGCTGTGGATCTTGTTGACCTCGAAGATCAGGGCGTTGGAGAGCTGATCGATCGCATCGATCGCGTCCTGGAGATCGCCCTTGCGGAACTTGACCAGTTCGCCGAGCTCGCCGGTCGAGGTGTCGACCTCGCTTCGGTCTTCGGTGATGATCAGGCGGATGTTGATCTCGCCATCGTCGGCAAAGCTCTCGAGCTCGACACCGCGCGAGGTGCTGTTGAGGATCAGCGGGGTGGACCCGACGAAGACGTCGACCGAGCCGGTGGCCTGTTCGAAGGTGGAGATGTCGAGGAACTGGCTGAGCTCGGTGAGTAGGGCGTCGCGGTTGTCGCGGAGGCCGCTGGCTTCGCCGGCCTGCCCGCCCTCTGCCAAGACGATCGCGCGGTTGGCCTGGGCGATGCGGTCGAGCAGGTCGTTGATGCCGCCGGCGGTGTTGCGGGCGCGGTCGTCGGTCTGCTTCTGGATGTCCCCGAGCCCGGTGCGGATGTCGTTAACGAACAGCGTCAGGGCCCGGGCCTCTTCGACGGCCAGCGTGCGGAGCGAGAGGTCCTGCGGGTTGGCGGTGATGTCGTTCCAGGCGTTGAAGAAGTCGCCGAGCTTGGTAGACAGGTCGATGCCGGAGAGCTCGTTCTGGATGGACTCGATCTGGGCGAGCGCGTCGGCCAGGGCCTGAGAGCCGGAGGCGTCGGCGTTAGCGGAGCGGAGCCGGGCTTCGAGCGCTTCGTCGACCCGGCGGGAGATATCGGTGATCTGCACCCCCGTGCCGACGAAGAGGTTGTTGCCGATGGGCGTATCGGGGTTGGTCGCGAGGGACACGCGCTGCCGCCGATAGTCGGGGTTGGCGGAGTTTGCCAGGTTGTTACCGGTGACCTGCAGCGCAGTCTGGGCGGCGAGCAGTCCGGAGCGGCCGATGGCTAGTGAGTTCGTCAGGCCCATAGGGCAAGGGGTTAGGGGTGCGGGTCAGGCGGTGAGGTTGATCGAACGGAGCGGAGCGGCGGGGCTGGGTGCGGGGCCGCGTCGGCCATAAGTGCCCGACCCCGTCGCGGCTGCGGTGACGGTGTGGAGCAGACCGGTCATGTGCTTCAGCAAGGACTCAGAGGCCCGGCGGGCGACGGAGGCTCGGCGGCGGACGTCCTGCATCACAGAGACGAGCTCCTGCCGACGGACCAGCAGCTGGCCCCGGTGCGGCTCGGGCAACAGCTCGGCGAGCTGAGCAAGACGCAGCGGCTCCGCAGCCTTCGGGTCGAGCAGCAGCGTCAGCTCACCGGCCTGAGTAAGGCGGCGCTTCTCGAGCTCGCTGACCGCCTGCACAATGGCGTTTTCTCGCCGAGTCAGGTCGGAGAGACCGGGCCCGTCGGCGGTCCGCATCATCTCGTGCTTGGCTTCCATCAGCTTTAGCAGCTGGGTGTGCCGCTCGGTCAGGGCGTGGACCGTTTCGAGCAGGGCGTCGAGTTGGGGCTTGAAGTGGAGCATGCTTTAGGAGCTAGGAGTTAGGCGTTAGGTTTCAGCCCGTGAGGTTCAGGCTGGGGGTTGAGCGGGTCAGGGGCTGGAAGCGGTCGGTAGTGGGTGTGGCGTCGGGCTTGCGTTGGAAGCTCTGGTGGATGCGGTCGACGATGGGGAAGTTGGTGGACTGCACGATCCGGTCGGCCAGGATCTGGTCGAGCTGAGCCCCGAAGGCGTCCTCGGTGAAACCGCCGTTGAACATGTCGCTCTTGAGCGGGTCACGGCGGGCGATGGCGAAGACCTCCTTGACCAGGGCGTTGGACACGAGCTTCTCGGCGGCGTCGCGGAGCTCGGCGTCTTCCTCAACCGGGTCGGGCTCCGCCATGCCGGGCTGCAGCGCACGCAGCAGGTCGCCGAACTCGGGGGCGGCTTCGGGCAGATCGATGAAGCCGGCCGCGCCGTTGCCCCGATCGATCGGCGCAAACCGCTGGGCGGGGTCGCCAGCGTTGGGCAGCGGCAAGAAGGCGGGTTGGGCGGATGAGGCGGTCATCGGTGTCAGTCTTGTTCGATCAGGCGGGCGTGGAGCTTCCCGGCACGGGCGATCTGCCGGATGATCTCGATGCGGTCCTGGGCCGGGACCTTCAGCTGGTTGAAGGCCTGGAGCAGCGCGGCGAGTTCTTCGCCGCCGCGGTTCTGGGGGTCGACGGTGAGGAAGTCCTCGGTGACCAGCTGAGGCTGGGCGTTGGCGGGGTCGGGGTTGGGTGGGGCGGGGCGGATCGCGGTGATGGTCAGCCCGTCGTGGGAGATGACCACGGGGGAGACGCGGACATCGCCGGTCAGCACGATGGTGCCGGTGCGTTCGTTGATGACGACCTTCGCGCCGGAGTGGATGAGCGTGGGCTCGACGAAGGTGCGGAGGATCTGGGCGATGAAGCCGCCGGGGTCGTCGCGCTGGTCGCGGGGGAGCGTGACGAGGATGTTGCGTTGGTCGGCGGCGCGGGCGATGGTCGGGCCGTCGGGTGCGAGGACCTCGTTGATCAGGCGGGCCAGCGCGGTGGAGGCGGGCCAGGATGCCACATCGTCGTTGAGGACCAGGTGGATGCGTCCGAAGGGGTCGACGGATTGAGAGACGACATCGCGGAGCATCTGGCCGCCGCGGATGACCTTGCCGGCCACGGGGTTATTGGGGTCGAGGGTGATGGCGCCCTCGGCGGCGGCCATGACGGGGGCGTCCTTGGCGGGACCGGTCAGGTAGCAGAGCAGCAGCCGACCACCGGCGAGCGACTCGGCATCGCCGGCCTTGGCGACCTGGACGTCGAGCTTGTCGCCGGAGCGGACGCCGACGCCGGGGATCTCGGCTGAGAGGTAGACCAGGGCGACGGCGTCGGAGGAGGAGATGGCGGAGAGCGCAGCGGTCTCGTCGCCGTAGCGTCGGACCATCTCGGCGAGCATCTTGTGGGAGGACGCGAAGCCGGCGGAGTCGCCGGTGCCGTCGAGCCCGACGACGAGGCCCATGCCGACGAGCTTGGAGGTCTCTGATCCCTTGACACGAGCCAGGTCCTGGAGCTGGGTGGCGCGGGCGTCGAAGACCCAGAGCACGAGCAGCGCGAGGATGACCCACCAGGCGAGGGAGCCGGCGCCGGCGTTGCGGGTGGCGTGCGGGGTGCGATGGGCGATGTGCGGTGTAGTTCTCTGGCTCATGGCTGGGTGCTTGTGGCTCATGGCTGCTTAGCGGAGTAGCGCATCGGGTTCGCCGCGTGCCCCCGGGCAGAGCCCAGGGCTAGAGGGTGGTCAGAAGGCGAAGATGCCCTCGAGGATGCGGGTCAGGAGTCCTTTGCGGGTGGCTTTCTTGAGCTCGCCCTCCGAATGCTGAACGATGTGGAGGTCGTACAGGTTGGAGGAGAGGATGGTGTTGTCGGCGGGGGAGACGTCGACGGCTCGGCACATGCCGGTGGCGATGATGGAGACGGACTCCTTGTTGTTCTGAGTGAACTTGCGGGCTTCGAGGACGAGGGTGCCGTTGGGCTTAACGTCGATGACCCGGGCGGTGATCCGGCCGGTCATGGTGTCGCTGCGGGAGGCTGTGCCGGAGCCTTCGAACTCACTGGAGAAGTCAACGCCGAGGGCGGGCCGGCCGTTGGGGAAGGTGTTGGGGACGAGCTGGAAGTCGGCGAGGTCGGAGAGCGTGAGTCGGGGGAACTCGCTGATCTCGCCCTCGGTGTTGACCTCTTTCTCCGTGTCGAGCTGGGCGTCGGAGGACGACTCGAACGACTCGCGGACGATGATGGTGATCAGGTCGTTGACGCGGTAGAGCGTGGGCTCGGGCTGGGTGACGACGGCGAGGCTCATCGCACCGATGTGGGGGTTGATCTTGGGGGTGAAGCCGGGGATGACGGGGGGCTGACCGAAGCGGGCGGCGGCGGCTGCGGCGTTCTGGTCGGGGTTGAGGTAGAGCGAGGAATCGAACGCGGCGGGTGGGGCCGGGGTCTGGGCTTGCGTCGGGGCAGCGGAGAGCAGGAGCGCCGCGATCAGGGGGAGCGTGCGCAGCGCGGGGGCACCGGATTGCCATCCGGTGCTCAAGCAGTGCTGCGGATTTTGATGGGTGGTGGGTAGGGTCATGGGGAGCCGGGGGGGGTGAGGACGACGCGTCGGTTGCCGACGACTCGGCCGAGGATGATGTCGCGGGAGTCGGTGCGTTGGATGCGGATGACCTGATCGAGGACGCCGTCGTCGCGGGCTCGGCCGATCTGGGTCACGACGAGCGAGCCGACGCGGGCCTCGATCTCAACAAGCTGGTTGCGCTTGATGAGCTTGGGGGCGAGGACCGACTCGGACGTGATGGGATCGCCCGGCTGGAGGTTGCGGACGGCGAGTCGGTTCTGGAACAGCTTGGGGTCGGTCAGCGGTGGGTCTTCGTCGACGGGGATCAGCGTGTGGCCGGGGGTGAGGTGGTCTTCGGCGAGGGCGGTGCCGCGGGACACGGGCTGCTTGGCGACGAGGACGGGGACCCGGCGGGCGACGCGGACGATGATGGACCGGGGCGGGTTGGTGAAGCGGTAGCCGTTGGCGGCGAGCGAGGCGTCGGCGGTGGTGCCGCCGGGGTAGAGCTTGGCGTAGAAGCGGTCGGAGCCGGAGGGCTGGATGACGACGCGGGTGCCGTCGAGGACCGAGCCGTCGAGGGTGGAGGTGTCGCGCGGCCGGAAGGTGATCTGGAGTTCTTCGGCAGGGAGGCGGAGGTGGTCGGCGAGAGCAAGAGCCACGGCGTCGCGAATGGTGGCGGGCCGATCGCGATCGATACCGGGCGCAGCGGGGGGGTTGGCGGCGGCGGGAGTCGGCTGATCGCTGGTGGGGGCGGCGTCGGTGGTGAGCCGGGTGACGGTGATCTGGTTAGCACCGACCAGGTCGATGAGCGCCCAGTTCGCGCCGGCCTGGGAGAGCTCTTCGCGGACGGCGGTGAGGTCGAGGCTGTGTGTGCCGCCTGGCTGCTCGATGGTGGCGAGCTTGAGATCCGCCAGGGCCTTGGCGCGCGGCCCGGTGAGCTCGGCGACCTCGTCGAGGGTCACGACGGCGTCGGGCGTGCCGGCCTGTTGGAGCAGGCGGATGCGTGAGGTGTCGCCGTCTGCGGCTGCTTGGGCGACGGGCCAGACGCAGGCGGCGGCGGTGAGGATGGTGGCGAGTGCGGTACGCATGGTCGGGTTTAGCCGTTAGGGTTGGTCTTAGAACCGGCGGAGGTTGGAGACGACCTGGAGGGTTTCGTCGGCGGCCTGGATGGTCTGCGAGTTCAGCTCGAAGGCGCGCTGGGCCTTGATCAGCGAGACAAGCTCGGTCACGGGGTCGGCGTTGGAGGCTTCGAGCTGGCCTTGTGCGATGCCGCCGAGCTGGCCCTCGAGCGGGCTGCCGACGACGGGCGGGCCAGACACCTCGGTCTCGACGAAGATGTTTCCGCCGATGGACTTCAGCCCGGAGGGGTTGACGAAGGTGGCGAGCTGGATCTGGCCGAGCTCGGTGGTGTTCTGCTGGGAGTCGATGGCGGTAAAGATGCCGTCGGGGGAGATGCTGATGCCCACCGCGTCGTCGGGGATCTCGATGGGGGGATCGAGGATGGCGCCCTCGGAGTTGCCGAGGACGACCTGGTTGTCGCGGTTGACAAAGAAGTTACCGGCCCGGGTGTAGCCGATGTTGTCGAGCGTCCGGTCGCCGGCGACGGTGACGCGGAACAGCCCGTCGCCCTCGACGGCGAGGTCGAGGGACCGGTTGGTCACTTCGATGGAGCCCTGACCGAAGTCGAACTGGGTATTGGAGACGCGGACGCCGAGGCCGACCTGCAGCAGTGCGGGGTTCTGCGGGCCATCGCCGTTCTCGACGCCGGGCTGCTCGCGCTGCTGGTAGAGCAGGTCTTCGAAGTTGGCACGCGACGCCTTGAAGCCGGTGGTGTTGACGTTGGCGATGTTGTTGGCGATGACGTCGATCTGGGTGGACAGAGCGGTCATGCCGGAGGCGGCGGAATGGAGGGCTTCGACGGCCATATTGGGAGGAGTAAGGAGTAGGGAGTAAGGAGTAAGAAGCGGGTTAGGCGACTCGGCCGAGGGTGTTGATGGCGCGGTCCATCATGGTGTCGTGGTAGCGGATCATGGAGGCGTTGCCGTTGGCGGCCTTGGTGGCGGCGATCATCTGCATCAGGGTGTTGATGGGCGAGGCGCCGGAGGTTTCGACGTGCTTGGGGAGCAAGCCGAAGGCGGTGAGTGGTTGGCGGTTGTCTTCGCCGCGGAAGGCGAAGGTGTTGTCGCCGGCGGGCCGGAGGGTGGTGGCGGCGTTGGGGACGCGGGAGACCTGGACCTGGGCGACGGCCTGCTGGTCTTGGATGATTCGGCCGGAGGCGTCGATGCGGGCGTTGCCGAGGTTGGGGTCGATGGTGATGGGCTGGTCGTTGGGGTCGAGGACGAGGTGTCCGCCGGTGGTGACGAGCTGACCGATGGCGTTGGGGAGGAATCGGCCGTTGCGGGTGAGCTGGGTGGAGGCCTGGCCGGTGTTGGCGTCGGTGACGCGGACGGCGAAGAACGTGTCGTTGTCGGTCAGGGCGGCGTCGAGGGGTCGGCCGGTGGAATCGGGCGGGGCGGCCTTGAACCCGGTGGTCATGGGGGCGGAGAAGACGCCGCCGCCGAGCTTGTCGAGGAGGGCGTTGGCGGTACCGAAGGGGGCCGGGTCTTCTTGAGACTCGGCGGGTCGCTGCTGGACGCCGGGCATCATCGGCTTGAAGCCGATGGTCTCGACGTTGGCGAGGTTGTTGGCATAGACGTCCTGGCTGGTGGTATTGACCAGGACGCCTGAAGCGGAGAGGGAAAGGCCGTAGTACATCAGCCGCACTCCTTTGCGGCTGTTCCGTAGTCGCGGGGCGACTCGGGGATGTCCAGGGCAAGGGGCTGGCGTCCGTGCCGGCCCTGAGGGGAGGGGTAGGGGGAAGCAAAAGCGGTCTGGGCCTGATCGACCCTAGGATCCGCCGCGGAGGTCGCGGCGAGGTGCTCGGCGGCGGCGTGCTCAGCGAGACGGCGGATGCGCTGCCCGAGGTCCAGCGTGGGACCCCCCGAGACAGAGCGGTTGAGCAGATCGAGCCAAGGGGTCTCGGGGCGGGTTGTGTCGGCGGTCGGGGGCACGGGGAGCTCCTGCGGGCGGGGAAATCCGCTCACAGGGCATAGGCAAGGCCTGTGCCAGAGGCTTTTTTTGAGGGTTCACGGGGGCTTGGCATCGCGTTTTACCCTGCAATTCCAGGGGTTTTTCGAAATCGAAGCGCCCGCTCCTGACAGGCGCGGCCGCGGGTGGGGGGCGGGGGCTGGCTCGGGGCGTTGCGCAGGGCGCAAGGCCGGACGCGCAGGGGTTGCGCGGTGGGGTGGGGTGGGTTGCGGGGTTGAACGGCGGTTCAGAGCACAGCCGTCAAGGCGCAGGATTGGCCGGGGCGTCGAGCAGGTTTCGACGGGACTGGAGGAGGGCGGTGAGGCGGTGCCGGAGCGGCGATTCTTTGGGCTGGAGGTTGAGCGCGTCGGGGTCGGAGGCGGTGGCGGCGAGGAGACGGATGAGGCCGTGGTAGTCGTCGAGGTGGATGGACTCGGGGGCGATACGGGCTAGGGGTTGTCGTGCGTTGGTCTTAGTGGTGGAGACTGATGCTACTTCCGGGGGCGCGGGGGCCATGTTGTGGTAGTTGGCGAGGGGGAGGCAGAGGCAGGTGGCGGCGTAGCCGAAGGCGTTGAAGGCGGTGGCTTCGCAGGTGCCGCCGGGCATGAGCTTGCGTTGCCATTGGAAGGATTCGTCCTCGGCAGCGAGCCGGGTTGCGACGCGGGCGACGGCGTCGGTCAGGGCCGGGGTGAAGACGGAGGTGCGGTCACCGACGCGGACAATGGGGCCGGCCCCGAGGGGCGACTCGGCGAAGGCTTTGGAGTTTTCGAGGCAGAGCAGGCGGGACTTGCGCGGGATCGATCGGCCGCGTGCCACGGCGAGCGCACCAATGAACCCGACCTCCTCGGCACGGGTGAACAGCAGGCGGACGTCCGGCGGCGAGGCATTCTTGCGCAGCAGATCGAACGTGCTCAGAGCAGCGGCCACGGCGGCGAGGTCGTCGCAGGCAGGGGCATGAAGCCGATCGTCTTTGATGCTGCTCGGCGGCAGGTGCCAGGTCAGGACGTCGCCGGGCTGGGCGATGATGGGCTTCTTAAACAGAATGGTGACGCGCTTGTCGGGGTGATCGGGCGCAGCGGGCTGGAGGTCGGTGATCGTGCCGACCGCCCCGCTACCGGCGTGTCGGACCTTTGTGTGGAGGAAGTAGTCGTTGTGGACGCCGCCGCGGAAGTCGGCGTGCAGGGTCTTGCCGTCGGCGTCGAGTGCGGTGGCGACAAAGGCGGGGTGGTCGAGGTGGGCGGTGATGAAGAGCGGGGTGTCGGTCTGCGGGGCGGCGGTGTGGGTAAGGATCAGGTTGCCGAACTTGTCAGCGGTCAGAGCGAGGTCGCTGCGGCGCTTGGTCCAATTGGTGATCCATTGGACGACGGCGTCCTCGCGGCCGGCGGCAGTCGGCAGGTTGGTGAGTTGAAGGAGCCAGGCTTCGTGCTGGCGGCGCTGGGCGGCGGTGGGCATGACGTTGTTTTACAGCGAACCCTTGGTGGAAGGGATCTCGCTGTGGGTGATCGCCACGGCGTCACGGAGGGCGCGGCCGAAGGCTTTGAAGATAGCCTCGGCGATGTGGTGGTTGTTGGTGCCCCAGGGCACTTCGATGTGGAGGTTCATGGCGGCGGCGTTGGCGACGGCCTGGAAGAACTCCTGGACGAGCTGGACGTCGAACCGCCCGATGGACGCGGGGTCGTCGCCGAAGGATTGGTATTCGGCGTGGTAGACGAGGTGCGGTCGGCCGGAGAGGTCGAGGGCGACGCGGGCGAGGGTTTCGTCCATGGGGACGGCGGCGGAGCCGTAGCGTTCGATGCCGCGTTTGTCGCCGAGGGCGTCTTTGAGGGCCTGGCCGAGGGTGAGGCCGGTGTCTTCGACGGTGTGGTGGTCGTCGATGTGGGTATCGCCGGTGGCTTGGACGGTGAGCCCGAGTCGGCCGTGCTTGGCGATGTGGTGGAGCATGTGGTCGAAGAAGCCGACGCCGGTGTTGAGTTGGATATCGCCGCCGTCGAGGTTGAGCTCGAGGGTGATCTGGGTTTCGTTGGTGTTGCGGGTGAGGGAGGTGGAGCGTGGCATGGGGTTGGTCGCGGTGAGTGGTAGTGTGTGGTGGCGCGGCCCCGGGTCATTGACCCGGGGCTAAAAGGGGAGGGCGCTTAGGAGTTGGGTGGTCTGGTCGGGGGTGCCGATGGAGATGCGGAGCTTGTCGGCGAGGCCTGGGGTGTTGAAGTAGCGGATGAGGATGTCGTCGACCTTGAGGGCTTCGTATATGGCGCGGGCCTCACCGGCGCTGGGGTTGGGGGGCTGGGTGAGGATGAAATTGGAGTGAGAGGGCCAGGTGCGCCAGCCGGCGGCGTTGAGGGCGTCGGTGAGGCGGGTGCGTTGTTCGATGACGGCCTGCCAGGTCTGCTTTGCGGCGTCACGGTGAGTGAGGGCGGCGGTGGCGGCGACCTGGCTGAGGATGTCGGTGTTGTAGGAGTCGCGGGCCTTGTCGAGGGTGGTGATGCGGTCGGGGTGGGCGATGGCGTAGCCGAAGCGGAGCCCGGCGAGGGCGTAGCCCTTGGAGAGGGAGCGGAGGATGACCAGGTTCTTTCGGCGTTCCTGGATCAGGGGGATCGCGTGGTGCGGGGCGAAGTCGACGTAGGCCTCGTCGATGACGAGCAGGCCCTCGAAGTGGTCGGCGAGGGTGCGTAGGTAGTCGAGGGATTCGATGCGACCGGAGGGGGCGTGGGGGTTGACGAAGAAGGCCAGGGCGCAGCCGGCGTCGTTCCAGGCGTGGGCGCGGGTTTGCGCGGGCGGGGGTGCGAAGGTGTCGGGGTCGCGAGGGACCTCGGTCAAGGGTGCGGGGTGGATCGCAGCCTCGACGGGGTAGAGCGAGTCGGTCGGGGGGGTCGCGCCGATGCCGGCCCGCATGCCCGCGGGTGGACTGGTGGTGGTGATCATGAGGCGTAGCAGCTCGTCGCCGCCGTTGGTGGCGA
>JBCDIM010000056.1:0-25377 GCA_038749105.1 Planctomycetota bacterium
AACCGCTCCAGCCCCGGCACCCCACCCGCCCCACCCGCCCCACCACCCGCCCCCTCACCCGTCCCGCCGGCAGCATCCTCACCCTCGCTTACACGCCAAAGGAAATCCTCCGGCCGCCACACCCGCACCTCATTCCCCACCGGCCCCCGCGTCTGCCCCAGCCTGCCCAGCCGCGACTCCACCGCCGACCGCTGCCGCTCCAGCAGCAATTCCACCGCCCGGCCCTCCTCCGCGATCGTCTGCCCATACCCCGCCACCGCCGCCCGCATCTCCGCCTCCGCCGCCGACCGCAGCGCCGCCACCGAGTCCTCCCGCACCTCCTCGCTCAGCCGCGACAACGCCCGCACCTCAAACCCCCGCATCACCACCAAAGGCAACACCGCCACCCCCACCAACAACCACATCAACTTCCACCGCAGCTTCACACGCTCATCGTAACGCTGAGTGATTCACCACGGAGACACGGAGACCACGGAGAAAACCAGAAAAACCAAACCAGGGCCCCATCGCCTCAGCCACAAGATCACCATCGATTCGCCAGTCGCGCACCACAGCCGAGCTCTCCTCCAAACTCCGTGTCCTCCGTGCCTCCGTGGTGACCCATGCGAGCCGATGACTCACCCGGTCGCCACCTCTTCGGATGGCACCACCGCGTTCGCCACCAGGTGAGCCAGCACCGCGGCGCGGTCGAACCGCAGGGCGTACGCCTGGGCCTTCTGCGCGAGCTGACGCCGGGCCGACGCGGGCATCGCGTGCAACTCGTTGAGCTTCGCCCGTAGATCACCGACATCGCCCGGGACGTGCTCAAGGCAGTGCCCGCCGGTCGCCTCGGGGATGCCGCCCGTCGCGGTGGTCACCACCGGGCCGTCGCCGCCGGCCAGCATCTTCTCCGCCACCGCGATCCCGAACGTCTCGATGAACTCGGGTCTCGGCTTGCTGGGCAGAGCGTACGCATAACAGCCGTGCATGATCGGGCCCTTCTCGTCGTCCCCGATATCGGTGAAGAACCGGATGTTCGGATCGCCCGCCGCCAGCTCGACACAGCCCGGCTGCGCCCCGCCGGTCCCGCACACCACCAACGGCACCTCGCCGTACAGCGTCGAGCCCCGGTACGCCTGGATGAGATCGTTCACGCCCTTGGCCGGCGTGACCCGTGACAGGAACAGCAGGTACTTGTTCCGTTCCAGCCCACGCTTCGCCAGCACCGCGTCGACCTTCTCCGGCTCCCGCGAGAGCTCCACATACGCCGAGGTGTCGATCGCCGGGTAGGACACGCCGACCCGCTCCTCGAGCAGCTCGGCAAACCGCGTCCCCGCCGCCTCGTCGACCTGACGCCCCGACGCGATGATCAGCTCCCGGGTGTACTCGCTCACCGCGACCGGCCGATCGTGCATCAGGAACTGGCTCAGCAGCACCCGGGCGGCACCCATGTCGCCGCTGCGTAGCGCGTTGCTCACGACATTGGTGATGTCCGACCCGACCGCCTCGGCGATCGTCACGATCCGTCGCTCCGCCCCTTCGAGCGCCCCGGCCGCCTCCATCACCTCCAGCGACTGCACCGCGTCCATCACGATCTGCCCGTGCGGCGCGAGGTACAGGCACATCACCATCGTAAGTCCACGACACTCCCCGATCACATCAACCAGCGTCCCCGACATCGCGGTCATAAGCCGACCGTCCAGCATCTTGTAATCCCCCACCATCGCCGGCCGATGCACCGTGATCCCCGGGCTGTATGGCAGCACCGACTCGATCGGCTTGAGCGGCAGCCCCGACGTCTCCAGCACGTCCAGCGGGTAGCTCACGATATGCACCTGCTCAAACCCCGAGGCGATCGCCGCCTCCGCCAGGTTCCGGGCTTCGGTCGAGTGCCCACAAATGATCGGGTCCGCCCGAACCACGATCACCAGGTTCCTCGGCTCCCCGCCGCTCATCTCTCCCACATGACCCACCACCGGCTCACCCACCCCATCCGTGCTCTTGAATGGACTACCCACGCCGCTTGTCGCAGCCCCAGAATCCGTCAACCGGAATGCATAAGAATCAGAAGAAGCAGACTTGGTCATGTAGCCTCCGTTGCAGAGTGTGCAAACAAAGGCAGGCCTTGCGATGAACGATTGTTGCCTATCAGACGGGATTTAGCAAGTTCTGAACGCATAAAGATTGGGCGATTTTTTCGTGAGCGTCTAGATCATGGGCGTTTGGCCGATAATCACGCGGCCTACCCCTTCCGAACCCAATTCATCACAGCGTCGCTTTGAGCATCGTTAACCGCTTTCCACGCCAGTCGAAACCACGCCACAGGCCATAACCTGCTCTCTGAGGCAGACGTTGGGCGGGGCACGTCCCAGGCACCAGCCTTCCACTGCGATCACATACCCGGCCCTTGAGGTGCTCTGCGGAAACGCCTCAACCAACCGCCGCAGCGTCCACCCGTCGAATCCGCCTTGCCCCCGGCATCGAATACCGCATCCGGCTTCAAACCCTGAAGCACCCGAAGCTCGGAAGACTCGCTCATCACACCCCCATGTTTGCCATGGCCGGCTTGTACAACTCATAAACCACAGCACCCAAGGCCACCAAGACCTTCAACACGCGACGGCCTACCGTTGCAGCAAAGCGTCCGATTTGGACCCGCCTAACGCTTGGCTTCACCCTGAACGGATCCACCACATCATGTCAATCGTCACAGCTCACTCGCCGCTGCACTACGCTCCGCACACGCCTGTGCTCTGGCTTATGCAGGGCCTCGCCCTCGCCCTTCTCAGCCACCCAAGCTCCGCCCACCCCCCCCAGGCCCACACCCCAACGGACGCCGATCCTGTGTCCCAGCCCGAGCCCGATCCCGCCACCGTTCGCCTGACCGACTTCACCGACCCGGAGCACAACGCGGGCTGGTACCCGGTCCTCGACAACGTCATGGGCGGCCGATCGCTTGGGGCCCACGCCTTCGCGGACGGCGTCCTGACCTTCACCGGCAGCATCAACACCAACGGCGGCGGCTTCGCTTCGCTCCGTCTCCGCATCCCGCCCGGCACCTTCGCCGACACCACCCACCTCGCACTCCGCCTGCGTGTCCCCGACACCCCCGAGCTCCGGGACCGCGGCCCGTTCCGGCTGATGCTCATGGACGACCTGCACACTCTGCCCCGCAACCACCCCCGCCACCGCGACCGCCGCATCACCCACCGCGTCGACCTGCCCCTCGAGCCCGAGCTGGCGGGTCAGTGGCAGACCGTCCGTGTCTCTCTGACCGACTTCGCGCCGAGCTGGCGCGGCCGATCAATGCCCCAGGAAGGACCGCTCGACCCGGCACGCACCGTCGAGCTCGGGATCATCATCAACGATGCCACCGACGGTCCGTTCCACCTGGACGTGGACTGGATCGACAGCGTGCCGCCCTCAACGGACTGAGTCATCGTCGGTTGACCGCCGCATCAGCAAAGGCAAAGCCAGGATCAAAAGCAGACCCGCCGCGGGCTCAGGGATCGCCGTCTCGAAGGCCCCGATATCCACCGCCGAACCGGACGGCCGAGCCACCCCCAGGATGTCAAACGCCGGGGCATCCGTGAGCACACCCGCATCGATCGCGGGGCTGAGCGGGTCAAGCCGGTAGTCGTTGCCCAAGGCATCCACAAACAGCGGGTCGAGCAGCAGGTCGGACAACGAGCTGCCCCGTATCTGCAGGCTCGAGATCGTTCCGGGTGCCCACAGCAGGTTGTTCTCCACCGTCGCGTTGACAAGCCCGCCATCGATGATGAGCAGGCTGTCACCGAAACCAGCGACGGAGATGTTGTTCTTAACGATGGCTTCCACAAACTCGCCGCGGAAGTCGAGATTGGCCTTGTCCGCCTGGACGCCATCGCCGTTGTTGACCGTCGTGTTGTTGATTGCTTCGACGATCCCCTCGGTGACGTAATTGAACGCTTGTATCCCGGCTCCGCCGTTGCCGAAGATGACGTTGTTCTCGATGCGGATGGGGTCGTCGTACCCGTCGATGTTGTCAAGGATGATCCCGTTGCCGTCGGTAATCGTGGAGCCTCCGAACGTGGTGAACGGCATCAGGTTCCGGTTGTTGTGGATCACGTTTTCCCGGACCACAATGCGGGGCTCGGAGGGATTGACCGAATCGACGGAGTCGTAAAGGTCGCCGCCGATGCTGATACCGCTGCCGCCCTCCTCGGAGTACTCGGCGTTGTCGTGGATGCGGTTGCCTTCGATCGTGATCACGTCCGTTCGGCCGATGCGGATGCCGGAGTTGCCGAAGTCGCGGATCGTGTTGTCGCGGATGGTGATGTCCGTGCCCGAGTTTTCGGCCGACGGGGCGAAGCCCGCGAAGCCGTAGATCCAGATGCCGGAGTTATCACGGATAGGGTCTCTTTTGTCGTAGGTGCTGCGGACGTCGGCGACAGACATCGAACGGAGGAACCGGCTATTGCCGACCATCTCCAATCCTTCGATGACGAAGTGGCTGGCGCCGTTGCCGTAGAACGCGTGGTTGTGATCCGCCGTGAGCTCGAGCACGGGCCTGGCTCCGGGGGCGTTCTTGATGGTGATGGGGTTGCCGAGCGTGCCGCGGTGCGTCCGCTTGAGCTCGACGATGGTCTGGAAGTCAGAGTTGGTGGATACGCTCCGACGGCTGTTGTAAACGCCGCTCTGGAGCAGGACACTGTCGCCGGCCTGGGCCGCATCAACCGCCGCTTGGATGGTCTGAAACGGGCTGCCGAGCGAGCCGTCGTTGCTGTCTAAACCCGCGACAGGGTCCACATACAGATCGCCAGCGGACACAGGAAGGCTGCCGATGACAGCCATGACAACCACAGCAAATACACGCATGAACGGGCTCTCCTGCGAAGATGTTGAAACCGAGAAACGCTAAGCGGGAAGGAAACAGAGAAGACCGGCAAATACGGCAAAAATGCCGGTGAATCTGATTGTTAACTCGAGATACTCAAAGATACGCCACATCCGGTTTCTCGTCAATCCGGAGGCCTCAGCGAGACCCGCACCAAAGGCCCGCTGACTCGGCCTCCCCTGCACCACCGCTTGATCCCCAACACCTTGGGCTGCAGCTCGAGTAACATCCCGCGCATGAGCAAGCGCCAAGGCTATACCGACACCCCAACCATTCCCGGGCAGACCTGGAAAGTCCACGACATCGACCGACCTTATGCCCCGGTCGTCACCCCCGGCGGTGATGCCGCGCCGATCACACCCCCGCCCAGCGACGCGACCGTCCTCTTCGACGGCGACCTCTCGGGCTGGGTGTCCAACAAGGACGGCGGTCCCGCGGGCTGGCGGGTTGAGGACGGCGTCATGGAGGTCGTGCCCGGCACGGGGAACATCTGCACCCGAGCCGAACTCGGCGACGGGCAGTTCCACCTCGAGTTTGCCGAGCCGGAGGTGGTCAAGGGCGAGGGCCAGGGCCGAGGGAACTCCGGCGTGTTCCTCATGAGTGGCTACGAGGTGCAGGTCCTCGATAGTTACGAGAACCCGACCTACGCCGACGGCCAGGCCGCCGCGCTGTACGGGCTCTTCCCTCCGCTGGTCAATGCCTGCCGGCCGCCCGGCGTCTGGCAGTCCTACGACATCCTCTGGGTCGGGCCGCGGTTCGACGGCGACACCGTCACGCGCCCCGCCACCATCACCGTCCTGCAGAACGGCGTTGCGGTCCACCACGCGCTGACCCTCCCGAGCCGCCCCGGCCACCGCGGCGTGTTCCCCTATCAGCCCCACCCCCCCACCGGGCCGCTCATGCTGCAGGACCACGGCGACCTCGTGCGCTTCCGCAACATCTGGTTCCGCCCGTTCGGCGAATACTCCTAATCGCTCTGGCCTACCCACGAAAAAGCCCGAGACGGATCGGACCGTCCCGGGCTTGCGTGTATGTGGATGAATGCAGTCGGCTGATCAGTCGGCGGGCCGACGCCGACGAGCCCCGAGCAGCCCCAGCGCGAACAACCCGGCGAGGGCCGCGGTAGGCGTCGGCACGAGCGTCGGGGCACGCCGGGCCCCCGTGGCCTGCTCGAAGTCGTAAGCGAAGCTCAGCAGCTCGCCCTCGCTGAACTCGGCACCCGTGAACATGACGTTGAAGGGCAGCCCGTCATCGAAGTACGAGGCGACCAGCGTGACGCCCGCACCACCAAACGTGGTCGGAGCGATGGTCGTGCCGGACGTCGGCTCGCGGAGGAAGCTGAGGACTTCGAGCGCGGTCTGCGGCAGGAACAACCCATCGAGATTATTCGCCGCGAGGTAGCCCGCGACGATGGCTTGGAACTGATCCTGCAGGTCTCTCAAGGCGTCGTTGAGTGCGTTGTACTCGGCGTCGCTGATCGGGCTTCCCACATCAACGATCCCCAGCCGGCTCAGGGGCAGCTCGGTGGACCCGCCGGTGAGCTGGGCGTACTCGACGATGCTGTTGAAGTTCGCACCCGGTCCGAGGTCTTGGAGGTATTGATCGAGCTCGTAGATGAAGATGTTGGTGGTGTTCTCGCCGGTCTCGATAGCCCCGACCGCGCCGATGACGGGCAAGAGCTCAGGAACGAAGAACAGGCTGGTCGCATCGACGACGGTGGCTCCCTCCGCTTCGAGGGCGGTGATGGCGTCGGCGAAGGCGGCCTGCACCCCGGGGGAACGCGGGACGCCCAGCCCGATGGCGCCGGCGTCGAAGGTGCCGAAGCGGGCACCCTGAAGCGAGGTGGTGCTGAGGTTGGCGACGTAGCCGCCGGCGGGGATCCCGGCGTCGGCGGGCGCGGTCTCGGGGTCGGTAGGTGATGTGCCGGCGAGCACGTCGAGGGCGACCGCGGCGTCGTAAACGGTGCGGGTCATCGGGCCCACCACGTCGAGGTAGCTCCGGAGGGGGACCACACCGTCGGTCGGGATCAGGCCAGGGGTCGTCACCACCCCAACGAGGCCCTGAGCACCGGCAGGGGTCTGGATCGAGCCGTTGGTCTCGCTGCCCAGGCCAATCGCGGCGAAGCTGGCGTTGACGGCGGTGCCGGTACCGGCGGAAGAACTGGACGCGGTGCGGTCACGGTCGGAGGCATTGAAGACGTTGCCGCCCACGCTGCCGAACGTGCTGGGCAGGCCCGCCTGGGTCCCGAGGGCGAAGACCGAGAGGTTGGCCTTGCCCAGGATGATGGCCCCGGCGTCCTCGAGACGCTTGACGATCGTGGACGACTCGGGCGTGAGCAGGTCGAGCCCGCCGGCTGCGGTGGAAAACGCCGGCGAGGCGGCTGTCGTGACATCGCCTCCCCGGTTGATGTTGTCCTTGATGACGACGGGCACACCGTGCAGCACGCCGACCGGGCCGCCCGACGCGTAAAGGGCGTCCAGCTCGGCGGCCCGGGTCAGGGCATCCGGGCTGAGTGAGATGTACGAGTTGTAGTACCGGTCGAACTCATTGATACGGTCCAGATAGGACTGCGTCAGCTCGACGGCGGAGTAGTTGCCGGCCGCGAAGTCGGCCTGGATCTGCTCGACGCTCAGCTCGACGACATCCACCGACCCGGCGGACGCGGCCGGGCTGGATGCCGTAGCACAGCTGAGAGCGAGCGCAGCGATCGCTCTGGTAGAGTTTCGGATCATCATGACCGTGTCTTTCTCCTTAAACCCGTATGCAAGGCATGGACGCCAATGCAAAGAGGTGGGGGATGAAGCCTGGGGGAGCGATGCAGCACAACTCGCTCGCCCAGGCAGCAGGCAGCCGATACTACGTCCGAACGCAAGTTGATCAACTGTGTGACGCAAAAAATCCTAAAACTTTCCTATTCGGAAAGTTATTACTCGTAAAAACGCAGTGTTCACATTTGAAAACCGCTACAGAGTCCGACCGCGACCAGCAGCATGACGCCCACTATCGAACCGATCCCGCTCGGCTCCCACGACGAGGCCTTGGACACCGTCGCGGCGGCGTTCGCGGACCATCCGCTGGTCCCGCCCGATCAGCCCGGCGAGCCCAAGGGCACGCGGGCGCGTCGGATGATGGGCATGCTGTTCAAGGGATTCGCCCAAGCACCGGACCTGCACTGGTTCGGGATCCGGGGCGACGACGGGCGGTTGCTGTGTTTCGCCATGGTGTATGCGTATGGCTACGAGCCGCCGAAGCGGCAGATGCCGGGCATGGTGTGGACGATGGTGCGGATGATGGGGCTTCGGAAGGCGATGGCGTACATGCGGGTGATGTCGCAGAAGCACCCGGGGAACGATCGCCGGCTCGAGCTGCAGCTGCTCGCCACCAGGCCCGCGACACAGGCCAAGGGTCTGGGGCGGACGGTGCTGCGGTTCGTTTACGCCTGGGCCAGCGAGCGGGGGTACGAGGCGGTGATCCTTGAGTCAGCCAAGGACACCCCGGCGTTCGGGTTCTACGAGCGGGAGGGGTTTGCCGTGACCCAGGAGGTCACCGTGCCCGACGGGGTGTTGTGCTACATGCGGCGTGAACTGAAGCCGGCCGACGGGTAAGCCAGACCCGAGGGCTGACCACGCATCGGTGTCCGGAAAATGGAGGATCACCATGGATAAGGGAAGGCCAATGTGCGTGCTGGTCACCGGCCGTCCGGGCTCGGGCAAGACGACGCTCGCCAAGGAGCTGGGGCGACGGCTGTGGCTGCCGGTGGTGAGCCGAGACGAGATCAAGGAGGGCTACGTCAACACGTTCGGCGTGCGGCACGATGAGCTACCCGCGGACACGAACGGGGTGGTGTCCGCGTTCTTCTTCACGGTGCTGTGTGAATACCTGCGGAACCGGGTGTCGGTGATCTGTGAGTCGGCGTTCCAGCACACCTGGTGGGCCCAGCGGATCGACGAGCTGGCCGCGTTGAGCCGGGTGTGTGCCGTGCAGTGCGTGATCGACCCGCAGTTGGCAGCGGAGCGGCACCTCGAACGCGGGCTGGCCGACCCGAACCGCGAGTTCTATCACGGCGACCGGCGGGTGGCGTTGTTCCGAGAGACAGGGCAGCCACCAACGCCCGGGGAATACGACGCCCCACGGCTAGACATCGAGACGTTTACCGTCTCCACCGACGACGGGTACAAGCCGAGCGTCGAGCGCCTGGCCGATCAGCTCAAAGACTGGGCGGCACGACCGGGCGGTGGCGGCGCGGCGTCCACCTCACCACGCAGCTAAGCGAACCAAGGCGACGACGTAGCACGCCGTGGCGGCGGTCGCGGCAAGGGTGCGGAGCGTGTTCCAGCGGGTCCAGACCGGGAGGTAGCGCTGCCAGAGGCTCAGGGCCTCGGGCGAGTTCGCATCATGCTTAGCCAGAGCCTCGTTCAGCGGGACATTGCCCGCCGCGGTGACGACAAACGTGCCGAGGGTGTAGAGCAGCGCGCCGGCCAGGATGAACGTGGCCGCGGGGTGATCGTGGTGGTAGCCGGCCAGGGCGATCAGGGCGACGCCGAGGACGGCCCCTCCGATGAAGAAGCCCATCGCTCCGGGGTTCATCACGGTGATGTTGATCTGCTGCATCGCCTCGATGCCGTGCGCGGGCGCGGCGCGTTTGAGGCCGGGCATAATGAAGTTGGAGAAGGCGAAGAAGGTGCCGGCCATCATGGCGGCGGCGAGGGCGGCGGTGGCCGTGAGAGTGATCAGGGTGAGGTCGAGCATGGCGGGTTCCTTTCCGGGACGGAGTTCGGGTTGAGCGGACCGTGTTACGCGGGCTGTGGGGTGTTCCAGACGTCGGTCTTCGCGGCGGCTTGGGCGAAGGCCATGAAGTCGCGGGGCGGACGGCCCAGGGCACGCTGGACGCCGTCGGAAAGGTGGGCGTTCCGGCCGTCGAGCAGCTCGTTGAACAGGAAGTTCAGCAGCTCAATGAAGTCTTCGGGCACGCCCTGTTCGGCCAGGCCCGCCGCGAACTGGTCCGGGGTGATCGGCGTGTACCGGATGGGCTCGCCGAGCGCTTCGGCGATCGCGCCGACCGCCTGGGGCAGCGTCAGCAGACGGGGCCCGGTGACGTCATAAACCTCTCCGGCATGACCGGGCTGGGTCAGGGCCGCGACGGCGACGGCGGCGATATCGTCGATGTCGATGAACGGCTCGGCGACCTCCGTGTCGTGCAGGGCCACCGGAAACGCGACCCGCCGGCTACGGATGTCGTCCACGAAGATGCCTTCGGTGAAGTTCTGAGCGAACCAGCTGGCCCGCACGACGGTGACGTCGAGATGGTGGCGCTGCCCTGCATCCAGCAGCAGCTGCTCGGCCTTCTGAGCCTCGGGCTCGCCGCGGCCCGAGAGCAGGACCATGCGTTGGAGGTTGTGCTGCGCGGCGGTCTCGGCAAAAGCGGCCAGGGTAGCAGGGGCTTGAGGCACCGAGAGGTCCGGGAAGTAGCAGAGATAGGCGGCCGAGCAGCCGGCGAGCGCGGCGTCCCAGGTCCGCGGGTCGTCCCAGTCGAAGGGCACCTCGGCCTGCCGAGAGCCGGGGCGGACGGCATGGCCCAGCGCTTCGAGCCGGCTGAGCACCCGGCTGCCGGTCTTGCCCGTGGCACCGGTCACGAGGATGGGCTGGTTGGCGGTATGGGGCGTAGTCGGCATGGCGTTTTCCTTTCGGGTCGGGAGGGTGGCGTTCGGTTTCGCCCGACGTTTGGGCGACGCATGGAAGTTATGGACACGTCGGCGAGATCGATATGACCGGTCGTCCGGGATGCATGACCGTTCGTCCAAACCTGTCGGTTTCGGCGGGCGATCGGTACCCTTGAGGGATGTCGCAGGTCACGGATGTGGTGAACGGGGCGTTCCCGGCGGTCGCGGACCCGCTGGGCGAGGCGTTGCACGGGCTGCGGATGAGCGGGGCGTTGTATTGCCGGTCGGAGCTGTCGGCCCCGTGGGGGATGGAGCTGCCGGCGATGCCGGGCTGCCTGCTGTTCCATGTGGTGACCGAAGGCGTGGCTTGGATCGAGAGCGAGGGGCAGCAGCCGCTGCGGGTCGAGCCGGGGCGGCTGGTGATGATCCCTCACGGGCGGGGGCACCGGGTCGTGCACGAGCTTGGCGCGGACGCTCCCGACCTGTTCGAGCTGGAGCGGGTGATGCTCAGCGAGCGGTACGAGGTGCTGCGGATCGATGGGGGCGGAGCGCGGTGCGGGATGATGTGCGGGGCGGTGCGGTTTGAGGACGCGGTGGCCGACCGGCTCGTGGGACTGCTGCCGCCTACCCTCACGGTTGGGGGGGATGCCCCAGGGATGGGCGGCGCAGCCGTCGCGCGGATGCGGGGGATGCTGGAGATGATCGCGGCAGAAGTGGAGGTCTTGCGTCCCGGCGGCGAGACGATTGTCGCCCGGCTGGCGGACATCCTGATCATCGACGCGATCCGTCACTGGATGGCGACCGATGCACGGGCCCGCAGCGGCTGGCTGGGCGCGTTGCAGGACGGGCAGATCGGGCGGGCGTTGTCGGCGGTGCACCGTGAGCCGGAGCGGGCCTGGTCGGTGGCGGAGCTGGCCGAGGCGGTGGCGATGTCACGCTCCGCGTTTGCCGCCCGCTTCGCGGAGCTGGTTGGGCAGACCCCCATGCAGTATGTGCGGGCGTGGAAGATGACGCAGGCCACGGCTTGGCTGCGCGAGGGGGGCCTCACCGTAGCGGAGGTGGCGTACCGGCTGGGTTATGAGTCCGAGGCGTCTTTCAGCAGGGCGTTCAAGGCGGTGAACGGTTCCTCGCCCGGATCGGTCACGCGTGACGCGGGGGCTGCGATCGCCTAGAGGATCAGGCGTTGCCGGGCACACCGGGGAGGCGGGTGCCGAGCAGGTGGTGGGGCAGGGTGGTGACGATGTAGAAGCCGATGGACGCGGCGGCGACGGTTGTGGCGGTCAGGCCATCCGGTAGGAGCAGGGCCCAGGCGAGGATGATCGCGATGCTCAGCGGCCAGAGCGCGAGGGACTCGCGGTGGACATGCAGCAGGCGAGCCGGCAGCTTGGCGGCTCCGGGGAAGGCGGCATATCGCCCGGGGCTGATCCAGCGGTCAAGCATGCTGAGGCGGAGGGTGTGTTTCGGGGCGTGGATGCAGAGGAAGTAGGCACCCACGGCAAAGAGCGGCGGGGTCAGCGCGAGCAACGCGACGGCGGCCACAGACTCTAGGACGAACCAATGGCGGGACTGTCGCCAGACGCCGGGCCGGAGACGGACCAACGCCCCGATGAGGGCGAGCAGCAGCACGGCCGCCGCCACACCCGCAAGCGCCTGCAGGGTGGTGACCGGCAGCCCGAGCTCGGTTACGCCGATCTGGGTAAGCACGGCGAAGGGCAGCCAAGCCCCGGCCGGGTCCATCGCGAAAGGGATCGCGAGCACCAAGGCCCCGCGGCACACCCCGAGCGTCCACCACGCGGAGCGGTCTGACTTGCTCAGGGTGTGTGATGAACCCAGCGCGTGGGTGGCGTCGGCCATGCCGAAGTGGAACGCGGTCAGGACGAAAAAACCCGCAACCGTCAGGAGCGGTGCGAGGTACAGGGACGCGGCGGCGGCAGCCATCCACACGAGATAGCCGGTGAAGCTCAAGAGCCCTCGGCTTCGGCCACGGTGACGCCGATCCGCCCGATGGACGACCCAGTCGGCGGCGCCATGCGGCATCCCAAAGACCACCAGCGCGATCAGCCACGGCCACGCGGCCAGTGGACCAATCGGCGGCGCGACGCTCACCACAATGGCGTCGAGCGTGTAGGCCAGCGTGAGCGCAGCGACACAAGCCAGGGCGGGCCAGGCGTGGCCGAGCGCGGGGTGCGGGCGGGCCGTGGGAAACGGAGAAACCCCGACGATCGGCGTCGACCGATCGCGGGGCTGGGGATTCGGGATGACGGCGGGTACCGACATGCTGGCGAGGCCTCCCGGATCAGGCGGCCTGGGCCAGCGACGGTTCCTGCTTGAGTTCGCCGGCGTCGTCGAGCTGCGAGAGCACGCGGGCCGCGACCACACAGGCGACCCCGAAGCCGACCTTGTTGATCACGTCGGCGATGTTGTAAGCGATCTCACGGGCCGACTCGCCACCGGGTCCACCCAGTGCCAGCAGGAACCCGACCGGGTAGATGATCCAGCCGATGGCAATAAAGCTCTTCATCACGTTGAGCTGCGACTTGAACGCGTCGGGCATGTGCCCGGCGGCCTTGGTGACCTGCGTGTAGAGCATCCCCACGATGCCAAGCCAGGCCACACACGACACCAGGTAGAAGCCCCACCACGATGCGCCACCGATCGGGCTCACCTCGGCGATCCACGCCGTCACGAGCATCACCAGCGACAGCAGCCCGAGCCCCCAGAACAGGCCCTTGCCCTTCTTACCCAACGCCAACAGCAGCGGGAACTCGAGCACCATCAGCGGCACCGTGATGAGCCAATCGATGTACCGGTATGCGGTCGGGAAAGCCGCGAGCTCACCGATCTCTTTAAGGCTGCCGTCGGGGTTCAGCACGATCGCGTCGGCGAGCGACTCAACATAAATCCCGGCCATGCGGTAGTAGTGGAAACAGGCGACACCGCAGATGATGCCTGCCACGATCGCGACTTTTTTGTATTTCGCGTTGAGCGTGGACTGCATCATGAACAGATAGATCGAACCCGCCCCCATCCCGACGATGCCGAGCCAGAAGAGGTACATGGTGATGCCCTCAATGCTGAGACCAGCCTTGAGAGCGATGAATGAATCAGAAGCGGCGAGACTGAACATAGTGATAGCTCCATCACCTGAAGTGAGGTATAGAAGCCGCGGGACACGTGTCCGCGGAAGCAAGAATCAGTTGTTCAGAAAGCAGGCCTTGCTATCTGATGGTGAGCCTCAATGTTTTGAAAAAATGAATCGCTTTGCTCACTTGAAAGACGCTAGCGCAGCCTGATAAACAAGGCAAGCACCGTGAACAGAAAGATCGCAAGATTGTTTATATCTCACGGCTGAGTGAAAGCGTCTAGTCGAGAAACTAGGCGTGAATCGGTCGCGCTTCGAGAGACAGGTTCGATGCACCCGTGATCTCTACATCGGTCAGCCGGCCGACCTGATCGGGTGAGCCGTCGAAGTGCACGATGAGGTCGGTGGACGTACGGCCGGTGAGCTGAACGACCCCTGGTACGGATATAGAGCCGGGTCGCTCAGCCACACGCTTGCGAGACTGCTTGCTGACACCCTCGACCAGCAGCGTAACACGCTTGCCGATCTGTGCCGCGTGGATCTCAGCACTAATGGTTGCCTGCAGCGCGAGCAGGTCGTTGTTGCGGTGACGCTTGACGGCATCGGGCACATCGTCGGGCAGCCGGTCGTACGCTGTGGTGCCGGGACGGGGCGAGTACTTGAAGATGAAGGCGTTCTTGTAGCGGCTGTACTCAAGGAGCTCGCGGGTCTTCTGGTAGTCGGCGTCGGTCTCGCCGGGGAAGCCCACGATGATGTCCGTGGCGAGCGTCGCTTCGGGGAGGAAGTGTCGGACCCGATCGACGAGGTCGTAGTAGTGCTTGGCGCGGTAGCCGCGGTTCATGCGGGCAAGAACGCGGTCGGAGCCGGACTGAACGGGCAGGTGCAGGTACGGGCAGATGCGGGGCGAGTCGGCGATGACGCGGAGGATGTCGTCGCCGAAGTCGCGGGGCAGTGACGTCACAAAACGCAGACGCTGAATAGCGGGGACCTCGTCGTGGATGCGCTGGAGCAGTTTGGCGAAGGTCGTGGTGTGGGTGTTGAACACGGGCGAGGGGCCGCCGTTGCCAGCGTTGGGTGAGATGACGGTGCCGACCTGCGGTTGCCAGACCCCCGCGACCTCGGTGGCGTGGCTCAAGTCGTAGTGGTAGTGGTTGACGGTCTGGCCCAGGAGGGTGATCTCGAGGACGCCGTGGTCCGCCAGCTTCTTGCACTCGTCCACGATGTGGTCGGGGTGGCGGTGGACCTCTTGTCCACGGGTGTGCGGGACCACGCAGTAGGTGCAGAGCTTGTTGCAGCCACGGGTGATGCGGACATAAGCCGACTTGCCCTCAGCGACGTTGTTCTCGGGCAGGTCCGGCGAAAACGAACGGGAGAGGTCGACGTTCTCGAGCTGGTCGGCGGCGGCGGCGAGAGTGGCAGACCGGCGGGCGTTGGAGCCCTGGAGTGCGACCTGCCGGGCGTCGGCATCGAGGTAGACCTGGTCGGGATGAGCCCGCTTGGTCTGGACGAGCGTGTCGATCTGCCCGGGCAGTTCATTGAGCTCGCCTGGGCCGCAGAGCAGGTCGACCTGGGGGTGCTTCTGGAACATCGCCTCGCCGTCGCGTTCGGCCATGCAGCCGATCACGCCGAGCACCACTTGCGGGTTCTCGCGCTTGTGCTTCCCGACAATCCCGACGCGGGACCAGACCTTGTTCTCGGCCTGCTCGCGGACCGAGCAGGTGTTGTAGAGCACCACGTCGGCGGATTGCCAGTGGTCGGTGAAGCGGTAGCCGAGCGAGCGGAGCTGGGCGGTGACCAGCTGGCTGTCGAGGACGTTCATCTGGCAGCCAAAGGTCTCGAGGTAGACCGATGGACCGATTACCGGGGTCTGCGCTTGGGCCGTGTCGGCGGGGTGGACGTGGGACGCCCCGGCGGAGCAGGCGGAGCCCTGAGAATCCTGGGGCTTCTCAGCGTCGAGGGGAGCGATCGGGAGTTGGGGCAGCGAGAGGGAGTGCATGGTCGGGAGCGAAACGGAGATTGTAAGCTGACGGGCGGTATGGTCCAGAGCTCGGGCTTGGATTGTTGTGCGGGTTAACGGGTTTTTCTGAAGGAGCGTCACGATGAAGCTGCTTGGGTTATGGGTTCTGGCGTGCGTGGTCGGGTTGGCTGGCTGCGCAGCACCTTCGGCGGGTCTGAGTTCAGGCGGGCTCTCGAGCTTTTCCCCCAAGCCGAGCGGCGGATTCCGATCCGGTTTGCTGGCTGGGAGTTGGCGGCTGCCCGAGTGGGCGGAGGCGCAGGTTGTTGTGGATCTGGCGGACGAGGACGACGCGGATCCGCGGGTTTGGGAGGTGCAGGTCTCGTCGGGTTCGGAGGTTGATGCGGTGACCGTGGTGACGGACGCGGTTTCGGAAGGCGTGCGGGTGGAGCCTGGGGGTGCGGTGCTGGTCATCGGGCGCCGGGTCGAGGTGCAGCGGCGCGACGGGTCGGCGGGGGTGGGCGGGCTGTGGACGGCGAGGCAGACCGAGTCGATCCGGTCGCTCTCGACTCCCTGGCGGCTGACGGCGGTGGAGGGTGAACCCGAGCGGTCGGTGGATCTGGCGCGGCTGGGGGGTGCCCAGACGGTCACCGTGTCGAACGATGGTCCGGCGACGGTGGAGGTGCTGATCGACGGTCGGCCAAGCGTGCGGCTGCCGGTGGGCAATGCGGTCGCGGTTTACGGGGAGGCATTGAGTCTACGCTTGGTTGAAGACTCTGCGGAGGTCTGGGGCGCGGGCGGGGACCTGCGGTGGGCCAGCGACCCGGAGTAAGCGGTTGAGGGTGGGCCAGCCCGCGAGATGTTGAAGAGATGGGCAGTTGGCCGATGTCGTGTGTATGGCTCGGCACCCCGACAAACCCAAGACAGCGATGGACCGCTTGACGCCGGGTCTGCCGGGTTTGTGCCTGATCCTGGCGGGGGTGGGCCTGCTGGGGATCGCGGTGCTGACGCCGCAGTGGCGGGCGAACAGCCGAGTCGGATGGGAGCGTCGGGTGATGGAGGCTCAGGCGGCGACGCTGGAACGGCAGCGGGTGCGTTACGAGCAGTTTTTGGAAGGTTTGGAGCGGGACGACCCAGTGCTGCTGGAACGGCTGGCGTACGCACAGCTGCGGAAGAAGCCGGCGGGGATGGCGGTCCTGGAGGCGGGCGGTGTGGTGGGGGCTGGGATGGAGGCGGGGGCGTCCGGCGCGGGCGTTGGGGGAGGGCTGGCTGAGGCGGGGGCGGTGGAGGACTGGCTGAACGAAGAGCCGCCGCAGGTGGGCCGGGAGCTGCGGGCGTACGAGCCGGTGGATACGGCCTTGACGCGGCTGGCGACGGGGAAGCACCGGCTGCTGGTGGTGGTGCTCGGGGTGGCGTGCGTAGGGGCGGGCCTGCTGCCGCGGGGGCGCAACGTGCGTTAGCGGATCGCGTAGTGGTCAGGGCGTGTCGTTGAGCCCAGGGGGTGCGGGGTTGGGGTTGAGCCAGGCGCGGTAGCCGCCGCTGAGTTCGTTGACGTTGGGGTGGCCGGCCTTGATGAGCTTCTTGGCGGCGGCGGCGGCGGTGCCCCGGCCGTCGGCGTCGTAGAAGAGCAGGGGCCGGTCGCGGGGGAGGACGGGGTTGTCAGGGTTGCCGATCAGGGCGAGGCGGGCATTGACGGCGTTGGGCAGGTGGCCTTCGGCGAAGGCTTCGGGCGTGCGGAGGTCGACGGGTAAGGCCCCGCGTTGGATCAGGACCGCCGCTTCGGCGGGGGAGAGCCGGTTGATGCTGGCGTCACTGGTGTTGGTCTGAGCGGACTCACAGGCGGTCAGCATGGGCACCGCGAGGAGGGCTACCAGCGTGAGCGTGAGGGCGGCGGATCGGTGAGGGTGTGAACTAGTCATGGCGCGGGGCTTGGGGTTGGGGGTTCGGGTGCGGGTGGGGTTGCGGGTGGGGCGAGGCCCAGGGACTGGTAGAGCTGGTCGAGGAGCCGGTAGCTGCGTCGGGCGTGGTCGGGCTCACCGGGCATGCCGTTGAAGACCAGGGCGACGGCGAGGCCGTGGGCGGGGTCGGCGAAGGCAGCGGAGGACTGGTGCCCGGAGTGGCCGAAGGCGTCGTCGGAGGTGTGCGGCCCGAACGTGTAGGGGACGGTGTCGAGCTGGGCGGGGCTGGCGTAGCGGTTGTTGGACCGCATGAAGCCGAGACCCCAATCCATGATGAAGCGGAAGGTGTGGTCATGCATGCCGACACGGGTGGCGGCGGTGAACTGCTCGACGGTGTCGGGCTGGAGGATCGTGACACCGTCGCGGGTGCCGGCGGGGTCGTGGCGGGTGGGCGTGTCGGGGAGCAGGGCTTCGTAGAAGCGGACGAACTGGTGGACGGGACCGATGGCATTGCCGCCGGGGCGGCAGTGGATGAGCCAATCGCGTTCGGTCATGTCGGACGGACGCAGGGCCGGGGCGACGGGGGTGCGACCGCCGACGTTGGCCTTGGGGTCGAGCCAGTGCGTCGAAGCGATCCGGCCGGCGTGACGCAGATCGTCGTGAGCATCTTCGTCCATGCCGAGCCAGCAGTCGGTCATGCCCAGCGGGAGGAACACGTGCTCACGCAGGTATTCGGGGAGCGGCTGGCCCGTGACAATCCGGACGACCTCGCCGAGCACGAACCAGGTGGACTGCACGTGGTAGCCGGCCTTCTCGCCAGGGACCCAATCCCGCTCGGGGCGCATCGCCGCGATCTTGGACTGGATGGTGTCCCAGTCGTCTTGGACGTAGGTAAACGGGTTGGGTCGGATGCCCGCGGTGTGGTTCAGGGCGTGACGCAGGGTGATGCCGTCCTTGCCGTGGCTGCCGAAGTCGAGCAGCAGGTCGGCGATGGGCATGTCCAGCTCGACGTGCCCCGCCTCGACGAGCTGGGCGATCGCGACCGCGGTCAGCGGCTTGCCGGAGGACATCCAGAGGACCAGGGTGTCCGGGGTCATGGGCTGGCCGCGCCCGTTGTCGCCGACGGCGAGGTCGAGCAGCGGTTGGCCGTGCCGAGTGACGCACAGCTGGGCACCGGGGTGAAGCCCGGCGGTGACGCCTTCGAGCAGCAGGTCGGTCAGCGGTTGTGCGGCGGGGTGCATACGAGGAAAGGTGGCCGACGGGGCCGGCAGGCTGTTAACAACTGCGCGTTAGCTTACACCCTCAGGAGCACGGGCCGTCGGACGCGTGGCGTCAGTTCAGCGATGGGTCGTCGGGCACGATCCGCGGGTCCAGCCGGTTTGGCAGCGACTCGGGGTCGGCCTCGCTCATCAGCCTGCCCCACGGCAGCTCCTCGCCCAGGAACACGTGCTCCGCCGTCGCCGGCAGCGTCAGCCACGACCCCTCGGCCAGCTCGGCCTCCAGCTGACCCTGCCCCCACCCCGCGTACCCCACAAAGCACAGCCACGTCGCCGACGGGTCCTTGACGACCCCCGCGATCAGCGATTTATCTGTGCTGAAGTACACACCCGTCCCGCCGTCCCCACCGCTGCCCCCACCGATGTCCTGCACCGCCGCCTCGCCCAGCTCGTCCTGTTCCCCCAGCACCGACTCGCCCACCTGCATCTGCCCGTGCTCCGCCCGGTTGTGCAGCACCATCAACGGCCCCGGGCACGGCCCGCCACGGTGCAGCTTGTCGTCCCCCGCGTACGGCTCGTCGCTCACCTTCCCCCACGCCTCGGCCATCGGCACCGGCGTCATGCTGTTCAGCACCAGCCCCATCGCGCCCTCGTCGTTGTGCTGGATCACCAGTATCACCGACTTCTCGAAGTTCGGGTCCGTCAGCGTCGCCGACGCGATCAGCAGCTGACCCTGAAGCGTATCGCCCATGCCCCCAATATAGCTCACCTCCCGCTCGAAGCCCGCGTCCCAGTCTTGCTCGTCGCCCTGCCGTCCGCTGTGATCAGTCCGGTCCATCTTCGGCCTCCGTGTCGGGATGTAACAGGAACCCCGCCACCGCACCACTTTATTCCCGTATCGCCCCAGAGAAAGCCCGCTCATAAATCTTGGACGACGCCCCGAAGCGTACCGCCCGATCAAGCCCCGACTACAGCGAGGCTCACCATCTTCTGCTTGCTGACCACTGCCTCGAATTCGTCCCAGAACTTGTTGATGATCGTGCGGATCGCCCAGTTGGCACCGTCGCTCAGGCCACAGATGTTGTTGCCGGGCATCGACCCCATCGAGGCGGACAGCTCCAGCAGCATGTCGAGGTCTTTGGTCGTGCCGTCGCCGGCCTCGACACGGGTGAGCATCTTGTAGAGCCACTTCGTGCCCTCGCGGCAGTGCGTGCACTGGCCGCAGGACTCGTGGCTGTAGAACCGGGCACAGTTGCGGGCCATGGCGACCATCGAGACGTGCTCGGGGACGACGGTGATGCACGCGGTGCCGAGCCCGAGGTTGTTCCACTTCTTGCCGATATCAAAATCCAGCTCAACGCCCGCCTCGGCCTCTTCCTGAGAGATGACGCCCATCGAGATGCCGCCGTGGAAGTAGGCCTTGATGCGGGTGCCGTCGCGGGGGCCCCCGCCGAGGCGGTCGATGACGTCGGTGAGCTTGACGCCGAGGTCCTCTTCGTAGACGCCGGGGCGTTTGACGGGGCCGGAGATGCCCAGCAACTTCGTACCGAAGGACGCGGGGACCTGGGGCGGAGCGCCCTCGGGCCGGCCCTTGCCGTTCTGCTTCCAGGTGTCGGCGCCGTAGAGCATGATGAACGGGACGTTGGCGAGCGTCTCGACGTTGTTGATGATGGTCGGCCGACCAAACGCCCCGGCGACGGCGGGGAACGGCGGCTTGATGCGGGGCCAGCCACGCTTGCCCTCGAGCGACTCGAGCAGCCCCGTTTCCTCACCACAGATATAGGCACCCGCTCCGCGGTGTAGGTACAGGTTCGGCCAGCGGTTGTTGATCTTCCCGCAGCGGGCGTTCTCGCCGAGGATTTTCTTGTCGTAGGCCTCGACGATCGCCGCCTCGAACGTCTCGCGGTGGTGGTGGTATTCGCCGCGGATGTAGAAGTAGGCGGTGTCGAGCTGGCAGGCCATCATGCAGATGAGGATGCCCTCGATGATGGAGTGCGGGTCGGTGTTGATGACCAGCTGGTCCTTGAACGTCGCGGGCTCGGACTCGTCGGCGTTGATCGCGAGATACCTGGGCTTGTCGTCGAGCTCGGGCAGGAAGCCCCACTTCACCCCGGCGGGGAATCCGGCGCCGCCCCGGCCACGCAGCTCGGCGGCCTTGACCTCATTGATGATCTCGCCAGGCTCCATCCCCGCGGCCTTCTCGTAGGCGGCGTAGCCATCGGCCGCGACGTAGTCGTCGTACGCCACGAGCTTACGATCGGCGGGGTCACCCCACGGGGCGGTCGGGATACGCTTCAGGAGGACGGGAGTTTCAAGACTCATGGTGATGGGTTGGATTCGGCGGGGGTGTTCTTGACTTCGATCTCTTCGATCGTGGTGCGGCGGATCGTGGTCGTCTCGTCGATTTGCTTTTCTTCGGTGTTTCGGCTGACTTCCTGTTGTTGATTCTTGCCATCGGCGCTCTTGATGTTATGCACCATGAGGCCCATGTTTCGGCAGAGCTTCTCAAACCAGGGCATATCGGCTTAATCCAGCTTGCGGAGCTCTTGCACGACCGTTTCGGGGGTCAGGTTTTCGTGCAGCGTTTCGTTAAACAATGCGCAGGGGGCACCTCCGCACGCGCCGATGCACTCGACCTTCATAAAGGTCACCTTGCCGTCGTCGGTGGTCTGGTGCGGCTCAATACCCAACTCGTCTTCGATCGCTTCGGTGATCGCCGCCTCGTCCATGACCTCGCAGGACACCGACTGGCAGACCCAGACGGTGTGCTTGCCGCGGGGCTGGATGAAGTACTCCTCGTAGAACGTCGCGGTGTCGAGCAGGTCGGTGGGCTCAATCTCAAGGAAAGCGGCGGCCTCTTCCAGGGCCTGCGGCGGCAGCCAGTTGTATTCGTGCTGGATCGCGTGCAGAATCGGCAGAGCCATCGCCCGACGCGTCGGGTAGCGGTGGGCGTACTTGGCCTCGAAGTCGGCCTTGAACGATTCGGAGAGGTATGGCTCGTCACGGCGTTCGATCGGAGCAGCGGAGTTCTTGGTTAACCAGGCCATGGTTTTTCTTACGGGTTAGGCGGCAGAGTCGGTCGTGTTCTGTTGCGGGCGTTCGATCGAAGCGATGTGCAGGAGGCTGGCGATGCCGACGAACTCGGTGTTATCCGGCTCGCCCTGCGACGGCTTGAAGATATAGATCGATCCATCGCCGGTGATGATCGCAAAGTCGGGGTGCTCGACGGTGTAACGAGACCCGCCACTGGTCACAATGTCGAACGGCTTAAAGCCATCGGCCTGCAGGTGCTTTCGCAGTTCGTTCTTGGTCATCGATCCAGCTCCGCGGCGATCACGTTGATCGAGCCCATGATCGCGGGGATGTCGGCGATCATGTGCCCCTCGAGCATCTTGCTGAAGCAGGCGTAGTTGATGAACGACGGCGGGCGGGTTTTTACACGCCAGGGCTTAGGGCCGCCGTCGGAGACGACGGTGTAGCCGAGCTCGCCGTTGGCGGTCTCGTGGGCCCCGTAGACCTCGTTGATCGGGGCCTTCCACTTGCGGTTGGTCATGACCAGCTCAAAGTGCTGGATCAGGCCTTCGATGCTGCCGTAGACGGCGGACTTGTCGGGCTTGACCATCTTGCCGTCGTCGTCGGCGTTCATGGGGCCGGCGGGGATGTCGTCGATCAG
The DNA here is from genome assembly GCA_038749105.1 of Planctomycetota bacterium. GTDB lineage: Bacteria > Planctomycetota > Phycisphaerae > Phycisphaerales > Phycisphaeraceae > JBCCOW01. Next base: position 22,340 of record JBCDIM010000056.1, read on the forward strand.
CTGCTTGACGATGTCGGCCGACTGCTTCATCTCTTCGAAGCGGACGAGGAACCGGCCCCAGCAGTCGCCGGTCGTGGCGAGCGGAACCTTGAAGGTGACGGGCGACGAGCCCTGGCCGTCCCAGTTGTCGGCGTAGCAGAGGTACGGCTCGTCCTTCCGCAGGTCACGCTTCACGCCGGCCGAGCGGGCGAGCGGGCCAGTCAGCGACCAGGCGATCGCTTCTTCGGGGGTGACAGTTCCGATGCCCTCGGTGCGGTCGCGGAAGATGCGGTTTCTAAACAGCAGCCCTTCGAGGTCGTCGAGGGCGGGGGCGAGATGGTTGTCGAGGAAGTTGTGGACCAGCTCGACGAAGACCTTCTGGTCGGGCAGGTCGGCCATGGTGCCGCCGACGCGGGTGTAGTCGGGGTGATAGCGTTGGCCGGCGATGTAGTCCCAGATGTCGTAGATCTTTTCGCGTTCGTTGAAGCCGTAGAGGAAGCCGGTGAACGCGCCGAGGTCGAGGGCGGAGGCCCCGACCGACATCAGGTGGTCCTGGATGCGGACCAGCTCGGCACAGATCGTGCGGACCACCTTGCACCGCGGCGTGAGGTCGATGTCGAAGAGCTTCTCGACGGCCCCGTGCCAGCAGATGTCGTTGGCAATCGGCGAGATGTAGTTCATCCGCGAGACGATGGTGACGTACTGGTTGTAGTCCAAAGCCTCGCCGAGCTTCTCGAAGCCGGAGTGGAGGTAGCCGATATGAGGCACGCAGCGGACGATGCGTTCGCCGTCGAGCTCGAGGACGAGCCGGAGGGTCGTGTGGGTCGCGGGGTGCTGGGGCCCGAAGTTGAGGGTCCAGCGGTCGCCCTGGCCGGACCAGTTCTCGGATTCGACGTAGGGCGTGGTTTCGACGTCGACGTCGTAGGGTTTGAGCTCGAACGGCATAGGCAGAATGTTAAGCGCGTGAACTTGAGTCGAGGGCTGCGAATCGGTCTCATCGAGACCGCTCGATCGACGGCTATTCTATGCCCATGCAGGGCTTACTGGAAGGTCTGGACACCAACATCCCGCAGGCACGCAGCCGCCGTGTGATCGCCCTGGCCGAGTCACTGGGCTTCGGGCTTTGTGGCGTGGCCCCGGCGATCCCCAGCGACCACGGCCACGCCCTCCACGCCTGGCTCGCCGACGGCCTGCACGGCGAGATGCAGTACCTCGCCGACCACGCCGAGCTCCGCCTCGACCCCCGCAAGCTCGTCGACAACGCCCTGTCCGTGATCTGCGTCGCCGACGCCTACGCCCAGGACCGCCCCGCCACCGAGCAGGCCAAAGGCCCGGCGAACCTCGCCCGCTACGCCTGGGGCGACGACTACCACAACGTCCTGAAAAAACGCCTGTTCAAGCTCGCCGACGCGCTGCGGGAGCAGCACCCCGACGCCGTGTTCCGCTGCACCACCGATACCGCTCCGCTGCTCGAGCGCGAGCACGCCGCCCGGGCCGGCCTCGGCTACGTCGGCCGCAACACCATGCTCATCCACCCCCGGCACGGCAGCTACACCCTGCTCGGCTGCGTCGTCACCACCCTCGACCTCGCCACCTCCGAACAGCTCGATTACACGGGAAAGCTCACCCCCCCCACAGACCACTGCGGCCACTGCACCCGCTGCATCGACGCCTGCCCCACCGACGCGATCGCACCCGCCGGCTACTCGATCGACGCCACCCGGTGCATCAGCTACCTCACCCTCGAACACCGAAGCCCCATCGCCCCCGGCCTGCAACCCGCGATGGCCGGGCACCTCGCCGGCTGCGACATCTGCCAGGACGTCTGCCCGCACAACCAGACCGCCCAGCGCAACCCGCTGCCGACCCACCCCCGCTACGCCCCCCGCAACACCCGGCTGGATCCCGCCGCCGTCCTCGACTGGACCGAAGACGACCGCCGGGCCGCGTTCCAAGGCTCCGCCCTGAAACGCATGAAGCTCGGCATGGTCCAACGCAACGCCCTGATCACCCTCCACCAAGAACAGCCCACCCCCCAGCCACCCGCCTGGCGCGACCGCCTCCAACAGCTCGCCGACGACTCCGACCGCCCCGAGCTCCTCCGGCAAACCGCCCAACAACTCCTGGCAAGCCAGTCAAAGCCTGCCGGTTGACCCACCCGCCATCGCCCTGGGCCCCACATAAAACAACCCACCCGGCAAAAGCGGCTGGCGGAGCAAGTCTTGGAAACCGATAGTTGAAAACATTCCCGCCGGTCTCCGCCGTGCCGCTGTTCCGCACGACGCCCCGCCCGACCGGCCGCCTTGGGGGGTCCGCGTGAATTTGCCGCCCGAACAACTCGCCCTGCTGGTCAACGAGGCGGTCCGCTGCGCCGCGGGCGACTCCGCCGACGCCGCCCACCAGCGCAGCGACGCCCGCTACCCCACCCGGCAGCGCGTCAAGCTCTACACCAACGACGGCTCCACGCCGCCCCACCCGATCGCCGAGGCGGTACTCGTCGACCTATCCAACAGCGGCGCCCAGCTGGTCAGCCCCCGGGCACTCAGCGCCGGACGCACCGTCCAGCTCGAACTCCGTCCCCCCGGCAAGCCCGCGGTCCTCGTGCCCCTGCTCATCCGCCGGCAGGACCGCCTGCTCCCCAGCGTCTACGAGCTCGGCGGCGAATTCCTCTTCCATCTCGGCGGCCTCTGCCTCACCCCACCGACCACTTCCGAACCAGCTTGCGACCACAGCGACGACACCCGCTGCCCCCACTGCCAACACCAACCCTGCCCCGACGCCCCGAAAGCCCCCGAAGAGACCCACGCCTGACCCGGCCACCCCACCCCTTAAACCCGCCCAGTGGCACACCCGCCGCCCTGCCCTTACCCTCTGCGATCCCCGATCCCCACGATCCCTCCCCCGCAGAAAGGACTCCCCATGGGCCTCATGGACGGCAAGCAAGGCATCATCTTCGGCATCGCCAACGAACGCTCCTACGCCTTCTTCATCGCCAAGCAGCTCATCGAACAGGGTGCCACCCTCGGCTTCACCTACCTCCCCATCGGGAAGATGGAACA
>JBCDIM010000057.1:0-23829 GCA_038749105.1 Planctomycetota bacterium
CAGGATCGCCATGTCCAACGCCTGGTCCGCCACCAGCTTCTTCAGCCGCCACCGGAATGCGTTCTCCTTCTCCAACGCCTTCATCTGCTCGGCCATCAGCGGGTCCATCCCACCGTACTTCGTCCGCCAGCGGTAGTAGGTTTGCTCGCTGACACCCAGCCGACGGCAGACCTCGGGCACCTTCATGCCCTTGCTCAGCTCAACGTCGGCCTGACGCAGCTTCGCCACGATCTGTTCGGGGCTATGTCGCTTTTTCATCCTGAGAATCCTTCCCGGCCAAAAGCCGGTAGAGATCCTCTCACAACACATGGATCAAGACTTCAAGAGAGGGTCAAGGCTGCTTGCGATGCCAGCGTCGATGACGGACTCCCTCTCTGGTGGCCCCACCTCTTCAGTGCTATCTTGTTGAAGATTGATCGAGTTCCGGCAGGAAATACCTAGTACCTACATTTTGAAATAGACCGCTGAACGAAAACATGCGGCCTCCCGACGGAAATGTCGCATGACTTATTACAGACGAGGCCGGGCCATGTTGACGCGCTGACTCTCTCGGCTGCGTTGAGAACTGAATATGAGAAACCGAGAATGGTGACAGGTAGAGCGTAGCCTTCTTGGAAGGCTGGTCAGCAAGCGGGGTTGCAAGAGGATACCGGGCGGGATTTACAAGATCGAGAGACGACGCAACGACTCGGGTGATGGCCTGTTCTTCGACTTCAAGCGACACGCGCTGGCGGATCGGACGTTTGTTCAAGACAATTGAATCGATGCGAGCTGATGCCGGGTCATAAACCGATATGACGAGCACATCTTCGCGGTTGCTGTCGGCCTGGATCGCCGTTTGGCCTGTTAGGTTGGCGAACAGCGCGAAGACCTCGGCGGTTGTGGTGAGAGAGTACGGCTCTGACTGGCGGATGATGCTGGGGAACCGGTCCTGCTCGGGCCAGACCTCACGGCGGCTGCGCCATAGCAATGGCCAGAGGCATGTCATCTCGACGTCGGCCTCGATCAGTTCCATGAGGTACTGGCCGTGGATCAGCGCGATGGCGGACTCGGAAAGGAAGGCGGTCTGGTCGGACGGCCCGATGTTCCATTCGAGGAACATGATGCCCACATCGTTAAGCCCGAGGTCCCGACAGGCTGAGCGGACCATGTTGCATATCTCGCCGATGCTCTTATGGCCTTCTTCCTTGGTCCATTTGTCGCGGTCGGTGAGCGGCGTGGACTGGAGCCAGTAGTCCCATGAGCCGAGGCCCCACGCCCAGTAGTAGTGGAGGTCGATGTAGTCGATCACCGGGCCGGCGGTTGCGAGGAACTGCTTGAGGTAATCGGTGTATCGGGTGCTACCCCAAGGCAGCGGGTTCACGATCAGCTTGACGTCGGGAAACTCTTTCTTGATCGCCCGGCCGTAGCGCAGGACATCGGGGCCGTACTCCTTGACGATGTCGAAGGTGTAGTTAGCGTTCTGGTGCCAGGGCTCGTTGTCGAGGTACCAGTACTTGACTTCGTAGCCTTTTTCTTTGCAGTAGCGGAGCCATTCGAGGGCTTCGTTGATGCCGTCCTCGATGCGACCGTGCTTGCGGGCCGAGGACATGTTGATCCCGACGATGGGCTCGATGTTGAGGGCCACGCAGTGCGCGATGAACTCGTCGAAGTCAAGGAACGCCTGGTTGGTGTTCCACTGGGCGGGGTCGACCCAGGTCACTTGGAACGGTCCACGGCCGACGGGTGTGCCGTGGACGGAAGGATCGTCCCAGATGTCTTCGTATCCGTTCACGCCGGGGTGTCGCCAGTGATAGAACGAGGTTTCTTCGCCGCCCGGGAAACGCATCGCTCCAATACCCGCATGTTTGAGTTTTTCGGGGATGTTGAATTTTTCCCAAATCTCATCGGTGTCATTGAAGTAGCTGTTGTTGACGCCGAGGAAGTGTCGGGGGATCTCTCTGAGGGTCCGACGCGTATCGAAGCGGATGGTGACGTTACGTTCGGGTGCGTCGTAGATCGATCCGGTATCGGTTTCCTGTGCGGAGGCTGGCGAGAGGCCGGCGGCGGCGAGGGCCAGCAGTGCGGCGAAGCTGTAGAGGAGCAACCGGGAGCGTAGGGCAGGCGGGCGGTTGGTCATGGTGAGGGGGTCTCCTGCTGATTTTGGTGTCTGAGGTCGAGCTGCCGTCGAGTCTCGGCGGCGGAGTCTGCGGTGATGGGATAGAAGGCGAGGGCGGCGATGGCAAGCAGTGCGGTGATCGCGGGGGCACCGGCGAGGAACAGCCGCATTTTGGTGAAGGTGGCTTCGGACTGCTCCGCCCCGAGGGCGACGTCGAAGCCTGAGAGGCCGAGTGCGAGGCCGGTGCCGAAGAAGGCGGCGGACACGACGCACTTCTCCAGCCAGGAGAAGACGGCTGCGAACATGCCCTCACGTCGGAGGCCGTGCTTGAGTTCGTCTTCGTCGCAGATGTCAGCCATCATCGAGGCGAGCAGGATCTTGACGGCCACCCACATCGGCCCGCACAACAGCGGGTCGATCATCAGGACGGGGTCGAACTGGGTAGGCCCGATCGTGATGGTGTCTCGGCCGGGGGTGAAGATGAACCACTTCGCGATCCCGCCGACGACCGTGAGTCCGTACACGACGAAGAGCGCACGCTTCTTTCCTAACCGGTTAGCAATGTAGGTCATCACGGGGATGGAGAGGAAGCCGACGACGGCGTAGCCCGAGCTCAGGATCGCTTTCTGCACGAGCCCGTCGGAGGTCGAGCCGTCGTACATGAAGTAGACCAGCAGGTACTGATCGATACTTGAGGCGAGCACACCCGCCATGGTGTTGAGGACGATGACGGCGACGAGGATGACAAACGGCATGCTGGTCGCGGCGCCCTTCATGCTGCTGAGGATGCCGACCTTCTTCTGGGTCTTGGCTTGTTCGGCGTAGCGTTCCTTGACGAAGAGGCCGGGCAGCATGCCGAGGCCGACGAGCACGACCGTGCCGATGATCCACGCCATACCGCGGATGCCCTGGGCGTTGAGTTCGGCGGAGTCGCCGGACTCCTCGGCGGCATCGGGTATCTGCTGCGAGACCAGGTAAACGCTGAGTACCACGGCCAACGGGATCATCCAGCCGGCGAGGAACTCGCCGCACTTGTGGAAGAACGCGAGGTACGCCATGACGCTGTTGCGTTCTTTGTAATCGGGTGTCATCTCGTAGGACAGCGCGGCGAAGGGCACGGAGAAGACGGTGAAGGCGGTGAAGAACACCAGCTGGCTGGCGATGAAGTAGCCGACCTTCCAGGACTCGCTCCAGTGCTGGGGGACGTGCCAGATAGCGACGAAGCTGAGGCCCATAGCGATGGCGCCGAGGATGACGAAGGGTCGACGCCGGCCCCAGCGCGACGCGAAGTTGTCGGAGATGCGTCCCATGATGGGGTCGCTGAAGGCGTCCCAGATGCGGGGGATCATCAGGGCGAGGCCGACGGTCGTCGCGGACACGCCGAGGAGCATGTTGTAGACGGGGTAGGCGAGGATGCTGATGCCGGCGGTGCCGAAGAACGCGGAGAGGCCGCCCACGCCGAGCGCGAGCTTCTCGGTGAAGGGAACGCGTGGCTGGCCGGGTCCGTCGCTCATACGGTTGCTATTGAATCACTGCGCCGTCGCGCGTTGGTCGACTACCCGGATGAGAGACCTTGACGACTACGGGCACAGGGTGTGTCTTGCCTTTCGTTGCCTGGGGTGCTGCGCCGATCGGAACGACAGGCGTGGGTGTTGTGGTCGGCGCGGGCTGGGTCGCGTGGTCGAAGGTGATGCGTGTTTCGCCGAGGAGATCGCAGCGGATCAGGAGCTCGGTGTCGTGGGTGACGCGGAGGATGGCCTGGGCCAGCCCGTTGAAGGTTCGGCGTTGGCCGGTGTGTGGGCCGGGCGAGTCGATCTCGTGGCTGGTCGGGTCGCCGTTGCCGAGCCCGAGCAGTGCGCCGCCGCCCTCGAGCTGGAAGTCGAGCGGCAGGTTGGCGGTCGGGACGGTCCGGCCGTCGGCGTCGCAGACGCGAAGGTTCACGATCGCGGTGTGCGGGTCGATCTCCGGGTCGGGGCCGATGACGTCGGCGTGGAGTTGGGCGGCACTGCCGGTGGTGGCGACCGCGTGTTCGCGGACGGTGCCGTCGGCCCACGTGGCTCGTGCGACGAGCCGGCCCGGTTGATAGGCGACGCGGGCGGTGGCGTAGCGGTTGGGCGGGACCTCGGACTCGTCGACGACCCGACCATTGAGCAAAAGCTCGACCCGCGCGGCGTTGCTGTAGACCCAGACATCGATCTTCTCGCCCTCGCGGCCTGACCAGTTCCAGTGCGGCAAGAGGTGCAGCGTCTTCTCGTGCGGCGACCACCACGAGCGGTAGTACCAGTAGGCGTCTTTCGGGAAGCCGCAGAGGTCCATGATGCCGAAGTGGGAGCCGACGTTGGGCCAGCAGACGTAGGGCGACTGCTCGCCGCGGTAGTCGAAGCCGGTCCATACGAACGTGCCGGCGAGGTCGGGCCGGTTGGCGACGACCTGCCAGGAGTCGGCAGCGGATCGGCCCCAATAAGGCCACATCGTGACGCTCGGGTGGGGCCCGGGATCATCGTGCCGGTCGTAGCACTGGACGTGGCCGGCGTCGGGGTCATCCTCATAGACGCCGCGGGTTGAGACGGCGCTGGACGCTTCGCTCACGATGACCGGGACGTCCGGTGCAACGTCACGCAGCCTTTCGAGGTCGCCCTGGTTCAGGTAGTTGAGTCCGTGCACGACGCTGCTCTGGATGAAACCCTCGGCGTCGTCCCAGCCCACGTTCACCGCGGTCGTGATGCCCCGGCTCGAATCGTGCTGGAGCACCGCCTGCCGGGCGAGGTTGAGCATGCGTCGCCCGGCGTCGGTGACCTGCACATGCATCTCTTCGTTCGCCAGCGACCAGAGGATCACGCACGGGTGGTTGCGGGCCATGCGGACCATGGCTTCAACGGCCGTGAGGTGGGCCGGTGCGATCCCGAAACAGCGCGCCTCCACGATGACGACGATGCCCAGCGCGTCGCACATCCGCAGGAGCTCGGGGGCCGGCGGGTTGTGTGCACAGCGGTAGGCGTTGACGCCCATCGCTTTGAGTTGTTTCAGCCGCCACCACTGCAGCAGGTCGGGCATCGCGGAGCCCACGCCGGCGTGGTCCTGGTGGCAGCAGACGCCCTGGAGCTTGACGGGCTTGCCGTTGAGGTAGAAGCCGGTCTGGGCGTCGAAGCGGACGTGACGGAAGCCCATGGTGGTCGAGCGTTGATCGAGGACGCGGCCGGCCTCGTCGAGCAGCTCGACGGTCAGGGTGTAGGTTGTCGGTTGGTCGAGCGTCCAGAGCCCGGGCTTGTCGATGACATAGTCGCGTTCGTCGATGCAGGTGCCGGTCGCGTCGAAGGAGACGGGCACCTTGGCGTCGAGCACGCGCTTGCCATCGGGGTTGAGGATCTGGTGCCGGAGCCAGTACTGCCGCGGGGTCGTTTGGCGGGGGTCGCTGTGGTCGGTAGTGAGTTCGGTGCGGACCTTGACATCGCCGAGCACGGCCCCGCGGTCCTTGCGGACCCGGGCGTCGACATGCACGCCGTCGTTCTCGATGCGGCTTTTGTCGGATACGAGCAGGTGGACGTGCCGATAGATGCCGCAGCCCTCGTAGAACCAGCCTTCCTTGCTGCGGGCGTCCACGCGGACCGACACGACGTTCTCCCCGTCCCAGTTGAGGACCGGGTCGAGGCGGCAGCAGAAGTGGGCATAGCCTGATTCGTTCTGGGCGACGAGGTGGCCGTTGACGAAGACGCTGGCGTTGCGGAACACGCCGTCGAACCGGAGCTGGATGGCTTGATCGGCCCACTGCGGTGGGCAGGCAAAGCGTTTGCGGTACCAGCCGATGCCGGTGGGCAGGAAGCCGTTGCGCATCGGTGCGTCGGGGTCGGGCTTGCTTTCGACGCACCAGTCATGCGGGAGCTGGACGGGCTGCCAGTCGTTATCGTCGAAGTTGATCGCGGCGGGCCCGTAGCACTTGCCCGCTTTTGACCAGGTGATGCCGTCGAAGTCTTGCGGGTCGGGGTCGAAGCCGAGCAGCGCGGTCTCGTCGGCGGACCACTTGATCTCGACGCTGCCGTCCTGTGGGTCTTTCGAGAAGAGCCAGTCGGCGTCGAAGGGGATGGCCTGCGGGTCCGGTTTGTCGTCGGGTGCGTCTTGCATGGGATTCCGAGCGGTGCGATGGCCCGCTTCATGCACGGAGTGACTCACAGTGGGCTGTGCAGAGCGATCAGCGTGTCCGGTCGAGCAGCGGCCAGGCTTGGAAGGTCAGGAACTGCCGGTCTCCACCACCGGGGTTGGCGATCGTGAAGCCGTGATCCAGAAACAGCTGCTCGAACGACCGCTGGATCGGGTTACCCCCCGCGGTGTCGATGTCGTTCGGGTCGCCTTCGAGGAGGTCGATCCGCGGAACGGTGTCCGCGCTGCCGTCGCCGTAGCCGACATTGACGAACTGACCGTGGCGGTCGTCGAACATGTCGCGGCCATCGAAGTTGTCGGCAAGGATGGCGACCCTGGAGTCGATCTGGTCGCGGTCGACGTTGGCGACTTCACGGGTGGCGGGTGCGACGGCGGCGTTCCAGTACGGGCCGGCGTGGTTGCGGAATGGTCGGCTCATGTAAGTGCTGGCGGTGTCGTTGGCGGCGCCGTCACCGGTTTCGGGCGGTGGGAACGAAGAGTTATCCACTTGGTCTTGGAGGAAGCCTGGACCTTCGAGCGCGGGGCAAACCCACACCTCCGGGACCTGGACTTCGGGGATGGCCCGCCAGAGCCCGCCCCAGCCCTCTGCAGAGTCGAAGAACGAGGAGTAGAGGGCGTAGCTGAAGTTGACATCGCCGAGGTAGGACAGCGGGATATCGCCCTTGTTCTCGTTGCCATAGACCTGCACGGCGAGGCCGATCTGCCGCTGGTTGGAGAGGCAGCCGACGGTGCGTGCGGATTCGCGAGCCGAGGTGAGCACGGGTAGCAGGATGCCGATGAGCAGAGCGATAATGGAGATGACCACGAGCAGTTCGATGAGCGTGAACGCACGGGGAAATACAGCTTGGGTTCGGGAGTCCGTCATAGAAAATCCTTGGTTCGTGATCTGGAGGCAGAATCGGAAAGCCGTGCTCGACGGTTGAGTCAAGTACGGCGATAAGGGGTTGGTTGGATCAGTGGCGGTCACGGCGCTGGCGGCGCACGAGCAGGAGCGTGCTGGCCAGGGCGGCGAGGGTGAGGCTGCCGGGCTCGGGGATCACGGTGCTGAAGGTGGCGGTGAAGCCGAGGTCCTGGCCGTCGAAGCCTGCCTCGAAGAACCCGTCGCCATTGCTGTCGTTGAAGAGGGAAACGAAGCCGAAGTTGCCTGAGCCGCCGAGGTTGACCGTGGGCTCGAAGACTCCGGGGGATACTTCGGTGAACGAGACAAACTTAGTCGAGACCTCGATGGGCACGATGATGTCGCCGGGGGCGACTGTTACAAAGACCGCGGAGAAAGTGCCGTCTGCGGGCAGTTCGAGCGAGTCAAAGTTGAAGGAGAGGGTATCGCCATCGTTGGCCGATGCGGTATCCACCGAGTTGGTCGAGAGAGCGACGGCGTCGACGAGATTGGCTTCAAGGGGTGCGGTACCGCCGGTGTTGAATCCGAAGAACGAGACATCGAAGATGGCGAGCCGGGTCGCGGCGTCGCCGGTGCCTTCGCCGCCGGAGGTGAAGGAGAAGTTGTTGAGGAACACGACATCGCCGGCTCCGAGACCGGTTTCGGGGACTTCATCAGCGATGGGCAGGAAGGCTTGCCCGACCGCGGTGCTGTTGGTGCCGTCGGGCGCCGAGAGTGTGAAGATCTCGGCATGCGACGAGGCCGCGGTACCGAGCAGCGCGGCCGAGGCCAGGCAGCACTTGAGGGCGAACGAGTGAGTGCGTGAGGGGTTGGATGGATTCATGTGGTGGTGATCTCCCAGAGTGGTGTGGTGAGGGGCGAATAGCACCTCGTTGAAATGGATGAAGCGGAACCTTAGAAACGGCGCGGGATACAGCATCCCGCGATCGGGTTCGTGACAGGGTCGGGATGGGCGAGCACGAGTCTTAACCCGGCGGGGTCGAGCGGCGGGCGCTCGGTGTGAGTCGGGCTGTTGGGTTGAGCGGTGCGAGGCATGGGTCTAAATGACGGGATTCGGTTTTGAGTGGTTATCGACTGGGGCGGCAGAGGGGAGGGTTGAAGCGGATCAGGGGCTGGTCAGACTTGGCGTTACCCGGAGGAACACCCTGAATTGGAACGTTCCAAAAAGCCGATAACAATAACTGTCGCTTATGGAACGTTCCAACATTACCTCAACCTGAGGGACTGTCAACCCTGTTGCTCGCCAACAGCAGAAAAAACTGGTTTTCCACAGCTCTCCCGCACGACTACCCGCACGCCCGATCGGCCCTCGTCGTTTCTTCCGGCTTCGGGACTAGGCTCTGAGCCGTCGGGCGCCACGGTTGCTAAGCCCACTTGATGGATGCGGTTGCCGAGGCCCGGGTCCACGGAAGAGAGGGCCGGCCAGGTGAACTGCCCTTCCGGCACGTTGTCGAAGCCCACGATCGAGACGTCTTGGGGAAGCCTCAGGCCGCCGTCGAGGAATGCGCGCATCAGCGCCATCGCGATCTGGTCGCTCTTGCAGCCGATGCCGGTTGGGCGGTCGGTCGGGCTGGTGGCCTGCCACTCGGCGACGAGTCCGCGGGCCGCGGTGTATGCCGATTCATAGGTGCCGTCGTCGTCGCACGGCCAGAGGTGCGTGAGTTGGGCGTCGCTGGCCTGTTGGATTTCCTGCTCGATGCCCACCTGGACGGTGCCGGCCATTTCCTGCTTGATGCGGTCGGCGTAGGCCCCGAAGAACGCGATACGCCGATGGCCCAGGCCGAGCAGGTGCTGCGCCATAGCGCGGCCGGCTTCCTGGTCATTGAGCTGGATGTGGTGTTCGGTGGCGGCGTCGGGCTGGTGAGTGCCGAAGGTGACCAGGCGGGTATCACCCCAGTTGTGGCGGTTGAGCTGTTTGATCAGATCGCTGTCCACGCCGTAGAGCGGCCCGACAATCATGGCATCGATGTCGCCGGGCAGCACCAGCGCGTGAAACTTGTGGTCGGCGCTGCCGACCTCCGGCGGTGACACTAGGTCGGTGCCCAGTCCGTGCTGCGCCAGCTCGATCCGCAGCAGGTCAAACATCCGCGCGTAGAACGGGTTGGCGAAGCCGCGGGTGATGAACACGCCGACGCGATTGGACCGCCCCCGCCGAAGGCTCTGCGCGGCGCGGTGCGGCTGGTAGCCCAGCTTCTGCATCGCCGCGTAGACCCGCTTGCGCGTCTCGAGCGGGTAGACCTCAGCCAGCCCGCGGTTGGCGATATCCGAAACCGCGCTCTTGCTGACACCCGCCTCCGCCGCCACGCTGACAATAGTTGGACGGTTTGATCTCATCAAGGGCGCTCCAGGGGTGACGAGCTGTTCTGCTTTTAGTACCTAGGTCTGTGCCAGGATGTAGTGAGGGGACATTCGCTGTTAAAGCCCGAACTGTACTTGCGGCAGCATAGCAGCCGACCGCTCACGCCCGGGCGGTCTGGCCTATGCCAAAATGTGAGGTCTAGATTCTTCCCACCGAAACTCGCTCTATGTCGCCAAGCTATCACTAATGCAGCAGGATTATTCGAGCGCGAGTCATAATCATCGGAGCCACCACCAGCAGGCTTGGCAGGCCGTTTAGCTCATCGATGCGTAGAGACCTTAGCCGATTGAGGGACGATTCAAGCAGCGTGGTGGCAATAGCTGTTGAGTAAGCCACTGGCCTGCCCCCGCGGTTCATGCCAACCCTAGGTGTCCTACCGAACCTGCTGGCAGTGACTGTAGCCGTTAAGGATTTGCCCTCTGGGAATCCTGCGTGATCGGCACTATTCTGGCGAAAGTGATCTAGTTCCAGCGGGAAATATCCGGCGCCTACATTTTGGGACAGACCGGTTCTTCGATCTGGCGGAGCCGTTCGGCGACCCGGCCATCCGCATCGAGGATGCAGAGCGTCGAAGACTGCAGGTGAACGTCCAGTCCGATATTGAGCATCGCAAGTCTCCTGTAAGAGGGTAGGGCTAAACACCCTGCCCTCGCTCTGGGGGAGGCTTGCTTCAGAGATTCAGGCCGCACATTCAGGAGTAGGTCGTACACGATTTACCTGCTTCTTCCCATCACGGCTGCGAACGAGGTTTAAGCGGCGGTGTGCTTCCCGAGTCGTTGCCTTTATGAGAGTGCTCGGCCATGCGTATGGCTTGTTCGCGGGCCCACCGATTCCACTCCGGGCGGTCGTCAATGAGAACGAGTTGTTGGAGCAGATTGCGAAGGTCTCCGCTACGCTCCCCTGTGCGGACACGCAACCGGGCAAGATTGCCAATCACCTGTGGATTCCGTGGCGAGTGCTCAAGAGCAGCTTCGTATTGTTCGCGAGCTTCGGGGTATCGGCTGGCGGCCTCGAAGACCAGGCCGAGGTTGTTACGCGGCTCGGGGTGGTGGGCATCAGCTTGATGGCGTACTGGAACTCCCACGCGGCGAGGTAGAGCCGATTCTGGGCGTAATACACACGGCCTAGGTTGCTGTGAGCGGGCGGAGTGTTCTCTGGGATACATCAATCAGTCTTTGTCTCGGCCGGCCATTTGAAAGGCCGCTCGGGCTCATTGATGTCAGTTTTGTCAGGGTTTGAGAACTGCCGGTAGGGCTAAATGAAACTCAGCAAGAGGCTTATGTGATGTCAGGGCAGAAGACCCTCACATGGGTCTCGTCATCGGGTCACTGCCTGAGTTTATGGGTTTGATCAAGTCGAGGAAGGGGGGAAGCACGATCCGGCAAAAGGGTAGGATTCGACGGGTGACTCGGGGGTGTTCCGAATTGTTGGCGCTTTGCCAATACTGGGTTTACGAGTGAGAGGGTTTACGTTGAATCGTGGTGTGTTCGTGCTGTGGAGCCTCCTGTTGAGGTGGGTGAGAGAGGGGCGGGATGCGCAGATCCGGTTCCTTCGCGAGGAGAACCGGATTCTACGGAGTCGGTTGGATCAGCAGCGGCTGATCCTGTCGCCGGAGGAGCGTGGGCGGTTGCTGGCGATCGGGGCGAGACTAGAGCATCGGGTGAAGGGCTTGGTCACGGTGGTCCAGTTCCGGACGTATCGGCGGTGGGTTAAGGAACAGCGAGAAGGGCGGAGGCCGGGTCGGGTCGGCCGACCAAGATCGATCGGGAAGCCGCTGCGAGACCTGATCGTGAGGTTGGCGAAGTACAATCTGGGCTGGGGCTATCTGCGGATCGTGGGGGAGCTGATCAAGCTGCGGTGCCCCGTGGGGAAGACGAGCGTGCGGCGGATTTTGAAGGAGGAGGGCCTTGATCCGAGGCCGCGGCCAGATCGGTCGGGCAGGCCAGACTTCCAGCCCTGGGATGTGTTCGTGAAGCTTCACCTGAACACGCTGGTGGCGTGCGACTTCTTTTGCAAGAACGTGTGGACGCTGCGAGGAAAGCAGCAGGCTTATCTGCTGGTTTTTATGCACATTGGGAGTCGACGTGTGTGGGTGTCGCCGACGACGTATCACCCAAATGGGGAGTGGGTGTTGCAGCAGGTCCGCAACCTCCTGATGTGGCTCGATGAGCATGGGCTGGAGGCAACTCACCTGATCCATGATCGGGACACGAAGTTCACGGCTGCGTTCGATCGGCTGCTGCATGCGGCTGGTATCCGCGTGGTGAAGTCGCCGGTAATGACGCCCAACGCCAATGCATTTGCGGAGTCGTGGATCGCAACCGTGCGACGCGAGTGTCTGGACCACTTCGCGTGTTTCAGCTTGGGGCATGTCGATCACCTGGTGCAGACCTTCGTCGACTACTACAACCGGCGCCGGCCGCACCAAGGCTTGGGCAACCAGGTCCTGAGCCAGCCAAGTATGCCCGAGTTGAAGCTCATCCAAGAGGAAGAGTCTCTGGGTTCGATTGGCTACTGTTCGGAGCTGGGCGGCTTACTCAAGAGCTACTACCGGCGGGCTGCTTGAGTCCTCACGCCTGTCCGTCGATATTCTGACATGTCAATGAGCTGAGCGGCCTATCAAGCTTGTTGGCGGTGGCTGTGATGGTTTTGATTTTACCTTCTGGGAATCCTGCTCGATCAGTGATATCTTGGCGCAAACCAATCGACTTCCGGCGGAGAATATCCAGTACCCACATTTTGGAGTAGGCCGCAAGGCTCCCACCTGAAAACCCACTCCTCAAATGGGCGATAGAGACACTTGGCCGGATTGGGTCTTATAGCGGTCAAATCGGCGGGTTGTTGTGAACCAGAGACGATCGAAAAAGCCTATGAATCCCGGGGTGAAAGCAGATTCGGGGCTGGGATTCGAGGGCGTTTAGGATGATGCTCTGGTAAAGCGGAGAGGGTGGGATTCGAACCCACGGTAGGGGTTGCCTACACCGCATTTCGAATGCGGCTCCTTCAGCCACTCGGACACCTCTCCGGGGTGGGGCGGAGCGGGGCGGGCGGGTCGGCTCGCCACCGGCTCAGGAGCAGCATATTGTAGTGAAACCCCGGACGGCGGGGCGTCGATGGCCCGCAAGTGTGGAGCAGTGGATGGCAGATCAGCAGACCAGTCCGTTTGAGGCCGGGCAACGGGTGCGGGTGACCAAGCAGGTCGCACGGGAATCGACGGCCCTGACCAACGCGGTCGAGGGCGTGGTGGTGGAGCAGGAGCAGAAGAAGACCGGCTCGTGGTATGCCCACAGCAAGGACGACAAGCTCTGGCTCGACCGGCTGGTGATCCGGAAGGACGACGGCGAGATCTACGTCGCTAACTTGGACGGGCAGACGCGGGTGGAAGTGATCGGGGATGTCTGAGGTGGGGCCGGAGTCGCTGCGGATGGGGGTGACGGCGGTGATGCTGCCGGAGCTGAGCTTTGAGGAGCAGGTGGAGCTGTGCGTGGAGTTGGGTGTGGGGTTTTACGTGTATCGGCCGCGGGTGGTGCCGGAGGGGCAGCGGGGCAAGGGGTACAGCAACTGGGGGGACCACCGGTTTGACCTGACGCCGGAGCGGCTGGTGAAGGAGGGGGCGGGGTTTGCGGCGCGGTTGCGGGACGCGGGGATGCAGCCTTATTGCACAGTGCCGGGGGGGACAAACGAGCGGGACGCGGCACGTTTTGCGGTGGACTGTGAGGGGGCGGCGGCGGGGGGGTGTTCGCGGATCCGATTGCAGCCGATGGGCTACCCGCAGGGGGTGTTTGACTATGCGGCGTATCTGGCGGAGGCGCGGGGTTGGCTGGAGGAGCAGGTCGAGATCGCGTCGGGGTTTGGGCTGAAGTCGGCGATCGAGATGCACACGGGCAACTCGGCGTGCAGCCCGGGGCTGGCGGTCCGGTTGGTGGAGGGGATGGACCCGGAGCGGATCGGTCTGATTGTGGATTTGCCGAACTTCGTGCGGGAGGGATCGGTGAAGCCGGGGCTGGGGGTCTCGGCGTTGGGGCCTTATGTGGATCACGCCCATGTGGGCGGGTGTAGGGTGACGGTGGGTGAGGTGGATGAATTGGGGTTCCGGAAGGCGGCGACCGAGTTCTGCGGGTTGGAGGCGTCGGACCTGGATGTGCGGGGTTGGCTCGACGCGGCGTTGGTGGCGGCACCGGACGCGGTGTGGGTGATCGAGGACTACACGGCCGGGGTGAGCGGGGCAGAGCGGTTACGGGCAACGGCGGGCTGGGTGAAGCGGTGGTGGCAAGGCCGGGGGTAGGTTTTGTGGGGTGGGGCGTGGGTGGCGGGTGGGTGGGGCGGGTATGGTGTGGGGATGAGTGATGCGGCAGGATTGGAATGGACGCCCGGTCAGGCGAAGACGGCGGTGGATGCGGGGGAGGCTGTACTGCTGGATGTGCGGACGGCGGAGGAGCTGGGGTTGGCGGCGATCGACGGGGCGGTGCATGTGCCGATGGACCAGGTGCCGGGCCGGCTGCAGGAGATCGAGGCGTTGGCAGACACGGGGAAGACGATCGTGACGCTTTGCCACCACGGGATGCGGAGCCTGAACACGGCGGTGTGGCTGCGGGGGCAGGGCGTGGAGGTGGACGGGCGGGGCGAAGGGGGGGTCGTGTCGATGGCGGGGGGGATCGATCGGTGGTCGCTGGAGATCGACGGGGCGGTGCCGCGGTATTGAATTGGGGTGGCGAACCCACAGAAGGCTTTGCTATCGGTGGGCTTTGGAGTGGGGGGATGAGGGTGGACGATGGAGCGGCTATGGCACTGACGGACTGGAAGGCGTTGCACGGGGAGCGGTTTGCGGGCCGGCGGTGTCTGGTGACGGGGGGGGCGGGGTTCATCGGGTCGCACCTGGTGGAGGTGCTGCTGGGGCTGGGGGCGGAGGTGGTGGTGTTGGATGATTTCTCGGGGGGGAGTAGAGAGAATGTGGAGGCGGCGGCAGCGGGTGCGCGGCCCACGCTCGGAGAGCGTGGGCTTCGTGTGGTGGAGGGGACGATCCTGGATGAGGCAGTGGTGGCGGAGGCGGTGGAGGGCTGCGGCTTTGTTTTTCATCAGGCGGCTTTGGGGAGTGTGCCGCGGAGCGTGAAGGAACCGGGGGCGTTCGCGTCGGCGAACACGACGGGGACGTTCAATGTGCTGCAGGCGGCGGTGGCGGCGGGGGTCGAGCGGGTGGTGTTTGCGGCGAGCAGCTCGGCCTATGGGGACAGCGAGGTGTTGCCGAAGGTAGAGACGATGCCGGTTCGGCCAAAGAGCCCGTATGCGGCGACGAAGGTGGCGGGGGAGGCGATGCTGCGGGCGTGGGCGGGGAGCTACGGGTTGGACACGGTGAGCCTGCGGTATTTCAATATTTTTGGGCCGAGGCAGAACGCGAACTCGGCGTACGCGGCGGTGATCGCGGCGTTTGCGAAGGCGTTGTTGGCCGGGGAAAGGCCGGTGATCTACGGCGACGGGGAGCAGTCGCGGGACTTCACGTTCGTGGACAACGCGGTGCACGCGAACCTGTGCGCAGCGGCGACGGACCAGCCCGTCGGGGGTGAGGTGGTGAACGTGGCGTGCGGGCAGCGGGTGAGTGTGAACGTGTTGGCGGAGCGGATGGCTGGGATGCTAGGTGTGCCGGAGTTGGCGGCGGTGCACGAGCCGGAGCGGGCGGGGGATGTGAAGCACTCGCTGGCGGATGTGGGGCTGGCGGAGGCGTTGATCGGGTATGAGCCGGTGGTGGGGTTTGAAGCGGGGCTGGAGTCGACGGTGGCTTGGTACCGGGAGCAGTTTGTCGGTGGTACGTTGTAGGTGGTCGTGATGAGGAGCCTGGATGGCAGCCGCAGAGCTTGAGACGCCGACGGAGCAGGGCTATCAGCCGCCGATGAACGTGCAGTTCAGCGTGTTCCTGGACAACCGGGTCGGGCGGTTGCTGAGCCTGCTCGAGGTGTTTGACGACGTCCCGCAGTGTCGGCTGGCGGGGTTGAGCATCCTGGATTCAACGGGGCACGCGGTGGTTCGGCTGCTGACGTCGCGGAGCGAGCTGGCGCGTCGGCTGCTGAGCCGGTTCGAGTACCCGTGCAGCGAGGCGGACGTCTTGTGTGTTGAGCTGACGCAGGGGCAGACGATGTCGGCGATGTGCGAGTGCTTGTTAGAGGCGGAGCTGAACCTGCACTACGCCTACCCTTTGCTGGTTCGGCCGAGGGGGCACTCGGTGGTGGCGGTGCACTGCGACGACTACACGCTGGCGGGCCAACTGCTGCGGAAGCGGCACTTCACATTGCTAGCGGAGAACGACCTGGGTGAGCACGCGACGGGGTCGGACCCGTTGGACGATGGGGGGAACGGGGATTTGGAGTGAGGGCGTCGTGGGGCGGCCCACGGCGAGACGCCGTGGGCTTCTAGGGGTTGGGTCAGGTAGGGAGGAGTGATTCGCCGGTCATGGCGTCGGGTTTGGGGAGGCCCATGAGGTACAGGGCGGTGGGGAAGACGTCGGCGAGTCGGCCGTTGTCGCGGAGTGGGGTCTCGGGGGTGAGGTCGGCCCCGACGAGAATGCAGGGGACGTCGTAGAGGGTGTGGGCGGTGTGGGGTGCGTCGGTGGTGGGGTCGAACATCTGCTCGGCGTTGCCGTGGTCGGCGGTGACGATGAGCTTGCCATCCTTGGCGAGGACAGCATCGACGAGTTCGCCGACGCAGGCGTCGACGGTTTCGACGGCCTTGATCGCGGCGTCGAGCTTGCCGGTGTGCCCGACCATGTCGCCGTTGGCGAAGTTGACGAGGAAGAAGTCCTCACAGTCATCGGCGGCGAGGCGTTTGAGGACGATGTCGCGGATCTGTGGGGCGGACATCTCGGGCTGGAGGTCGTAGGTGGCGACGCTGGGGGATTGGGCCATCTCGCGCGACTCGCCGGGGAAGGGGTCTTCGCGGTAGTCGTTGGCAAAGAAGGTGACGTGGGGGAACTTTTCGGTTTCGGCACAGCGGAACTGAGTCTTGCCGTGCTGGGCGAGCCAGTCGCCGCCGATGTTGGGCATCTTGCCGGGCTTGGGGAAAGCGACAGACAGGTTGGGGAAGTCTACGAAGGTCGCGTCGTAGGCTGTCATGCAGACGTAGCGGAGGTTGAGCTTGGTGCCGCGGTCGAAGCCCTTGTTGCCGGAGTCAGGGGAGGGCGGGACGTTGCCCTGGAAGTCGGGCTGCATGAAGGCGCGGGTGATCTCGCGGGGGCGGTCGCCGCGGTAGTTGTAGAACAGGACGGTGTCGCCGTCGGCAATCCGACTTGCGGCGGCCTCGTCATCTGAGCCGGCGACGATGCGGGGTGTGACGAACTCGTCGCCCTGCTGAGAGTCATTCGTGGGGTTGTCGTAGTAGTCGGTGAGGGCGTTGCCGGCGGCGTCGAAGCGGGGCGGCCCGGTGGGGTTGGTCAGGAGGCTATAGGCCTGGTGGACGCGTTCCCAGCGGTTGTCGCGGTCCATGGCGTAGTAGCGCCCGACGAGGGAGGCGATACGGCCGACGCCGAGCTCGGCGAGCTTGGCTTCGATCTGTTGGATGAAGGTTTTGCCGGTGAACGGGCCGGTGTCGCGGCCGTCGGTGAAGAGGTGGACGCAGACCTGATCGGGCTTGGCGTTTCGGCGTTTGCAGAGCTCGACGCAGGCGTAGAGGTGGTCGAGGAGGCCGTGCACGCCGGCGTCGGAGGCGATGCCGAGGAGGTGGACTTTTTTGTTGTGCTTCAGGGCGTTCTCGACGGCGTCGGCGAGTTCGTGGTTGTTGTAGAAAGACTCGTCCTCGATCGCAACGGTGATGCGGACGGACTCCTGGTTCACGATGCGGCCGGCCCCGATGTTCTGGTGGCCGACCTCCGAGTTGCCCATGGTGTCTTCGGGGAGCCCGACGTTGCGGGCGGAGGTGGCGATGAGCGTGTGGGGGTAGTCGGCCATCAGCCGGTCGGCGACGGGGGTCTCGGCGAGCTTGACGGCGTTGAAGGCGTCGTGCTCGGGGTTGGGGTTCTGGCCCCAGCCGTCGCGGACGATGACCATGACAGGTGATGATGGGGTGGGCATGGCGGGGATTGTACGGAGGAGTAAGGAGTAAGAAGTCAGGAGTAAGTGTTTGGTTTTAGTCGCCTTTTTTTGCCCAGCGGGCTTTGTCTTCGGTGCCCTGACGGATGCGGGCGAGGTTGGAGCGGTGGCGGACGATGACGAGAGCGGCGAGGGCGACGCAGATGCCGGCGTAGACGGCGAGGGCGGGAAGGGTGAGTTGCAGCAGGAGCCCGCTGATGACCGCGAGGGGCGGGAGTGTGGCGGCGGCGACGACGGAGGCGAGCCCGACGTAGCCGGTGGTTTTGGTGACGACGAACCAGATCAGCAGGGCGGCGAGGGCGGGCCCGGTAAGCACGGGCCAGAACCCCAGGAGCACCCCAAGGGAGGTGGCGACGCCTTTGCCGCCCTTGAACTTGAGCCAAACGGGGAAGACGTGGCCGAGCACGGCGGCGGCACCGAGGGCCATCCAGAGGCCGGCGTCGCTAGCGGAGTTGCCGGGGTTGGCGATTAGGCCGAACGCGATGACGGGGGCGAAGCCTTTGAGGACGTCGAGGGCGAAGCAGGTCAGGCCCAGCGGTTTGCCACAGGTCCGGCCGAGGTTGGTCGCGCCCACGTTGCCGGAGCCTTCTTTGCGGATATCGACGCCTCGGGTGAAGCCGAGGAGCAGCGCGAACGGGATGGAGCCGGCGAGGTAAGCGATCGCGAGCCAGAGGGCGTATGGCATGGCGGGCATGGTACCGATCGGTTGGCATGGTTCGGGCGAAGCGGTCCCGGACGTACATGTTTGCCGCTTGTCCCGTATAATGGCGGCATGATCAAGACGCTGATTTTTGTGCTTGTTTCGGCTCTCGTGTTGCTTGGTGGGGCAACGGCCCTGGCCCAGGGGCAGGGCGTGTCCGAGGTTGTGCAGGCTGAGCGTCTTGACGAGGGCGGCAACTGGATCCCAATGGTGGTGGGGATGTTCCTCGCGGTGGCGGTCGGCGTGGGTTGTTTTCTGAGCCCGAAGCGGAGCCACTTGGACTGATTGCTTCGGATCGATCGGCCTGGGCCTGCGATGGCCGGGCGAAGGCTTTTGCTTAGGCCTCATGGAGACTCAAACATGAACGCTCGTGTGCTTTCGGTCCTGGTGGTGGTGAACGCGATGCTGCTTGCGGCGTTGACGCTGGTGTGGCACGACACGTCGACGCCGACGCCCGCGGCCGCTCAGTTTGGCTCGGGCTCGAACTTCACGATGGTGTCGGGCTCGCCGCGCTCTGGCGACCGGGACGTGGTCTACGTCGTCGAGCTGAACACCGGCCGACTCGCCGCCTTCACGTTCTCGGCCGCGGCCCGGAAGTTCAATCAGATCGACGTACGCTCGCTGCAGGACGACCTCCAGCGTGCCGGTGGGGGCGGCGGTCGCTAACGGCTGCCGGACCGGGTGTGGGGTGAGCCGGGCCGATGCCCTGTTCTGATCAGACCATCTATGAAGAGCATCGAGATGAAGAAGACCCAGACCGCGTGTGCCGTGTTGAGCCTGACCGCTGCGTTCCTGTGCGGGATGGTGGTGATGCGGGTGCTCCAGTCGCCACCTGCGACGGCCGAAGCAAGCCAGGTGCTGTTCAACCAGAAGGTGACGCTGATGACTGCACGGACGGGCAACGGCGACTCGCTGTTCGTCCTCGACAACAGCACCGGGAAGATGGCGATCTACGCGGCCGATGCCCGCAACTTTGAGCTGATCGCCACGCAGGACTTCTCGAGGATCGCCAGGAACTAAGCCGGTGGATCGCTTGGATGCGGAGCCGACGGTTGCAGCGGACGGGGGGTTGGCGGTGGCGGCCGAACAGCCTGTGAAGATGGACGCGGGAGGCGGTTGGCGTGATCGGCCGGGCGCGGTCGTCAAGGTCCGTCGGCAAGCGGCGGTCCTGGGCTGGGTGATCCGGGTCTTGTTATGGACGATGCGGTACACGCGTCAGCCGGCGAGCGATGTGGCTCAGATCGCCTCGGCAGGGAAGGGGCGGATCGTGGTGCTCTTCCACGGCGAGCACCCCACGGCATTGGGGGCCTACTCCGGCAAGGGCAAGACGGTGATCACCAGCCGAAGTAAGGACGGCGAACTGCTCACCCGTATCCTCGAAGGGTTCGGCTACGACACCGTCAGGGGCTCGAGCACGCGGGGGGCGGTATCGGCCTTGACGGCCCTGGCACGCCAGGTCAAGCGTGGGGTGGACGTGGTGGTCGCGGTGGACGGCCCGAAGGGGCCGCGGAACGGGGTCAAGGCCGGGGCACTGCTGTTGGCGAAACTCACGGGGAGCCCGATCCTGCCGCTCCACGGGGCACCGTCAAGGAGCTGGCGGTTTAAGAAGGCGTGGGACCGGATGCGGCTGCCCAAGCCCGGAGCGGCGGTGCTGGTGGTGTTCGGGGACCTGGTGTGGGTGCCGCGGGGGGTGGACGATGCGGGGCTAGAGGAGCTGCGCACGGCGCTGGAAACGCAGATGCAGCGGCAGCAAGCGGCGGTGGATGAAGCGGTGCTGAGTCGGGCGGGTCGCCAGGCGCTGATGGCAGAACGGCGCGCGGCGATACATGAGCAGACCAGCGCTCTGTGATCGCCAACGGCTGTGTGCGGTCTGATCCGTCGAGCGTTAGTCGTCGAGGTCCATGAAGGTGCGGGACCACTTGGGGGACCAGTCTTCGATGGACCAGGCGACGCGGAGGGCTCGGCCGGTGATGGCGTGGCGTTTGACGGGGCCGAAGACGCGGGAGTCGCCGGAGTTGTCGCGGTTGTCGCCCATCATCCAGTACTCGTCGGGGCCGAGGGTGACCGGCCCGAAGCTGAGCAGCCGGGCCTGAGTCTCGCGCCATCGGCGGTGGCGTTCGGGGAGCCAGTGCAGATGCCGGGTCTCGCCGAGGATCGTCTCCCGGTATTCCTCGAGCACGCGGGGGACGCGCTCTCGTCGGCCCTGGGCGTTGATCTCTTCCACCCACACGGGCTTTCGGCCCTCGGGGGTGATGTCCTCGAGCTGGGCGGTCTCCCACTGCCCGCCCTCGGGCTTGATCGAGAGCAGGCCGTTCTCGAGCTTGAGGGTGTCGCCGGGGATGGCGACGACGCGTTTGACCATGCGGATGCCGCCATCGCGGATGGGGTGGCCGTCGGCGTCGGTGTCGGGTTTCCAGAAGGTGACGATGTCGTTGCGGTCAGGGCCGGAGAAGGGGATGAGGTAGCCGTCGGTGAAGGGGCCGTAGATGGGGACGGTGACGCCGGTGAAGGGGATGGGGATGCCGTGGGAGAGGGGGGGCTTAATGCCGTAGGCGGCTTTGTTGACGAGGATGCGGTCGCCCTCGACGATGGCGGGGTTCATGGAGCCGGTGGGGACGTCGTTCCAGTCGATGAAGGTGGAGCGGACGACGGTGACGATCAAGACGACCGTACCGATAGGCTTGACCCAGTGGTGCCAGAGCTTCCCCTTGAAGGTGGTGGGCTCGGGGCGTTTGGGCTTCTTGGACTTGCCGGATTTTGGGGCGGGCGGGGCGGTACCCGGGGCGCGCTGCTCGGCCGGTGGGGGAGGGGGCTCGGGCTTGGGCGTGTCGGGCATAGGCATAGGGTAGGGGATGTCGGCGGGTCCGCCGTGGGCAGTGCTACGACGTGCGGGAAGGCTTGTGGGTTCAGGCGGCGAACATGGCTTCGACGAAGGGCTCGGGCTCGAAGGGCTCGACGTCGGCGGGGGTCTCGCCGGTGCCGATGAACTTCACGGGGAGGTTGAGGGCCTCGCGGATGGCGACGACGATGCCGCCGCGGGCCGAGCCGTCGAGCTTGGTCAGGAAGATGCCGGTGACGTCGATGGCGTCGGTGAAGGCCTTGGCCTGGTTGACGCCGTTCTGACCGGTGGTGGCGTCGATGACGAGCAGGACCTCGTGCGGGGCGGTCGGGATCTTCTTGGTCACGACATCGCGGATCTTGGTGAGCTGCCGCATGAGGTGGTCCTGCGTGTGCAGCCGGCCGGCGGTGTCGAGGATCAAGACATCGACGCCCCGGGCCACGGCCGCGTCGGCGGCATCGTAGGCCACCGCCGCGGGGTCGCCGCCCTGCTGGCCCTTGATGACCTCGACGCCGATGCGCTGCGACCAGATTTCCAGCTGTTCGACGGCCGCGGCCCGGAACGTGTCACAGGCCCCGAGCAGCACCGTCTTGCCCTGGTCACGCAGGGCGTGGCAGACCTTGGCGATGCTGGTGGTCTTGCCCGCCCCATTGATGCCCGCGACCAGAACCACCGCCGGCCCACCTTCCGGGGGATTGAGCTGCAGCGTCCGGTCTTCTTCCGGGAAGTAGGCGACGAGCTGGCTCTTGAGCATCTCGAACGCCTCGTCACCGGTGGTGATCTCCGAGCGTTCGTACATGGCCTGGACGTCCTTGCGGAGCTCGATCGCGGTCTTGACCCCGACGTCGGCCTGGATGAGCAGCTTCTCGATCTCGCGGATGACCTGCGGCGACAGCGGCTTGCCGACGAGGAGGTTTCGCAGCGGCGACGCGGTGGCGACGCTGGTCTTGGACAGCGCGGTCTTGAGCTTGGAGAAGGCGGACTTGAAGAGGGCCATGGGACGCGGAGTGTAGCGGAGCGGTTCGTGGAGTCTTACGGCCTGCCCCATTCAAGCGTTATCGCGTGGGTCCAGTCGAGGTCCAGGTCCCAGTAGGCTGCGAATACTTCACCGCGTTGACGATCAAGCAGAAAGATGACCCAGGCCGGCGTCTCCATGTCTCTGCTGCCGTCGCTCTTGAGATAGCGGTCTGGGGAAATGGGTATGCGGACCATCAAGAGTTTCTCGCCATCATCGACCGCCTCAACCGGCCCGATCCGGTCCGCCAAGTCGGCTGCATCGCTCGGCGATCGGATACCGTCATAATCGTTGAGTGTGGCAAACAGCCACTCGCCTTGTGCGTCATCAAGCGTCAGCTTGCCATGCGGGGTGCTGAGCTTTCCGTTTTCGATTAACTCGAATGTATCTACAGGGATTGCCCCTTGAGCAAAGGCGGCTTGTGCTTCTGTGGCATCGGGATACGGGCCTTGATAGGCGTGGCTTGGAATCCCGAACGTACGGACCAGTAATTTGAGGGTGAAGTTGTAGGCGTCTCGGGAGATCACTCGCTTCGGGGGCACGCGAGACCAGAGCGGGGTAGGCATGATACGGAGGTCTCGGTCCATGTTCCGGGAGTCGGTGTAGGTTTGAATCAAGAATCCGTTCGGGGCGTATTTCAGCGGGCCGTTTGCGTAACTCACCGAAGCCGAAACGATTGCAAATACCACTGGATTCAAAGCAACTAAGGAAGTGGTGAGTACATACTTGCGTTGACGAGCAAGCAGGAAGACTGCACCTGTTAGCACAATCGGCCACAGGAAGACGCCGCAGAACGACATCACCCATATGATCACTAGCGCAGCAAGTGCGATATACACCGGTCCCCATGTGCGTTTGTGTCTATGCCAGAGCGCCGCTCTGGCCGATGACGCGAAAGATCGGGGCTGGTCCGGGTAGAAGGGATAACCACACTCGGAACAGGTCTGATTCGATCCGGCCAGGTTGCAACCGCAATGCAGACAGAAGCGATCCGATTCGGCCATGTCTTAATTAAACCACAGGACGACTACAGCACCAAGGTGTCACGCCACGGGTAGCGGGTTTCAGGCGATCAGTCCTTGTTCCGGGTGGCGTCTTGCAGCCAGACCGTAGGGTCGTCATGGGCTGGATTAGTGGCCGCCTCTGTGGCGTCGGCGGGTGAATTTGTAATGGATTGGATGTGGGCTTTGGCTATCTTTGCGATCTTGTCGAGGAGGCCGTTGATGAAGGGGGGGGATTGCTCGGCGGCGAAGGTCTTGGCGAGCTCGATGGCTTCGTTGATGGCGATGTTGTGGGCGACGCGGCCGGTGGTGATCTCGTGGTGGGCGAGGCGGAGGATGGCGCGGTCGACGGGGGGCTGGCGGTTGGCGGGCCAGTCGGGGGCGAGGCTGGTAAACGCGGCGTCGGCGGTGTCGCGGCTGGCCCAGGCGGCGAGGGCGAGCTCGGCGGCGGCGAGGCGTGTGGGCTCGTCCTTGTCGTACTCGTCGTCGAGCTGAGCAGCGAGGTCGGCGGGGGAGGGGGTTGGAGCAGGCGGTGTTGGGTCGGCGGGCGACCGATCAAGAGCGACCGGGCTAGGCGGGGCGTTTGTTGTGCTGGCCGGTGGGGCGGGTTGCATCGGGTCGGCCGCGTGCCCCCCGGTAGAGCCGGGGGCTAAAGCGTCGGCTGTTGCGTCTTCCGTGGGCGGGGCGGGTGG
>JBCDIM010000058.1:0-22715 GCA_038749105.1 Planctomycetota bacterium
CTGCGACCTCGAGCTCGCCTACACCCTCGCCGACGGGCTCAACTACATCCGCTCGGGCATCGACGCCGGGCTCACCGTCGACGCCTTCGCGCCCCGCCTCTCGTTCTTCTGGGCCATCGGCATGAACTTCTTCATGGAGGTCGCCAAGCTCCGCGCCGCCCGCATGCTCTGGGCCAAGCTCGTCAAGCCATTCAACCCCGAAAACCCCAAATCCATGTCCCTCCGCACGCACAGCCAGACCTCCGGCTGGTCACTCACCGCCCAGGACGTCTACAACAACGTCGTCCGCACCTGCATCGAAGCCATGGGCGCGACCCAAGGCCACACCCAGTCGCTCCACACCAACGCCCTCGACGAAGCGCTCGCTCTCCCCACCGACTTCTCCGCCCGCATCGCACGCAACACCCAGCTGTTCCTCCAACAAGAAACGGACACCTGCAAGTCCGTCGACCCCTGGGGCGGCAGCTACTACGTCGAATGGCTCACCGATCAGCTCGCCAAGCGTGCCTGGTCCCACATCCAGGAGGTCGAGTCCGCTGGCGGCATGGCCAAGGCTATCGAACAGGGCATCCCCAAGTCCCGCATCGAAGAAGCCGCCGCCCGCACCCAGGCCCGCCTCGACACCGGCTCGCAAACCCTCGTCGGCGTCAACAAGTACCGCCTCGAAAAAGAGGACGCCGTCGATGTGCTGAAGGTCGACAACACCGCCGTTCGTGAGCAGCAGATCGCTTCGCTGAAACAGCTCCGCGAAGAACGCGACACCCCGGAAGTGGAAGCGAAACTCAACGCGTTGGTCAACGCCGCGAACGACAAGGCTTCCGGGGGCGCCAACCTCCTCGCCCTCGCCGTCGACGCCGCCCGCGCCAAAGCCACCGTCGGCGAGATCTCCGACGCCCTCGAAAAAGCCTACGGCCGACACGAAGCCGTCATCCGCACCATCCGCGGCGTCTACGCCGGCGAAGCCGCCCGCTCCGCCAACGCCGCCGACCCTGACTCTCCTATGAACCAAGCCCAAGCCAAGATCGCCGCCTTCGAAGCCGCCGAGGGCCGACGCCCCCGCATCTTCATCGCCAAGCTCGGACAGGACGGCCACGACCGCGGCCAAAAAGTCGTCGCCACCGCCTACGCCGACCTCGGCTTCGACGTCGACATCGGCCCGCTCTTCCAGACCCCCGAAGAAGCCGCCCGCCAGGCCGTCGAAAACGACGTGCACGTCCTCGCCGTCTCCTCCCTCGCCGCGGGTCACCTCACCCTCGTCCCCCAGGTCCGCCAGGCCCTGGCCGACGAAGGCCGCGAAGACATCATGGTCATCGTCGGCGGCGTCATCCCCCCCCAGGACTACCAGGCCCTCTACGACGCCGGCGCCGCCGCCATCTTCGGCCCCGGCACCGTCATCCCCGCCGCCGCCCTCACCGTCCTCGACGCCCTCGCCGACCACCTCGGCCACACCGTCGAGGCATAAAACCAACCACAGAGGCACAGAGACACAGAGAGAGACCGGTGATCTTTAGCCCCGGCCTCTGCCCAGGGGGCACGTGGCGTTCCCGATGTATAACGACGGCCCAAACGATAAACCCACGCTCTGTGCCTCCGTGCCTCTGTGGTTACTCCCATGCCCGACTTCGAGCACCAACACGACCTCAAGCCCGGGCAGTCCAACCTCTCCGTCGATCCCGCCGCCAACGCCCACCGCCCCGTTGTGATCCGCCAGGGCACCAAACGCCGGCAGCTCTCGCTCGACGACTACGTCGACGGCGTCGCCGCTGGCGACCGCGGTATCCTCGCCCGCGCCATCACCCTCATCGAATCCCGCAACCCCACCCACCAACGCCTGGCCCGCCAAGTCTTGACCCGGCTGATGCCCTGTACCGGCAACGCCCTGCGTCTGGGCATCACCGGCGTCCCCGGCGTCGGCAAGTCCACCTTCATCGACCGCTTCGGCATGGACCGGCTCGACGCCGGCTCCCACCTCGCCGTCCTCGCCGTCGATCCCACCTCCGGCGTCACCGGCGGCTCCATCCTCGGCGACAAGACCCGTATGGCCCAGCTCGGCCGAGACCCCCGCGCCTTCGTCCGGCCCTCGCCCGCCGGCTCCACCCTCGGCGGCGTCGCCTCCAAGACCCGCGAGACCCTGCTGCTCTGCGAAGCGGCCGGCTACGACCTGCTCCTCATCGAGACCGTCGGGGTCGGTCAGTCCGAAACCGTCGTCGCCGAGATGACCGATGTCTTCCTCGCACTCATGCTCCCCGGGGCCGGTGATGAACTGCAAGGCATCAAGCGCGGGCTCATCGAGCTTGCCGATGTACTCGCGGTGAACAAGGCCGACGGCGACCGCGTCCACGCCGCCAAGCTCGCCGCCGCCGAGTACCGCACCGCGCTGCACTGCATGCAGCCCCGCCACCCCGAATGGATCACGCCTGTGCTGACCTGTTCCGCCGCCACCGGCGACGGCCTCCCCAAGCTCTGGGACAAGCTCACCGCCTACCACACCCTCCTGCAATCCGACGGCACCCTCGCCCAACGCCGACAAGCCCAGAACCTCCGCTGGATGTGGTCCCAGATCGACGAACGTCTCCGCCGACACCTCCGCAATCACCCCGACGTCCAACGCCTCACCGCCGACATCGAACACCAAGTCAACACCGGCACGCTCCCCCCCACCGCCGCCGCCGATGCGATCCTCGATGCTTTTCTAAAGTGAACCACAGAGACACAGAGGCTCAGAAAAAAGATACACAAAGAAATAAAAGAAAATACTGCGGGCCGTTATAGGTCTGCGGTGCTTATGTTTTCTTCTCTGTGTCTCTGTGCCTCTGTGGTTAACTCCCAGCTCGGGCCTTAAAGAACTTCTCCGCCGGAGCGGGGAACAGCACCATCAAGAGCAGGTCGCGTTCGCTTTTGATGAGTTCGCCGTGCTCGCGGTAGATCGCCTCGAGGTCGGTATCCGGCACCTCATCCGCAGGCCGACCCGTGAACGGCTGCTGCCCCTGTGCGACCGCCGCCAGCATCTCGGGATCCACCGGGCCGGGGGGCTGCCCGTACTTGCCCATCACCATGTCGCGGAACGGCTCGCTCACGAAGGCGTACGGCTTGCCCTGCATCACGTTGAACGTCGCCTGCGTCCCCACGATCTGGCTGCTCGGCGTCACCAACGGCACGTACCCCGCCGCCTTCCGCACCCTCGGGATCTCCTCCTGTACCTGCGGCATCAGCTCCAGCTTGTCCTGGTCCTTCAGCTGGTTGTAGAGGTTCGAGAGCATCCCGCCTGGGATCTGGGATTCCAGCTGCGACTTATCGATCGCCGGGTACCCCATCGGGACCATCAGCTCTTGTTCGATCACATCACAGGCCTCGGTGCACTTGTCGTGAGCCTTGGTCGAGAGCAGGTCAATGACACGGCCGATAGCCCGCTTCATGTCGTCGGTGGGCTCACTGGGCCAGGGCCCACCGAAGTGGTCGGGGGACTTATCGACCGCGCGCAGTTCTTGCCGGATCGCACGCAGCTCCGCGTCGATCTGAGCCGCGTTGGAGAAGTCGAGATCCAGATCAACCCCAAGTTCCATCGCAAAAAAGCGGATCAGCTCGGCGGGTGGCTGCGCCGTGGCCCCCGCCATCGGGCCGTAGCCCGTATCGAGCGCGTCGATGCCGGCCATCATGGCGACGACGTAGCTGGCGACCGCAAGGCCGTTCGTGTCGTGCGAGTGCAGCGTGATGAACGTGCCGGGGAAGCGTTGCTTGAGCGCCTCGATCAAGACCCAAGCATCGGCGGGGTGGAGGAGCCCGGCCATGTCCTTGATCGCCAGCGAACTGGCACCCCAGTCCATGGCTCGCTCGGCAAACCGGACGAAGTGGGCGGTGTCGTGCACCGGCGAGGTCGTGTAGCTGATCGCGGCCTCGGCGTGGCCGTCGAACGTCTTGGTCGCCATGATCGCTGTGATGAGATTGCGGTGGTCGTTGAGCGCATCGAAGATCCGCATGCGGTGCGTGACGTTGGCTGTGGTCGCGGTGCGGACCGCTTCCTTCAGGAAGTTTGTCACGACGTTGTCGGGGTATGGGGAATACCCAAACAAGTTCTGCCCGCGACATAGCGAACGCACCTGGATCGGTCGGCCCGCCCCATCCAGCACTTCGGTGAATCGTTCAAGGCGTTCAAACGGGTCGTCGCCGGTGAAACGCAGCGACGCGTCGAGCGTCGCCCCGCCCCAGAGCTCGAGGATGGAATAACCCGCATCGAGCAGCATAGGGAGTACCCGTAAGCACTGGTCCGTAGACATGCGGGTCGCGAGCAGAGACTGGTGCCCGTCCCGGAGCGAGGTATCGATCAGCTGGGTCATTGGAGGCGTCCTTGAGTCGATTGGTCAGAAAGCATAACGCCGGACTAAGGCTCGATGATTCTATCAAAAGAAATTGCAAAAAACGGGGTCATGCAGAGCGCAGACGAGGAAGGTTTCGTTATGGTGGAGAGTCCGGGGAAACGGGAGACGGTTCCCGATTAAAGGAACGAGGCGGACATGATCGAAGCGCGTGCGGTCAACCATCTGGGGATCGCGGTGCGGTCTATCGACGACCACCGTGGATACTACGAGAAGACGCTGGGGGCGGCGTTCGAAGGCCTCGAGGAGGTGCCCGAGCAGAAGGTGCGGGTCGGGTTCTTCGTGCTAGGCAGCCCGGGTCATGAGGTGCGGCTGGAGCTGCTGGAGCCGTTGTCGGAAGACTCGCCGATCAGCGGTTTCTTGGACAAGCGGGGCGAAGGGCTGCATCACGTGGCGTACACGGTGGATGGCCTGCAGGCTCGGCTGGATGCGTTGAAGTCTGACGGCGTGCGGCTGATCGACGAGACACCGAGGGACGGGGCCCACCACACCAAGATCGCGTTCCTGCACCCCAAGGCCAGCGGCGGGGTGCTGACCGAGCTGTGCGAACCCGCCGGCCACGCCACACCCCAAACGGGAGGACATGATGGCTGAGCCCGCCACGACAGCAAGCCAGACTATGGCGGAACGGCTGGAAGAACTCGGCGAGAAACGCAGCGTCGTCGAGGCGATGGGCGGCGAGAAGCGGGTCGCCAAGCAGCACAGCCAGGGCAAGCTCGACGCCCGGCAACGCCTGGGCCTGCTGCTCGACGACGGCTCGTTCTACGAGCAGGGCAAGTTCGCCCGGCACAACTGCGCCTACTTCGGCATGGAGAAGAAGGACGCGGCGGCGGACGGCGTGATCACCGGGTCGGGCGCGATCGGCGGCCGCCTGGTGCATGTCGCCAGCCAGGACTTCACGACGCTGGGCGGAGCGGCGGGCGAGGTGCACTGCGACAAGATCATGGCGATGATGCAGGCCTCGATGAAGACCGGCTCGCCGTTCGTCTTTGTCAACGACTCGGGCGGGGCCCGTGTGCAGGAGGGCATCGGGGCCCTCGCCGCGTACGGCCGGATCTTCTATCACAACACCCTGCTGTCGGGCCTGGTGCCACAGATCAGCCTGATCTGCGGGCCTTGTGCGGGTGGGGCGGCGTACTCGCCGGCGTTGACGGACTTCATCATTCAGACGAAGCAGGCCCAGATGTTTATCACCGGGCCGTCGGTGATCAAGCAGGTCACGGGCGAGGATGTGACGGCCGAGGCGTTGGGCGGCCCCGAAGCACAGATGACCTACTCGGGGGTGGCCCACTTCATCGCCGACGACGACCGGCACGCGATCCAGATCTGCCAGAAGCTGCTGAGCTTCCTGCCGGGCAGCAACATGGAGGAGCCGCCGCTGCACGCCCCCGCCGACGCGCTGCCCGACGACCCGGACCTCAACCGCATTATCCCGGACAACCCGAAGCAGCCTTATGACATGCACGAGGTGATCCGCCGGATCGTGGACGACGGCGACTACCTCGAGGTGCTCGCCAGCTTCGCCACGAACCTGATCATCTGCTTCGCCCGCATCAACGGCCGAACGGTCGGGATCATCGCGAACCAGCCGATGCAGATGGCGGGCTGCCTCGACATCAACGCGTCGGACAAGAGCTCGCGGTTCATCCGGTTCTGCAACGCGTTCAACATCCCGCTCGTGACACTCGTCGACGTCCCCGGCTTCCTCCCAGGGGTGCAGCAGGAGTACGGCGGGATCATCCGGCACGGGGCGAAGATGCTGTTCGTGTATTCCGCGGCGACGGTGCCGAAGGTCAGCGTGATTATGCGGAAGGCCTACGGCGGGGCGTATCTGGCGATGTCCGGCAAGGACCTGGGCACGGACCGCTGCGTGGCCTGGCCGACGGCAGAGATCGCGGTGATGGGTGCGGAGGGCGCAGCGAACGTGGTGTTCAGGCGAGAGATCGCGGCGGCCGACGACCCGGAGGCGAAGCGGGCCGAGATGATCGAGCAATACCGCAGGACGTTCAGCACGCCGTATGTCGCGGCGGCGCGCGGGATGGTGGATGATGTGATCGCCCCGGCGGAGACAAGGCGTTACCTTGCCTCAGCCCTGGAGACGCTCGCAAGCAAGCGCGAGATGCGTCCCGAGAAGAAGCACGGGCTGATCCCGCTCTAGTTCTAATCCCCCTCCCTGTCACCGACCCCGACCGCAGATGCCGCTTACGCTCGCCCAGAACAACCTGACCGAAGCTCTGGTCTTGACCGGCGTGGGGATGGGTGTGGTGTTCGCGGCGTTGCTGCTGCTGATGGTCATGATCATGGGGCTGCACCGGGCGTTGGGTGATCGTGCTCGGCCCACGCCGGCCGTAACACGGACACCGGCCAAGCCGCAGCCGAAGACCGGAACCCCCCAGGCGGACGCGTCGGACATGAGCGACGAGCTGATCGCGGTGCTGACCGCGGCCGCGGCGGCGGTGCTGGGTCGACCGGCATCGGCGGTCCGGGTGCTGCGCTTCCAGCGGTCGAACGACGACTGGGCCGCCGCCGGCCGGGGGTCGCTGACCCGCAGCCATCAGCCGACCCGAACCCCCACCTCTACCCCCCCACCCCTATCCCCCCCCGCTTCTCCGAGGAGCCGACGTCTATGAAGCTACGCATCACGGTCAATGGCAACGCCTACGACGTCGACGTCGAGGTGCTCGACGCGGGCGGGGTCCCGGTCCCGTCGGCACCCGCCGCCACCCCGCTCCCACCACCGGTCGCCAGCCCGCCCCCTGCACCGGCTGCCCCACCCACCCCCGCTCCTGCACCGCCCAGCTCCGCGGGCGGCAACGACGTGACCAGCCCGATCGCCGGCAACGTTCTGTCGGTCAAGGTCCAGCCCGGCGACACCGTCGAGATGAACCAGACGCTGCTGGTGCTCGAAGCGATGAAGATGGAATCGAACGTCGCCTCGCCAAGGGCGGGCACGGTGGCTGAAGTCCTGGTCAGCGCCGGTGACGCGGTCACGGCGGGGCAGGTGCTGGTCAAGTTCTGAGTCGGACAATGAACCACAGAGGCACAGAGAAGAGAGTGGTCTACAGATGGGCAAGATGAAACAGGATGAGGCAGAAGGATTAACGATGCCACCTGTCTCCGTGCACCACTCGAACAGCCGCTCTCTATGTACGGATGCACTCAATCCTGCCTCATCTTGTTCATCTGTGGACTCTTCCTCTGTGCCTCCGTGCCTCTGTGGTTAATCCCGTATGGAAACGCTGCTCAACTACCTCCGCGATACCGGCTTCGCCCAGTTCCACTGGAGCAACGGGGTGATGCTCGCCATCGGCGGGCTGTTCATCTATCTGGCGATCGCGAAGAAGTTCGAGCCGTTGCTGCTGGTGCCGATCGGGTTCGGCATCCTGATCGGGAACATCCCGTACGACGCGAGCAAGCTGAGCCTGGGGACGTACGACGGGCCGGTGAGCGTGGAGGAGATCGATTACTACGTCGTCTCGGACGTCACGCTCGACAAGCCCCACCTAAAGCCGGTCTTCACCAAGCTGCCAGAAGAACAGGAGTACCGCGGCGATGCGCTGGTGCACGAGGGCGCGGCGGTGATGGTCAACAACCACGACCTGCTCACGGGGCCGCACTACAGCGCCGTGGACTCGCCGATCGTGGAGCTCGGACAGGGGCGGTCGATCTTCGTGAGCGAGCAGACGTGGCGGAAGGGGGACAAGTATCCGCAGCTGTGGTCGCCGGAGAAGCAGAACGTGCACAACGCGTCGGTGTTCTGGTGGCTGTTCGCCGGGGTGGGGATGGCGGGGTTTTATCCGCCGTTGATCTTTCTGGGGGTCGGGGCGTTGACGGACTTCGGGCCGATGTTGTCTCGGCCGAAGACGCTGCTATTGGGGGCGGCGGCGCAGTTCGGGATCTTCGCGGCGCTGATCGGGGCGGTGGCGTCGGGGATGTTCGACCTGAAAGAGGCGGCGTCGATCGGGATCATTGGGGGGGCCGATGGGCCGACGGCGATCTTCACGTGTGCTCAGCTCGCGCCGCACCTGCTGGGGGCGGTGGCGTTGGCGGCGTATTCGTACATGGCGATGGTGCCGATCATCCAGCCGCCGATCATGAAGCTGCTGACGACAAAGGAAGAAAGGCTGATCCGGATGTCGGAGGCCAAGCCCGTGAGCAAGCGGGTCAAGATCTTCTTCCCGATCGTGTGCTTCCTGATCACCGCGTTCATCGCGCCGGCCGGGCTGCCGCTTCTCGGCATGCTGTTTTTCGGGAACCTGCTGCGGGAGTGCATGGTCGCCGATCGGCTGAGCAAGACGGCGCAGACGACCTTCATCGACATCGTGACGATCCTGCTGGGCGTGACGGTGGGTGCGAAGACGTCGGCGGCGAGTTTCCTCACGGTGCAGACGATCCTGATCTTTGTGCTCGGGATGGTGGCCTTCGCGATCGCCACAGCCACGGGTGTCCTGGCGGCGAAGCTGATGAACAGGCTGAGCCCGAACGACCCGGTGAACCCGCTGATCGGGGCGGCGGGGGTATCGGCGGTGCCGATGGCGGCGCGGGTGGTGCACACGGTGGGCCAGAAGGAAGACCCGCAGAACTACTTGTTGATGCACGCGATGGGGCCGAACGTGGCGGGGGTGATCGGCTCGGCGGTGGCGGCGGGGGTGCTGCTGAGCAAGCTGG
The DNA here is from genome assembly GCA_038749105.1 of Planctomycetota bacterium. GTDB lineage: Bacteria > Planctomycetota > Phycisphaerae > Phycisphaerales > Phycisphaeraceae > JBCCOW01. The sequence continues at coordinate 9,042 of JBCDIM010000058.1, forward strand.
GGGGATGACCGGCGGGTGGGCGATGGGCGGGTGGGCGAGCCGGGGCGTGTCGCCCCGGAGAGTGGAGTGAATGACCGTGCGAGAGGTGCACTACCCGAGTGTGGGTTCGACGAGCGACGCGGCGCAAGAGATTGCGGCGCGGGCGTGGCTGTGTTTGGCGGGTGACGGGGCGTCTGAGCCGGTGCTGGTGTGGGCGGACGAGCAGACGGCCGGGCGGGGTCGGCAGGGGCGGGCGTGGGCGTCGCCGCGGGGTGGGGTGTACCTGTCGGTGGCGTACCCGTGGCGGCGGTCGGCACGTTCGCACGCGGGGGTGGTGCCGTTGGCGACGGGCCTGGCGGTACGGGACGCGCTGCTTCATCTCTGTGACCGGGAGGCCGACCGGCTCACGATCAAGTGGCCCAACGATGTGCTGCTCGACGGGCGGAAGGTCGCGGGGGTGTTGTGCGAACGGCGGGTTCTGGGGGCGAAGCTCGATGGAGATGAAGACGCGGGCGGGGTTGATCTGCTGGTGGTGGGGATCGGGATCAACCGGACGGCCGACCCCGAGGTGCTGGGGGCTTGCCGGATGCCGGCGACGAGCCTGCGGGCGAGCGGGTTTGAACCGCCGAGCGCGGCGGCGTGTGTGCGGGCGGTCGCGACACGGCTGGTCGAACGGCTGGATCGGTTGCTGCAGCACGGCTGGTGTGAGACCGACCGCGATGCGCTCAATGCTTGTCTGGCTTGGCGTCAAGAATCGGTGAGCTACGAACACGGCAACACGTCGCGGCGTGGGATCCTTCTCGGGACCGATGGCGAAGGCGCGCTGCGGGTGGAGCCCATCCCCGATAGCGCCAACGCCACCGCGACACCCGCCGTGCTCACCCTCACCAGCGGCGAGATCAGCCGGCTGCAAACCGACCCCACCCCTTCCGTTCCTCCAACCCCCCTACCGACGCTATGAGTTCCAGCGCCCCACCCACCTCACCGCCCCCGTCCCTCCGCCCGCCGCTCGATGGCCTGCCCCGCATGACCGCAGAAGAGGCGGCCGAGCTCATCCCGCACGGCTCGGCGCTCGGCTGTTCGGGCTTCACACCGGCCGGTGCGGTGAAGGCGGTGCCGCGGGCGTTGGCGGCAAAGGCCAAGCGGCTGCACGCGGCCGGCGAGGACTACAAGCTGAAGGTGCTCACCGGGGCGTCGACCGGCTCGGCGTTCGACGACGCGATGGCGGAGGCCGACTGCATCTCCTGGCGGGCGCCGTACCAGTCGTCCAAGACGCTGCGCAAACGCATCAACACGCAGGAGACCCAGTTCCTCGACATCCACCTCTCGCACGTGCCGCAGCTGCTGACGTTCGACTTCCTGCCCACGCTGGACTACGCGGTGGTCGAAGCGGTCGATGTGACGCGGGACGGCCGGGTGTACCTCTCGACCAGCAGCGGGATCTCGGCCGCGGCGCTCCACCACGCCAAGGAGGTCATCATCGAGCTCAACCGGCACCACGCGGTCCGGCTCAACGAGATGCACGACGTCTTCACGCTACCCAAGCCGCCGCAGCGCGTGCCGATCCCGATCCATCACCCGACATCGAAGATCGGGACGCCCTTCGCCAAGGTCGATCCGTCGAAGATCGTGGCGGTGGTCGAGACCAACGAGTCGGACGGCATCGCGCCGTTCCGTGAGCCGGACGCGGTGAGTCAGACCATCGCGGACCACATCGTGAAGTTCCTGGTCTCCGAGATGGCGGCCGGCCGAGTGCCGAAGGAGTTTTTGCCGGTGCAGTCGGGCGTGGGCAACGTGGCGAACGCGGTGATGACCGGGCTCGGCTCGGCCGACGACATCCCGGACTTCTACATGTACTCCGAGGTGTTCCAGGACGCGCTGGTCGACCTCATGGCCGACGGCCGACTGCTCGGCGCATCGACCACCGCGCTGACGCTCAGCGACGGCGAACTGCAACGCATCTACGACGGCATGGACTTCTTCGCCGAGCGCATCGTGCTGCGTCCGCAGGAACTGTCGAACAACCCGGGCATTGTCCGCCGACTCGGCGTGATCTCGATCAACACCGCGCTGGAGATGGACATCTACGGCAACGTCAACTCGACCCACGTCATGGGCACGCAGCTCATGAACGGGATCGGCGGCTCGGGCGACTTCGTCCGCAACGCGTTCCTCTCCATCCTGGTCGCGCCGTCGCTCGCCAAGAGCGGAGCGATCTCGGCGGTCGTCCCCATGGTCAGCCACCTCGACCACAACGAGCACTCCGTGCAAGTCCTGGTCACCGAGCAGGGCCTGGCGGACCTCCGCGGCAAGGGCCCGATCGAACGCGCCCGCGCGATCATCGAGTCGTGTGCCCATCCCGACTTCCGCGACTATCTGCACCGCTACGTCGAGGACGCCCCGCCCGGGCATATCCGCCACGACATGAGCCGGTGCTTCGAGCTGCATCAGGCGTTTATCGCCGACGGCACGATGCGCTCAGCCCTGAGTTGATGGCCGATCCCAACGCACGGCGGTCCAGGCGTGCCGGTGCTTCTCGTCGGCCGGGTGCTCGATCAGCACCTCACGCTGCCAGCCCGTGAAATCGAACGCGGGCACGAATGTATCGCCCTCGATCTCGGCGTGCACCACCGTCTCGTACACGCACGCCACGCGGTCGAACATCTCGCGGTACAGCCGTGCGCCGCCAGCGATGAACACCTCGTTGCTGTGCCGCGCAGCGCGTTCGAGTGCGGCGTCCATGCTGGGCAAGACCACCACGCCGTCCGCCGCCGCGTAGTCCACCTGCGATGTAAGCACGACGTTGAGCCGGCCCGGCAGCGCCGAGCCGATCTCCTCGTACGTCGCCCGCCCCATGATCAGCGTGTGGCCCAGGGTGGTCCGCTTGAAGTGCTGGAAGTCGCCCGGCAGCCGCCAAGGGATCCCGCCGGCCTTGCCGATGCAGTGGTTCTCCGAGCGGGCGTAGATCATCGAGAGCTTCATCAGTGACCTCAGACCGCCACCGGGGCCTTGATCGCCGGGTGCGGGTCGTACCCCACCAGCTCGAAGTCGTCGTAGGTGAACGCGAACAGGTCCGTCACCGCCGGGTTCAACCGCATCGTGGGGAGCGGCCGTTCTTCTCGGCTCAGCTGCTCGCGGGCCTGATCGAAGTGGTTGTGATAGAGGTGCGCATCGCCGAGCGTGTGCACAAACTCACCGGGGGCATAGCCGAGGACTTGGGCGAGCATCAGCGTCAGCAACGCGTAGCTCGCGATGTTGAACGGCACGCCGAGGAAGATATCCGCCGACCGCTGATACAGCTGGCAGGACAGCACCGGAACCTCACGCCCCGCCTCCGCGTCTGCCGGCGTCACGTGGAATTGGAACAGGCAGTGGCACGGCGGCAACGCCATGTCTTCCACCATGCCCGGGTTCCACGCACACACGACGTGCCGTCGGCTCTCCGGCCGATCCCGCAGCGACTCGAGCACCCCGTTGATCTGATCCACCCCCCCGCCGCCCGGCTTCGGGAAGCTCCGCCACTGGTAGCCGTACACCGGCCCGAGGTCGCCGTCGGCGTCGGCCCATTCGTCCCAGATCGTGACGCCGTTCTCCCGCAGGTACTTGATGTTCGTGTCGCCGCTGAGGAACCACAGCAGCTCGTGGATGATCGACCGCAGGTGCAGCTTTTTGGTGGTCAAGACCGGGAAGCCAGGCCCCTTGGCCGAGAGGTCGTACCGCGACTGGTATCCAAACACCGACCGCGCCCCGGTCCCCGTCCGGTCCGGCGTATCGACGCCGTTTTCGAGCACATGACGCAACAGATCGTGGTAGGCCTGCATCACCCGAGTCTATCCGCCCCGCGACCGTTACACTTACCCGCATGCTCACCCTCGCGGTCGACATCAACCACTACTTCGCCCTCACCCTGCTGATCCTCATGGCGATCGGCTTCGGCGTCGGCAACGTCTTCCTGACCACCTTCCTCGGGCCCTCCCGCAAGGGCGAAGTCAAGGGCACCACCTACGAGTCGGGCATGAACCCGATCAGCGACGCCCGCCGACGCTTCAACGTCCGGTTCTACATCGTCGCCATGACCTTCCTGCTCTTCGATGTCGAGATCGTCTTCCTCTACCCCTGGGCGGTCACCTTCCCTTCGCTGGGCGGCCCCGAAGGCGACGCCCTGAACCCGCTGTTCTTCGGGCGGATGCTGTTCTTCATCCTCACCAGCATCATCGCCTTCGTCTACGCGTGGCGCAAGGGCGTCTTCCGGTACGACTGAGCCGGAAAGGACTCTTAAAAAGCACGATCTTCCGCCGGCTGGCCTGCGTAGCATCATGCAGCCCTGCCATCTCGGTCCTGCGCCCACAACCCCTTCCGGTATCTGATCATGCCCAGCCCCACTTCCGACGCCGAGCTCGCGCCCGCCGACCACCCTGCCGCGAGCCCGATCCCCGCATCGCTCGACGGTTTGACCCCCCGCGAACTCCAGATCCTGACGCTGATCGCCCGGGGCTTCAGCCTCGCCCAGATCGCCGAGCAACTCGGCCGATCCCAGAAGACGGTCGAAACCCACCGCCTCGCCCTGGGCCGAAAGCTCCACGCTAACAACCGCGTCCAGCTCGCCCGCATCGGCATCGCCCACGGCCTCGCCCCCCTCCCGCAACGCCCCAACCCGAACACTCCCCAGGCTCCGCGCGATCCGCAACCTTACACCGGCTGGGACCTTTGCCGAGCCATGGCCGATCGGCTCGGCTCCGTCAGCGGCCGGGACTACTTCGCCGCCCTGACCCACCTCATCGTGGATCACCTCCACCCCCGCATCGTCGCCGTCTGCGACGCCGGCTCTGATCACCGCCACATCCGCGTCCTCGCCGGGCTCTACGACGGCCAACCGCTCAACCCCGGGCCCTACAACGTCGAAGACTTCCCCTGTCGCCACGTCCTCGACACCGGCTCGGCCGCCCTCCACGACCACCCCCGCACCCCCTTCCCCGACCCCGATCCTGACCTCCAGACCCAGACCACCGACTACCTCGGCGTCGCCCTCCGGAACCCCCAAGGCCACGCCATCGGCTTGATCCTCATCGCCTGCGATCAGCCCTTCGCTCAGGACCCTTCCCTCCACACCGCCCTCCACCTCGCCGCCGCCCGCGCCGGGGCCGAGCTCACCCACCTCCGCCTCACCGGCCAGCTCCAGAGCCTCACGCTCACCTCAGCGAACTGAACTCTCGCCTCCGCGTGGCTCACAAAACACCTCGAAATCCCGGAGCTCGGCAATACACTCACGGTTGTGAGTCACCGTTCCCGCACGCTGCTGCTCGTCGCCCTGTTCCTATGCCCGCTTAGCCCACCGGCAACCGCCGAGATCGACGCCAGCTTCCGCGGCGTCCAGCCCTCCGCTTCCGACCCCCTCGACCTCGGGCCACGCCTCGGCACCGACATCACGCTGGTGAACGCCCGACCCGGCGACCGCATGATCCCGGTCAACGTCAGCAATCGCTGGGGCCTCATCAACCAGCGCGGCCGGCTCATCGTCTACCCCCAATTCGACTGGACCGACTTCGGCTACCAGACCAACCGCGCCCGCGCCCTCCTCAACGGCAAGACCGGCTACATCCGCCACGACGGCGACTGGGTCATCCCCCCACGCTTCGACCGCGCCGACCGCTTCCAGAACGACCTCGCCGTCGTCGGCATCCTCACCGGCAAACACCAACGCGTCACCTTCATCAACCTCCGCGGCCAGCCCATCACCGACGAAGTCTTCGAGCAGGCCCGACGCTTCAAAGACAACTACGCCGCCGTCTACCGCGACCAGCGGGCCGGCTTCCTCAACCGTGCCGGCGACCTCGCTATCCCGCTGCGCTTCGCCGCCGTCCGCTCCTTCCACCAGGGCCTCGCAGCTGTCCAGCTCCCCAGTGCCAATGGACAGCCCGGACGCTTCGCCTACATCGACCCCCGCGGCGAACCCGTCCACACCTTCCCACGCCGAGTCACCGCCCTCGGCGACTTCAACGACAACCTCGCCCGATTCCAAATCAGCACGCCCCACGGCCCACGCTGGGGATACCTCAACCGAAGCTTCAAAGCCCAGATCAACCCGATCTATGAAGACGCCCGAGACTTCACCGGCGGCCTCGCCGCCGTCAAAGCCAACGGCAAGTGGGGCTACATCAACCGCTCCGCCCGGTGGACCATCCCGCCCCGTTTCGACCAAGCCGACGACTTCGATGAGACCCTCGCCATGGTCATGATCGACGGCAAAGCCGGCTACCTCAACAAGGCCGGCGCCCTCATCATCCCCCCCGCCTTCCCGCAGGCCGAGCCGCAGTTCAACGGCCTGCTCCGCGTCGAGGCCGGACCCTCCTTCAGCTACCTCCTCTACACCGGCTCCGCCCTCTGGGACCCCCGCCTCGCCGCGCAGGGCTTCACCAACCTGACCAACCGCGAACGCGCCGCCGTCACCACCCCCAACGACTCCCTCATCGCCCCACGCACACGGCAAGCCCCGAAACCCTCGCGACAAGCCAAGGTGCCCTACCGCCCCGAGTTCCTCTACGACGAAGCCCTGCCACTGCCCGCCGACCAACGCTGGTAAATCGACCTACTCCGCCCGCTCCCGCAGCTCCCTCGCCCGCTCCAGCAACGCGTCCGTATCCACCTCCTCCACCGGCACGCTCGCTTCCAATTCGTAGTGCCACGCCACCCTCGACGCCGCCCCCGGCACCATCTCCGCCACCAAATCCGGCCCCGGATAGTCCCACCACGGCGCCGCCGCCTCACCCGTCGTCCACTTCGGCTCATACCCCTCCCGCTCCAGCCGCACGTCGTACACCCCATAGAACGTGAACGGCACCCGCACCGGTGTCCGACCCACCTCCTCATCGTTCAGGTACACCAACGCCCCGCTCGGCTCCGACGTGATCTCGATCGTCCGCTCCACACACCCCGCCCCGCCCACCAGTAAAAGCATCACCAGGATCACACGCATGCCCGCAGTGTAAACCCACAAAGCCGCCACCGGTGGTGGCGGACGTCCGGCTCATGCCCACAAACCCAACCATCCGCTCGGCCAACCCCACCTGCAACCTACGGCCTGCCACCTGCAACGTCCGCTACGACCCCAGCTCCATCAGCTCCGCCGACCGCCCCGCCTGCAACGGCCTACCCACACCACCCGCACCACCCGCACCCGTACCCCGGCCGACATCGCTCCGCACCCGCGTCCCCCGGTGCTCCGCCACCCGACGCAGCATCGCCCCCACCCGGCGCCACTGACCCACCCAGCCGCCGCTCCGCCGCACCATCTGGTACGCCCGACGCCCGCCCTGCTCCGCCGACTCCCGGTCACGCAGCAGCCCCACCAGCGCCGACGATAGCGCCGCCCCCGAACCGCCACCCCCCACCGTCACCAGCCCCCCCGACCCATCGCCCGCCAGCTCCTGCCCGATCCCGCCCAGCCCCGCCAAGCACGACAGCCCCACCACCGACCGGCCCCGGCCCAATCCCGCGAACACCGGGCAGCTGCACCCCGACACCATCCGCTGCGGGCACACCCCCGCCACCGAAGACGCCCACACCCCGTCTTCCAACGCCCGGCCAAGATCCCCTACCCCCGACTCGATCACCTCCACCCCGTGCTTCCCGTGCAGCCGGCCGATCTGGCCCGGCACCCGCGCACCGACCACCGCGAGCTTCGCACCCGGCACCGAAGACCGCACCCTCGGCCACACCGACTTCGCCAGCCACACACACGCCCGCGCGTGGTGCGGCACCACCAAGTCACCGCAGTATGCCACCCGCGGCTCCAGCCGCTGCAGCTCCCCCGCGACCGGCTCCCGCCCCAGCGTTTCTCCGTCCCCCACCACCCAGACCCGGCCGCCGGGCTGCTCCTCACCCAGACCCGCCGCTAGCTCACCGAGCGCCTCGTTCGAGTTCACCAGTGTCAGCTCCGCCCACCGCCACGCCGACACCTCCGAGCTCCACCACGCGTCCCCCTGCCGACCGGCACCCCCCAACCCGCCTCCAAACCCGCCCGCCACCCAGCCGCCAAAGCCCGACAGCAGCGACTCCGCCCAACCCGTGACATGTCCACCCCGCAGCGCCTTCCGCCGGTACCCCGTGCTCCGAAGGCCACCCAGGTCCGCCACACGCAGTGCGCCCATCGCCCCGTCGCCACACGCCGACCGCAGCAGCGACACCCCCGACGCTTCCAGGCCCACCACCACATCGACCCCATCCACCCATCGCCGAACCGCGTGGATGGCCTCGCTCCGCTCACCCCCCTCCGGGCCCTCCGGCCCCCAACCCTCACCATGCCCCCGCAGCCCGCAAGGCCCCAGCCCCACGACCTGAATCCCGCCCCCACCTCCACTCGTCAGCGGCTCCAGCGGCAGCACCTCTTCCAGGCTCTGGTCCGACCCAATCCCCGTCACCAGCCGCGTCCGGTACCCCGCATCCCGCAGCTCCTCCAGCCAGTAGTACGCCCGCCGGCCCACCGCGCAACCCCCGCCCGGCAGCTTCGGACTCACAATCAACGCTTCAGGCATGGCTCGTTCCTCAGGGATTCCATCGACCCCGACCCGCACGCCCATCACGCTCTGCCACACCCGACCCCACCAATCACGCGCAGCCCGCTCCCCCAAGACGTACCGCATCCCCATCTTCACACCCTGAATCCCCCAACTTCACAGCTTCGCCGACCAGTAGGCCTCATCACGCGACGGCTCAGCCTCTACCCTGCTCTACATGCCCATAATCACCGGCCTCTCCGCCAGCAGCCGAGACCCCAGTCGGCTCACCATCAAGGTCGATCGCAAAGCCGCGGGTACCCTGCCCGCAACCGTCATTCAAGAGCTCGGGCTCGCCATTGGCGATGAATGGACACCCGCGCTCGCCGCTCGCGTCGAGGACGCCGCTCGAGACGACAAGGCCATGCGCTTCGCCCTCAACAGTCTCAACCGCCGGGCCGTCTCCCGCTACAAGCTCGACCGCAAGCTCGCCGACCGCGACTACCCCCACGACACCCGCGAGCGCGTCCTCGACCGCCTCGAAGCACTCGGCCACCTCGACGACTTTGCCCTCGCCCAGTCGCTTATCCGCTCACAGACCCGCGCCAAACCCGCCGGACGCCGGCTCCTCCAGCAGAAACTCTTCCAGGCCGGCATCGCCCGCGACGCGGCCAACCGCGCGCTCGACGAGCGCCAACAGCAACTCGACCCCGACGCCATACGCCAGCAAGCGATGGACTTCGCCCAACGCAAGCTCGCCACCCTCGCCCGATTCGACGCCCCCACCCAACGCCGTCGGCTCTACGGCACGCTCGCCCGACGCGGCTTCTCCCCAGACCTCATCCATGACATCCTCGACCGCCTGCCCGCCGAGTCTCAAGACTGACTAACCCGGCCTCGGCCCAACTTTGATCCACTCCAAACAACGCAACAAAAATAACCCGCTCGACCTCACGAAGAGATCGAACGGGCTTCCGGGGGCAAGTGGATTAGCCTGAACTCTTACTACAATAACAGCAAAACAGCTAAGGGACAACCCGTAGTTGAACGTTTTGGGAAAAATTTTCCACGAACTCACTGCCCGACTTCGTAAGAACCGATTACACTTTGGCCGTCGGGCACGTCTCGCGTCCTCGTTTCACGGGTGATTGATCGCGATCGGTGGGCCAGTTATAGCCCTGCTCGGCGTTTACCGCCGAACCCCCCGTCCGCCGGCCCGGCCTGATCAGCGTCTGATCAGAACCGACGAATCCTAGCAATAGACCCCCTCCCGCACGCACCCCGCGTCCATCTGACGCCCGTGCCCCAACATCTTCGGGACCCCCATCATGGCGACCACGCCCCAATCCCCCGCCCGCTACGCGGTCGGCGAAACCGTCAAGCACCTCACTCAGCCCCAATGGGGGATCGGCACCGTCCGCTCTGCCCGGCCGATCCAGCACCAGGGCGTTCCCGCCCAGAACCTCCGCATCCAGTTCCCCAACCGCGGCATCGTCACCCTTAACTCGGCCGTGGCCCCCCTCGCACCCGTCGAATCCGATCGGCCCGCCCCAGCCCTCGCCGCCGATCCCAAACCCATCTCCCCCCGAGCCCGCACCATCTCCCGCGACAACCCGCTCACCCCACCCACGCCGGCCACCCCCGCAACCCGGCCACAAGCCGCCCGCAAAGACGCCAACGACGCACCCACCCCCAAGGCCGACCCCGGCTCCAAGGGCTGGCTCGACCAGCTCGAAGGCCCCTCCGCCACCGACCGCAACCTCTGGGACCTCCCCCCCGAGCTCACCGACCCCTTCGCCACCCCCGAGCAGCGCCTCGAGGCCACCCTCAAGACCTACCGCTTCAACACCCAGCCCGGCCCCCTCTTCGAATGGGCCGTCACCCAGACCGGCCTCGACGACCCCCTCTCCGCCCACACCCGCGTCGAACTCGAACAAGCCTTCCCCCGCTTCGCACGCGACCGCGATGCCCACCTCCGTGAGCTCGTCAAGCAGCTCAAGCGTTCCAATGAGCACGAGTTCCTCCGCAAGCTCATGAACAAGACCCAGCACCCCCCCGCCCGCTCCGCCCTCGAAAAAGCCATCCGCAACTAATTCCACCCGCCCTCTCCATTTAGCCCCGGGTCAATGACCCGGGGCCGCGCCGCCACACCGTCTCACACGCAACCCACCTCCCGCCCACCGGGACGCGCTGTCCCATCCGCTCCGCCGTAACCCCACCTCTACAATCCGCACCGTGTCCGCCTCACCCGCCAACCAGATCGCCGAACTCCGCGACCAGATCCGTCACCACGACCGCCGCTACTACGTCGAGGCTAACCCCCAGATCACCGACCAGCAGTACGACCAGCTGATCAACCAGCTCCGCGACCTCGAATCACAACACCCCGACCTCGTCACCCCCGACTCCCCCACCCAGCGCCTCGGCGACGAGCTCACCGCCGGCTTCCAGACCGTACCCCACACGGTCCCGATGCTCTCCATCGACAACACCTACAACCAGGCTGAGCTCACCGAATGGCACGACCGCGCCCTCCGCGGCCTCGCCAAATCGAACCCCACCACCGCCGACAACCCGCTCTTCAACGACACCACCGATCAGCCCGTCGACCCGCCCCACCTCGTCGCCGAGCCCAAAGTCGATGGCGTCGCCATCGCCCTCCGCTACGAGCACGGCACCCTCACCCAAGCGCTCACCCGAGGCAACGGCAAACAGGGCGACGACATCACCCAAAACGCCCGCACCATCCAGGCCATACCCCTCGCCCTCACCGCCACCGACGACACCCCCATCCCCGAACTCCTCGAAGTCCGCGGCGAGGTCTACCTCCCCAACTCCACCTTCCACGACATCAACGCGAAGCGCGAAGCCAACGGCCAAGACCTCTTCGTCAACCCCCGCAACACCACCGCAGGCTCCCTCAAACAGAAAGACCCCGCCAACGTCGCCAAGGGCCTCCGCTTCTTCGCCCACGGCCGAGGCGACATCCAACCCCCCGACGCCTTCGCCACCCAGTCCGACCTCCTCGCCGCCTTCCGAAACCTCGGCCTCCCCACCAACCCCGAAATCCAGACCGTCACCTCCCTCGACGACGCCTGGCAATACATCGAATCCTTCAACGACAAACGCCACACCCTCGACTACGGCACCGACGGCGTCGTCCTCAAACTCGACCGCTTCGACCACCACCAAACCCTCGGCCAAACCAGCAAAGCCCCCCGCTGGTGCATCGCCTTCAAGTACCCCGCCGAGCAAGCAGAAACCATCCTCCTCGACGTCGAACCCCAGGTCGGCAAGACCGGCAAGATCACCCCGCGTGCCGTCATGCAGCCCGTCTTCGTCGGCGGCACCACCGTCACCCACGCCTCCCTCCACAACTACGGCGAGGTCGCCCGCAAAGACCTCCGCATCGGCGACACCGTCATCGTCGAGAAGGCCGGCGAGATCATCCCCCAGGTCGTCCGCCCACTCCTCGACAAACGCCCCAAAGACGCACAGCCCATCACCCCGCCCACGCACTGCCCCGTCTGCGGCACCGAGCTCACCATCGAGTTCGTCGGCGAGGGCGACGACGCCAAGGAAACCGCACGCTACTGCCCCAACCCCGATTGCCCCGCCCAGCTCCAGCAACGCCTCATCCACTTCGCCGGCCGAGGCCAGATGGACATCAATGTCCTCGGCGAGAAGACCGTCATCCAACTCCTTGATGCCGGGCTACTCAAATCCATTGGCGACATCTTCCGGCTCAAGGACCGCCGCGACGACATCATCGCCCTCGAACGCATGGCCGAGAAAAAGGCCGACAACCTGCTCCAGGGCATCGAAGACGCCAAGGCCCGCGGACTGGCCCGAGTCCTCGCCGCCCTCACCATCCGACACGTCGGCGGCACCGTCGCCGAGCTTGTCGCCACCCGCACCGGCTCGATAGACAAGCTCCTGTCCATGTCCATCGAAGAGCTCGACCTCGCCCAAGCCACCGGCGACCTCGACATCAAGCGCGTACAACAAGCCCGCGAGAGCTATAAACCCGGCGAAACCGCCAAGTCCCTCCACGCCTTCCTCCACAGCGACGCCGGCCGCCACATCATCGACGACCTCCGCAACGCCGGCCTCGACCTGACCGAAGAGCAACCCCCCGCCGACGACAACGCCCCAGATTCCCCCGTCGCCGGCAAAGTCATCGTCCTCACCGGCACCCTCGAACACTTCACCCGTGACGAGCTCAAGGCCAAGCTCAAAGCCCTCGGCGCCAGCGTCACCGGCTCCGTCTCCTCCAAAACCGACCTCCTCATCGCCGGCGAGAAAGCCAGCTCCAAACTGACCAAAGCCCAGAACCTCGATATCACCATCTGGGACGAAGCCACCACCATCGACCAACTCGATTTGGCCCCGGGCCAATGACTCGGGGCCCGCCCAACAACCCATCCGCTCTACGCAGACCGCCATGGATCAAACCGACCGCCTCCTCAACCTCCTCAACGGCTCGTCAAACCCCAACCCCGCCGACGCCGTCCTCGATCGCATCCGCGTCGTCGTCGGCGACATCACCCAACCCGAACCCGACTGGCAGATCGACGCCATCGTCAACGCCGCCAACCCTCAGCTCGCCGGCGGTTCCGGCGTCGATGGCGCGATCCACGCCGCCGCCGGGGCCGACCAACTCCTCGCCTACAACCAGCAGCATCACCCCAACGGCGTCGGCACCGGGCTGGCCGTCCGCACCCCCGCGTTCAACCTCGAAGCCCGCGGCATCCGGCACATCCTCCACACGGCCGGCCCGGTATGGGAACACCAAGGCCTGCCCCCCGACAAGCTCGGCGACACCCGCGAAGACAACCTCCTCGCTTCCGCCTACATGCGCTGCCTCGACCTCGCCGCCGAGCACAAAATCACCGGCCTCGCCTTCCCCGCCATCTCCACCGGCGTCTACGGCTTCCCCAAGCCCCGCGCCGCCCGTATCGCCTTCGCCCATGTCCACGGCACCCTCCTCCGCGCCGACCTGCCCAAGCACGTCGTCTTCGTCTGCTTCTCCCAAGACGATGCCGAGCACTACCGCGAAGCCATCCAAACCCGCCACGAATGGATGCTCGCCCGCAAACGCGTCTGACCCCACCCCCCCACCCCAGCGAGCCGGGGGGTGTCGCCCCGGCCAACCCCCAGCTGCCCACCCGCCCCACACGGGCCGGGGCACGACCGCACCACC
>JBCDIM010000059.1:0-22215 GCA_038749105.1 Planctomycetota bacterium
CCGACCTCGGCCGCGTCAAGAAGGCCGTCCTCGACAAGGACAACACCACCCTCATCGAAGGGGCCGGCAAGACCGCCGACATCCAGGGCCGCATCAACGCGATCCGCGCCCAGATCGAGAATACCACCTCCGACTACGACGTTGAGAAGCTCCAAGAGCGCCTCGCCAAGCTCGCCGGCGGCGTTGCCCAGATCAACGTCGGGGCCGCCACCGAGTCCGAGATGAAGGAGAAAAAGGCCCGCGTCGAAGACGCCCTCCACGCCTCCCGTGCGGCCGTCGAAGAAGGCATCCTCCCCGGTGGTGGTGTGGCTGTCTTGAAGGCCCGCACGGCCCTCGACTCGGTCGAGACCGTCGGCGACGAAGCCCTCGGCGTCGCCATCGTCAACCGTGCCGTGTCGGCCCCGATCAAGCAGATCGCCGCCAACGCCGGCCACGACGGCTCCGTCGTCGCCCGTGAAGTCGAGCAGAACAAGGCCGTCGCCTACGGCTTCAACGCCCTCACCGGCGACTACGGCGACATGATCAAGATGGGCGTCCTCGTCCCCACCAAGGTCGAACGCATCGCCCTCCAGAACGCCGCCTCCATCGCCGGGCTGCTCCTGACCACCGACGCCGTGATCACCGAGATCAAGGACAAAAAGGCCGCCCCCGCCGGTGGCGGCATGGACGACATGGACTACTAAGTCACACCAAACATGACCGACTAACGTCGGTCATGTTTATTAGCCAAAGATGAAACGGCTGCCTCGCGCAAATCCTGAACAAACACTACAACAGCGCGGTCTTCGCCTCTATGCCAGAATCCTTAGTGGCATACCCTTTGGCAAAACCACTCGGCTAGCGCGAAACTACAAAACTCTAAAAGAATTCGAATCGATTGAGAGTTCATACGGGAATTCACCTCCCCCAGAATGGCTATCCCTACGCACTCTCCAGCTCTCATTTTCAGACATCGTCCGCCCAAATCAAGCTGGCGGGTTCTACCGCGCCTTAGATCAGCTAGTCGGGAAATACGGAAGCGATTTACAGTTACCTAGAAGCTTGTCTCGAGAAAACTATGAAAAGGGTGAACTTCAAAGCGGCACTTGGAGAAATATCGGGTTTATCAATTTTGCAGAACACCATCGTGTCAAGTGGTGCGAATCGGCCTGGGTTCAGTTATATGAATTACATCCATCTCTTGCCTGCATAACAATCCACGTTCAGCCTTCCGATATATATCATCAAAAATTCTCGTCTATAATCAATAATACAGAGAGCGAATACAGGATCCTTGAGTCACAGCGCCCCGCGTCTAAAGGTTTCAGCATCAGGCATATACATAATGCGTTTGCACGAAGAGACGCATTAACTAGATTAAGACTCCAGGTCGATCATGAAGTATCAAGCATACTACGCAGGTTTCTGCCAGTCGAATGGTCATCCCGATCATTCTTACCTTGCGTCGACTGCCTAGGCTTTCGCATTCTCGGTACACCACAGAATGACGATTCTTTGCTCGATATTTATACCGCAACTGATCGATCACCCAATCATCATTTCAACTATCGAAACGCTAACGGTTTTGAAATAGATGACAGATCATCAGGTCGTCGAGATCATAATCCGACACTCATATCCATCACTATCGATGAGAAGCGCGCAATTAGCCGTATGCGTACTCAAGGTGGTTATGTAGATGACGATCACCGCTTGATGTATGCGCTGCATTACAATGCGTCATCGCTGGCACTGATTGCAGCTCATCTTGAGTTACTTCGTCGCGCTGAAGATCGAATTTCAAAAATCAGCAGGAAGCTATCTCGGCTTAACCGAAAAAGATCTCGGTCTTTTTTTGGCAGAACTGTCTTTCCATCTGGCAGGCTACTTAGCGATTCAAATGTGTTGTATACCGATCTTCTTGCACTACGGGATACGCTTGAGTCGAACCGCGTTGCCAGTCATCTCAGATTCCGTATGACGGACTACCATCTCAGTGACAAAAATCACTCAGAAGATAAGTCGTATGCCCGAATGATTTCCCAACATATCGATCGGCGCTATCAAGGTAATCTCAAAAGCGCAGAGATATTAAATAACTCTATTCGGGATCACGTATCTGCGCAAACCGAATCACACATGTACTTTTTTTCGATGATAAGTCTTTTTATCGCATTTCTAGGCTTGGTTGCTTTCATTCTGTCATTTGTACTTAGGCCTGAATAGAGGAAATTCTTGTGCTTACCAACATTCATGGGAAGTGGCGAGGCACCTGCCGGACGTGGTTTCGGCCGGGGGAGTTGGCGGATGAGTCGGCGGTGACGGGGACGTTCCGTGCGATGGGGGGCGGGGCTGGCGGTGGGGCAATGGTGCGGCACGTGTATTCGGGGACGATGCCGGATGGGGGAGGTGGGGCGGGTGGGGTGCGGGAGGGGGAGGAATGGATCGCCCGCAACGCGGTGACCGGGCGGTACGAGGTCGCTTGGGTCGACAGCTTCCACATGAACTTTGCCGTGATGTTCTCGACCGGCAACGCGCTACCCCCCGGAAACGACGACGCGGTGGGCTTCTCCGTGCTGGGGCACTACGACGTACGCGGCGAAGACGGCAAGCCGACGGAGCCGTGGGGCTGGCGGACCGAGTATCGATTGCTCGACGACGACCACCTGACCATCACGGCGTACAACGTCACCCCCGCCGGCGACGAAACCCTCGCGGTCGAGGTGCAGTACGAACGCGTGGGGTGAGCGCGCGTGGGGGTGTGGCAGGCGTGACGGGGGTGGCGACGCGTGGGTGGGTCGCGTGAATCGGGTTGGTGGCGGGTCGGTCCAGGGTCATTGGGGCTTCATTCACGCCCCGGTACAATCTCGTTATGGAACACGAATACACCGTCGTGATCGAACGCGACAGCGAAGGCTACTACGTCGGCTCCGTCCCTGAACTGCCCGGCTGCCACACGCAGGCCCGCTCGCTGGATGAGCTCAATGAGCGTGTCCGCGAAGCCATCGCGGTCTGTCTTGAAGTCCGGCAGGCTGATGGCGACACCGATGCCCCGTCACACTTCATCGGCGTCCAACGCGTGGCCGTCTCCGGGTAGGCCCTTTCATGCCCCGCCTGCCCTGCCTATCTGGCCGTGACATGATCCGTCGTCTCGAAGGCCACGGTTTTGCCGTCATCCGTGTCCGCGGCAGCCACCATGTGCTCCGCCACCCCGACGGCCGAACCACCGTCGTCCCCGTCCACGGCAACGAAACCCTCGGCCCCAGCCTCCTCCGCAAAATCCTGCGCGACTGCGAACTGACCCCCGATGACATCAGTCGCTAAGGGTGTGCGGTATTCGTGAAACGATCTCGAGGCAAGCCAGCATTGACTGATTGAGCCGTAGCCGCTGCGACCACCACGCGACCACCTCCGCCAATCTCCATCATTACCGGATCGTGGCCCACCAATGGATACGATGCGTGATGGGCGATTAAACATCCGCCATTCTTAGTGAGTGCGTGGTTGGCCCTTCAAGCACGGCGGACCAAGCCGGTGAAAGAACTCTCAGAGGTCATCAAGGTGTCCCGACCCGGGTTTTGGCCCACGCAGCTGTGGTTCTACACGCTGCCGCTCGCGACCGTGGATTGTTTTGGATCGCCCGCGTTCTGGCTGGGGTGTGTTTACGTCCAATTCCCCCTGGGGCTGCTGCTTTACGGCTGGAACGATTTGGGTGACTCGGCGACCGACCGGATCAACGCACGCAAGGACAGTTGGCTGTTTGGCGCGACGCCTGACGCCGCGCTCCGCCGACGGCTGCCGTACTGGATTGCGGCGGTTCAGGTCCCTTTCCTGGCGGCCTTCGTTTGGCTGCTGGGCTGGAAGGTTCTTCCGTGGGCTGCTGCGCTGTTGGCGGTCAACTACAGCTACAACAACCTTGGATTCAAGTCACGGCCGGTTCTGGACCTTTTGAATCAGGTTGGGTATCTGCTGATCTTCGTCTTGGCTAGCTGGCTTTGCGGCGTGCCGCAGCTGAATGGTCCGGCGATGGTCTTCAGCACCTTTTTTGCCATGCAGAGCCATCTGTTCGGCCAGTTGATGGACATCGATGCGGACCGGATTGCCGGCCGAAGGTCGACCGCCGTCACGATCGGCGTGCGGCCGGCGAAAGGCCTTCTGGTGGGCATCATGCTCGCGGAGGTCTTCATCGCGCTGCGGTTTTTTCAGAGCCCGATCGTCGCGTGGTTCATGGCTGCCGGGGCCGTCTTCTTTGCGGTTGATGCCGTCCTTGGGCCGAAGCGTTATCCGCTCTGGTTTGTGCGCGGATTCTTCATCCTGTGGAACGTGATCGTGCTGGTCACCATGCACTGGGTGTGGCGTTACGGGTTGTTTATGTTGGCCGAGACGTAGGGCAAGAAAGGCACCAGACAGGTTCCAGGAACGCGGAGCCGTGGGGCTGGCGGACGGTCTACCGGCTGCTCGACGACGACCACCTGGCGATCAGGGCGTACAACGTCACCCCCGCCGGCGAGGAAACCCTCGCGGTCGAGATGCGGTACGAACGCGTGGGGTGAGCGCGTTGGCGTGTGGGGAGCATTGGGCCGCGGGTCAATGATCCGGGGCCGGGCGATCAGCGGCGTCGGCGGCGGAGCGACGTGGCGGTGAGGGCGAGGGCCAGGATGGTGACGGAGGAGGGCTCGGGAACAAAGGTGCCGGTGATCTCCCATTGGAGGTCCTGCTCGGGCAGGGGAGATGCGGTGACCTGGTCGCGGAGATTGAGCGCGAAATCGAGGCCGTCGATGGTCAGGGCATCGAGGCCACTAAAACTGATCGGGCCGAGGGGGCTGGGGTAGGTGAAGGTGACATCGGCCGTGACGTTGTCAAACCCGGTGACCTTGCCGTTGTCGAGGGTGACGGTGCCGGAGACGTTGGAGATAATGGTCTGGTAGGCGCCGGCACCGAGGCCGTTGATGAAGGCGTCGTCGTCGGCGACGAAGGGCTGGAAGTTGAGGTCGAGGGCGGTGATATTGAAGGTGCCATCGAAGTCGCCGGTGCTGTCGAAGGTGAAGGTGCCCAGGCCCTCGAAGACCTCATCGAACGGGAAGACGGTGACGGCACCGAACGCGGGGGTGAGCCCATCGGAGGCGTCGAGGTCGCTGGTGCTGAAGAACCCGTCGGCCGCGGGGTCGCCGCTTCGGCTCTGGTCGAGCTGAGCGAAGGCCGTGGAGCTCCATTCGTACCAGCGGCTGGAGCCGTCGGCGAGGAGGTTGAAGGGGAGGGTTTCGTCGCCGAAGGCGGGGGTGATGGGGCCGAGGGCCAGGAGCCCGCAGGCCAGCCAGGCCGCTTTGCGTGGGTTGATGGGTGTGGACAGGTTCATCTTCTTTCCTCCGAATTGATGGGTGATGCGTGTTTGTCGAAGGGCGTTGTGCCCGTGCCCGAACGCTCGGGATCTGGGCGATCCAGGGGCCTTCGGCTTGCCTGAAAGCTAGCAGAAATGAGACTCAGTGACAAATTTTCGGCTTCAGGGCTGGCGGTCGAGCCACTGGCGGAGCTGAGGGGGTTCACGTCGGGGGTAGCCGTTGAGGGCGTCGGTGAAGCCGAGCCGCCAGGCGTCGCCGTCGAGGCCGCCGGTGTCGCCGAGGGTGGTGCCTTGGCGGACGCCGGCGTTGAAGAAGGTGCCGTCGGTATAGCCCTGCTCGTACTGAGCGGCGACGAGGGCCTGGGCGTCGTCAGGGGGGAGGTCGGCGGCGCGGAGCGGGCCCTGGCAGGCGGTGGCGAAGAGGGCGAGGCCGAGGAGGAGCACCGGCAGCGGGTGGGGAGATGGCATGTTGAGGGAAGCCTTACCGAACCGACGGTTATTCCCGAGCCAGGCGCGCCAGGGTGGGGGTCAACGGGCAGGGAGACCCCCCCCCAAAAAAAACGGCACCCCGCGGGTTGCGGGATGCCGTGAGGGAGGGGTTCACGGGTGGGAGACTCAGGCGGCGGCGGGCTCGTAGCCTGAGCAGGAGCTGACGGGGGTCACGGTCAGCTTGATGGGCTCGAGCTGGGGGTGGCCGCAGGACTCGGTGAAGTCTTCGGGGGCGGACTTGGTGGTACGGATCTGGACGAGGGTGGGGCCGGCGTCGCTGTCGTGCTCACCGAAGTGCTTGCACATACCGCATTGGCCTTCATTGATGCTCAGCATGGTGGACTCCTGATTAGGGGGTAACGGGTTGGGGCTGTGTTCCGTGCGGTTTGGGGTGACACCCCCAAATTGGAACTATTCCATAATAGCAATCTTCGGCTGGATTTCTCAGAGATCGACTCGCAAATCAGAAGTGAGAGTGAATCACAAGACAATGATATGATATGATTTACGAGAACAATCGCGTAGAAACTGAGATTAGAATGCATGAACGATTTGAACGAAACAGCGCAGTGATGTCGCAATGGCTCCTGAGGTGACCGTGGATCACTGCGTCCGGGCGGGTACTGGCGGTAGACTCCTGCCATGGATGATGATGTGATGCTCTTGGCGGCGGTCTCTGGACGGGCTCGGGCGACCGTGGATCGGGTGGGGGAGCAGATCGTGGGTCAGGAGGCGGTGGTCAAGTGGTTGGTGGTGACGGCATTGGCGGGCGGTCACGCGTTGCTGGTGGGGGTGCCGGGGCTGGGTAAGACGAAGGTGGTGCGGGCGTTGGCGGGGGCGATGGGGGGTGATTTTTCGCGGGTGCAGTTCACGCCGGACCTGATGCCGGGGGATGTGGTGGGGTCGGAGCTGCTGATGGAGGGAGCTGCAGGTGGCGCGAGCGGTCGGGAGATGGTGTTTCGGGCGGGGCCGGTGTTTGCGAACTGGGTGTTGGCGGACGAGATCAACCGGACGCCGCCGCGGGTGCAGTCGGCGTTGCTGGAGGCGATGCAGGAGGGCCAGGTGACGTCGGGGGGGGTGGGGCACGCGTTGCCGGAGCCGTTCATGGTGGTAGCGACGCAGAACCCGATCGAGCAAGAAGGGACGTACCCGCTGCCGGAGGCGGAGCTGGACCGGTTCATGGTGCAGCTGTCGGTGGGGTATCCGGACGCGGCATCGGAGGTGGCGATCGCGGTGGGGTTGGAGGGGGACCACGCGGCGGAAGCCGAGCGGGCTCGGGGAGAGGTCTGGAGTCTAGAGGGGGAAGATGGGCTGTTGGCGGCGCGGGGGTTGGTGCGGCGGGTGCCGGTGGCGCAGTCGGTGGCGGAGCGGGCGGTGGCGGTGGTGCGGGGGACGCGGCCGGGGGAGAGCGGCGGCGATGATGGGCTGACGTCTTGGGTGGCGGAGCGGGTGGCGTGGGGGGCGGGGCCACGGGGCGCGCAGCATCTGGTCATGGCGGCACGGGGGTTGGCGGTGCTGGAGGGCGAGCCGACGGTGTTGGATCGGCACGTGATGGAGGCGGCGCGGGTGGTGCTGCCGCACCGGCTGGTGCTGGGGTACGGCGCGGTTGCGGAGGGGGTGACGGAGCAGGCGGTGGTGGAGCGGGTGCTGGAGGCGGTGATGAAAGGGCCGGCGTGATGGACGGGGTGAATGCGGACAGCCTGCTGCGGTGGCTGGACGGGGCGAAGGGGATGCTCCGACGCGGGGCGCGGGGCGGCATAGGGCGACGGGCGATCGGCACCCTGGCCGCAGCGGAGACGGCACGGCTGGGGCGCCGGGGTCTGGCAGGGAGCCGGGTGGGTGGCGCAGACTGGTTTGATACGCGGCCTTACGGCGCGGGGGACGAGCTGCGGGCGGTCGATTGGCGGGTGTATGGGCGGTCGGATCGGCTGGTGGTGCGGCGTCGGGAAGAGGCCGGCCGGCGGTCGGTGGGGGTGGTGCTGGATGTCTCGGCGTCGATGGGCGTGGGGGGCGGCGAGAAGTGGCCGGCGGCGGTGCGGGCGGCATTGGGGGCGGCATGGATGGCGGGTCAGGGCGGGGGCGTGGTGCGGGTCGGGGTACTGCGTGGGGGTAGGGTTGAGTCGGCGGCGGCGCGGAGCCCAGGGGTGCCACCCCTGGGCTTTAGTGGGGCTGGGGGCGGGGGTGGTGGTTGGGAGAGTGTGGCGACGGGGTTGGCGGGGGTTGAGCCGGGGGGGGAAGCGGGGCTGACGGCGTGGATGGACGGGGTCGGTCGTAACGAGGTCCTTACGGGTGAGGTGGTGCTGGTGTCGGACCTGCGTGAGGCTCAGGCTGGGGTGTTAACGGCGTTGGCGGGTCTGGGGTTGGCGGGACGGTTCCGCGTGCTGCGCGTGCTGGGTGCCGGGGAGGTGGAGGGGCCCATGATGAGCCGGGGGCCGAAGGCGTTGGAGTTGGTGGACGCGGAGACGGGTCGGCGTCGGCGGGTCCGGAGCGGGGAATGGGCGGCGGCGTATCAGCGGGCGGTGGCGGCGGATCGGGCGGTGTGGCGGACGGGGCTGATGGGGTTGGGGGCCGAGTTTGGTGAGGTGGTGGCGGCGGGCACTCGGGGTGAAGTGGTTCGCGGGCTGCTGGGATTGGCGGGATGATCGCGCGCAAGTAAGAAACCCACAGCCGGGGCTGTGGGCTTCGGGGATGGGGTGAGGGTTAGGGCTACTTCCGCTTTTTGCCCTTCGCGTGCTTCTTCCGCTTCTTGGGCTTCTTGGCGTCGTCCTTGGGGGGACGGTTGGCCTTGAGGCGTTGGGTCGCGAGTTGGCCGTAGGCCTTGGGGAGCTTGAGGAGGGCGTGGGCGCGGAGGTCGAGGGTGGCGTGCTTGCCGTTGATCAGCTCGACGAGGAGGTACGGCAGCGCGATGCCCACGACCTTGCGGGGGCGGCCGGTCTCCCGTGGCCGGGCGGTGAGGCGTTCCACGCGTGGGGCGTGGTGCTCGCCGGGGCCGTCGGGGATCAGGAGGACCTGGTAGTGGGTGTGGGCGACGGTGACGTAGTCGCCCACACGGAGGTCCTCAGCGGCGACGGGCCGGGCGGCCTCAACGGCGGGGGCGGTGGGCAGCTTTTCGGGTTGGACGGGGCGGGCGGCGTGCATGGCGGGTGGGGGGTGGGAGCTTGAGGGCGTGGGTATCAGTGGGTTCCTTGGGGTTCACGGGGCGGCGCATAGGTCGGCCATCGGCGGGGCGCGGTTGGGGCCTGCTTACGGCGGGACGGCGGGTGGCGTCCCCGATTGGATTGTTGAGGGGAGGCGGTCAGCCGCAGAACGCGGTGGGGAGCAGGATGGAGCCAGGTGTCAAAGGGTTCATGGCGGGGTTCATGGCGAGTCGGTCGCCGAGTCCTCTCAAAGGGACAGACGTGCGGGGGCGTGCAACATTACCGCCTGGATGAAAAAGAGCCAGGCCTGGTGTCGCGGGCGTTGGAGGTTTGCAGGACAGAAAAAAGCCATCCCACGAAAACGGGATGGCTTGAGGGAGGGTGGGGTTGTGTGGCGGGCTTAGTCGTCCTTGCCCTGGGCCTTGAGGATGTCGGCCGCGATATTGGGCGGGACCGAGGCGTACTTGAGCGGCTCCATGGCGTAGGAGGCCCGGCCCTGGGACATGCCGCGGAGGGAGTTGGAGTAGCCGAACATCTCGGAGAGCGGGGCCTCGGCGGTGATGATGCGGACGACGCCGCGTTCCTCGTCGCCGACGATGATGGCGCGTCGGCGGTTGAGGTCGCCGGTGACGTTCCCGAAGAACTCGTCGGGGGTGGTAACAACGACCTTCATGATGGGTTCCATCAACTGAAGCCCGGCCTTGCGGGTGGCGTCTTTGAAGGCGAGGACGCCGGCCATCTCGAAGGCGATCTGGGAGGAGTCGACGTCGTGGTACTTGCCGTCGAGCAGCTCGACCTTGACGCCGAGCAGCGGGTAGCCCGCGAGGACGCCGGTCTTTGCGGTGGCCCGGCAGCCGACGCCAACGGACGGGATGTACTCACGGGGGATCGCCCCGCCGGAGATCTTGTCGACGAAGACGACGCCGTCTTCCCATTTGAGTTCCTCGGCCTCGGCCTCTTCCTCGGTGATGGGCGAGACGTTGATCGTGCAGTCGCCGAACTGGCCGCGGCCACCGGTCTGCTTCTTGTGGATGCCGCGGGCCTCGGCGGAGCCGGTGATGCACTCCTTGTAGGCGACGCGGGGCTGGCCGACGTTGACGCCGATCTTCATGTCGCGCGTGAGCTTGGTCGTGATGATGTCGAGGTGGAGCTCGCCCATGCCAGCGATGATGGTCTGGCCGGTCTCTTCGTCGTAGTTGGCCTGGAAGGAGGGGTCTTCGCGGCGGATGGTGCCGAGGGCGTTGGAGAGCTTCTCCTTGTCGGCGGCGGTGGCGGGCTCGATGGACATCGAGATGACGGGCTCGGGGAAGTCCATACGGTCGAGGACAATCGAGTCATCCGGATCGCTGAGCGTCTCACCGGTGTAGGAGTTCTTGAGGCCGACCACGGCAACGATCTCGCCGGCGAGGGCTTCGTCGCGAGCCAGGCGGTCCTTGGAGTGCATCTCGAAGATGCGGGAGACGATCTCCTTCTTGCCGTTGTTGGAGTTCAGGACACGGGTGCCCTTCTCGAGCTTGCCGGAGTAGACGCGGACATAGGTCAGGTCGCCGTGGGCGTCGTTGACGATCTTGAACACCAGCGCGGAGAGCGGGGCGTTCTCGTCGTGGGGACGGGTCAGACGCTTCTCGGCGTCTTTGGGGTCGGTGCCTTCGGTCTCAGGGACTTCAGTGGGGTCGGGCAGGTAGTCGATCACGCCGTCGAGGAGCTTCTGGACGCCGACGTTCTGGAGAGCGGAGCCGCAGAAGGTCGGGTGGATCTCGCGGGCCAGCGTGCCCTTACGCAGAGCGGCAGTGATCTGCTCGTTGGTGATGTCTTCACCGCCGAGGTACAGCTCGGCGAGGTCGTCGTCGATGTCGCAGGCCCCCTCGATCATCTCTTCCCGCTTGGCCTCGGCCAAGTCTTTGAGTTCGTCGGGGATGTCCTTCTCTTCGATGACCGAGCCCATATCGCCGGTGAAGTAGAACGCCTTCATCGCGATGAGGTCGATCAGGCCTTCGAACTCGTGGCCGGAGCCGATGGGGATCTGCACGGGCACGGCCTTGGCCCCGAGCCGTTCGCCGATCGAGTCGAAGCTGAACTGGAAGTCGGCCCCGATCTTGTCCATCTTGTTGATGAAGCAGATGCTGGGCACGCCGTAGCGTTCGGCCTGGCGCCAGACGGTTTCGGACTGGGCCTCGACGCCTTCCTTACCATCGAAAACAACGACCGCGCCGTCGAGCACCCGCATGGAGCGTTCGACTTCCATGGTGAAGTCGACGTGGCCGGGCGTGTCGATGAGGTTGCAGGTGTATTCGATGCCGCCCCGGGTCCAGGGGCAGGTGGTGGCAGCGGACTGGATGGTGATGCCGCGGTCCTGCTCGTCCTGGAGGTGGTCCATGGTGGCCATGCCGTCGTGGACCTCACCAATCTTGTGCGACTTGCCGGTGTAGTAGAGGACGCGTTCGGTGGTGGTGGTCTTGCCGGCGTCGATGTGGGCACAGATCCCGAAGTTGCGGGTTTTTTCGAGGCGGCCGAGCTTGGCGGGCGGGGAGGCGGGGGCGGAGGTCATGGCGAGTCTCGGGGCGGGTTGGAGGTTAGGGGGTACAGGTCAGGCCGAGGGGCGGGGCCTGTAGGTGAAAGCCTTTGGGGCGGTGTGACTAACGGGGTGCGATTGGCCGGGGCCGGAGATCGTGAGTCCATAAGAATAGCCGACGCGTGGGGAGCGTCAAGGCTGCGGGGGGCCCAGACCCCGCTCAGGAGCGGCCGAATTGGCGTTCGAGGTCTTTGAGGGTCAATCGGAGGGTTGTCGGGCGGCCGTGCGGACAGTTGCTGCTGCGTTCGATCTGGTCGCGCTGCTTGAGCAACTCCGCCAGCTCGCCGTCGCTGAGCTTGTCTCCGGCCTTCACCGCGGCCTTGCACGACATCATGTCCAGCACTTCCGACAAGGCCGCCTCGACGACGGTGGCGTCTCGGCTACCCCCCTTCCCATCGTCGAACGCCCCAGCCTGCCCCTTGTCCAACAGCTCCTCGATAAACGCCCCCGGCTCCACACCCCGGTCAAACAGCAGCGACGGGAACGCCTGCACCGCCAGCTTCCCCCGCCCGAACGGCTCCAGCTCGATCCCCAGCCGACCGACCAGCCACGCCAGCTGCTCCGCCGCCACCTCCCGCCCCGGATCGACATCCACCACCGTCGGTACCAGCAGCCGCTGGCTCTCCAGGGCCTGCTCCTGATCGATAATCCGGGCCCGCAGCCGCTCGAACATCACCCGCTCGTGCAGCGCGTGCTGATCAACAATCAAGATGCCGTGGTCGTCCTCCGTCACCACATAACTGTTGTGCACTTGCAAAACACGTTCCGCCGCCGACACACCGACCGGTACCGGCTGCTCCTGACCCGCCTGGTCCATGAGCCGTTCAGGCTCCGCTTCCGCCATCTCCCGCTTGACCTCCTCGAACACCAGCCCCTTCTGCGTCGGGTCCATCCGTTTGAAGTAGTCCACAAACGCCCCCGGCGCCGCGTCGCTCTCCACCGGTTCGGTCGGCGTCAACACGGGTACAGCAAAACCGCTCGCGTTCCGACCAAACCCCGCCTTCGGCGTCAGGTCCTTCGCCAACAGCGCCCGCCGTAATCCGTTCAATACCAGCCCGTGCACCATCCCCGCGTTACGGAAACGCACCTCGCTCTTCGCCGGGTGCACGTTCACATCCACCTCCGACGGGTCCAGCTCCACCATCACCACCACCAGCGGGAACTTGTCCGGCGGGATCAATCCCCGATACGCCTCCCGCATCGCGTGCTGCAGGTTCCGGTCCTTCACCGGCCGACCGTTCACCGTCAGGTGCTGCGCCTTGCCCGTCGCCCGCGCCAAGCTCGGCTCCCCCGCCAACCCCCACACCTTCGCCCCACCCGCCCCACCCGCACCACCCCCAACCTCCTCCTCAAAAGGGATCAGCCCCTCCGCCAGGTCCTTGCCCAGCAGCGCCACCGCCCGCTCCACCCGCCCCTGCCCGGTCGGCAGATCGAGACTGACGCGTCCGTTGTGCGATAGCCGGAAGCCCACACCCGCGTGCGTCATCGCCAACCGCTGCACCGTGTCGCTGATGTGCCCCATCTCCGTCCCCGGCGACCGCAGAAACTTCCGCCTCGCCGGCACATTGAAGAACAGATCCCGCACCTCCACCACCGTCCCAAACCCGCAGCCCACCGGCTCCACCCCACCCCCCGCCGCCCCCTCCATCTCGATCGCCGCTCCCGCCGACTCCCCACGCACTCGGCTGGTCATCCGCAGCCGGCTCACCGACGCGATCGACGCCAACGCCTCCCCCCGGAACCCCAACGTCCCCACCCTTTCCAAATCCCCCGGCTCCGCCACCTTGCTCGTCGCGTGCTGCTCGAGCGCCAGCCCCATCTCCCCCGCCGGCACCCCCTTCCCGTCGTCGCGCACCCGGACTAATCGCGTGCCGCCTTCTTCGACCGCCACTTCAATCGACGACGCGCCTGCGTCGAGCGCGTTGTCGACCAGCTCTTTCACCACGCTCGCCGGCCGTTCGATCACCTCCCCAGCGGCGATCTGGTTGATCAATAACGGCGACAGCTTCCGGATCGGCATCACCCGTATGCTATCGCCCCATGTCTGGAGCCTCAGACCCCCGAACAGAACGCGTCTGGCACGACCTGCTCGACCTCACCCTCGAGGGCCGAGCCTTCCCCCCCGACCAGCTCATCCACCCCTACGACCGCCTGCCCGCCTCCGCTCAGCCCCTGGTCACCACGCCGGTCTGGGACCTGTCCCACGAGTCCACCGGCATCCGCTGCCGCTTCCTCACCGACAGCCCGGAACTGCACGCCCGCTGGTCCCTCCGCTCCAGCACCCCCGTCAACAACCACGTCCCCCACACCGGCAAGTCCGGCCTCGACCTCTACGGCCGAGACGACCATAACGCATGGCGATGGGCCGGCTTCGTCTACGCTACCGAACCCACCGGCCCCACCCACCAACACCAATCCACCCTCTACCAGCACGCCCACCTCCCCACACCCCGCGAGTTCTGCCTCTACCTCCCCTACCGCGGCAGCACCGACCGCGTCGAACTCGGCATCCCCGCCACCCACCAACTCACCCCCGCACCGCCCGACCCCCGACCACCCCTGATCTTCTACGGCACCTCCATCCTCCACGGCTCCGCCGCTTCCCGCCCCGGCATGACCTACCCCGCCATCTCCGCACGCCGGCTCGACTACCCCTTCCACAATTTCGGCTTCGCCGGCAACGGCCCACTCCACCTCGAAGTCGCCCAGCTCCTCGCCCCCCTGCCCGCCGCCGCCTTCGTCCTCGCCGGCTGCGAGAATATGACCCCGCCCGACGTCGCCGAACGCGCCGAGCCCTTCGTCAACATCCTCCGCGAGCACCACCCCACCACGCCCATCGTCCTGCTCGAAAACCTCCCCATCGCCCACGCCTGGTTCCAACCCAAACGCCACGACCTCCAAGCAAGCAACAACGCCAACCTCCGCGCCGCGTTCGACAACCTCACCGCCCAGGGCGACACCCACCTCCACTACCTCACCGCCCGGCAGCTCATGGGCAGCGACGACGAGGCCACCATCGACAGCGCCCACCCCACCGACCTCGGCTTCTTCCGTATCGCAGACGCCCTAACCCCCCTCCTCCAATCCCTCCTGACCGAGCCCGCACGATGACCCAATCCGCCCCCCAGACCGCCCACACCGTCCTCTTCCAAGGCGACTCCATCACCGACGCCGGCCGCGACCGCGACACCCCCGACGCCAACCACCCCGGCGCCCTCGGTAACGGCTACGCCAAGCTCGCCGGCAGCGCCCTGCTCCAAGACCAGCCCGACGCCTTCGCCGTCTACAACCGCGGCATCTCCGGGAACCGCGTCCGCGACCTCATCGACCGCTGGCAGCCGGACTGCATCGACTTCCAGCCCACCACCCTCTCCCTGCTCATCGGCGTCAACGACATGTGGCGCACCAAAGACCAGGGCGACACCTCCACCCCGCAAGACTTCGCCGACCACCTCCGCCAGCTCCTCGACCTGACCCGGACCGCTCTGCCCGACACCCGCGTCATCGTCTGCGAGCCGTTTGTCACCCGCACCGGCCACGTCGCCGACGATTGGTTCCCCGAGTTTGACGAGCGCCGCGCCCTGACCCGCGTCATCGCCGACGAGTTCAAGACCGACTGGGTCCCGTTCCAGTCCGTCTTCAACGACGCCATCGCCCACGACAACCCCGACCCCGCCCACTGGGCCGGCGACGGCGTCCACCCCTCCGACGCCGGCCACCAGCTCATGGCCGACGCCTGGCTCGACGTGTTCTGCCAAGCGTAAAACACACCACCTTCCACCCGTGCCCCAAACCCTCACCGAGATTAAGCAGCTCCTCGCCACCCACGGCCTCCGCCCCAAGCACCGCCTCGGGCAGAACTTCCTCCACGACCACAACCACCAACAGCGCATCCTCGCCGCCGCCAACCCGCAACCCACCGACCTGCTCCTCGAGGTCGGCCCCGGCACCGGCACGCTGACCGTCGACCTCCTCGACGCCGGCGCAACCGTCATTGCCGTCGAGATCGACACGGACCTGCAACCCATTCTCGAACAGGTCACCGCCGAGCACGCCCACCGCTTCACGCTCCTGCTCGGCGATGCACTCGCCGGCAAGCACCACCTCAACCCTGACCTACTCAACGCACTCGCTCGACCACAAGGCGACGCGGCTTCAGCCGCGTCGAGCCCACCCACCACCTTCAAGCTCATCGCCAATCTCCCCTACCACATCGCTTCCCCCCTGCTCGCCAACCTCGCGCTGCTGAGCCCAACCGAATATCCCACCATGACCACCGCCGTCGTCATGGTCCAGAAGGAAGTCGCCGACCGCCTCACCGCATCGCCCAGCACCAAGGCCTTCGGACCGCTCGGCATCGTCCTCCAAGCCCTCTACCACACCACCACCGTCAGCACCCTCCCCCCCTCGTGCTTCTGGCCACCCCCCTCCATCGCCTCCGCCGTCGTCCGGCTCGTTCGCCGTGACGAACCCCTCACGCCACACCCGCAAGCCTTCTCCGACTTCCTCCACACCCTCTTCTCCAAACGCCGTAAGCAGCTCGGCTCCATCCTCGGGCGCGGCTTCCCCTTCCCCCCCGCCATCACCACCACCCAACGCCCCGAAACCCTCACCGTCGAACAGCTCATCGAACTCCACGACGCAGCCGACAACCCCACCGAGTAGCCCGGCCGCTCGCGGCCGGTCGTCTCAATGTCCCTTCGGGAACCCGTCCGGGTGGGCATCGATGTATGCCTGGTTCACCTTCGCCGGGTCGCCGTAGGTGTTGCCCGCCCGGTCCTTCCCGCGGGCCAGATAGATCTGGAACCCGTCGTGATCTGCCGCCGGGTTGAACTTGCTCTGCGTCGAGATAAACCGCAGCGTCCAACCACACCGCCGCATCGCCCCGGTGTTGGCCGCCGAGCCGTGGATGATCCGCGCGTCATGCAGCGAACACTCGTTCGGCCCCAGCATACAGTCCACCGCATCAGCCTCCTTGAACGCCCCCCGCCGGATCTCCGACCCGAACACCGCCGCGTCCTTCACGTCCTCGTACTCCGAATACCCGTTCACGTGCGTGCCCGGAATCACCCGCATGCACCCGTTGTCCGGCGTCGATGGGTCGATCGCCAGCCAGACCGTCACCACCCGCATCGGGTCCAGCCGACCCCGCCAATACGCCGAGTCCTCGTGCCAGGGCACCCGCTTGCCCACCGCTGCCGGCTTGCAGATGAAGTGCGTCGAAAACAGCCCCAGGTCTGGCCCAAGGATCGGCTCCACCAGATCCAACACCCGGTCATCAAACGCGTACTCAAACAGCTCCGGGAACAAGAAATGCGGCGTGTCCATGTGCTCCGGTGAGCCGCCCTGCGGGTTCGCCATCCACCGCTCCAGCAGCTCCTCAAAGAGCGCCTTGAGCCGATCGAACTTCGTCGGCTCAAGCACGGGCTCGTTCACCAGCAGGTAGCCCTGCTTCCCGAACCGCTCGACCGAGTCGGCATCCAAACGCGGGGCCACCGTGTAAGACTGAGACATCATTAAGCTCCTGTGCGGGGTGAAATCCAAAACCAGGCCCGACGCCAGCCGAGCCACGCGGGCATTAAATCGCATCCCATGTGACGAATTCTTCTCCAAATCCGTTGATTTATTGCACACTGGTGATATGCAATGCCTCCGCTACCGCTCGCTGCTCTCCGCCGCCGCCTGCCACGTCGCCCGCACCACGCTCCAGCCCAACGACCCCTTCGCCGCCCACACCCACGACTTCCCCGAGGTCTTCTGGATCGAGTCCGGCACCTGCACCCACCGCATCAACCACCAGACCCAGACCCTCCACCCCCGCGACCTCGTCTTCATCCGCCCCGACGATCAGCACAGCCTCGCCACCGCCAAGTCGGTCACGCTCATCAACCTTGCCCTCCCCGCCGACGCGGCCGAGCGGCTCCAGACCCTCGCGCAGACCGAGCCTTGGTCCACCACCCCCGCGCTCCCGCCCGTCCACCGCCTGCCCCGCCGCGTCGCCCTGACCGATCTGCGCCAACAGGCCGAAGACCTCGCCGCCCACGCCGACCGCCCCCTCCGCCGCGACGCTTTCCTCCTGAACCTCCTCGACCACCTAACACCCACCCCACGCACCCCGAAGCCCACGGCGTCTCGCCGTGGGTCCGCCCAACAAGACCCCCCCGCCCCCCGCTGGCTCCGCGACGCCCTCGACGCCATGTCCCCCGCCGACCTCGCCGAAGGCCTCCCCGCCCTGGTCCGACACGCCGACCGCTCCCGCGAACACCTCGCCCGAACCCTCAAGCAACACCTCGGCCTCGCCCCCTCCCAATGGATCACCCAACAACGCCTCGACCACGCCGCCCTCCGCCTCCGCATGTCCCGCGACCCCATCCTCCACATCGCCCTCGACCTCGGCTACGACAACCTCAGCCACTTCTACCGGCTCTTCAAACGCCGGTTCCACTGCACCCCGCGCCAATTCCGCCAACGCCAACACACCCCCCTGCAACCCACCACGCTCAAAGCATGAACCCGACAACCCCCGGCGTCACCTATCGTGTGAGCCGGAGAACCGCATGACCGACACCCGCACCAACCCCGACTGCCCGGGCCGAATCCTCGTCGCCGTCCCCGTCTACAACGAGCAGCAATACGTCATGCCCGTGATCCAGAAGATCACCGAGCACGCCTCCTGCGTCCTCGTCGTCGACGACGGCTCCACCGACTACACCCCCATGCTCCTGGCGATGCAGCCCGTCGACGTCATCCGCCACAAAACCAACCTCGGCTACGGCCGATCCCTCCGCGACGCCTTCCGATGGGCCCAGTCCTACAACTTCGACTGGCTGATCACCATGGACTGCGACGAGCAGCACGAGCCCGAATCCCTCCCCGACTTCTACCGGGCCATCGCCGACGACGACGCCGACATCATCTCCGGCTCCCGATACCTCACCCCCCAAAACGGAAACGGCGACGGCGGCTCCTCCCCCCCCATCGACCGCCGACAGATCAACCACACCATCACCACCCAGCTCAACGCCGACCTCGGGCTCAGCCTCACCGACGCCTTCTGCGGCTTCCGTGCCTACCGCGTCGCCACCGTCGAGCACGATGCCTTCAATGTCGACGGCTACGCCATCCCCCTCCAACAATGGGTCCAGGCCGCCGCCAAACAACTCCGCATCCGCGAAGTCCCCATCAAGCTCATCTACAACGACCCCAACCGCTCCTTCGGCGGCCCCCTCGACAACCCCGAGGAGCGACTCAGGCACTACCTCGATGTCTACCACGCCGAACTCCACAAGTACAAAATCCCTCACACCCACGAGCCCACCCCCGCCTAACCCAACTCACCACAACCGCACCACTCAAGCCCAAGGGGTCACCTCCTCCGGGTCCCCGCAGCCTCACGCCTCCACCCCGCCATGCGTCTCCACCTCCAACCCAACCCGGACGCTTGGCAACCCCGCAGGACCAACCCACACCCCACACCCGACACCCTGGTCGCTGACCGACAAGCCCTCCTCGACGCCCTCCATTACAACGCCGAGGCCTTCAACCTCCCCCGGCCCGCCCTTGCCGCCGCGGACATCACCCCCGCCGCACCGCCCACCATCCTCGCCACCGGACACCAGGCCTCCCTCTACCACCCCGGCATCCTCGCCAAGGACTTCGCGCTCCAAGCCCTCGCCGCCCAACACCCCGGCTCCCTCGCCTTCCACCTCGTCGTCGATCAAGACATCTACGACACCACCACCGCCGCCCTCCCGCATACCCACGCCCGAACCCTCCACCTCCAAACCCTTCACCTCGCCAACTCCAACGCCTCCCCCAACAGCCCCGCCACACTCCTGCCTCCCGCACAGATGCAGCCAGCGGGCTCGATGCCCGCCGCCCTCACCCAAGCCCTCGACCAACTCGCTCAAGACCCACGCGCCCAAACCCGCGCCCAACAGCTCGCCCAGCTCCACCACCACCTCAAAGCCCCCCTCGGCCTCCACCTCCCCGTCCTCTTCACCACCGACCTGCCCCGCCTCCCCGCCTTCATCCGCTTCGTCGATCAACTCCTGGCCGACCCCCACCACGCCATCGCCACCTACAACGCCGCCGTCGCCCAACACCCCGACGCCGGCATCACCCCGCTGCTCACCCACGAAGATCGCCTCGAACTCCCCCTCTGGTACCTCGACCCGACCTCCAAAGCACAACCCCGCCAACGCGTCTACACCACGCCCCAAGCCCCGCACCACCCCTTCACGCTCCAGCACGACACCCTCCCCGCTTCCGGTAGCCTCGCCCCCCGCGCCCTCACCCTCACCGCCGTCCTCCGCCTCACCCTCACCGACGCCTTCATCCACGGCACCGGCGGCTACGCCTACGACCAGATCACCACCCAATGGCTCAACGACTGGCTCGGGCCCTCCCACCAACCCGCCCCCGTCTTCGCCGCCTCTGCCGACCTCTACTTCGACTTCCCCGGCCTCCCCGTCGCCTCCCCCGAAAAACTCCAACGCGCCCGCTGGCTCGCCCACCATCTCCCCCACAACCCCGACCGCCACCTCAACCCCAACGACCTCACCGACGCCGACCGCGCCCTCATCGCCCGCAAGCGCCACCTCCTAGATCACATGCACGACGACCGCGACCGCACCCGCCGTCAATCCGCCTTCCAAGAGCTCCACCGCCTCAACGCCGAGCTGCACGCTCAGCACCCAAGCCTTCTCGAGCACGCCCGCCGGCAGCTCGCAGACGCCGAGGCCGGCATCCGCAACCACGCCCTCGCCACCAAGCGCGACTGGCCCTACTTCGCCTACCCCACCCACCAGCTCAACCAGCTCGCGACCGCCATCCAAGACGCCTTCGCCCCCCACAGAAGCCCACAGCGTCCCGCTGTGGGGCGTTCCACCACAACCCCATGAACCTCCAAGACCTCCTCCAACAAGTCGCCGCCGGCACCCTGGACCCCACCGACGCCGCCGACCAGCTCATCGCCGCCCAGTCCCTGCCGGACGCGCTCGTCGACCACGCCCGCGCCGCTCGCTGCGGTGCGCCCGAGGTCATCTTCGCCCAAGGCAAGACCGCTTCCCAAGTCACGACAATCGCTGAGGCCTTGCTCGCCAAGAACGACACCGTCCTTGCCACCCGCTGCACCCCCGAACAGCTCGCCGCCCTGAGCGACGCATTCCCCGACACGCCCCTGCACACCACGCTCGATCCCGACCCGCCCACAACCGAGCCCGACCCCTCACTGCCCACCTCCGTCCTCCTCGGCAAACTCCCCACCCCCAACCCCGACCTCCCCCCGATCCCCATCGTCACCGCCGGCACCTCCGACACCCCTGTCGCCCTCGAGGCCCAGCTCACCGCCGCCTACCTCCACCAGCCGACCGTCCGCATCACCGACATCGGCGTCGCGGGCATCCACCGCATCACCCCCCACCTCGACACCCTCCGCAAAGCCCGCGTCGTCATCGTCATCGCCGGCATGGAGGGCGCCCTCCCCTCCGTCCTCGCCGGCCTGTTGCCCAACACCCTCATCGGCGTCCCCACCTCCGTCGGCTACGGCACCGCCTTCCACGGCGTCACCCCCCTGCTCGCCATGCTCAACGCCTGCGCCTCCGGCGTCCTCGCCGTCAACATCGACGCCGGCTTCTCCGCTGCCTTCGCTGCCGCCCGCATCAACACACCCCACCCACCACTCACCTCGCAACCCACTTCCTAGCCGCGACGCGACGCGTCGCCGGTCCTCCCCAGACCACACTTGCCGTACCCTGCCCCCGTGCAGGCCCCCAACCCCGACCAAAACGCCTACCCCACCCTCGTCCTCTCCGACCTCCACCTCGGACACCCCGACGCCCCCACCCCCGACCAACTCCGACCCCTCTGGCAAGACCACCCCCACGTCTTGTTCAACGGCGACACCGCCGAAGTCCAGATCCACCACCTCAAAGACGCCGGCCGCGCCGCCCTCGACCAGCTCCAACGCCTCCTCGACGCCGACGGCATCACCACCACCCTCCTCGCTGGCAACCACGACGGCATCCTCACCCCCAAACGCCACCACTTCTTCCACGGCCAACACACCCTTGCGACCCACGGCGACGCCCTCCACCCCGCCCTCGCACCCTGGACCCACCGCGCTACCAGCATGGCCGAGTTCACCCTCAAACACCTCCAACACAACCAGCACCCCCCCTCCACCCACCAAGACGCCGACCCCGATCAACACCCCAGCATCCCCGCCCCGCACCTCCTCGAAGACCGGCTGCGCATCGCCAACGACGCCTCCCACATCGACTTCGCCGAACACCCCCACCCCACCAGCAACCGCTGGCTCGCCCTCCGCAAGCCGCTGATGATCCCCCGCGTCCTGCTCTATTGGCACCGACTACCCACCTACTGCGTCCGCTTCCTCGAGCGCTACGCCCCCGAATCCCGCATCCTGCTCTTCGGCCATTCCCACCACCCCGGCGTCTGGCAACGCGACCCTTACACGCTCATCAACACCGGATCCTTCACCTTCCCCGGCCACCCCCGCGCCATCCGTGTCTTCGCCGATCACCTCACCGTCCACCGCATCCACCAACGCCCCGACGCCACCTACGCCTTGAACCCCGAACCCCGGCCACCCCCGCGCCATCCGTGTCTTCGCCGATCACCTCACCGTCCACCGCATCCACCAACGCCCCGACGCCACCTACGCATAGTAAATCCCC
>JBCDIM010000060.1:0-22129 GCA_038749105.1 Planctomycetota bacterium
ACTCCGGTTGCGTGGATCGGCCTCGAAATCCTTGTGCGAGCCCGGCACCACCTTCATCGCGCCGTTCTCCGCTCGGTGTGGGTCGATCGCGATCCCGGTCTGCACCCACGACCGCGACAGGTCTTGAAAATCCTCCACCGGTTGACGCGACCGCACATCCCGGTGCAGCGGCCAGGTCACCTTGCTCTGCGGCTTCTTCCAGTGCAGCTGATTAATGACCTGCTTCACGCTGCTGCCGATCAGCGGCTCGAGAATCATCAGCATCCGCGGGTCCACCCGGTAGTGGTCCAGCACCGCGTCGTGATACGACGGCCACTGCATCCCCCGCACCGTGACCTCCGGGTTCTCCGACTCGTGCTGATGAGAATCGTCGACCCAGATGATCGTGTTCTGCTTCCGCCACGTTCGGCCCAACAGCGACCCAAAAAACTTCCAGCGGTCGACCGCCGTGGCGAGCTGATCGACCTCGTGCCGGTTGAACACACCCTTCACGATGGTGTAGCCCTCTTCCCAGTACTGCTCGATGTTCTCGGCCGTCATGGGGTTGTGCGGGTTCGCCGTCGAGGCCGGCAACCGCGCGTCGTGACTAGAAGGCAGCGGCAGCCCCGGGTCAAGGGTGGGCGTCTCTAAGCTGAGCGAGGCGATTGGGGTGGTGGGGGTGGACATGACTCGGTCTCCATCAGTTGTGTCTTCAGGTCCTCGGCCGCATCACGACAGGCGGCGACAAGCGACTCAATGCGTGGCTCATCCAACTCGGGGCGGGCGGATCCCGAGGCCACCCCCAACAACGCCACCACGCCCAAGCCCTCGAGCACCACAGGCACCGCTAGGCCGTACTGATCGTGATGGTCATTCGGCTGTTTCAGCGCGTAACCCAGCTCCCGAACCCGCTCCAGCTCTTCCCGGAACACCGCCGCATCCGACCACACCTCGCCCGCGCCAAACGCCAGCCCCGCGATCACCCGATCACGCTCCGCCTCTTCCTGCATCGCCAACCACACCCTCCCGGATGCCGACCGCGTGACGCTCAGCACCGATCCCAGCGTCTCCGAGGTCGGCCGGATTTTGCCGCCGTAGGCGATGTGCGCCAGCGTGACCGCGGAGTCGTCAAACGGCACCGAGAGTACCGCCGACCAACGCGTCCGTCGCATCAACCGATCCACCACCGGCAGTCCGAGCCGCCGCATCGGAATGTCACGCAGCATCGCCTGCCCCAACCGCAACGCCCCCACCCCGATCGCATAACGCCGACGGTGGTCCTGCTACACATACCCCTTACCCACAATCGTTTGCAGCAAACGATGGACATGACTCGGCGGCAATTCCATAGCCTGTGCCAGCTCGCTCACCCCGTGCGGCCGCGGAGCCCGGGCGACGAACATCAGCAGATCGAGACCATTTTCAAGCGTCCGGTTCACACCATAATTCTATATTATAGAATTTAGATGTCAAGATATGATTCTGTATGTTGGAACATTTGAGACATCATGCGAGGCGTTCGGACGCGAACGATCTGCCCCCAAGTGCGGACGCGGGACAGAACCTCGGCGCCTCGCTGGCTTTCGCCAAACAGCGCGAACCAAGCGACACGCCCCGAGAGCAGAGTCACAGCTGACGCGGTGGTCGCCGGCTGCCTGCATGGGCCACGCATCTCGCTAAATCAAAGACGCGGGGTGGGCACAACACGGTGCCGCTTCAGGCTGCGGTCGAGAGAGAAGCTATCGCACTTGACCTGCCCCCGCGGTTCGTACCAACTTCTAAGTTAATCCAAGGGTGTGTCCTGGGCGTTGCAGAGGCGGGCGGAGCGTAGTATAGCCCGGCTCTGCTACGAGCCACGCCTCGGGGGCGGGTGGCCGATAGCCCAACGCCGAGTGCGGGCGGACCGTGTTGTATTGACCACGCCAGCGCTCGATCAATATCTTGGCTTCGTACAGCGTGGCGAACACCTCACGCGCCAGCAACCCATCCGCGAGTTTCCCGTTGAAGCTCTCGATATAGCCGTTCTCCCACGGGCTCCCCGGCGTGATATACAGCGTCTTGACCCCCACCCGCTTCAGCCAACACCGTACCGCCTTCGCCGTGAACTCACTGCCGTTATCAGATCGAATGTGATCCGGCACGCCCCGCGTCGCCATCAGCCACGCCAGCCGTTCCAGCACATCGCCGTGGTTCAGCCTCCGCGCCACACCGATCGCCAAGCATTCCCGCGTGAACTCATCGATCACCGTCAGCATCCGGAAGCTCCGACCGTTCCGCGTCCTCGCCTGCACTAAGTCATAGCTCCACAAATGGTCCTTGTATTCAGGACGAAGCCGGATGCACGAGCCATCGTTCAGCCAGAGCCTCCCGCGTTTGGGCTGCTTCTGCGGAACCTTGAGGCCCTCCCAACGCCAGATACGTTCAACACGCTTGTGGTTTACCCACCAGCCCTCGCCACGCAGCAACGCCGTGATCCGGCGGTGACCATACCGCCCGTACATCGACGCCAGCTCGATTATCCGCTTTGTCAACGGAGCCTCGTCGTCCCGCTCGACCGGCAGGTAACGCTGTGTCGCCCGCGACTGCCTCAATAGCCTGCATGCCCGCCGTTCGGAAGCCCCGAACCGATCCCGGATCACCGCGACCGCCTCACGCTTCCGACGCGGGCTCAGAAGTTTCCCTCCGCCACCTCCTGAAGCATCTGCTTGTCCAGGCTCAACTCCGCCACCAGCTTCTTCAGCCGGGCGTTCTCCTTCTCCATCTCCTTGAATCGCTTGGCCTGGTCCACCTTCATCCCCCGTACTCCTTCCGCCATCGATAGTACGTCTGCACCGCGACCTCCAGCCGCCGGCACACCTCCGGCACCGCGTGCCCCTGACCCAGCAAGACCTCTGCCTCACGCAGCTTCCCGATGATCTGCTCCGATGAGTGTCGCCGTTGTGCCATCACTGACCTGCCTTTCCTGATTACACCCATGACCAAGAGATCCTCTCATAAGCCGTGGACTAGTTTTCAGGGGGCAGGTCAGAAGTTGAGGACTTCGTCCGAAACACACTAGGAAGTGAAGACGCCACCGGGGGGTGACCAGCGGCGTCCCCAGTTAACCCGCGCGGTCGCGGGGGTTCGCAACCGGGCTTGAAGCTCCCCGAGCTGGACTCGAACCAGCGACAGGGTGATTAACAGTCACCTGCTCTACCAACTGAGCTATCGGGGAATAGCTGGAGAAAGTCTATCCGCTGAGGGGGGGGCGTCAAGGCGATCCGGCCGGGGGTGCTAGGGTGTCCGGGGGTTTTGGCCGGCGGGCAGGCGGGCTGAATCCGGGCGGTTCGACCTGGCGAACAGACGGGTGTTCCCGAAACAGGAGTTTGATGATGACGGCAAGCAAGACACGGCGGCGGGGCGTAAAGCGATGGGCAGGGCTTGGGCTGGGGGCTCTGCTGGCCGGCGGGCTGGTGGGGGCCGAGGCGTCCGCGGCGGTCGGGCCGGGCATGATGGTGCTCTCCACGCTGTCGCCGGGCGGGGCGGGAGACGGTTCGTTCCAGGCGGGGGTGTTCGGGCTGCAGAGCGAGACGCAGGGCACGGGCGATGACGTGGGGGTGACGGTGTTCGAGCTGGTGGGCTGGTCGCGGGTCTCGGAGAACGGGGGCGGCTCGGTCGGCCGGGCGGCCCAGGGCGGGGGCCCGGTGTCGGA
The DNA here is from genome assembly GCA_038749105.1 of Planctomycetota bacterium. GTDB lineage: Bacteria > Planctomycetota > Phycisphaerae > Phycisphaerales > Phycisphaeraceae > JBCCOW01. The sequence goes on from JBCDIM010000060.1 coordinate 3,671, forward strand.
CGGGTTTGACCCGTCGAACTGGACGGTGGGCGTGCTGACCAAGCAGGTCTGGTCGAGCGGGGGCGAGGCCGACGGCGTGCCGCAGCGGATCGTCGATCAGCAGGTGTCGGTCGGGGCCCGGCTGGGGGTGCTGGACCTGGGCGAGTGGGGCCGATGGGACTGGGGGGCGACCGCGGGTTTTGGGTATGCCGGCGACACGCCGTATGCCGGCGGCGAGGCGTGGTACGGGACGGGCTCGCTCTGGGGCGCGACGCAGCTGGACCCCGAGTCGACCCTCTTCGTGTTCCTCGAATACAACGGCAACCGCACGATCTTCCCGGATGTGCCGCTGCCTGGGTTCCTCTACCGCCGGCAGGTCCGCGATGACCTGGCGGTGTCGCTGGGCTTCCCGTTCGTCTCCGCGACCTGGACCCCCAACGACCGCTTCACCCTCCGGGGCACCATCGCGGTCTCCCTCGCCACGGACCTCGACCTGAGCTACCGGCTCGACGGGGGCTGGTCCGCCTTCGCCCGCTACTACACCGACAGCATCGCCGGCGACATCGACGGGGGCACCGACAACCGCCGCATCTTCTTCGAGCAGCAGCGCATCGAGGTCGGCATGCGGCGGAGCCTGAACTTCAGCCGCCCCGGCCCCGCGACCCGGCCCGCCGCCGGCGATCCCCGCGGCAACGCCTGGCAGATCGAGGCCGCGGTCGGCTGGGCCTTCGACCTGGCATACGACACCGGGTTCGACTCCCGCGACCTCGCCGGCGTCGCCGACCTCGACGACGCGTTCTACCTCCGCCTCGGGCTCAGCCACCGCTTCTAGATCTCTTGGCCGCGTTAGGATGCAGCGCCACCCCAGCTCCGCCCGCGTCCCCCGCCAGAGACCGCCATGCTCGACCTCACCGCCGCCCCCGCCCGCCCGCTGGTCTCGGCGTCGGTCCTCTCTGCCGACTTCGGCGCGATGGCTGGAGACTGCCACGACGTCCTCGAACGCGGGGCCGACCTGCTCCACATCGACGTGATGGACGGGCACTTTGTCGGCAACCTCTCTATGGGCCCCGACATGGTCCGTGGCATCCGCAAGCACGCCCCCGAGGTGTTGATGGATGTGCACCTGATGGTGGACCGCCCTGATCTCTATGTCGAGCCGTTCGCGGACGCCGGGGCCAACCACCTGACGTTCCACCTCGAGGTCTGCGACCCCGTCCGGGCCCGGCACGTCGATGCCGACGCCCTGATTCAGCGCATCCACACCGCGGGCATGACCGCGGGCATGGCGATCAACCCGTTCACCGCCCCCGACGGGCTCGCCCCTTACCTCGACCGCCTCGCCATGGCCCTGGTCATGAGCGTCCACCCCGGGAAGTCCGGCCAGAAGTTCCTGCCCTTCGTGCTCGACAAGACCCGCTGGCTGCACGAACACACCGGGCCCGGCACCCGCATCGAGATGGACGGCGGCGTCGGCCCCACGACCTGCGACGACGCGGCCGCCGCCGGGTGCGATGTCATGGTCACCGCCTCCGCCCTGTTCGGCTCCAACGACCGCTCGGCCGTCATCGATCGGCTCCACGCCGCGAAGCTCCCGGCCTGATCCCGCGGCCTCTGCCTGAGGCGAGCTTTGACGCCCTGCCCCCGGCGTCTATCATGCCCGGTCCACACCTGTCCCTTGGTGTAATTGGTAGCACGACTGGTTCTGGTCCAGTTAGTCGGGGTTCAAGTCCCTGAGGGACAATTCCAGCCGCCTCTCGCCTCCCGCGAGAGGTTTTTGTTTGCGCATCAAGCGGACCAGCGCGGCGGCGAATTTGGCCGGGCCAAATCTTCCGCTTTGGCGTGATTGACCGAACACCTCATAGAGTGTCGGACTTGCGCGAAAGTCATCCGCCTCGACCGCGCCCCCCCCCCTCACCTGTCAAACTTCCCGGAACAGACTCATGGTTCAGATCCACCCCAACTTCCCGAGGTACACCGAATTCGATCCGAAGATCCCCGTGTGGTGCGTCACGCCGGACCTGCCCCGCTGCATCCACCGGTTCTTCGACACGTCACCCATGAGCCCGTCGGGACGCTACGTCGCCGTCTTCCAGCTGCCGTTTGAAGACCGGCAACCGGTCCCTGGAGAAATCGGCCACGTCTGCGTTGTCGACCTCGAGACCGGCGAGCAGAACGTTGTCGCCGAGACCCGCGGCTGGGAGACCCAGCTCGGCGCGAACCTCAACTGGGGTGGCTCGGACCACGAGCTCTACTTCAACGACGTCGATACCGACAGCTGGACGCCCTTCGTCTGGAAGCTCGATCCGCTGACCGGCGAGAAGCAGAAGATGGACGGCACCGTCTTCCACGCCTCGCCCGACGGCAAGCTCCTGATCTCCTCCAACCTCACCACCATCCGCCGCACCCAGCCGGGCTACGGCGTCGTCGTCCCCGAAGACACCGCGCCCCACCACATCGGGCCCGTCGAAGACGACGGCTTCTACCTCACCGATACCACGACCGGCCAACGCAGGCTGCTCGTGTCCACCGCCGACCTGATCCACAAGGCCCACCCCGCCATCCAGATCGAACACCCCGAAAGACAAGAGATCTACGGCAACCACTGCAAGTTCAACGCCCAGGGCGACCGCCTCATGATCAGCGTCCGCTACTTCGAAACCAACGGCCAGCCCCGCTGGAACATGTTCAAGCAGGACTTCAAAGCGGTGCGGTACGCATGGTTCACCATCAAGCCCGACGGCAGCGACCTGCACTGCGCCGTCGGCCCCGAGCAGTGGATCAAGGGCGGACACCACGCCGCGTTTCACCCCGACGGCCAGCACCTCACCATGAACCTCAAGGTCGACGGCGAACACATGCGCTTCGCCTGGGCCAGCGCTGACGGCAGCATGCTCGAAGAACTCGACCCCCACGCGACCGGCTCCGGGCACCCCACCGTCCACCGCGACGGCCGATACGTCCTGACCGACTGCTACACCTGGGAAGAATTCGCGTTCGGCGACGGCACCGTCCCGCTGCGCTGGCTCGACCTCAAGACCGGGCGTGAACAAGACATCGTCCGGATCCACTCCGACCAGCCCTGCGAAGACGTCGCCCTCCGCGTCGACCCCCACCCCGCCTGGGACCGGACCGGGCGCTACGTCACGTTCAACGGCTACGTCGACGGCACCCGCCGTGTCTTCGTCGCCGACATGCAGCCGCTGCTCGACGCAGACGACTGACGCACCACACCCAACTCACGCCACCAGCTGCGCATCCGCCCGGTCGGCGATCATCGAGCCGATGTTCAGCGACGCGGTCGCCGCCGGCGACGGCGCGTTGTTCACGTGGATCACGCTCCGCTCTTCGGTGATCGCGAAGTCATCGACCAATGCGCCATCTCTGCTCACCGCCTGCGCCCGGATCCCCGACGGCGCGGGCTTGAGATGTTCGGCTTGGATCGCCGGCACCAGCCGCTGCAAGGCCCGCACAAACGCCGCCTTGTTGTAGCTCCGCCACATCTCCCCGGCACCCATCCGCCAGTGCTTGGCCGCCATCTTCAAAAACCCCGGGTACGTCAGCGACTCCGCCAAATCGCGCGGCGACACGCTGTACTTCCCGTAGCACTCCCGCCCCCACGCCAGCACCGCGTTCGGCCCGCACTCCACCCCACCCCCCACCATCCGCGTGAAGTGCACCCCGAGAAACGGGAACGCCGGGTCCGGCACCGGATAGATCAGCCCCCGGCACAGGTGCTCCGCCTCGGCCGTCAACTCAAAATACTCCCCGCGGAACGGCACGATCTTCACGCCCGGCCGATGGCCCGCACGCTTGGTCACCCGGTCACTCTGCAGCCCCGCGCAGTTCACCACCAACCGCGTCACCCACGACGCCCCCGACTTCGCCGTGACGACCCACTCGCCGGCGCGCTCTTCAATGTCATGCACCCACGCCCCCCGCTCAACCCACCCGTGCTCGTGCCCGTCAATCAGCTCCGCCAGCTTCTCGCACACTCGGCCGTAGTCCGTGATCCCCGTCTCCGGCACGTGGATCGCCGCCACCGCCGCCGCGTTCGGCTCGATCTCCCGAGACTCCTCCCCCGTGATCCGCCGGCACTCCACGCCGTTCGCTTGGCCCCGTTCGAAGATCCGCTCCAGGGCCGGCAGCTCCCGCTCCGACGTCGCCACGATCACCTTCCCGCAGCGGTCCCACGCGATCCCGTGCTCGTCACAGAAGCGTTCCATCTCCGCCTTCCCCGCCCGGCAGTTCTTCGCCTTCAGCGACCCCGGCTTGTAGTAAATCCCCGAGTGCAGCACCCCCGAGTTGTGTCCCGTCTGGTGTCGGCCCACCCCCGACTCTTTTTCGAGCACCACCACCCGCCGACCCGGGTCACGCTGCAAGACCCGCCACGCCGTCGCCAGCCCAACAATCCCGCCCCCCACCACCACGACATCCTGCACCGGCTCGGCCATCTCGCTCCAATCCTCCGCCCCGAATTAAACACCGGATCCCCGCCCCCGCCAACCCGATCACGCCCCCCAAACCCCATACGATGCAGCCCAGATGCGTCGGCCAATCCCTCCCTCCACCACCGGGCCCACCGTGCTCGCCGCCGCCGGCCTGCTCGGGCTCACCGCGTGTGACCCGTCCGCCCCGACCCCACACCACACCGACCCACCCCCGCTGCTCCTCGCCGCCTCCAGCACCACCGACGCCGTCGACGCCCTGCTCAGCGACCTGCTGAACCACCCCCTTGCCGTCAGCCACGCCGGCTCCAACACCCTCTCCACCCAGGTGCTCGCCGGCGTCGCCGCCGAACGTGGCGGCGTGCTGCTCATCGCCGACCCCCGCTGGGCCGACGCCGTCGCCGACGCCGGCTGGGCCGCCGACCGCGTCGCCCTGCTCACCAACCGCCTTGTCCTGATCACCCCCGCCGGCAAACCCAACGCCTGGCAAGACCCCGCCAACCCCACGCCCCTCGCCCTCGCCGGCGAAGCCGTCCCCGTCGGGCGCTACGCCGACCAAGCGCTGCAACACCCCGACCCCGCGCTCGCCCCGCTCCACACCCGTCGCGTCATCCGCGGCCAGCACGCCCGCTCCGTCCTCGCCTACGTCGCCTCCGGCGAGGCCGCCGCCGGCATCGTCTACGCCACCGACGCCCACGCCACCGATGCCGTCCGTGTCGCCCACCACTTCCCACCCCACACCCACGACCCCATCACCTACACCCTCGTCCTCCTCCGCCCCGCTCCCCACCAACCCCCCACGCCCCAAAGCCAGCAGCTGTTCAACACCCTCCAATCCCCCGACGCTCTCGCACGCTTCACCGCCCTCGGCTTCCAACCGCTCCCCACACCGGAGCCGGCCCCATGATGTCCATCACCGAACCCGAGTGGCAGGCCATCACCCTCAGCCTCAAAGTCGCCGCCCTCGCCGTCGCACTCAGCCTCCCCCTCGCCATCGCCGTCGGCTACTGGCTCGCCCACCGACGCTTCTGGGGCAAGGTCTTCGTCGAAACCTTCGTCAACCTCCCCCTCGTCCTCCCCCCCGTCGTCACCGGCTACCTCCTGCTCGTGCTCTTCGGCACCCAAGGCGTCCTCGGCCGATTCCTCAACGACACCCTCGGGCTCCGCCTCGTCTTCGACTGGAAGGGCGCCGCCCTCGCCTCCGCCGTCGTCGGCTTCCCCCTCATGGTCCGTTCCGTCCGCCTCGGCTTCGCCGCCGTCGACCCCCACCTCGAAAACGCCGCCAAGACCCTCGGCGCACCGCCCCTCCGCGTGTTCTTCCGCGTCTCACTCCCCCTCGCCTGGCCCGGCGTCCTCGCCGGTGCTGTGCTCGGCTTCGCACGCTCGCTCGGCGAGTTCGGTGCGACCCTCATGATCGCCGGCTCCATCGCCGGCGAAACCCGCACCATCCCCCTGTTCGTCTACCACCTCCTCGAATCCCCCGACGGACCCGCCGCCGCACGACGCATCATCGTCCTCTCCATCCTCATCGCCGCCGCCGCACTCCTCCTCTCCGAACTCATCGAACGCAAAACCACCCGCCACCGCGACCCCCGATCCAGCCCCTCATAACGGCGCACGCATCACGTACCAGTTGTTCTGAATATCGTGCGGCAGCGTCTCGATCCGCAGGTCCTCAAACCCCGCGTCCTCCAACATCCGCACCGCCAGCTGCTCCCCCCACACCGCGCCCAGCCCCGCACCCCCCTGCGACAACGACACCGTCATGCAGTGCATCGCCGAGATCGTGTACAGGAACGGGCACAGCGGGTGATCCAGGTTGCCGCCCACCCGGCTGTCCGCCCGCAGGTCCTGCATCAAGAACACCCCGCCCGGCTTCAACACCCGACGCACCACCCCCAACACCCCCGCCGGGTCACGCTGGTCGTGGATCACATCGAACCCCGTCACCAGATCAAACACACCTTCGTCCTCCACCGCCGATACATCACGCACCTCAAACAACGCGTTGTCCAAACCCAGACGCGCCGCCTCCGCCCTTGCCGCCGCGATCGCCTCCTCGCTCAGGTCATACCCCACAAACCGGCTCGACCGGAACCGTGCTGCCAGCTCACACACCGCCCGCCCCGACCCACACCCAATGTCCAACACCGTGATCCCCTCGCCCAGCCGATCCGCCAACCCCGGCACCATCGGAACGATGTGCTCCTCTAGCCCCGCCACCACCGTCCCTGCCGACTCCTCCGCCATCACCGCGTGGAACCGGCTGAACCGCTCGTACCCCACACCCCCGCCATGGCGGAACGCCTCGACCACCTCCGTCTCCACTTCCGCCAGCGTCGCGATCCACTGAAACAGCGCCGCCATCCCCTCGCCCTCCCGTGACAACACCCCCCGGTGCGCACTCGGCAACCGATACCGATCCGACGTCGGCCCCCCGATCGCCCCTTCCTCCACCGACTCCACCTCCACCACCCCGCCCGTCGCCATCGCCCCCAACCACTCCCGCACATACCGCTCCTCCAGCCCCGCCAACCCCGCCAGCTCCGCCGACGTCACCCACCGATCCCCACGCATCGCCTCAAACAACCCCACCCGATGCCCGACCGATAGCATCAAACCCAAACCCGCCTCGTTGATCGTCCCCAGCAACCGATCCGCGAACCGCTCCGCCGCCGCATCTTCACCGTTCTCCATCGCCACCGACACTTGACACGCTGTACACATCCGAAGTCTCCTTAACTGACCCGGGGCACCTCGCCCACGGGGGTCAAAGTGATACGGCCAAATACCCGCCGCGCGCCTTGACTCCCGGTCAACTTCCACTTGACTACAAGTCAACCACTACGCCCCCCCCGCCGCCCGTCACCCCAAGGACCACCATGTCCGAGCCCACCGCCCACCAACTCTTCGCCCCCCACGAACCGGTTACCACCACCCGCGAACGCATCATCGCCGCCGCCGTCGACCTCTTCGCCGAAGAAGGCTTCCACGCCGTCGGCCTCGACCGCATCATCCAAACCGTCGGCGTCACCAAAACCACCTTCTACAACCACTTCGCCTCCAAAGACGAACTCGCCATCGCCGCCATCCACACCCTCGAACGCTGGGAGACCCACTCCTTCATGCAGCTCATCGAAAGCCTCTCCGACGGCTCGCCCCGCTCCACCATCCTCGCCTGCTTCGACGCCCTCGACCGCTGGTTCACCGACATCGACTACAGCCGATGCCTCTTCACCAACGCCTGCATCGAGTTCCCCAACCTCCACGACCCCGTCCACCAGGCCGGCGCCGAGCACTTCGCCAACATCGTCACCTTCTTCCAGAAACAGGCCGAGGCCGCACACGCCGACGACCCCGAAGCCGTCGCGCATCAGCTCGAACTCCTTATCGCCGGCGCGATGACCATCCGCACCGCCACCGGCGATCCCCACACCGCCGCCCGCGCCCGCCCCCTCGCCGAAGCCCTCCTCAACACCGCACTCCCCTAAACACAATCCGCCCAACTCACCCCAGCAACAACCCCGCCCCCAACTCCACCCCCGCCTCCTGCGCCCACACCCCCAGCACCCGCCACGCCGCACCCTTCGGCAGCGCGTTGCAATGCCCCCGCGCCTGTACCACCCGACGGGCCTTCACCAACAGCTCCACCGTCAGCTCGTGCGTCGTGTCCCCCGCCTTCATCCGGGTCAACGAATAGATCGCCGTCCGGCCCGACGCGCACGACGACGAATAGCTCGCCACGCAGTGGTGGAGTGCACGACCCTCCGCCACCAATGCCCCCGAGTGGTACAGCTCTGTCAGCCGCCACGTCACCGCACCCGGACCCCGGCCCTCCGTCCGCAGGAGACCCGGTACCCCGCAGGACTTCCACGACCTCGGCTCCTGCCAAAACACCCCCGTCGCCAACGCACGGTGCCACTGCCCCACGCTCCGCAACAGCCGCTCGGGCGAACGCCCCCGCATCGTCAGGTTCGGCTCCGCGGGCCCCGGCTCCATCAACCGCCCATCCATCAACACCGCCGGCTCCGGGACATGCCGCCGGTGATCCAGATAGTCCACAATCGGCCCCACCTGCTCCCGGTCGAGCATCGGGTGATCGATAAAGAACCTCACCACCGTCAACCAGAACGCATCCCGCGCAAAGTCCGTCCCCACCGGCGTCGCCAGCAACGCCGTCACCAGGCGATCGTCCGCACCCATTGCCCGGAGCTGCGCCCACCGCAGACCCTGCCGCACCGTCAATCCCGCCGGCACAAACTGCAGCAGGTGCGCCGCGCGACGCGTCAACTCGATCGGCAGCCCCGGCGCGCCACGCAGGCTCTGCCCATGACCCAAGCGCACATACCACCGCCGCTCACGCTTCGCCCGCTGGAACTTCCCAAACCACGCCGACTCAAAAAACGCCGGGACGGGGTACCGACAAAGCAAGTGACCCAGCAGCGACGCGAACAACCGGTCCACGTTGTGCGTCTTGGCCGACCACGTCCCCGGCCGACGTACCCAGTCCCCCACATGCATCGCCAGCCGACCCAGCCCATACACAAACCGACCCGCCGGCTCGGGCCAACCCGACCGACGCGCACGATTCACGTCCAGCAGCTTCGTCCGACGCACCGCCTCCCAAAGCTCCGCCGCCGCATCTCGCAGCGCCGGCGTCCGATCACGTAACGCCACGTCCCGCAGCAACAACTCGGAGCTCCGCTCAAAGCGACGCCCCGCCTTCTTCCGCTTCATCAGCTCACGCAACCGCCGGTCGCGGTCGTCCTGACCCCGCTTCCGCTCCCAACGGCGAACCCGCTGGGCCTTGATATCTCGCTCTACAGCCATAGGACAACCTCCCCGCCACACACGGGGTAAACAAACCAAAGCAAAACCTTGCACCGCACACGCAGCCAATCTCAACGGGATCAGCCCGCGTGCCCAACGCAACGCCCGCACCGGTTCAGACCACGGCTACCCCGGAACGCCTCAGCTGTCGAAAAAACCGATTAGCCAGACCCGAGACCGCAACCCGAACGCGCGGGCCCCGCTGGGCTCCGTCGTGCGTTCAAACTCAATGGGTTAGGGGTCATGGTTAGACTCCAGACATCAAAAAAGGGAACAAGTCATCAACAAGATATCAATCCACACGACCGACACAACCCCAAACCTCCAACACCACGCCTCAAAAAACCACGCGTCAATCCTCCAGTGATAACTCCACCCCCGTCGCCTTCGCCGCCTGCTCCGCCCTGAACGCCTCCACCTGCTCCCGCAAGCCACTATCGGTCGCCGCCAGGATCTGCACCGCCAGCAGCCCCGCGTTCGTCGCCCCCGCGTCCCCGATCGCCAGCGTTCCCACCGGCACCCCCGCCGGCATCTGCGCGATCGACAGCAACGAGTCTACCCCCGACAACGCCCGGCTCTTCACCGGCACCCCCAACACCGGCACCGTCGTCTGCGCCGCGATCATCCCCGGCAAGTGCGCCGCGCCCCCCGCCCCCGCGATGATCACCCGGTACCCCGCTTCGACCGCGCCGGCCGCAAAGTCGTTCATCTTCCCCGGCGTCCGGTGCGCCGACACCACCTCCGCCACATACCCCACCCCAAACCGCTCCAGCACCTCCGCGGCCTTCCGCATCGTCGGCCAGTCCGAAGACGAGCCCATCACCACCGCAACCAACGCGTCCTTGGATTCAGCCATACCCGCAATCTACCCCACCGCTCACTTCGCGTGCCACGTCAACCGGCACACATCGCCCACATAATGCACCCGGATCTTGTTCGTCACCCCCGGCGTGCCCAACGGCTCGCCCTGCACAATCACGATCGGGTCGCCCGGCTCCGCCCAACGGTTCCCCAGAAGCAGCCGATCGATCGCCTCGATAAACGACGCGTTCGCGTCCGGCGGCGTCGGCCTCGGCATGAACACCGGCACAATCCCGAAATACAGGCTCATCTGACGCAACGCCGTCGGGTTCGAGCTCACCGCGATCGTCGGCATCGGCAGCCGCCGCTGCGCCAGATACCGCGCCCCGCCCCCCAGCTCCGACCACGTCACCACATACCGCGGGTGCAGGTCGCGGCACAACGCCTCCACCCCCCGCGCCACGCCCAGCGGCCGATACTTGCTCTGCTCCTGCTTGGTCGGCAGCGACACCCGCAGCTCCAGCTCCGCCGCGTACCGCTCCGCCTTCTCCGCCGTCTTCGCCATCACCCCCACCGCCCGCTCCGGCCAAGCCCCCACCGCCGTCTCACCACTCAGCATCACCGCGTCCGCGCCATCCAAAATCGCGTTCGCCACATCGCTCACCTCCGCCCGCGTCGGCGTCGCCGACTGGATCATGCTCTCGAGCATCTGCGTCGCCACAATCACCGCCTTCCCCCGCTCGTGGCAGGCCCCGATGATCCGCTTCTGCAGCACCGGCACCTCCGCCAAATCCATCTCCACCCCCAGGTCGCCCCGCGCCACCATCACCGCGTCCACCTCGTCGATGATCGAGTCCAGGTCACGGATCGCCTGCGGCTTCTCGATCTTCGCCACCAACGGCAAACGCGTGTGCGACCGCAGCCCCCGGTGGTCCCGGCCCAGGCCCCGCAGCATCTCCTTCAGCCGTGTGACATCCTCCGCCTTCCGCACAAAACTCAACGCCAGGTAGTCCACCTCGTGCGCCACCGCCCACGCCGCACACTGCTCGTCCCACTCGGTCAACGCCGGGGCCGAGATCTCCGAGTCCGGCAGGTTGATGCCCTTCTTCGACGTCACCAACCCGCCCACCAACACGCTGCAGATCAGCCGCGGGTCGCCCGGGTTCCGCCCGTTCTCGTCCGCGTCGCCCGCCCCCACCCGGTCGGTCACCAGCATCCGGATCGCCCCGTCGTTGATCAGCAGCCGATCGCCCGGCTCCACCTCCTCCACCATCTTCGGGTACGTCGTCCCCAGCGTCACCACCCCCGTCTCACCGTCCCGTGACGCTTCCACATCCCGGGCGGTCAGCTCCACGTGATCCCCCACCGACAACACGATCCCGTCCCCCGGCACCGTCGTCACCCGGATCTTCGGCCCCGATAAATCCCCCAACACCCCGATCGACATCCCCGTCTCCGCTGCCGCCTTCCGTACCAGCTTCAGCGTCGCCTCGAAATCATCAAACGTCCCGTGCGAAAAGTTCAGCCGAAAGCACCGCGCCCCCGCCTCGATCAATTTCACCAACACCCCCACATCCCGCGTCGCCGGCCCCACCGTCGCCAGGATCTTCGTCAACAACAACGGCGTCGCGTGTTCCAAACCAATGCCTTCCTCAACCAGCAGTAATCGCACGCATCCTAACGACCAACCCCCCCTCAAGCCCGCCCCTCGCCACGCCCAGGCTTCGCCTCACCAAAACCTCATCCCCAGCCCGCCCTTTTCCCGATCTCTCAGGTACGCATGAATCACATCGAACACTCCACTCCCCCTCGCGTCTTCACCATCGACGTCGAAGACCTCTACCACGCCCAGGCCGCCCGCCCCCTCTGCCCCCCAAACACCTGGCCCCATCAACCCGCCCGCGTCGAACCCGCCCTCGAACGACTCCTCGAACTGCTCGACCAACACCGGATCAAAGCCACCCTCTTCGTCCTCGGCGACGTCGCCAAGCGACACCCCCAACTCGCCCCCCGCGCCGCCAACCTCGGCCACGAGATCGCCTCCCACGGCCACAACCATACCACCCTCAACCACCTCACCCCCGAACAGTTCAAACAAGACCTCCTCACCGCCAAGCACCGCCTCGAAGACCAGACCGGCCAACCCGTCCTCGGCTACCGCGCCCCCTCCTTCTCGCTGACCCCCCAAACCGCCCCCTGGGCCGCCCCCCTCATCGCCCAGACCGGCCACAACTACGACTCCTCCCTCTTCCCCGCCAGCCTCCGCAAAACCCACGCCTTCCCCGACGCCCCTCCCACCCCTTTCCCCCTCCTCCAATTCCTCAACGCAACCCCTCCCGCATCGAACATCGAAGATCGAACATGGGACATCCAAGAACTCCCCCCCCTCACCCTCCAGCTCGGCCGCTACCGCCTCCCCGCCGCCGGCGGCGCCTACCTCCGCTTCTTACCCACCGCCTATACCGCCGCCGCCCTCCAACAAGCCGCCAAGCAGCAACGCCCGGCCGTCCTCTACACCCATCCCTGGGAAGTCGACGCCGACGCCCCCCAGCTCCCCCTGCCCTTCAAGCAACGCCTCCGCACCTACCACAACCAGCACCGCCTCCTGAACCGCCTCAACCGCCTGCTCGCCCGCTTCCCTTCCACCCCCGCTTCACCCTGGCTCACCTGCGCCGAGCTCGCCAACACCCACCAAGCCCCTGTCATGCCCACGCCAATGCCCCTCGCAGCCTGACCTGCTGCCTGACCTGCTCAAGCCCGACCATCGCACAACGCCCCGATTCACTTCACCCGCTGCGCCAACCGCTTCACCCGCCGCCCCATCTTCTCCAGCTCCGCCTCCAGCTCGATCAGCTCGTCCTCCACCGCCAACGCCCCGTCCGCGCCCCGGTTCTTCTCCCGCTCCAGCTCTTCCTGCTCCGCCCGCGCCTCATCCATCGACGCCAGGATCACGCCAATAAACAGGTTCAGCATGATCATCGTCCCCAGCATCACAAACGACACGAAGTAGGCCGCCCCCACCACCGGCATCGCCCTCGGCTCATACCAAGCCTCGCCCGCATACTCCCCGATCCGCGGCGGCGGATACGCCACCGTCCCATACATCTGCGCGTACATCACGTCCGTCCAGTCCTCCAGCGTCACCACCCGGAAAAGCGACAACAACGCCTTCTCCAAGTTTAAAAAGTGCACCGGGTCATTCGACCGGAACAGAAACACCCCCAGCACCGCATAGATATAAAACATCAACGCCAACAACACCCCCACATACATCATCGACGGCAGGCTCTTCAACAGCGATCCTACGAGCAATTGCAGCTTCGGCACCGCCGACACCAACCGCAGCGCCCGCAGCACCCGAGCCAACCGCAGCACCGCCGCGTACTCCGCCTGCAGCGGCAAAAAGCAGATCACCACAATCGAGAAATCGAAGATGTTCCACGGGTCGTAGAAATAGCGGTACCACCGCCTCCCGTGCGCCGCCATCTTCAACAACGCCTCCGCCACAAACACCCAGATGATGATCTTGTCCAGCGTGTGCAGGAACCCGCCGTACCGCTCCATCGCCGCCGGGTACGTCTCCACCCCCACCACTACCGCCGCCAGCAGGATCACCCCCAGGATCACATTCCCAAACCACCGCGACTCCACCCACCCCCGCACCACGCCCACCAGCCCCACGCCCTCGCCGACATACCGCTCCGCATCACGCATCCCCGGCAATATACCGCCCGCCACCTCCTTACTCCGTACTCCTTGCTTCTTACTCCTTCCCCCTATTGCGTCACCGCATACACCAGAATGTTCGCGTTCAGCTCCGGTGCCCGCTTCACCTCGTCCCCTCCGCAGCAGCAGCACTCGCCCCCCACCGCATCGGCATCGTTCAACCCGTCCGGGCTGAACACCATCACTACCCGGCCTCCAATCGACACCGACCACAGCTCAGGCAGCCGCACCCCGCCCCGCCGAAACAACGACCGACGCACATCAAACAGCACCGTAAAAACCGGGTGCCGTTCGTCCAGCCGCTCCACCTCCGCCCCCGGCAGCACCCTCGCCATTTCCCGTCGGAAGCCCGCCGACCACTTCCGCGACGAACACCCCGCCGACGCCAGCACAAACCCTCCGCCCATCAGATACGCCCGCAGCTCATCCCGCTCCACCTCGCTCAGCACCAACTCCCCCTCTCCCGTCCACACCGCCATCCCGTAACCCACCAAACCACCCTCCCCCAATACCACCGGCTCCAACCGCTCACCCACCGACACCGACGTCCGCTCGTTCACCAGCCCTAGAAACCCCTCCGAAAAACACACCGCCGACTGCCCACCCCCGTACACCACCCGCGCCACCCCCACCGGCTCCGAGGCCCCCGTCACCGGCCACAACACCATCAACCACACACCCGTCCATCGCCAAAACCGCATCCGCTTTAATCTCATCGTTTCATCCATCAAACGCATCACCCACTCCTACCGTTCGACCTCCGCCCGCAGTTCAACATACCGCTGCGCCACCCGCCTATACACCCCCGGCACGGCAGACCACCGGTCGTCCGCAGCGTCCGCGCCCCCACGCGCCTCCTCCGCCGCACGCCGTACCAGCACCCCCAACCGCGCCGCACCCGCCAACCGGTCCTCCCCCACGCCGCCACCGCCACCAACCCGCCCATCTGCGCCCTGCCCCTCTCCACCGCCAGCCCCCGAAGCCCCAGACGACGCCCCGCCGCCGCTCTGTTCAGATCCAGCCGCCACCACCTTCAGCTCAAGCGACGGCTCGTCGCCCTCTGCCAACCACGCCTCAAACCGGCTCAAATCCATGCCCAAGTCCCCGTTGCCCTCGGACTGGTCCATCCAAGCCAAGCCCTGCCGCCCCGCCTGCCCCGCCCCCATCAACACGCCCAGCACCGGGCCGCCACGCCCGTCCACCAACCCCAGCAGCCCCTCTGTCGAATCGACGAACCGACGCAGACGCTCTGCCCATTCCAGCCGCTCAGCCGAACTCATCCGCTCCCACCCCGCCATCAGCCCGCCCGGTTCCACGCCGCCCGCGTTGCCGTCCAGCATCAATGCCCGCCTCAACCCACCCCGCAGCGCCGACGCCTCCTCCGCCCAGCCCCGCAGTGCCGTCGCCACCGAGCCCGAGACCACCTCCAAACGCAGCCATGCCGAAGACGCCACCACGCCCTCCCCCCCGACGACCTCCCACCGCAACCCCAGCCGATCGCCCGCTTCCGCCCCAAGCCCAACCCCTTGCTCACCCCCCACCGCCAAAACGCCGGCGGGCGACAACCGCTGGTCCCCCTGATCCCCTTCCCAAACCCGCACCGTCCAGGCCGCCCCACTCAGCGCCCCGCCCGGCCGACCGTCCACACCCGCCACCGCCGCCCGCAGCCGAACCGCCACCGTTCCACCGTTACCCCCACCCAGCCCGAGCACCCGACCCGCCACCTCCAACCGCGACCCCTCTTCCACCACCACCGCAGACGCACCCGCGCCCGCAGACGGCTCACGCCAAACCACCTCAAGCCCCGCAAGCCCGTCGCCATCCGCAACCGCCAACTCATCTGCAGCCCCACCATCGGCCTCCCCGGCCATCGATCCCGACACAACCCCCATCACAAAGACCAGCACCCCCAACCCCCACAAGCCGCACGCCAACCATCCACCACTCCGCCAACCCCGCCGCACACCCCCACCCACCCAAGCCCGACCACGAAGCCCGGCCCAATCCTCCAAAAGCCGCTCCACCGCAAACCGCCGAAGCCCTCCCGAACCCTCACACATGTTCCCCGACAACTCCAAGCCCAGACCCAGCCCACCGCCCCGCTGCGCACCCTCCCACCACACCGCACACCGCAGCGCCCCCTCAACCCCCCGGCTCCGCCAAACCCACCACACCACCATACCCAGCCACCACGCCACACCCACCACCACGGCCTGCACGCCCAGACCCCGCAGCCAGTCCCATCCGCACCCCAACGCCATCAACACCACCCCCGCCAACCCCAAGCCCCAGACCCCAGACCGCACCACGACCCAACCCCAACGCGTCCACCACCACACCCGACGCAGCCGTGCTCCAAACTCCGACTGCGATCCCGAAAGGTCCGGCCCGCTACTCATCCCGCACCCCCTTTCGGCGTATCCACCCGCAAACCCAGACGCCAATCCAACCCCAACAGCAACAACGCCACGCCAAGCCCCAACCACCAACCCACGCCTCCACCCGCCCAACCCCAATCACCCCACCACCGATCCAAGACCGGCCACGCCCCCCGCACCGCACGCTGCGAACGACCTCCCTCGTACCCTCCCCGCTCCGCACGCAACGCCGCGGCAAACGCTTCCGCCTCATCCACCGCCCACACCCGATCCAACCCCACTTCAGCCGCGCCCGTCTCCACGCCACCCGCCACCAGACCCTCCAACCACTGCCGGTCCGTCGCCACCCTCAACCCCTCCCCCGCACCCCGACCCACGCCACCCACCGTTATCACACCACCCGATCCAGCCCCGCCCGCTACCCGCAGCCGATACACCCCCCGCCGACCCAGACGCACCGTGCCCGACACCCCATCCCCTTCGCCCCCGACCCGCGCCGTTAACTCAACCCGCGCCTCCCCCACAGGCGCCAACACCCAGCCCCGATCGGTCCCCCACTGCAGTGGACCCGCACCCTCCCACCGGTCAACCATCAACGCCGCAGAGTCGGCCAAACCCCACGCCTCAAACCCCACGCGACCACCCTCCTCCACCCACCGCTGTTCCACCCGCACCCCGACACCCACTCGACCCTCGCCGTCATCCTCTGCCAACCCATGACCCGCTACGGCCCGCACCAGCCCCCGCCAAAACCGATCGAAGCCCGGCCCCCTCAACCCCGCTTCACGCTCATCCGCTCGCCATCGCCACCACCCTTCCCCAAGCACCACCGCCCCACCCGCACCACCCGCCCGGCCCGCCGAACCCGTCGCACCCGCCTCCCGCAGCCACACCACTCCCGTCGCACCCGACCCCTTTGCAGCCCGACCCCGAACCAACGTCCGCCAACCCAGCCCCGCATTCGGGCCGCTGCCCCACCCCGGCCAACCCCGCAACACCGACTCCAGCCCGGCCCCATCGCGCGTCACCGCTCCGCTCCCCGCCATCCGTACAGCCCGCCCCTGATCCAGCCCCTCTAACCACGCCACGCCGGCCCCCCCGGGCGTCAACTCCAAGCCCACCGACACTCCCCCGACACCCGCGCCCTCACCCCGAGCCCCCGAGCCCGGCACCCATACCACGCCCCGCGACCCCAGCCGGTCGCGCAGCACCGCATCGGCCAACCCCACGCCCGAAAGCCATTCCCAAGCGCCCGGACCCAAAACCACGACCTCAGCCCCCGACAACAAGCCGTCCCAGTCCAGGCCGCCGGTCGATCCACCCGGCCTCAACGCGTCCGGCTCCACACCCCCAGCCCCTTCGTCCCACCCGCCCGAGACCACGACCCGCTCCCCCGCCGACCCCTCGACCCCGCCCGAGACCCGGCTTACCCGCGTCAACCGCACGCCCCGATCGGTCCGCAGCGCCCCCGCCAGCAGCCGGCCCGTCCACCCCGGACGCGCCTCCACCAACAACACACGCAACGCCCGCTCGCCCACACCCGCCACCACCCACACCCCGTTGTCCTCAACCTCACGCTCCCCAGCCACCGGCGTGACCTCCACACGCCAAGCCGCCAAGCCCTCAGGCTTGGCCCCGTCTTCACGCACGCCCGTGACCGGCACCTCGACCACCGCCCGCGAACCCCCTCCAAAACCCATCCGACCCCGCCAGACCCCGTCGCGCTCCGCTCCACCCAAGCCCGGGCCACGGACCGTCAACTCGACCGACTCGGTCACACCCAACCCCGCCTGCTCCACCTCCACCATCAGCCTGCCCCGCTCTCCAATGCCCAACCAGCCCGGCTCCGCCCACGCCTGCACCCCCAACCCCCGCTCCTCTTCCGAGCTGCCGACCACCGCCGCCGATACGCCCACCCTCAACCCCCGAACAGCCTGACCCGCGAGCCGGCCCCCCGATCGCCCCCGCCCAGCCCCGAGCCCACCCGTCACCCGTCCATCACTCACCAAAACCACACGAGCCCCCTCTCCGCTGCCCGTTAGCTCCCGCGCCGCCTCACGCACCCAGTCCCCTAGTCGCGAACCCACGTCCGCGCCCCCGCCCCGAATCACCCACCGCACCCCAGGCTCACCCGCCAACGCCCCGCCCGGACCCCAACCCCTACCCGCTCCGACATCCCCCCAAGATGCCTCACGACGCGTCCGCCCGCCACCCGCATCCGACCGGCCCATTGACCCACTCCCATCCAACACCACCACCACGCCCCCCGCCCCCCCCCCCCCCCCCCCCCCCCCCCCCCC
>JBCDIM010000061.1:0-20969 GCA_038749105.1 Planctomycetota bacterium
GTTTCGTCGGCGGCCTGGATGGTTTGCGAGTTCAGCTCGAAGGCGCGTTGGGCTTTGATCAGCGAGACGAGCTCGGTCACGGGGTCGGCGTTGGAGGCCTCGAGCTGGCCCTGAGCGATGCCGCCGAGCTGGCCTTCCAAGGGGTTGCCGACGACGGGGGGTCCGGAGGTTTCGGTCTCGACGAAGATGTTGCCGCCGATGGACTTGAGGCCGGATTCGTTGACGAAGGTGGCGAGCTGGATCTGGCCGAGCTCGGTGGTGTTCTGTTGTGAGTCGATGGCGGTGAAGATGCCGTCGGGGGAGATGCTGATGCCGACGGCGTCGTCGGGGATCTCGATGGGTGGGTCGAGGATGGCACCCTCGGAGTTGCCGAGCACGACTTGGTTGTCACGGTTGACGAAGAAGTTGCCGGCACGGGTGTAGCCGACGTTGTCGATCGTGCGGTCGCCGGCCACGGTGACGCGGAAGAGCCCTCGGCCCTCGACGGCGAGGTCGAGGGACCGGTTGGTCACTTCGATGGAGCCCTGCTGGAAGTCGAACTGGGTGTTGGAGACGCGGACCCCGAGGCCGACCTGGAGGAGTGCGGGGTTCTGCGGGCCGTCGCCGTTCTCGACGCCGGGCTGTTCGCGTTGCTGATAGATGAGGTCCTCGAAGTTGGCGCGGGAGGCCTTGAAGCCGGTGGTGTTGACGTTGGCGATGTTGTTGGCGATGACGTCGATCTGGGTGGACAGAGCGGTCATGCCGGAGGCGGCGGAATGGAGGGCTTCGACGGCCATGTGGAGCTTTGAGCTGTGAGCAATGAGCAATGAGCCTGGGGCTGGTTGTTCAGAGCTTCGGGGTGATGCGGAGTCTCAAGGAGGTTTGAAGGTTTTGAAGGCGTATGGTTTTGCTCATTGCTCATTGCTCCGAGCTTCAAGCGACGCGGCCGAGTGTGTTGATGGCGCGGTCCATCATGGTGTCCTGGTAGCGGATCATGGAGGCGTTGCCGTTAGCGGCTTTGGTGGCGGCGATCATCTGGTTGAGGGTGCTGATGGGCGAGGCGCCGGAGGTTTCGACGTGCTTGGGGAGCAGGCCGAAGGCGGTGGCTTGCTGGCGGTTGTCCTGTCCGCGGAAGGCGAAGGTGTTATCGCCGTCGGGGCGGAGGGTGGTGGCGGCGTCGGGGACACGGGCGACCTGGACCTGGGCGACGGCTTCTTGGCCCTGGATGATGCGGCCGGCGGCGTCGATGCGGGCGTTGCCGAGATGAGGGTCGATCGTGATGGGCTGGTCGCTGGGGTTGAGGACGAGATGGCCCGTGGTGGTCACGAGCTGGCCCTGGGAATTGGGCAGGAACCGGCCGCTGCGGGTGAGCTTGGTGGTGGTGTCGCCGGTGTTGGGGTCGGTGACGCGGACGGCGAAGAAGGTGTCGTTGTCAGTGAGGGCGGCGTCGAGGGGTCGGCCGGTGGACTCGGGGGGGGCGGCCTTGAATCCGGTGGTCATGGGGGCGGAGAAGACGCCGCCGCCGAGCTTGTCGAGGAGTTCGTTGGCGGTTCCGAACGGTGCGGGGTCTTCTTGGGATTCGGGGGGTCGCTGCTGGACGCCGGGCATCATCGGTTTGAAGCCGATGGTCTCGACGTTGGCGAGGTTGTTGGCATAGACGTCCTGGCTGGTGGTGTTGACCAGGACGCCCGAAGCGGAGAGGGAGAGGCCGTAGTACATCAGCCGCACTCCTTTGCGGCGGTTCCGTGGTCGCTACCGGGGAGGGGTCGCGACGCGGGGATGTCCAGGGCGAGGGGCTGGCGTCCGTGCCGGCCCGCGGGGGAGGGGTTGTAGAGCCAATCGTGGGGGAGATTGTTTTGCGGGACGTCGAGGCGGCGATCTTCGGCCTGGCTCGTCATCAGGTGGTGGGCGGCGGCACGCTCGGCGAGACGCGTGATGCGTGCGCCGAGATCGGAGGTGGCATCACCCGAAGCAGGGCTGCGCAGCAGGTCGAGCCAGGGCGTCTGGGGCTGGTTTGTCTCGGCGGTCTGGGGCACGGTGGGCTCCTGCATGCGGGCGGATTTCGCTGACAAGGGATAGGCAAGGCCTGTGCCAGGGGGCTTTTCGCGGGCGTGCCGGGCTAGGAGCCGTTACGTTTTTGACTGATTAAACAAGGGGTTTTCCCGTTTTTCGGGTCACGCGTTGGAGGCCGGAATGGAGGGGATGAGGGCCGGAGGGAAAACGGTGGATTGCGCAGGGCGCAAGTCGAGACGCGCAGGGCTTGCGCGGGTTGGGGGGTGAGGCGGTGACGTTGAACGGCGGTTCAGGGCGCAGGAATGGCCGGGGCGTCGAGCAGGTCTCGACGGGACTTGAGAAGGCCGTCGAGGCGGCGGCGGAGCGGGGCGTTTTTCGTATCGGTCTGCAGCGAAGTCGCGGCGGCGTGGAGGAGCCGGATGAGGCCGTGATAGTCGTCGAGGTGGATGGACTCGGGAGCGATGGTGGCCTGGGGGGCGGGTTTCTGTTTCGCGGACCCACGGACGGTGTCCGTGGGCTTCGAGGCAGAGGCGGGCGTCACTTCCAGGGGGGCCATGTTGTGGTAGTTGGCGAGGGGAAGGCAGAGGCAGGTGGCGGCGTAGCCGAAGGCGTTGAAGGCGGTGGCTTCGCAGGTGCCGCCGGGCATGAGCTTGCGTTGCCACTGGAAGACGGGGTCGTCTTCAGCGAGTTGGGCGGCGACGCGCGCGACCGCGTCGGTGAGATGGGGGGTGAAGACGGAGGTGCGGTCGCCGACACGGACGATCGGACCGGCGCCGAGCGGCGACTCGGGGAACGCCTTGGAGTTTTCGAGGCAGAGCAGGCGGGCCTTGCGGGGGATGGACCGCGCACGGGCTGCGGCCAATGCGCCGATGAAGCCGACCTCCTCAGCACGGGTGAACAAGAGGCGCACATCGGGGGGGTGCCCTCCCGCTGAAGCGGGATAGTCTTTGCGGAGGAGGTCGAAGGTGCTGAGGGCGGCGGCGACGGCGGCGAGGTCGTCGCAGGCGGGGGCGTGGAGTTGGTTCTTCTTGATCGTGCTCTGCGGGAGGTGCCAGGTGAGGACATCGCCGGGGTGAGCGGTGACGGGCTTTCTAAATAGGATGGTGACGCGTTTGTCGGGCTTCGCCGGTTCGAGGTCGGTGATGGTGCCGACGGCACCTGATGGGGCGTGGCGGACCTGAGTGCCGACGAAGTACTCGTTGTGGACGCCGCCGCGGAAGTGGGTGTGGAGGGTCTTTCCGTCATCTTCGAGTTGAGTGGCGACGAAGGCGGGGTGGTCAAGATGGGCGGTGATAAAAAGTGGGGTGTCGGTGTGTGGGGCGTTCTGATTGGTGAGGTAGAGGTTGCCGTGCTGGTCGGTAGTGAGTTGGAGGTCTTTGCGGCGGCTGGCCCAGGTGGTGATCCACTGGATCACGGCGTCCTCGCGGCCGGCGGCGGTCGGGAGGCTGGTGAGTTGGAGGAGCCAGGACTCGTGTTGGCGATGCTGGGCGGCTGTGGGCATATCGGAGGTGGTAGGTGGTGGGTCGTAGGTTTTAGGTGGGATCAGAGGGAGCCCTTGGTGGAAGGGATTTCAGTGTGGGTGATGGCGACGGCGTCGCGGAGGGCGCGGCCGAAGGCCTTGAAGATGGCCTCGGCGATGTGGTGGTTGTTGGTGCCCCAGGGCACTTCGATGTGGAGGTTCATCGCGGCGGCGTTCGCGACGGCTTGGAAGAACTCCTGGACGAGTTGGACATCGAAGCGGCCGATGGAGGCGGGGTCGTCGCCGAAGGACTGGTACTGGGCGTGGTAGACGAGGTGGGGTCGGCCGGAGAGGTCGAGGGCGACACGGGCGAGGGTTTCGTCCATGGGGATGGCGGCGGAGCCGTAGCGTTCGATGCCGCGTTTGTCGCCGAGGGCGTCTTTGAGGGCTTGGCCGAGGGTGAGCCCGGTGTCTTCGACGGTGTGGTGGTCGTCGATGTGGGTATCGCCGGTCGCTTGGACGATGAGCCCAAGGCGGCCATGCTTGGCGATGTGGTGGAGCATATGGTCGAAGAAGCCGACGCCCGTGTTGAGTTGGATGGGGCCGCCGTCGAGGTTGAGCGACAGTTCGATCTGGGTTTCGTGGGTGTTTCGGGTCAGGGAGGCTTGGCGGGGCATGGCGTGGGCTCGCGGGAGGAGTTGCTAGCTGTTAGAGCCTAGGTGGGTCGCGTGGAGGTATGGGTGGCGCACCCCCCGGTGGAGGCGGGGGTTAAAGGGGCAGTGCGTCGAGGAGTTGGGTGATTTGATTGGGGGTGCCGATGGAGATGCGGAGCTTGTCGGCGAGGCCGGGGGTGTTGAAGTAGCGGATGAGGATGTCGTGGGCTTTGAGGTCTTGGTAGATGGCGCGGGCCTGGCCGGCACTGGGGGTGGGCGGCTGGGTAAGGATGAAGTTGGAGTGGGAGGGCCAGGTGCGCCAGCCGGCGGCGGTGAGGGCGTCGGTGAGTCGGGTGCGCTCACTGATGACGGCCTGCCAGGTTTGCTTCGCGGCGTCGCGGTGGGTGAGTGCGGCGGTGGCGGCGACCTGGCTGAGGATGTCGGTGTTGTAGGAGTCCCGGGCCTTGTCCAGGGTGGTGATCCGGTCGGGGTGGGCGATGGCGTAGCCGAAGCGGAGGCCCGCGAGGGCGTAGCCCTTCGAGAGTGATCGGAGGATGACGAGGTTTTTGCGGCGTTCCTGGACGAGGGGGATGGCGTGGTGCGGGGCGAAGTCGACATAGGCCTCGTCGATGACGAGCAGGCCCTCGAACTGGTCGGCGAGGGTGCGGAGGTAGTCGAGGGTGTCGTGCGGGCGGGAGGGTGCGTGGGGGTAGACGGAGTCCGCGTGGAGGCAGCCGGCGTCGTTCCAGGCCCGGGCGAGGTCGCGGTGTTGGAGTGCGGCGGTGGCGGCGATCTGGCTGAGGATGTCGGTGTTGTAGGAATCGCGGGCCTTGTCGAGGGTGGTGATGCGGTCGGGGTGGGCGATGGCGTAGCCGAAGCGGAGGCCGGCGAGGGCGTAGCCTTTGGAGAGGGAGCGGAGCAGGATGACGTTGTCGCGGCCTTCCTGGATGAGGGGGATCGCGTTGTGCGGGGCGAAGTCGACGTAGGCCTCGTCGATGACGAGCAGGCCCCGGAAGTTATCACTGAGTTCTTCGAGGTATTGGAGGGATTCGAGGCGGCCGGAGGGTGCGTGGGGGTTGACGAAGAAGGCGAGGGCGCAGCCGGCGTCGTTCCAGGCGTGGGCGAGGGTTTGCGCGGGCGGGGGTGCGAAGGTGTCGGGGTCGCGAGGGACCTCGGTCAAGGGTGCGGGGTGGATCGCAGCCAAGACGGGGTAGAGCGAGTAGGTCGGGGCGGTCGCGCCGATGCCGGCCCGCATGCCCGCGGGGGGACAGGTGGTGGTGATCAGGAGGCGGAGCAGCTCGTCGCCGCCGTTGGTCGCGAGGATGTGATCAGGGGTCAGGCCGTGGGCGTCGGCGGCGGCCTGGCGGAAGGCATCCGCCCGCGGGGGCGGGTAGAGCCGGAGGGCCTCAGCGGGGAGCTCGCGGATAGCCTGGAGCACGGGGTCCGCGGGGGGGTAGGGGTTTTCGTTGGTGTTGAGCTTGAGGGTCGGGCGGACGGGGTGCGCGGTGTCGGCCCAGGACGGCTGTTCACCGGGGACGTAGGGGGCGAGGGCGGCGATGTTGTCGCGTTCGTAGGGCACGGGGGGTCAGCGGGGAAAGGGTCCTGGTCGAGTGGGCACGCCCATGCTGTGACAGCATGGGTTTCTCATGGAGGGTGTGAGTTGGATTATGCTAGTCGGATGTTGATGCAGGGCTTGGATGTTTGGCGGGTGGGGGTGTTGGCGGTGGTGATCGCGGGTGTGGCGTGGGTCTGCGGCGTGCCGGTTTATGCGGGGGCGGGGGAACGGGAGGCGACGGCGAAAGCGGCGGGTCATCTGCTGTGGCGGGCAACACGACCGGCTCCCGGTCGGGGGCAGAGCGAGGCACGGGACTCGCTGCTGCGGGCGTTGCGGGCGTTGGAAGACCCGGCGGTGCGTCCGGTGTTTGACCGGCTGATGAGCAGCGGGGATGTGGGGCTGCGGATGCACGGGGTGATGGGGTTGAGCGAGCTGGCGGGGGCGGGTGGGGCAAGGGAGATGGACCTGGCGTGGCTGGAGGGGTTTGAGCGGTCGGAGCAGCGGTGGGAGGTGATCGGGGCGGCGTTGGACGAGGGGCTGCTGCCGCGGGCGAAGGCGGAGCAGCTGCTGGCGTGGGACGGGCTGGACGACGGGGTGAAGTGCCTGATCGCGGTGGGGCTGATCGCGGAGGGTTGGCGGGGCGACACCGGGTTCATCCGGTCGGCGATGACGGACGAGTCGGCGGGGAAGCGGGGTCTGGCGGCGCTGCTGCTGCTGGCGATAGGGGACGAGAGCGGGCTGCCTGCGTTGGACTGGCTGGCGACGCGGCCGGCTCACGAGCGGGCCGTGGTGGAAGTCATGCTGGTGAATACGGCCCGGCGGCACGGGCTGACGGAGACGGGCGGCTGGGTCTTGGGCCTGGCGGAGAAGCGGGGGCACGACGATGTGGCGGGGCAGGCGGCGTTGGGGGCGGCGCTAGAGCTGGGGGTCGAGGGGGCGGAGGCGTTGTGGCGGTCGTGGTGGGACAAGGCGCTCAGTGATGAGTCGGGGCCGGACGAGCTTCGGCTGGTGGAGCTGGGGATGGTGGCATTGCGGGGGCTGCCGGGGACGCCGGGCGGGGCGTTTGAGGTGATGCGGGCGGAGGGCGAGTGGGTGGGCGGCTTGGTGGGTTTGCTGGGTGAGGCGGGGGCGGCGTCGGTGGCCCTGCGTGAGGGGCGGGGCGATGAGGGTCGGCTGATTGAAGCGCTGCGTGCGGTGATTGCGGATGGTCGGCCGGTGGCGTTGAGCTGGGCGGTGGAGCACGCGGCGGCAACGGGTGTAGCGGTGAGAGCGGGGGTGTTGGGGTGGGTGGTGGATCGGGTGGAGGGGGCACGGCCGGACCAGATCGAGGCGCGGTCGGCGTTTGCACTTCAGGCGGCGCGGCTGTGGCTGGCGGCATCGGACGAGGGTGTGGTGACGATCGGCGGCGTGGATGAAGGGGTGGCGGGGCTGGCGTCGGTGCTGGGACGGTATACGACGGACGGGGTGATCGACGACGGCGTCGCGGCGATGCGGCGGGCGGTGCTGCTGGCGTGTATCGCCGAAGGCGTGTCGGGGGGCGGGGCACAGATGATCCTGGACACCCTGCCCGGGGGGCTGCTGCGGACCGAGGCGGACCTGGTTCTAGCGCTGCGGGCAGTGCGTGGGATGCCGCTGGGGACGGAAGACGTGGAGCGGCTGGGGCTGCTGGTTCAGGGGGCGGGGATGGTCGGGGATTCGCTGCGGATGCAGCTGGCGTGGCGTTGGTTGACGGAGCAAGGGTTGGTCGACGAGGCGTTGGCGGCGGTGTTGCCGACGGTGCCGTGACGGAGGGTTGGCGAGCGGGCGTCTTTGAGGATGTCTTGCCTAGGGTTTGATGGATGATGAAGCAGAGCAGTGAGATCCCATTGTCGTCTCCGGACATCACGGAGTCGGAGGTTCGTGCGGTGACGGAGGTGCTGCGGGGGGGGCGGCTGAGCATCGGGCCGAAGCAGGAGGAGTTCGAGCAGCGGCTGGCGGCGGTGTGCGGGAGGCGGCACGGGGTGGCGGTGTCGTCGGGGACGGCGGGGCTGCACGCGGTGTTGCTGGCGAGCGGGGTGGGGCCGGGCGATGAGGTGATCACGACGCCGTTCTCGTTTATCGCGTCGGCGAACTGCATCTTGATGGCGGGGGCGACGCCGGTGTTTGTGGACATCTGCCCGAAGTCGCTGAACCTGGACCCGAAGCGGATCGAGGCTGCGATCACGCCGAAGACCAAAGCGATCATCGCGGTGGAGGTGTTCGGGAACCCGGCGTGGATGTCGGACCTTGAGGCCGTCGCTCGGAAGCACGAGCTGCTGTTTATCGAGGACTGCTGCGAGGCGTTGGGCGGCAAGCACCACGGCCGGCCGGTTGGGTCGTTCGGGCGTGCCGGGGTGTTTGGGTTCTATCCCAACAAGCAGATCACCACGGGCGAGGGCGGGATGATCGTGACCGACGACGACCGGCTGGCGGAGATGTGCCGGAGCCTGCGGAACCAGGGGCGGGGCTCGGCCCAGTTCGACTCCGGAGCGGGCGGCCAGGTCAGTAATGCCGGGACGTGGCTGTCGCACCAGCGGCTGGGCTACAACTACCGGCTCTCCGAGATCGCGGCGGCGCTGGGAGTCGCCCAGCTGGATCGGTTGGACGCCATGCTCGAGCGTCGGCGGGAGGTCGCGGGGTGGTACATGCACTGCCTCATGGACCTGCCGGAGGTCGTGTTGCCGAACGTGCCGGCGGGTTGCGAGGAGCACATGTCGTGGTTCGTGTTTGTGATCCGGCTCGGCCCGGGGTTTGATTCCGAGAGCCGGGACCGCGTGATCGCGGGGCTCCGGCGGCACGAGATCGGTGCGAGCAACTACTTCCCGTGTATCCACCTGCAGCCGTTCTACCGCGAGGCGTTTGGTTACGCCGAAGGCGCGTTCCCGATCGCTGAGTCGGTGAGTGGACGGACGGTAGCGCTGCCGTTTTTCAACAGCCTGGACCGGCAGTCGGTGGAGCTGGTGTGTCAGACGCTCCGGCACATGCTGGACCGCGAGAGCCTGACGCGGGACTGACTTAATCGTCTTCGTCGTCGCCGAAGAGTTCGCGGACGGCGTCGGCCTGTTCGGCTTTGGCGCGGCCATGGACCAGCCAAGCCTGGGCGAGCAGGGCGTCGTCGGGCCGGGTGAGCTTGAAGTTGATCGCTTCACCGTCCACCACCAGAACCGGGTAGCCGAGCCGCTGGATCAGACCCGCGTCGTCGGTGATGCCTTCGGCCGTCGCATCATTGAGCGTTGAGTAGGCCTCACGCAACACGTCGGCACGGAACACCTGCGGCGTCTGCACGCCAACCAGCGCATCGCGGCTGACCGGTTCAACGATGCGCCGCACGGCCGGCAACCCCGGAGCATCGTCGGCTCCCACGTCAAGCAAGCCGAGGATGTCGTCCGCCCGGTTCGGCGTGGCTGCAGGCTCGTCGTCTTCAACGCGTTTAAGCGAGTCGGCGACCGCCAGGCCCGGCACGACCCCCGCAACGTCGGGCCGCGTGAGAGCGCAGTCTTGCAGCGTGCTCACCACCCGATCGATAAGAGTGCTGCTGACCAGCGGGCGCGCCGCGTCGTGCACCGCCACGTACGCCGCGTCGTCCGCCACGCGGTCGAGCGCCAGACCCACCGTCTCCCACCGCTCGGCCCGCCCGCCGGGTATCAGCTCCACCCCCATGAACGCCAGCTGTTCGCCCCAACGCATCTCGAACGCGTCGTAGCCATCCGGGTCCACCGCCAGGATGATCTGGCCCACGTCGCCGCGCTCGAGGAAGCGATCGATCGCGTGCAGGAACGCGGCCCGGCCGGCCAGCTCGAACTCGATCTTCGACGCCGACGCCACCCCGTCCGCAGCGAAGCGTCGGCCCTTGCCCGCCGCGGGCAGGATCACACTCAGCGGGCCTTCGAGACTCATCGCCGGCGTCCGCCCCGCTTACCCCTGCTGTCCCGTTTGTCCTTCGCATCACCCGAGCTCTGCTCGTCCTCCTCCGCTGCGGCCGCGAGCTCCGCCAGCAGGTCCGCCGCCTCCCGGTCATCCGCCTCCCCGCCCGCCGCCTGCTCCAGGACTCCGAGGTGGTCATCCGTCTGCCCGAGATGATCGGCCACCGGCTCGTGCTCAAGCACCATGTCGATCCCGTCCTCCGACTCGTCATCCCCCGCCACGCGTGCCAAAGACGCCAGAAGATCATCGGTCTCGTTCGGGCCGTCCTCGGTACCGGCCATCTCGATCTCGAGCATGTCGGGCTCGTCGGCTACGGGGTGGACCTTCGGGGGCTGCTTCGGCCGAGCCACCGGGATGTCGTCCAACGCCGGCAATGACGGCGCATCGACGGGCCGAGCGATCGGCGGATCATCGGCGGGTTTTGCGGGGTTGGCGGGTGGTGCCGCGGGGGCCTCTGCAGCGGGCACGGGTGGAGCCTCCGCCGGCTTGCCCTCGCCCCGTGCTTTCTGCTTCGCCCGCTTGATCTGAGCTTTCTGATTGGCCTTGATCTGGTCCGCCGTGAACGAGCCGAGGTCCGCGGGGATCGGCACACGCACCCGGGCCCCGCAGTGCGGACACGCCAAATACAGCCCCATGCCCTTCTCGGGGCAAGCGATCTTTCCGATACATGAATAACAGCGGAACCTGATCGACATCAACGGTCTCCGAACCCCGTTAGATCGTTCATCGTAACAACACCGCCTGGAACACGACCGGGCTGCGCACACCCCGCTTCAGCGCGTTAGCCTGAGGCGTGCGACACGGCCGCTAAACGCCAAGACGCACCGCGTTCACCTTCCCTCCTCTCCACCTCTCAGGACGCTGCCATGAAAATCCAAGTCAACTTCGGCGACATCGACACCAGCCATGCCCTCACCGAAC
Organism: Planctomycetota bacterium; assembly: GCA_038749105.1. Classification (GTDB taxonomy): domain Bacteria; phylum Planctomycetota; class Phycisphaerae; order Phycisphaerales; family Phycisphaeraceae; genus JBCCOW01. Next base: position 10,523 of record JBCDIM010000061.1, read on the forward strand.
ACGTCGAAGACCGGGTCCTCAATGCGTTCCGTCACGTGGAGGAACGCGTCACCCGCATAGAGGTCCACCTCCGCGACGACAACGCCCACAAGCACGGTGCCGACGACCGACGATGCACCATCGAGGCCAGGATCGCTGGTCAGCAGCCGTTAGCCGTCGAAGCCACGGGTGAAGATCTCTACGCGGTGATCGCTCAGGCCGCCGACAAGGCCGGGCGTGCGGTCTCCCACCGGCTCGAACGCCTCGATGCCCGCTAACGGGCCCAATCACCGCACGCAATTTAAAACACGGTGATTCAATCCCGGCGGCGCGAATCGCCCTCGGGATGTCGCCCCCGCATCAGCAGGTAGCCCCAGTCCAGCATCAGCTCGCTGGCCCGTCGCTCCGACTGCTCTGCCTCCGATTCTGGATACGACAAACGCAGCGTCATCTGCCCGGTCTGCCGCGAGACCCCGACGACCACCAACCGACGCGCCTCGCCCGCCAGCCGGTAGCTGTACAGCCCGTAGTGCGCCGCGATCGGCTCGCCCACCGGGCCGACGAAACCTGACCAGTCTTCCAACCGTTTGATGTCTGCCAGCTCCCCCGCCTTCTCCTGCTCCTTCAGCCCCCGCTCGGCCGCACGCACCAGCCCCCGTGCCGCGTCCGCCCGGCCACGCGATCGCCCCGCACGCGGGTCCGCCGGCAACGCCACGAACGTCGCCGACATCCCGATCAGCCCGTTGCGATAGTGCACTAGGTAAGGCCCCCCCGCCTCTGCCGGGGCCTCCGGCTCCGACTGCAAATCCATCTCCGCCAGCACCTGCGGGAACGGCACATCGCCATAGGGCTCACGCGGGTCGCCCACCCCCACCACCGGACCCCGCACATCCAACACGTCTTCTGCCGACACGTCGACCACCCCACCCACAACGACCCACCAACCCCCCGCCATCAGCACCACAGCCCACACAGCGTGTCCCACACACTCACGCACGCGCCGCCTCCAATGCCTTCACCGCCCGGCGGTTGGCGATCTTCTCGATCCGCGTCATCCGGTCCAGGATCAACACCCCGTCCAGATGATCCGTCTCGTGCTGCCAGATCCGGGCCAGCAGCCCGTCATCCGTCTCCGTGAACGGCTCGCCGTCCACACCCAACGCCCGGATCGTGATCCCCCGCGGCCGAGCCACCTGCGCCCTGACGTCCGGCAGACTCAGGCAACCCTCCTCCTGGCTCTCCGCCTCCCGCGTCGGCTCGGTCAGCTCCGGGTTGATGTACACCCGGTCGTCCCCCGCATCGCCCGTCGGGTTAGCCACAAACAGCCGCCAGGGCAGCCCGACCTGCGGTGCGGCCAAGCCTACCCCCGGGGCCGCGTGCATCAGCTCCAGCATCCGCTGCACCACCGCCCGCACCCCGTCGTCCACCGCCGGGACTTCTGCCGCTCGCTTGCGGAGCACCGCCGCCGGATAGTGAACAATCGCTAACTTCGCCACATCGATCGCCATCCTCCCATCCTAGACCGCACACCCCCGGCCCCACAAGAGACCTCCTAATCTTCTATCCCCATTGCAGTTGACGCTTGACGCCACCCCACACCCCAGCCATACTTTCGGGGTATCACCTGCGCGTGTGGCAACCCGCCGCCACGCGATGCCTGCTCCGGATCAACCCAGCCGTACCCCTTCAGCCCCTTCTCTCAACCCCCGATCCCACCCTGCGCATGGCTACCGTCACCAAAAAAGAACTCATCGACCACATCGCCGAGGCCACCGGCCAGAAGCGCGTCGTCGTTAAGCAGACCGTCCAGTCCTTCCTGGACAACATCATCATCGAGCTCGGCAAGGGTAACCGCTTGGAGTTCAGAGACTTCGGCGTCTTCGAGGTCAAGCTCCGCCGCGCCCGACGCGCCCAAAACCCCAAGACCCTCGAACGCGTCTGGGTGCCCGCCAAACGCACCGTGAAGTTCAAGGTCGGGCGTCTCATGAAACAGACCCTCGCCCAGGCGGATCAGGCCGACAACTCCGCCGCCGATCTCGACTCGCTCCTCGACGAGCCCGGCGACACCACCACCGACGCCCCGCCCGACTCCTGATAAGCCGTTCACCGTGTCACTCCAAGACCGGCTCCAACACACCCTCGATCAACGCCAAGCCGACGGCCTCCGCCGTTCGCTATCGCCGTTGCCCGCCCCAGGCCCGACCCTCACCCATCAAGGCAACACCCTCCTCAACGCCGCGTCCAACGACTACCTCGGGCTCGCCCAACACCCACACCTCAAACAAGCCGCCGCCGACGCCGCCCTCACCCTCGGCACCGGGGCTACCGCATCCCGCCTCGTCGCGGGCCACCTCACCGCGCACCAGCAGCTCGAAGCCCGCTTCGCCGCCTTCAAGCACGCCGAGGCCGCCCTGCTCTTCCCCACCGGCTACACCGCCAACCTCGCCGTCCTAGGCACCCTCACCCGGCCCGGCGATACCGTCTTCCACGACAAGCTCAACCACGCCTCCCTCCTCGACGCCTCCCGAATCGACCGCGTCACCACCCGCACCTTCCCGCACCGCGACTACGCCACCCTCGACCGCAAGCTCGACAAGGCCCATCAGCAACGCACCGCCGACGCCGAGCTGTTCATCGTCACCGACGCCGTGTTCTCCATGGACGGCACCACCGCCGACCTCCCCACCCTTCTCGAACTCGCCGACCGCTATCAAGCCACCCTCATCGTCGACGAGGCCCACGCGACCGGCGTGCTCGGCCCCACCGGCGCCGGCCTCGCCGAAGCCCAGCACGTCGCCGGCCAGATCCCCGTCACGATCTCCACCGCCTCCAAAGCCCTCGGCTCCCTCGGCGGCATCGTCACCAGTTCCCAACTCGTCGTCGATACCCTCATCAACACCGCCCGCCCCTTCATCTACTCCACCGGCGTCCCCCCCGCCCAAATCGCATCCATCAATGCCGCGCTCGACGTCCTCCGCGACGAGCCCCACCACCAGCAACGCCTCATCGAGATCACCCACCGCATCCTCGACGCGCTGCCCGCCGACCTGCTCCCTTTCCCGGCGAATCCGAAACACCCCACGCCCATCATCCCACTCATCGCCGGCACCCCCGAGTCCGCCCTCACCCTCGCCGCCCGCCTCCGCGACCTCGGCGTCTTCGCCCCAGCTATCCGCCCCCCCACCGTCGCCCCCAGCTCCGCCCGCGTCCGCCTCACCCTCCGCGCCGACTGGACCGACGACCAGGTCGATCAACTCCTCGCCGCCCTCCATCAAGCCCTGCCTGTCACCGCCTGACCCCACCCCACCCACCCAGCGAGCGGGGGGGTGTCGCCCCGGCCGTCCCGCCACACCCAAAACCTCATCCCACCCCACCACCCCGCCCCCAGCGCCTAACCCCTATCCCCCCGGCGCCTATAACTCCCCCATGCAGCTCAAGCTCACCCTCTCCGGCCTCGTCGGCGCCTCCGCCGTCGCCCTCGGCGCCATGGGCGCCCACACCCTCGACCGCTTCGAGGGCACGGGCCTCGGCTACGACCCCTGGGCCTGGTGGAACTCCGCCAGCCGATACCACCTCATCCACGCCGCCGCCCTGCTCGCCCTCGCCCTCTACCTCGCCCAAACGAAATCCAAGGCCATCCTCCTCCACGCCGCCTGGTGGTCCTGGCTCGCCGGCGTCGTTCTCTTCTCCGGCTCCCTGTACTACTTCGTCCTCAACAAGATCAACACCCTCGCCGACGACGCCACCCACCTCTTGCGCTACCTCACCCCCATCGGCGGCCTCTGCATGATCCTCGGCTGGCTCCTCGTCGCCGTCGGCGCGTTGTTCGTCAAACGCAAACCGGCCTGATGAAGCAGACGTTGAACCAAGATGATCACCCCGTTGCCTGGTCGCTGTGGATGGATGAATTGTGCGATGCGCACGAACACCTCGGCAAACTGATACAGGACATGACGGACGCGGGCTCCATCGACGAGGCGGACTTCGGTATTGATCTGGGTCACGTCTTCGCACACCTCAACCGGGCGTGGCACAGCCGCGACGACCCCCAACTCGACAACATCTCACAAGCCAATTTTCAGAAACGGAGCCAATACCCCACCGACCTCGACCCGGTAGGCTGATCTCATACATGCTTGGCTACTGGCTTGGATTGATCTCAGGGCTTCTTGCTGTCGTAACGGCTCTGGCGATCATTACGGGCGTCGGTTTCGCAGCGGTACCCGCCCTGCTGATCTTTTTGTTGTTCCTCGCGGGGCTAGATTTGCCGCTCCTCGCGGCCGGGGGGGTGGTGGAGTGGCGGGCCGAAATCGCCAAGGCTTCCCTGCCTTTCAGCCAGACCTACATCGCGGGCTGGAGTGTCTTCGTGTTACCGTTTTTTATAGCGTGGCCGGTGTCGTCGTTGTGGTCAACGTTCTGGGGGCTACTCGCCGCCTGGCTCGTATTCATTCTCGGTGCAGTGTTCTGCTCGTTCTTTGTCGTGGGCTGGCTGGTTGCGGTAGCAAAACAGAAGAACAGTCGGGTTGAAGCTCGCGACTCGTAAGGTGGGGTGAGCTGTTGAGCCTTACCAGTGCCACAATTTCGTAGTGGTGCACTCTGCACTAACACCACCCTACGCGTGAGGGGCACAAGCTTAATTCTGGTAAAATGCCGGGCTCGATGATTGAGGTGAAACAGCTCACAAAATGGTTCGGGCCGACGGCGGCGCTGCGGGGGGTGAGCTTTGAGGTGCCCGCAGGCGAGGTGGTGGGGCTGCTGGGGCCGAACGGGGCGGGGAAGACGACGACGCTGCGGATCCTGACGGGGTATCTGCCGGCGACGACGGGGACGGCGCTGGTGGGCGGGAAGGACGTGATGACGGACTCGGAGGCGACGCGGGCCCAGATCGGGTACCTGCCGGAGTCGACGCCGTTGTACGGGGAGATGCGGTCGCGGGAGTACCTGCACTTCATCGGGCGGCTGTTCGGGATGAACCGCCCCACCCGCAAGAAACGCATCGAAGAGTTGACCGAGTGGTGTGGGCTGGAGCGGATCATCGGGCGGACGATCGGCGGGCTGAGCAAGGGCAATCGGCAGCGCGTCGGACTCGCGCAGGCGTTGATGCACGACCCGCCGGTGCTGGTGCTGGACGAGCCGACGTCGGGGCTGGACCCGGTGCAGGTGCGGGCGTTCCGGAACCTGATCGAACGGCTGAGGGGGGCGGGTGAGGGCAGGCACACGATTGTGTTGTCGTCGCATATCTTGCCGGAGGTGGAGAAGGCGGCGGACCGGGTGGTGATGGTGGACCGGGGGGTGGTGGTGGCGGTGGGGACGCCGGGCGATCTGCGGGAGCGGGCGTCGCGGGGGGCGGCGTTGGTGGTGGAGGCGAAGGGCCGAGCGAGCCGGGTGCGTCAGGTGTTGGAGGGGGTCAAGGGCGTGGAGAAGACCGAGGAGTTGGGCGCGGATTCGGGTGACGGCGGGTGGGTGCGGGTGCTGGTGCAGCCCAAGGGCAAGGCGGACGTGCGGGAGGGCGTGTCGGCGGCGCTGGGCGAGTCGGGGATCGCGGTGCGGGAGTTGAGCCGAGAGGGCTCGGTGCTGGAGCGGGTGTTCAGCGAGGCGATCGCGGGCGAGAGCGTGGCGTGGGAGCGTGAAGGGGTGGCGGGATGAAGCGGACACTCGCCATTGCTCAGCGGGAGTGGGTGGGGCTGTTCTGTTCGCCGATCGCGTATGTGGTGATCGGGTTGTTCGTGGTGGGCACCGCGATCCTGTTCGTCACGCGGTTCGACATCGGAGCGCCGGCGACGCTGCGCCCGATGCTGTCGGACACGGTGTGGTTCCTGGTGTTCATCGTGCCGGCCATCTCGATGCGGGCGCTGTCGGAGGAGCTGCGGTCGGGGACGTATGAACGGCTGATGACGGCCCCCGTGAGCGACACGGCGGTGGCGGTGGGCAAGTGGCTCGGCGGGATGGGGTTTATCGCGGTGCTGCTGCTGCCGGTGGTATTGATGATGGGGGTGTTGGAGTCGGCGGCGGACCCGGAGTTGGGGCCCATGGTGACGGGCCTGTTGGGGCTGGTCTTGGTGGCGGGGCTGTATCTGGCGATCGGGGTGTTTTCGTCGGCGGCGACGAGCAACCAGGTGATCGCGTTGCTGCTGACGGTGGCGATCATCTCGGTGCCGACGTTCGCGTTGTTCTTTGTACGCGATGCGCCGTTCGTGACCAGCGGGGTGCGCAAGGCGGTGGACTACGCGAGTGTGGATCGGCAGTTCGCAGACTTCGCGAAGGGGCTGATCGATGTGCGGAACTTCGTGTACTTCGGGAGCCTGATCGCGTTGTTCCTGTTCCTGGCGGTGAAGGTGTTGGAAGCGAGGCGGTGGAAGTAATGGCCCCCCGGAAGAAGCAACACGCCGGAGCAGAGCGTCCCGCGGAAGTCCCGAGTTTGCGGAAGCGGCGGCTGCGGTATGGGTTGAGCGTGGGCGTGTCGGTGGTGGCGGCGGTGGTGATTGTGGCGGCGTTGAATGTGTTGGTGGTGTGGCAGTACGACCGGATGGGGCCGGGCGTGAAGGGGTGGGTGCGGTACGACCTGACGAGCACGCGTCGGCACAGCCTGTCGGAGCAAACGCGGGTGGTGCTGGAGCGGCTGGACGCGCCGGTGCGTTTGGTGGTGATGACGACGGGGGACGACTCGGCTCGGCGTCGGCTGCTGGACCTGGCGGAGGAGTACGGCCGGCAGAGCCGATGGGTGTCGGCGGAGCGGGTGGACCCGGTGGCGGACCCGGTCGGGCGAGACGCGGTGTACGCGGCGTTGCACGAGCGTTATGCAGCGGAGCTGGGGCCGTTGCAGGAGAAGCTGGCGGGGTTGAACGGGGAGCTGGGTCGGTTGGCGGAGGCGGTCGCGGGTGTGAGCGGGCCGTTGCGGGAGATGGTGGCGGACGGGGAGCTGGATGAGGAGCGGGGGCAGAAGAACGCGGTGCGGGGGTTGATCGCGGAGGTGGCGCGGGCGGAGCAGGGGATCGCTGAGGCGCGGGAGATGCTGGAGCGGGAGCGGGTGTTGCCGGACTACCGGGCGAGGATCCTGGCGGTGCAGGGGGCGGTGGGGACTGTTCGGGCACGGGTGTTGCGGTCGGCGGTGCCGGGGCTGCGGGGGATCAAGGCTCGGCTGAAGCGGGGTGCGGGCTCGGACGCGGCGCTGGGGCGGGCGTTGGAGCGGGTGCTGCAGGCGGAGTCGGGGGCGGCGGCGGTGCAGGCGATGGAGCGGGAGGCGCTGCGGGCGATGGAGGGGTTGGCGGTGCCGGAGGAGTACGCGGTGGCGTACCGGACGCTGCAGCGGAGCGAGTCGGTGGTGGTGCTCTCGGAGGAAGGGGCTTGGGTCTTACCGATCGGGGAGCTGTTCCGGGGGGACGTGGGCGACGCGGCGACGGCGGCGGCCGCAGCGCGCCAGCAGCGGGGCGAAGAGGCAGGGGCGGGACGGGCCGAGGGGCTGTTCTGGGGGGAGGAAAAGATCACGGGGTCGCTGGTTCGGCTGGCGATCGAGCGTAGGCCGAGGGTGGTGTTTGTGACGACGCGGGGGATCCGGGCGTTGGGGGCAGCGGGGTCGAGCCGACGGGGCGTGATGGAGTCGGTGGCGGGTCGGCTGCGGGGGATGGGGTTTGGGGTGGAGCAGTGGCAGGTCGGTTCGGGTCGAGACTTACCGGAGGCGGAGGCGGGGGAGTCGATGGTGTGGGTGGTGATGCCGCTGCGGACGCCGACGGACCGGGACCCGGCGACGCTGGACCCGGCCCCACGGATAGCGATCGCGGAGCTGATCCAGGACCGGCTGGCGGCGGGCGACGGGGTGCTGACGATCCTTAACTACGACCCGACGCACAGCCCGGGGCGGGTGGCGGCGGAGCGGGCGGTGCAGGGCGAGGGCGGAGGGAGGTTGGATGCGGGGGACGACGAGGCTGAAGCCGCGTCGCCTCGTGAGGTGGGGCCGATTGTGGGGGCGCTGCGGGCGTGGGGGATCGAGGCGCAGGTGCACCGGCGGGTCGCGCAGGAGGTGGTGCGGGCCGAGGGGCAGCGGGTGAAGACGGCGTCGTTCGAGGCGTCGGACTCGGCGGCGGGAGCGGCGGCGGCGCGGGCCACGCGGGGCCTCTGGACGGTCTTCACGCTGCCGTCGCCGGTGGTGCTCAACCAAGGCCAAGCAGCGGAAGCGGGGGTGGAATTGGAGACGCTGGTGGAGGTGGGTGTCGGGGGTGGGGCGGGCCGGGCGTGGGCGTACGAGGTGCCGGTGGGGTCGCCGGTGAACCGGGTGCCGGAGTTCGACGAGGCGGGGGCGGCGGAGCGGTTTGTGATCGGCGCGACGGCGGAGAAGCCGGCGGAGGGTGGCGGGCGGTTGGCGGTGGTGGCGGAGCCGATCTGGGCGGCGGATCAGGTGACCACCTATGGGGTCCATCCGGAGTTTGGCAGGGGCCCGGGGCTGGCGGAGCGGCCGGGGGGCGAGGCGTTGTACGCGGGCAACGCGGAGCTGTTCATCAACACGGTGTACTGGCTCGCCAGAGAGGACGGGCTGATCGCGACGAGCCCGCGGGCGGGTGAGGTGCCGCGGGTAGGAGCGATGAGCGAAGGGCGGCTGCGGGCATATCGTTTGGCGGTGCTGTTCGGGTTGCCGGGGGCGGTGCTGATGGGCGGGGGGTTGGTGGGTTGGCGGAGGCGGCGGAGCGTGTGACGATGTGGAATGTGCGATGCGTATTGACGAGGTGACGCGGTGAAGCTCGGGACGACGCTGGTGTTGCTGATCGGGGCGCTGGGGGTGGGTGCGGCTGCGTTCTGGCTGGTGTGGACAGATGGGTCGGCTCAGCGGTTAGATGACGAGATTCAGGAAAGGGTCGAAGCTGAGCGTCTGCTGTACCGCGCGGTTGTTCTGGATGACATCACACGCCTACAGATCGAACGCAACAACAGCGGAACGAATGAGCGATGGGTTTACAGCTACGAAGGATCTGGGTGGTGGCAGACCGAGCCCAAGGTCTTTGCGGTTTCGGGGCCGGCACTGCAGCCTCTGCTCGACGCCGCCAACGAGGTGCGGCGTGTGAATGGAACGGCACCTGCTGCCTCAGAGAAAGTAGAGGGTTTCTTCGGTTTCCATTCCCCCCGAATGGGATGGGTAGTCCAAGAATATCGCCTCGGTCCGAGGTCGGGTGCGGGCCTCGCAGCGATTACGTATGGGATTGACGAGGCTTTGCTAACCAGCGACGAACTTCACAATGCGGTGGCTGAATGGGACGGTCGGACGGTGTTGGCGGATCGGTTGCGTTGGCCGGGGTATGGGGTGGCGTCACGGATTGCGTTGCGGCATCCACGGGGGGCGTGGGTGATGGAGCGGGAGGGCGGGCGATGGGTGATGGTGGAAGGCGGTACGGGGGAGCAGGGGCAAGGGACTCAGCCGGGGGAACGCGTGATTGAAGAGCGGCTGCGGGTGCGGGATTTTCTGCGGCAGGTGGAAGATCTGGAGGTTGCGGGGTTTGCGGACGGGGCGGGGACCGAGCGGGCGTCGATGGGACTTGAGCCGGGGGTGTTTGAGTTTGTTGTTGATCGTCGGCGGCTACGGGTGGGTCAGCCGGTGGGTGACGGGCAGGGGTTGTGGTTTGCGGAGTACGACCACGATGTCGAGGACGGCATGGCGGGGGTGGTGTTTTTGGTGCGGCAGCGGGATTTGGGACGGTTGGCGGTGCCGGCGGGGTGGTTTTTTGAGACGCGCGGAGTCGATTGAGACTTGCGATAGGCGGACCGGCGATGCGTCGCATCGCGGCTATGAAAGTCTGGTGCTTCGGTAGGCGGGATTAGGACAGGTCGGTGATGCCGGGCTGAGGGGAGAGGGCGTCGGCGGGGGAGTTGGTGGCGTTGGCTTTTTGTTTTGCGGCGTCGTTGCGTTGTTGGCGGAGGCGAGCAAAATAGGCATCGTCGATGTCGCCAGTGACGTAGCGGCCATCAAAGACGGAGGTCTCGAAGTCGGTGATGTTGGGGTTGCCTTCCTGGCAGGCGGCGATGAGGTCGGGGAGGTCCTGGTAGACGAGCTGGTCGGCACCGATGAGGTCCGCGACCTGTTTTTCGGTGCGGTTGTGGGCGACGAGTTCGTCGGCGGCAGGCATATCGATGCCGTAGACGTTGGGATGGCGGATCGCGGGGGCGGCGGTGGCGAAGGTCACCTTGCGGGCGCCGGCCTCGCGGGCCATCTGGATGATCTGCTTGCAGGTGGTGCCTCGGACAATGGAGTCGTCAACGAGGCAGACGTGTTTGCCCTGGAACTCGAGGTCGATGGGGTTGAGTTTCTTGCGGACGGAGGACTTGCGTTGGTCCTGGCCGGGCATGATGAAGGTTCGTCCGATGTATCGGTTCTTGACGAAGCCTTCGCGGTATTTGAGGTTGAGGGTGTGGGCGAGTTCGAGGGCGGCGGTCCTGCCGGAGTCGGGGATGGGGATGACGACGTCGAAGTCGTGGGCGATGCCGA
>JBCDIM010000062.1:0-20645 GCA_038749105.1 Planctomycetota bacterium
CCCGCCCCGCCCACCATCCCGCCCGCCATGCGGTTGCTTGGTGCGACAAAGGCTGTTGGGCGTCCTAGAAGTTGAGCTCGACGGTGGCCTGGAAGAAGTCCACGTCCTGTGATTCGCCCGTCGCCTCGATGAAGTCGCCGGCGAAGAACCGGGCGTACCCCGCGGAGACCTCCGCGTTGGGGTGCAGCGGGTACGACACGACCAGGGACAGCTCGCTGCCGATGAACCGGTCGTCGATGCTCAGGCCCGAACGGATCACGCCGCCGCCGGGGTTGTAGAACCCGTCGTCTTCGCTGAGCCGCCAGAACACGCTCCACCCCGCCTCGAGCGTGAGGCCCGGCAGCAGCTCCGTTTCGACATACGGCTGCAGGTGGATGAGGTTGTAAGGCCCGACAATCGCGGACTCGCCGAAGTAGCTGCCCCGCGGATACAGCGGGTTGAAGGTGTTGAGCTGATCGTCGTCGGCGTCGTGGTCGCCGCTGGCGAGACTGAAGCGGAGGCCGACCGCGTCGGTGGGTCGGCCCATGGCGGCGGTGGCATCCAGGGCCAGGGTGTAAGCGAAGATCGCGTCGCCATCGATAGAGCCGAGTTGCACGGCCGCCTCGGCTTCGACCGCCAACCCGTGAACCACGCCCCGAGCACGGGCCCCCAGCGTGTGCCGGACCTCTTGCCCCGCCACCGTGTCGAACACGGCATCGGCGTTGTAGAACCCGAGGTAGTACAGATCGAACACGGACCCGCCCGCGTTGCCCACGTCGGCATCGCGGGTGGCGTATAGCCCCCAGAGCGCCTCGTCCCCGTCCCCCCAGTCGCGCAACGGCTCCGGGTCGACCTCGACCGGACGGGCCAGCAGCGCGTCGAACACCCAGGCCTCCCGCGGGACCGTCACCCGCACCGCGTCGAAGGCCCGCCGGACGTTCGGCCCCGCGCGGTTCGAGATCAGACGCTGTGTTCCGAAGCGCAGCTCCTGACGCCCGACCGACAGCGTGCTCGCGCCGCCGTCCGGCTGCGTCGTCGATGACGCGTCTGACCCGTCGAGCACGAGCGTGACATACGCCTGCTGGACCCGCAGCGGGTCTTCGTCGAACGGGCCGCCCCCGGTGGTGCGGTCGGCGGCCGGCGCAGAGTAGAGCTGGAAGAAGAATGTGACGGCGTCGCCGGCCGTGACCCGCGCGTCGAGGACGTAGCGCTGCAGCCAGTAGCCGCCGTCGTCTTCGGGGCTCGCGCCGAAGTCGGGGTTGACGAACGCCTCGTACTGCTGGCGGACCTGACCGCCGAACCGGATCGTGACGTCGTCGCCGCCCGGCGGGGTCAGGACGATCGGGTCGAGGAGCTCATCGCCCTGCGCGGTCACGGCGAGCAGCAGCGCGACCGCTCCCCAGCAGACGGCGACCACTCGGGCTCGGTGAAGGCCGGGCAACGTGGGTCAGGCGCTCCGGTTCTGGTAGCCGCCGAAGTGGTTGACGGGTGACCATTCGGGCTGCAGGGCCGGCAGCTCGGGGGCGAGCGGGGCGAAGCCGTTCTGCCCGTGGACGACCTTGCCGTCGACCAGGGTCAGGTCGCTGGTGAGCTCGCGGATGTCGTCGTCAGGCACGGTGAAGTAGTCGTCGGACAGCACGCTGGCATCGGCGAGCAGGCCCGGGGCGATCCGGCCCTTGCGGTCTTCCTCGCGGCTGAAGTACGCGTTGTCGGTCCAGATCTGCAGCGCGGTCTGCCGGTCCAGCCGCTGCGCCTCGCCCAGCATCGTCCGGCCGCCCACGCCCTTGCCCGTGACCAGCCACGACATGCAGAGCCAGGGGTTGTAGCTCGACACCCGCGACATGTCCGTGCCCGCGGCGACCGGGACGCCCGCAGCCATCGCCCGCTTGATCGGCGGGGCGTCCGCAGCCGCCTCGGGTCCATACCGGTCGAGGAACGCATCCTCCTGGAAGGCGATGCGGTTCTGGATCGCCAGGCCCCCGCCGAGCGCGGCGATGCGGTCGATCGTGTCGGGCTTGAGCGTCTCGCCGTGGTCCACGACCCAGCGCAGCTCATCGATCGGGATGTCGCGGTGGACCCGTTCGAGCACGTCCAGGTGCCGGGCGACCGTCTCGTCGTAGGTGGCGTGGAAGCGGAACGGCCAGCCCTTTTCGGCCAGCAGCCGGATCACCGGCTCAAGATCGCCCTCGGCGTGCTTGGGTGGGGTGACCCGCGGCAGGTTGAAGACCTCGAAGTCGTAGATGCTGCGGACCAACATCTCGCCGCCGCCCCAGAGCTTGAAGAAGTCGTCGCCCTCGCCGGGGCTGAAGCGGTTGGTCCAGTTGGTGAAGTCTTCGAGCTCTTTGCCGGGGCGTTGGATGAACGTGGCGAAGCCGATGCGCATGGTCATCTGCTTCTGGCGGTGCAGTTCGGTGATGACGCCGTAGTCGTCGGGGTAGAACTGGAAGCCGCCGCCGCAGTCGAGCGTGCTGGTCAGGCCGAGCCGGTTGAGCTCGCGCATGAAGTGGCGGGAGCTGATGAGCTGGTTCTCGCGTTCGAGCTTGGGGCCGTCGTGGAGGGTGCTGTAGAGGATCAGGGCGGAGGGCGTGGCGAGCAGGGCGCCGGTGGGCTTGCCCGAGGCGTCCCGGGCGATCGTGCCGCCGCCGTAGCGGTCGTCGGGGAACTGGCGGTTGATGCCCAGTGCGCGGAGTGCCGCCCGGTTGAGGAAGGCCTGGGTGTAGACGTGGAGCATGAAGATCGGCGTGTCGGGGGAGACCGCGTTGATCTCGTCGAGCGTGGGCAGGCCGCCGTCGGGGAACTGGTCGGGCGAGAACCCGCCCACGATGCGGACCCACTGCCCGGGGGGCGTGCGGGCGACCTGTTCGCGCAGCATCTGCATCGCCCGGGCCTTGGAGCGGACGCCGTCCCACCGGAGCTCGAGCGCGTAGTTCAGGCCGCCGCGGATGGTGTGGGTGTGGTTGTCGGTGAGGCCCGGGATCACGCGGGCACCCTGGGCGTCGATGACGCGGGTCGCCGGACCGCGCAGAGCCATGACCGCGTCCTCCCCGCCGACCGCGACGAAGCGGTTGCCCTTGACCGCGAAGGCCTGGGCCTCGGGCGTGGCGGCGTCCATCGTGGTGATCTTGCCGCGGTGGACGATCAGGTCGGCGGCGTCCGCTTTTCCGTCGGCCATCGGGGCGGCGCTCCGGCACCCCAGCGGCACCCCCGCGAGGGCGGCCCCGCCCGCACCGGCTACCGCGGTCTTAACGAAATCACGTCGTGAGATTGAGTCGGGCATCGTCGGGCTCCAGCACAAGGGGAACAGGTCGGGTCAGAATGCCGACCCGCCGGGGTCGCGGCGGGTCGGCGGAGTCCATCTCGTGACCGCGTCTGCTATTCGATCTTTCCAGACGTCGAACCCGTGAACGCCGCATGGCTCGCCATCGCCTCGGCATACCCGGGCATGTGCTCCGCGAAGATCGCGGCCGTGGCCGCGCCCTCCGGGTTCCGCCAGTCGCTCAGCAGCTCGCACGCCAACGCGAACCAGTTGCCCATCTCCGCCCCGGCCTCGGCCATCCGCATCAGCGACACCTCTTGCACCTGCGGGTTCGTCGTCCCCGACGCGTCCGCCACGACATACACGTCGTAGCCGGCTTCCAGCATCGACAGCGTCACAAACGCCACACACACGTCGGTCGTGATCCCGCTGACGACCGCCTTCTTCTTGCCCGTCGCCTCGACCGCCGCACGGAACGCCGGGTCGTCCCACGCGTTGATCTGGCCGGTCCGTTCGATGAGTGGCGCATCGGGGAACATCTCGACGATCTCCGGCAGCTTCGGGCCGTTCGGACCCGCCGCGGCGCTGGTCGTGATCACCACCGGCACGCCGTGCAGCTTCGCCACCTTCGCCTTCGCCAAGACATCGGCCTTGAACTCCGGCATGCCCACGTTGTCGACCAGGTTCATCAGCCCCGCCTGGTGGTCCACAAACAGGAACACGCAGTTGTCGGGCGTCAGCCGTTCACGCTCGCCGCCCGCGACCCACGTCGTGGGGTGGCCCACCGCCGTGCCCTGGCTGCCCATGGCCGGGGCCTCGTGCCCGTCGGCCTGCGCCCGCGACCCCCCGGCCATCCACGCCGCCATCGCCCCGATCCCACACGCCAACGCCGCGGTCAACCCAATGACGGCCCCGCCGGGCCGACGACTGCTGCTACTCCGTTCCATGGTGAGCACTCCTGGCGAGGCGGTCGAGAGGGGTGGGCCGGCGACACACGCCGTCGGCCCGGCAGACGCGTCCGGGCTCGCACCGATGCCTCGCCGGCTCGTGCAGCCCCGCGCCGTGTGCGTATCAGTAGCCGGGCAATATCAGTGAAATCAAAACGACTGAGTTGCCTTGAGACAACCCGATAGATATGACTACGGTTCAATTATCTCGAAATACGGGTTCGAGTTTCCGCTTTTCCGCCGAACCCTCCGCACTCCCCGTCTAACCCTCCATGAGCACGCCATGAACCCACGCCCGGGCCAAACCCCGTCACCCGATCGGCGGATCCTCGAGGTGCTCGATGTGATCAAGGGACGCTGGAAGGGGCCGATCATCCTGCTTCTCCGCGACGGGACTCAACGCTTCTCCGCGCTGCGCCGCAGCATGCCCGCCGCCTCCGCCCGGTCGCTCACCGAGAGCCTCCGCGCCCTCGAGCGTGACGGCGTGATCCGACGGGAGCAGTTCGAGGCCATCCCCCCCCGCGTCGAATACTCCCTCACCGACCACGGCCACGCCCTCACCCCGCTGCTCGACCAGATCGATGCGTGGGGCATCGATCACCTAGAGTGCGTCCACCACTGCCGTGTCGCCTACGACAAGCAGTCGACGACCAAGCGCAAGCGCTAGCCGCCGCCCCGCCTCAGATCTGTTCCAGCTCCCCGACCAGCTCGGTGACGACCTTCTTCGCGTCGCCGAACACCATCCGCGTGTTGTCCCGGAAATACAGCTCGTTCTGGATCCCCGCAAACCCCGGGTTCAGCGACCGCTTGATCACAAACACCGTCCGTGCTGCATCGACGTCCAGGATCGGCATGCCGTACAGCGGCGATGATTGGTCGTGACGCGCCGCGGGGTTCGTCACGTCGTTGGCCCCGATCACCAGCGCCACATCCGCCGCCGCCAGCTTCGCGTTCGCCGGCTCCAGGTCCAGCAGCACGTCGTACTCCACCCCCGCCTCCGCCAGCAGCACGTTCATGTGCCCCGGCATCCGCCCCGCCACCGGGTGGATCGCGTACGTCACCTCGATCCCCTTCTTGTCCAGCTCCGCCGCAAACTCCTTCACCGCGTGCTGCGCCTGCGCCACCGCCATCCCGTAACCCGGCACCACCACCACGCTCCGCGCCGCCTCCAGCACGATCGCCGCGTCCTCCGGCGACGCGGGCTGCGCAGTGCCCTGCGAAACCTTGCCGCCGGACGAGGAACCCGAGGCGGTGGGTGGGGCGGGTGGGGCGCCCATGCCGCCGAACAGCACGTTCATCAAAGACCGGTTCATCGCCTTGCACATAATGCTGGTCAGGATCAGCCCCGAGGAGCCGACCAGCGACCCGGTGATGATCAGCGCCACGTTGTTGAGCACAAACCCCGCCATCGCCGCCGCGATCCCCGAGTAGCTGTTGAGCAGCGCGACCACCACCGGCATGTCCGCGCCGCCGATCCCGATCACCAGCAGGATGCCTAACCCCATCGCGATTGCCGTCATCCCCACCACCGCCCACCACCACTCCGGCTCCGCGATCAGCAGCCCCGCCCCCACCCCGCACAGCCCCAGCAAGCCAAACACGATCCACGCCTGCTTTGGCAGCTGCACCGGCCGATCCGGCGCCCACCTCACCCCCTGCAGCTTCCCGAACGCCATGATCGACCCGGTGAACGTCACCGCCCCGATCACCACCGCCAACGCAATCGCCAGGCTCGTGTCCCACGACGGCGTCGCCGCCTCCGCCAGCTGCGCAAGCTCTTCGGGACTCGACGCCAACACGAAACGGTCTACCGCCGCCTGCTCCTCCCTGCTCAGCACCGGCGTGTACCACGACATCGCCAACCGTTGCATCACTGATGCCAGCCGCCAATTGAAGTAGTCCGCCAACGCCACCAAGAGCGACGCGACCCCCCCGAACCCGTTGAGCAGCGCCACCATCTGCGGCATCTGCGTCATCTGCACCCGGCTCGCCATGAGGTAGCCCAGCATCCCACCCACCAAGACCGCGGGCCCGACGAGCGCCAGGCTCCACACCGTGCCCCCCGTCAGATAGAAGAACGTCGCCACCGCCGCCACCAGCATCCCCACCGCCGAGACCGCGTTCCCCCGCGCCGCCGACTCGACCTTCCCCAGCATCTTCAGCCCGAAGATGAACAGCACTGCGGCCGCGAGATACGCCAGCGTCAACACATCGAGTTTCGAGAGGCCAAGGCTAAACATCACCGTCTTCCAGATTCCAACTTCCAGCTTCCCACTTCTGGCCGAAGGCCTTCACTTCTTCTCATCAAACATCCGCAGCATCCGCTGCGTCACCAGGTACCCGCCCACCACGTTCGTCGTTGCGAACACCACCCCAAGCGTCCCCAGCACCAGCCCCAGCGTGAAGTGCTCCTGAAACGAGCAGATCAACGCCCCCACGATCGTGATCCCCGAGATCGCGTTCGACCCCGACATCAACGGCGTGTGCAGCCGTGACGGCACCTTCGACACCAGCTCAAAGCCCACAAAGATCGCCAGCACGAACACCACCAGCCCGATCACCAACGGACTCACCCCACCCGCCCCACCAAACCCGAGCACAAGCGCAAAGCTATCCGTCATCGCTCACCGCCTCCGTTTCCAACGCCATCGCATCGCGCACCCGCTCGCTCAGGATCTCACCGCCGTGCGTGATCAGGGCGCTCTGGTGCACCTCGTCCTCAAAGTCGATCTTCAGCGTCACCGCCCGGCCGGTCTCCCCGGAGCCCTCTTCCGGGGGCAGCAGCGTCTCCAGCAACGCCATGACGTTGTTCGCCAGCACCGTGCTCGCGTGCACCGGCAGCGTGCCCGGCAGGTTCAGCGTGCCGATCACCGTGACCCCGTTGGCCGTCACCACCGTCTGCCCCGGTCGGGTCGCGGCACAGTTGCCCGTGTCGTATGCCGCGCTCGCCGCCATGTCCACGATCACCGACCCCGCCTTCATGCCCGCCACCACCTCGTCCGGGATCAGCATCGGCGGGGCCTTGCCGAACACCGCCGCCGTCGTGATCACCACGTCCGCGCCGGTGACATGCTTGGCGAGCAGCTCCGCCTGTCGCCGCTGCTGCTCCGCGCTCTGCTCCTTCGCATACCCGCCCTCGCCCTCACCCCCGCCCGCCCCGTCTTCCTGTTTGGGCAGCTCCACAAACCGCGCCCCCAGCGACTGGGCCTGCTCCTTCGTGACCGTCCGCACGTCGTACGCCTCGACGATCGCGCCGAGCCGTTTGGCCGTCGCGATCGCCTGCAGACCCGCGACCCCGACCCCGATCACCAACACCCGGCCGGGCGACAGCGTCCCCGCGGCCGTGATCATCATCGGCATCAGCTTCGGCGCCGCCGACGCCCCCAGCAGCGCCGCCTTGTACCCCGCCAGGTTCGCCTGGCTGCTCAGCACATCCATCGCCTGAGCCCGGCTGATCCGCGGCACGAACTCCAACGCCATCAGCGACACCCCCGCCCCCGCTGCCGCCGCCACCACCCCGTGCTCCACCACCGGGTCCACCATTCCCACGAGCACCGCGCCCCGCGTCATCGACCCTACCCGCTCCGCCGTCGGCGGGCCCACCGTCACGACCGCATCCGCCGCCGCCCACGCCTCATCCACCGCCTGCGCCGACCCCGCCAGCGTCGCCCCCGCTGCCGTAAATCCCTCGTCGTTCAGCAAGGCCCCGCCCCCCAGCCCAGGCTCGATCACCACCCCCACACCCCTGCTCACCAGCTTCTTCACTACCGCTGGCGTCAGCGGGCACCGCGTCTCCTCCGGGTCGGCTTGTCGTGGGGCAAAAAGGATCACTGCGAAGAACTCTGAAGCCCCAGAACATAGGCACTCTCCACCACGCGTCTACGCCCAAAACCCCGATTTGCGGGTAAGTCCCCATCAAAAACCTCCAACGCACGACCGCTACCCCAGAGCCGACAGCAGCCCCTCAATCGCCCCCATCGGCGTGTAGAAATGCGGGCTCACCCGCAGTAGCCCCGCACGCTCGGCGATCTCGATCTCCATACCCCGCAGCCGCGACACCACCCGCTTCAGCCCCGGATCAAACGGCTCCGCACCCGGCGGCAGAAAGCTCGTGATCCCGCTCCGCTCGCCCGGCCCGTCCGGGCTCACCACCCGATACCCGCGCTCCCGTAGCCCCCGCCGAAGCTGCGCGGTCAGCGCCTCTATCCGCGACCACACCGTGTCCAACCCTTCACCCAACAGCAGCTCCAGGCTTGCCCCCAGAGCCAGCAGCCCCGCGATGTTCCACGTCCCCGGCTCAAACCGCCTCGCATCCTTCCGGAACTCAAATCGGAACCGGTGATACGAAAGCGCGTCCTCCATCCCGATCCACCCCGTCACCGGCGGATGCAGCACCTCGCACAGGTCCGGCCGGCAGTAGAAAAACCCCGCGCCCTCCGGCCCCAGCATCCACTTGTGCCCGTCCGCCGACAGGAAGTCGACCCCGTCCCGCACCACGTCCACCGGCATCGCGCCCACCGTCTGGATCGCGTCCACGCACAGGTACCCGCCCGCCAGGTGCACGGTCTCGGTGATCGGTTTCAGATCAATCCGGTACCCCGTGCTGTACTGCGCGTGCGAGATCGCCACCACCCGCGTCCGGTCCGTGATCGCCTCTACCACATCGTCCGGGTCGATCCGCCGGTCCGGCCCTTCCGGCACCTCGGTCACTACCACGCCTCTCCGCTTCAGGTCGTGCCAGCAGTACCGGTTGGCCGGGTACTCGACGTTCGTGAGCACCACATGATCCCCCGGCCGCCAGTCCAGCCCGCCCGCCACCATGCTCAACCCCGTTGAGGTGTTCGGCACAAACGCGATCCCCTCAGCCCCACCCGCCCCGATCATCTTCGCACAGCTCTCCCGCACACCCTGCAACGCCCCGTACCAGTCCCAGCCCAGGTATGCGTGCTCCGCCGCGTGCTTGGCGTAGCGGGCCATCACCTCAGACGCCGGGCCCGAGATGGGCGCGACCGCCGCGTGGTTGAGGAAATTCCGGTGGCTCAGCACCGGGAACCGCGGGTCGTGGGCAGGGGGTGTCTCTGTCATGGCCGAGCCCGATCCGCACCCGCCGGTGAAGCCGAACAAAACGCCTGGCCGAAGGAAACTTACAGGGGTTGCCGGCCGTCTATTGGATTGCCGCGTGGCAGACCCTAGACTTGCGACGGGGAATCCAGCTTGCCTGCCGATTCACGACAACCAGCACGAGATAAGCCTATGTCGCACCGAAGGCGTGTGCACCGGAGCCGGGAGTTCACTTTCATCGCCGTCCTGCTGGGCGTGACCGGGGTCGCCGCCCTCGCCACCCCGCTCGCTCGTGCACACCCCGCGGTTCTCGGCGCGAACCCCCAGCCCCCCGCACCCGACCGTGAACGCGCCGCCGAGCCCGCCGACGCCGGCCCCGTCGATCTCCAGCCCCGACGTGTCGATCCCGAGAACCCCGAAGAGGCCGGCGTCTGGGACCGCCTACGCGACGCCGGCCGGAAGATGCTCGAGGCCCGTGACGCCGGCCGAGCCGCCTCCGTCGAGCACTCGCCCCTGGTCAAGCGCCTCCTCCGCGACACCCTCCTGACCGACCACGACCGCCGCAGCCTCCGCATCTTCCACGGCGACTGGGACCAGCTCGACCCCGCCACCCCCCAGTCTGCCGACGAAGCCGCACTGCTTGCGCTCTACCGCTTCCAGTTCAACGACCCGGCCTTCGACGACCCCGAGGTCGACCCGCTGGTCCGGGCCGAGGCCATGCTCCGCCGCGGCGAGCCCGAGGCCACCCTCGCCCTCCTCAGCCGGCCGATCCCCGAGACGCAGACCCACCGGGCCCGCTACATGCGCGCCCAGGCCGCGATGGACCTCGGCGACCCGCTCCGCGCCGCCGCCGAGATCACCGGGACCCGCGAGGCCATGCAGTTCGACGCCCGGCCGTCCGACCCCGCCGAGCTGACCGCCGCCGCCCGCGCCATCGTGCTGCTCGCCCGCCTCGAGGGCCGTGCGGGTCTGCAAGACTTCCGGCTGGCGATGTCGCTGCTCGAACAGGCCCGCAAAGACCTCGACCCGCTGTACTGGCCGGCCATGGTCGCCGAGGCCGAGATCCTGTTGAGCAAGGGCAACAAGCCCGAGGCGGCGCAGGCCGCGCAGCAGGCGATGTCGCTCAACCCGCGGTCTGGCGACGCCGCGCTTGTCATGGGCCGGCTGCTCGTAGGGCGTTTCGATTTCGCCGGGGCCGAGGGCGTGGTCTCGCTGATGCGCAGCATCGACAAAGACCACCCCGTCGCGGATCAGGTCGAAGTCCTGTCGCTGCTCCGCCAGAAGGACGCCCCCGCCGCTCGCGAGACGATCGACGCCGCGCTGGCCCGCTATCCCCTACACCGTGGCCTGCTCATCCTCAAGGCCGGTGTCGAGGCCATGGCCTACGACGACGCGGCGCTCCGGCAGGCCATCACCGACTACCGCAACCTCGTGCCCCGCGGCGGGACGCTCGACGCCGCGCTCGGCGTGCTCTACAGCGACGCCCGGCAGTACGCCCTGGCGATCAAGCACCTCACCGCCGCGATCGAGGCCGAGCCAGGCTGGGCCGAGCCCCGCGTCGAGCTCGGACGCGTCCTGATGCAGGATGGCGACCTGCCCGCCGCCAAGCTCGCGTTGCGCCGCGCCGCCGACCTCGACCCTTCCCACCACGACGTCCACAACTACCTCAAGCTCGTCGAACGCATGGTCGACTGGCCCACCCTCGAGACCGAGCACTTCATCGTCCGCTACCGCGCCACCGACGAAGACGGCAACCCCGTCCCCGACAAGGTCTGGGCCCGCGACGTCGCCCGCTTCGCCGACACGATGGCCCAGGAGCTCATCGACCTCTACGGGTTCAAGCCCACCCGCAAGACCCAGTTCGACCTCATGCCCGACGACCTGTCCTTCATGGTCCGCATCGCCGGCATGCCCGGCGTCCTCACCGTCGGGGCCTGCACCGGCGACGTGATCGCGATGACGCTGCCCAAGCCCGGCATCCACCGCCAGTTCGAGACCTACGACTGGCTCCTGGTCCTCCGGCACGAATACGTCCACACCCTCACCCTGGGCAAGACCGCCAACCGCATCCCCCACTGGTTCACCGAGGCCCTGGCCGTCCAGCAGGAAACCACCGGCCGGCAGTGGTCGGCCTACCAGCTCCTCGCCCAGGCGACCAACGCCGACAAGCTCTTCACCCTCGACAACATCTCATGGGGCTTCATTCGCCCCGAGACGCCGTCCGCCCGCTCCCTCGCCTACGCCCAGTCCCACTGGCTCGCCGACTACATCCAGCAGCGCTTCGGGTTCGACGCCCTGATCACCATGATGGACCTCCAGGCCCAGGGCAAGACCAACCGCGAGTCCTTCGTCGGTGCGACCGGTTACGACGCGGACAAGTTCATGGACGAGTTCCTCGCCTTCGCCGACGAGCAGGTCGAGTCCTGGGGCATGAAGCTCAACCTCCAGGACGCGCAGGTCATGGGCAAGCTCCGCGACAAGGACGGCAACCTCCGGAAGGGGGTCGATCTCGATCAGATCGACGCCTGGATCGACGAGGCCGAACGCCCGCAGCCCGACCTGCTCAAGGCCCGTGCGGAGCTGCTGATGGACGCCGAGCCGCTCGATATCGACGCCGCCCGCGCCGCCGTCCAGGCCTTCGGCCAAGCCCGCCCCGTCGACCCGTGGACCGCCCGCATGCTCGTCAAGCTCGCCGCGAAGCAGGGCGACCTCGATCAGGTCCTCGCCGAGCTGGCCGACCTCGACCAGGCCAGCAGCTACGACAGCGAATACGCCAGCGAGCTCGCTCAGCTCCACCGCCGCGGCAAGCGGTTTGACGAGGGCCTCGCTTCGATCGAGCGGGCGCTGCTGCTCGAGCCGTTCAACGGGACGTTCCGCAGCCGGGCCGTCCGCCTCGCCCTGCAGAACCGCGACCTGGAGACGGCGGCGTTCCACCTCGAATCCCTCACGATCCTCGAGCCCGACGACGCCGACCACTGGACCCGCCTCGCCTACGTCCAGCACCGCCTGGGCAACATGGACGCGGCCGGCGACGCGGCCGTGAAGGCACGCGAGATCAACCCCAAAGCCCCCGTCGAGAAGCTCCTGCCCGAGCCCAGCCCCGCCGAGTGATTGTCAAAACGCTTGACGGTCTTCCCGGTTCGGCCGATACTCCTAGGCCCATGCAAGCCCCCGTGATCGCCATCCGGATCATTATTGGAAGCCCCGCCCTGCGGTAGGCCCGGTGATCCACGACCCCGATCCACCGACCCTGCCGCCGGCAGGGTTTTTTTGTGGCCCGCCCCCGAGGCCCGTCCTGACTCACCCGCTGCACGACCGCACCACGCCATGACCGACACCACCTCAGCCCAACGCGTCGAGCTCTACGACACCACCCTCCGTGACGGCACGCAGGGCATCGGCGTCTCCCTCTCCGTCGTCGACAAGCTCCGCATCGCCCGCCTCCTCGACGAACTCGGCTTCGACTTCATCGAGGGCGGCTACCCGCTGTCCAACCCCAAAGACGTCGCCTTCTTCGAGCAGGCCCGCGACATCAACTGGCGGCACGCCAAGCTCACCGCCTTCGGCATGACCCGCCGCAAAGGCATCGCCCCGGAAGACGACACCGGGCTCAACGCGCTGGTCGCGGCACAGACCCCCGTCATCGCCATCGTCGGCAAGACCTGGGACCTCCACGTCGATGAGGTGCTGCGTGTCGATCGTGAAGAGAACCTGGCGATGATCCGTGACTCGGTTCAGTGGTGCCGGGAGAACATGAAAGATGGCGGGGAAGTCTTCTACGACGCCGAGCACTTCTTCGACGGCTACCGCGCCAACCCCGACTACGCCCTGGCGACGCTCCGTGCGGCGGCCGACGGCGGCGCGACCCGCCTGGTCCTCTGCGACACTAACGGCGGCTCCCTGCCCGGCTGGATCGCGCAAGCCATCCGAGAAGTGCAGGCCGCCCTTGGCGATAAGCCCGCGCTCGCCATCCACTGCCACAACGACGCCGGCGTCGCCGTCGCCAACACGCTCACCGCGATCGACGCCGGGGCCGTCCAGGCCCAGGGCACGATCAACGGGATCGGCGAACGCTGCGGCAACGTCGACCTCATCACCGTCGCCGCAGACCTCGCCCTCAAGCTCGGGCGTGACGTGCTGCACCCCGACGCCCTGCCCCGCCTCAAAGAACTCTCCGACACGGTCTACGAGCTCGCCAACGTCCCGCCCACACCGAACCAGCCCTACGTCGGCCCCGGCGCGTTCGCCCACAAGGGCGGCATGCATGTCCACGCCGTGCAGCGCATCGCCCACAGCTACGAGCACGTCCCCCCCGAGTCGGTCGGCAACGAGCGCCGCGTCCTGGTCTCCGAGCTGTCGGGCGTCTCCAACGTCGTCGCCACGCTCGGCAGCAAGTTCGGCGTCGCCGACGACAAGGCCCTGCAACGCCAGGTCCTCGAAAAGGTGCAGGACATGGAGCACGCCGGCTACCAGTTCGAGCAGGCCCCCGCCAGCTTCGAGCTGCTCATGCGCGACGCCCTCGGCCAACGCCAGGCCTTCTGGGAGCTCGACCACTATCGCTGCACTATCGTGAAGCGCGGCGACGCTGCCGATGCCTCCACCGAAGCCACCGTCAAGCTCCGCATCGACGGCCAAACCCACCACGAGGTCGCGGAGGGCGACGGCCCGGTCAACGCCCTCGACGGCGCACTGCGTAAGTGCCTCCGCGGTCAATACCCCAGCATCGATTCGGTCCACCTCACCGACTATCAGGTGCGGGTGATCAATCCGACCGCCGAGTCCGCCGCGAAGGTGCGTGTCGTGATCGAGTTCGCCGTGAAGGACCCCGACGAAACGTCTACGCCGCTGCAGGTTTTCTCGACCATCGGCGTGAACGAGAACATCGTCGACGCCAGCTGGGAAGCGATCGGGGACGCGTTCCAGCACTACCTGCTGGAAACCGAAACCAGTGAAGACGCGACACGCGTCGCCTCATAGCCTGCGGCGATTTGGTCCATGACGCTCAAGCGTGATCGAGCGGACGCGCTTGGTTGGGATCGCGGAAACGCCTGATCATGCCCGCCGCTTCAGGGTCGAACCCTTCAGGGAATCTCGTTTTGGGGTCGTACTCGGCACCGGTCAGCACCGCTTCGCTCAGGTCGGTTTTCCCCCCGAGGTTGTCGGGGCCGAAGTTCGCGCCCTGCAACCAGGCATTAACAAATCGGGTTCCGTACAGACCTGCACCTTGAAGCTGCGCTCCGCGGAGATCAGCCTGGGCCACATTGGCGTCGCTGAGCATGGCCCAGTACAAGTCGGCGTGACGCAGGTCGGCTCCGCGTAAATCGGCTCCATCGAAGTGGGCCCCCTGCAAGTTGGCCTCTCTCAAGTCGGCAAACTGGAGCTGGGCATCGTCGTAGTCCGTGTCATGGGGTCCGACGCGATGAAGAACTTGGCCCCGTCGATCAACGATCTGCTTCGGGAGATAGTCCTGCATCTTGCGAGGCAACTTTTCACTTCGCCTTCTGATAAGCCTTCGGCGACACGCCGTGCACCCGAGACGCGGCGACCATCCGGCTCAGCCGAGCCCGGTCTTCCTTAAACACCGACTGGTACGCCAAGCCCACCTCATAGCGCCAGAGACCGCAAGGCTGGATGCGGACGACCTCCGCGTTGAGCTGGACCGACTCGTCCGCGCCGCTGATCTCCAGCGTCAGCGATTCCCCGACCTGCACCGGCACCGCGCCCTTCACAAACACGCACAGCCCTTGCTCCGAGACATCGGTGACCGCGCCGAGCGAGCTCTCGACGCCCTGCACCGCGTGCCGTGTGCTGCTGCGCCGGTCAGACGAACCAAACATGGTGACTCCTCTCATGCGCAAGACCGATCAACCGGACCAGCGAACAAACCCCAAAGAACACAGCGGGCTGCAGAACATCTGCCCGCCAGAGTGATACCCGTTGGAAAATACCGTTCAGCCCGGACCTGGGCAAGCGGAATCTGACGCCATGAAATGCCGTTACAGGGCGTTACGTCCCCTTTTCCCCGGGTGAGGCGGTCCAGAACCGGCCTGTTTGGGCAAATCGTTCCAGGCCGTAAGGCCCGAAAAACCCCAACCCTGGGGCGCAGAACGCAAGAAATCGCAGGCTTTGAGCCGAGCCTGATATAGAATGAAGATGAGGAACTGTGCCATGAAATCGATCCGGGACATGCCGTGGCTAGACCAGGACCCCACGAGCGGTGGGGGCGGGGGGATTCGGGGCGGGGCGCGCCCGAAGCGTCGACGTCTGGCGGTACGGCTGCGTCGGACCGGTAGGTGGATGAACCGCTGGACCGGGCTGATCGCGGTGCTGGGCATCGTGCTGGGCGGGGGATCGTTCTACGCCGCGCACCGGCTGCTGAACGACTTCGACGCCAAGAAGCTCACCGCCTTCGCCCGAGAGGTCGATCAGGAGTGGTTCTCCGGCGATCGTGACTTCCGTGAACTGAATCTGCTCTACGCGCAACGTGCTTCGGCCGCCGCCCGCGTCGAGCCCTTCGGCGAGCCGCTGGTCAAGACCATGGAGGCGATCCGGACACACCCCCTGGTCGTCGAACGCTTCCCCGATTTCACCTGGGACCAGGCCTCGGCCGACCACTACCACACGTTCGCCAAGGGCCCGCTGCACAGCTACTTCCTCCGCAACGAAGAGATCGCCGGCGACTGGTACACCGAGCGTCGGAAGCTCATTACCGAGCCGCTGCTCCAGCGGGGCTGGAACGCCGAGCCGCCGCGGTTCGCCGACCTCGAGACGCTGCTGCCCACGACCATGCGGGAACGCCCGGGCATCGAGCAGGCCATCACCGGCCAGGTCGCCCGGCTCTACACCGACATCAAGCCCCCCGCCGGCGAGGCGACCTATGCCGCCGCCGTCGCCATGGCCGAGACCGACTACATGCAGGTCGTTCGTGAGGTCCGCCTCGCCGCCCAGCGCTACGCCGGCAAGCTGGGCTACGGCTCGGACCTCAACCGGCTCACCATCGCCGAGCAGGAGGTGGTCCTGCTCGGGCTCGACGAGTATGTGCGTGAGCAGGACCGGGGGCTCTGGCGTCGCAAGCAGCTGGCCGACTTCTCGCTGGCGATGATCGGCGTGCCCGAGGCGACACACGCCTACGTCAACCTCTGCGTGCGTCCGTTCATGGCGGTCCGCTCGACCTTCGAGTACACGGGCATGTTCCTGGTGGTCGGCTTCTCCATGCTGCTGACTTACCGGCTGCTTATGTCGCGGCCCGCAGCCCGCGGCGTCCGCGATGTCGACCCCTTCCGCTCCGCCGACTGGGCGTGACCGCAAGCCCCGGCGGGCTGCCCCGGCGAGGCGACGCTCAACCCGGACACCCACACCACATCACTCCTCCACACCGCGTTCCAGCGGCAGCACTTGCACGTCCCAGCCCCGCATCGCCTGGAGATCGGGTTCCGTGTCGAATCGGGCCTCGGCCACGTCACCGTTCCGCTCAACACTCGAGAGCGTGACGCTGGTCTGATCGCCGTTGGCCTCCTTGATCAGCACCCTACGTGGTGTCAGCTGCTGGTCTTCGGCACTGGGCAAGAACATGAGCTCAACCGACTGAGCGCCCTGTTCGGGGTCGCGCTGCCGGGGGATCAGTTCGAGGATTGTCGCCCGCGCGTCGTGGCGTTTGAGGGTCACGGCAAACCGCTCGGCGATCTCATCGGCATCGATCTGCAAGGGCAGCGGCAGCCCGTCCGTGCTGAGCAGGTCCAGCGGCTCGTCCGGGCCGACGAGTTCGCGCCGGGTGGCGTTCTTCTTCCGCTGGTCTTTCTCTAGCAGCCATTGGCCGTCGAAGATGTACCACTCGTCGAGCTCGGTTAGCGGTTTGCCGTGGCCCCCGATCCGCAGGCCGTCGAAGCGGACCGCGAACCGCGGGTTGGGCTGGTCGGCGCTGTACCAGAAGTCGCCGAAGCGGCGTTGCTCCTGGCCGAATAGGCCCTGGACCTTGTCGTAGGTCAGGCGGGCGGTCAGGGTGTCCGTGAGCTCGCTCTGGGCTTCGAGTGTCTTGAGCACGGCGAGGGCCTGCGGCTCGATGTCGGGGCCGGCTTCGGCTGCGACAGGTGCGACAGGTGGGGCGGCTTCGGCGGGTGGGGCGGGTGGGGCCGGGTCGGGTTCGGGGGTGTTGTGGGGCTCGTCGGCTCGTGGGCGGACCTCACCGGGCATCGGCACGTTGATGCCGAAAAACCCGTCGTCTTCTTCCGTCTCCGCCTCTTCCTCGGCATCGTACGCCGGGTCAAACTCATCGTCTGGTTGCGTCGCAGGCTGGCTCGCGGGTGGCGGCGGGGGTGGGGGTGCGGGTGGGGCTTCGGCCGCGGGCTCTGCCGAGGTGGTCGCTGTCGCGCAGCCGGCGATCAGGAGTGAAAGAGCCAGCCCGGTCCCGGAAAGGTTTTCGATCCATTTCATGACGGCATCCTACTCACGAGTGTCTACGACGCGCCGCGCTTCCAGCAAACACCGGCACTACGGCGCGTGTTACCCGACACCCCCGGAGTAGACGCCCCGGCAGGGTCTGGGGTTTCAAGCCTTTTTAGGCCGCGGGCAGCTCGGGGAAGTCCCGGCAGACCATGCGGGTCGGGTCGAGCTTACGCAGCTGCCGGCTCACCTTGGCGCAGAGCTTCCCCAGGTGCCCGACGTAGTAGCCGGCGAGGCTGGGGTGGGCCGCCAGCCGGTCGACCTGGTCACGCACGGCCGCGGCGGGGTCGGCGTCGGGGTCGATGGGCACGGACTGGATCAGCAGGATCCCGGCCCGGTCGGCGGCGTCGTACAGCGACTCGTAGCCGTAGTGGTCGCGGACTAGCAGCAGCGACTCGCCGGTCGCGGGCAAGAGCTGGTTCTCGTCGACGCGATCGACGACGACGACATCGCGGACGGTGTGGATGCGGCCGTTGTCCAGGTGTTGGGGCCCGAAGTCTTCGCCGAGGGCGTGGTCGCGTCGGACCGAGGCGAGCCCGAGCGTGAACTCGGCGCGGTCGACAACGTGGTCATCGACGAGCAGGCGGACGGAGAAGGTGTAGAGCGGCTGCTCGCCCATGCCGGCGGGCCACCAGCGCTCGGGCTCGACGATCTCGAAGCGGAACGAGCCGTGGCCGCCGCGGACAGCGATCCGGGTGGTGCCCTCGTCGTGGAACCCGTCGTCGCCGTCGACGTCGATGAGCACCTCGACGGTGCGGGGGGTGCCGGGCGTCGGCCCGGAGTCGTCCGGAGCGGCGAACGTCTGGAAGTGGGTGTCGATCACCGCTTGTCGATCATCGACGTACCGGACCAGGGGGCGGACCGAACCGAATCGCAGGGGAGCAGTGGAAGCTACCAAGGGCGTGTTCTCCAAAAGAGGAAAGATCACGCAGGCCGACACAACCATATCGGCTGGTGCGGGGGGTGCAAGCCCAAAACTCAAGACGGTTTTTTGGGTCGCGCCGTTTCGCGGATGGGCTTGAGACGATTGGGCAGGACGGGCGCAAAGAAAACCGGCGATCGTCGACCGCCGGCTGTCAGGTTTGAGGGCAGGTTTATTTTCGCCTGGGCTACTTGCCCATGAAGAATTTTTTGATCGAGTGCAGCGTGAGCTGGCGGCCGACCTTGCCGATGGCTTCGGTCAGCGGGATCTCCTTGGGGCAGACCTTGGCGCAGTTCTGGGCGTTGCCGCAGTCGTTGACGCCGCCGGGGCCCATGAGCACGTCGAGGCGTTCGCCCTTGAGCTTCTTGCCGGTCTCGTGTTCGTTGAAGTAGAGGGCTTGGCCGATCGCTTGGGCGCCGACGAAGTCGTTCTCTTTGGTGAACTGGGGGCAGGCCTCGAGGCAGCAGCCGCAGGTCATGCAGCGGGACAGGGCGTAGCGTTCCTGTTGCTTGTCGGGGGACTCGGTGGGGCCGGGCCCGAGGTCGTGGGTGCCGTCGATGGGGACCCAGGCCTTGACCTTGATGAGGTTGTCGAACATGCGTTGGCGGTCGACGAAGAGGTCACGCACGACGGGGAACTTGGTCATCGGCTCGATGACGATCAGGGCCTCGTCGTTGTCTTCGAGCAGGTCTTTGACCAGCGCGGAGCAGGACTGGCGGACCTGGCCGTTGATGACCATGGTGCAGGAACCGCAGACCTCTTCGAGGCAGCCGGAGTCCCAGACGGGGGGCTCGACGGTTTCGCCGGCGGTGGTGATGGGGTTGGCGGCGATGTACTGCAGGACGGAGATGATGTTCTGCGAGTCGAGCTTGGGGACCTCGAACTCCTGCCAGTAGGGGGCCTGGTCTCGGCCGTCCTGCCGCTTGAGTCGAACAAGGAAAGTCTGGGCTTTGGGGGCGGGTGCGATCATGGCTTGGTGGTGGGGGTGTGGGTGTTAAGCGGAGGTCTGCTGGGCCGGGGCGGAGGCGAAGTCGCGCTTCGGGGCGGCGGTTTCAACTGCGGGCTCGGCGGGTGCCTTCTCGGGTTCGGCCTTCTTCTTGGCGGGGGCGGCGGCACCGTACGTGCGGGGACGCAGCGGGACCAGCGGCAGCGGGATGGGCTCCCATTCGATACGGGCCGAGTTCTTCTCGGCGTCGTAGAAGCACTTGGTCGTCGCGTGGAACGGGTCGTCGATGCGCTTGGGGTAGTCGTCGCGGTAGTGGCTGCCGCGGGACTCCTTGCGGGCGATCGAGCCCTCGATGATGGCGTCGGCGTAGAGGAGCATGTCGCCCAGGGCACGGGTGAACGCGAGGTTCTGGTTGGTGTAGTGCCCGGTGTCGGAGACGCGGACGCGGCTGTAACGCTCCTTGAGTTCGGCGAGCTTGGTGCGGGCCTTGAGCAGCCGCTCTTCGGTCTTGACCACGGTGGCGGCGAGGGTCATCTCTTCGCCGAGCTCGCGGTGGATCTCGTAGGGGTTCTCGTCTCCTTCGCAGGCCTTGAGGGTTTCGAGCAGCTCGTTCTCGGCGGCGACGGCGGCGTCGACTTCCGCTTGTGTCGCCATGACGGCGGACTCGTCGGAGACCTCGCCCTTGGCGTCCTTGGCCCGTTCGGCGGCCTGCTGCTTGGCGAAGTTGGCGACGCCGTAGCCGCAGAACAGACCGTCAAAGATGCAGGAGAGCAGGGCGTTGGCGCCGAGCCGGGTTGCGCCGTGGTAGGCGTAGTTGGCTTCCCCGAAGGCGTAGAGGCCGGGGATGCTGGTCATCATGTTCTTCGGATCGCCGTGCTTCATGCCGGTGATCGTCTCGAGCTTGCGGGTTTCCTTCTCGCCGTTGTTGTCGGTGTATTCCCACTCGAAGGGGTCTTCTTCGGGGACGTGCCGGGTCTCGGGGGTGTACTGCGTATAAAGCCCGCCCATGGTGTAGTGCACTGCGGGGAAGATCTTCATGGGCACTTCACGCGGGTCGTCGCCGGTGAACTTCTCGTAGATCTCGAGGATGGCGGC
>JBCDIM010000063.1:0-20435 GCA_038749105.1 Planctomycetota bacterium
ATGATCCGAGCGTGTCGGTGGGGTCGATCGTGGTGCGGGTGATCGGGAATGTGGTGACGGACCTCGCGGCGCGGCCATTCGACCTGTTGGCATCGCTGGTGCCGGGGGGCGATGCGCTCGGGGATTTGAGCCGGGTGGGGTTTGAGGCGGGGTCGTCAGAGGTGCCGGCGGAGGCGATGGTGAAGCTGGAGGGTTTGGCGGCGGCGTTGGAGGAACGGCCGGGCCTGGGTGTGGGGCTGGTCGGGAGCGTGGGGCCGGGCGATGTGGTGGTATTGAAGCGGGCAGCGCTGCGGGAGCGGGTGAAGGCGGAGAGGGAAGCGGCTTTGGCGACGCAGCCGGCGGGCGGGGTTGGGGCGGGGGTTGCCGAGCCGGGTGATCCGCTTGAGGTGGCGCGTGCGGAGGACGCGGCGTATGTCCGGGAAGTGGTTCGGCTCTATCTGGAAGCGCGGGCGGACGAGGCCCCCGCGGGGGCGGACGGTCGTGCGGTTGATCCGCCTGCGGTGCGGGGGTTGCCGGGCGCGAACGGGGGGCGGGGAGCGGGACGGTGGGTGTACGAGTCGACGTCGCGGACGGGGAGGACGCGGGGCGGGAAGTGGGTGTGGGTGCCGGCGGAAGGGGCGGCCGGCGGTGCGGCGGGCGAGGGTCAGGCGGCCGACGGCGGTGAGCTGGGGGCTGGGGTGGTGATCGGCGGGGACGCGGAAGGGAAGGGTGGCGTGGACTTCGCCGCGGCGGAAGCCGAGGTGCTCGAGACGGTGGAGCTGGCGAGCGATGCGCTGGCAGAACTGGCGGCGGCGCGGGCGGAAGCGGTCCGGGCCGCGTTGGCGGGCCTGGGCGTGGAAGAAGACCGGCTGACGGTGTTTGGCTCCGACGAGCTGGAGGAGTTCCAGACCGAAGTGCCCGAGGAGCCGGTCGTGGTGATGGAGCTCGGCGCTTAGCTGAGGCCTGGAGGTGTTGCGATGGGATTGAAGACGAAGCTGCGGATCTTTGGGTGGATCGCGAAGCTCATAGCCCGCCGAGCGGGGAAAAAAGCTGCTCGGCGGCTCGGTGGTAAACGGTAGCCAGGTCGTCACCGGCGAGGCCGCAGCCGTGGAGAGTGGCGGTGCTGTCTTCAGGGAGTGCGGGGTCGACCATGTGGAGGTCGGGGTCGACGATGGGGGAGGGGCCTTGGTGGGTGGTTTCGAAGAGGACGCGGAGGGCCCAGAAGCGGGAGGCGTAGAGGTCGTAGCCGTGGCCGACACCGATGCCGGGGGGGATGTGCTTGCCGGGTTCGGGCTTGGGGGCTTCGTGGGGGACGACGTTGTCGGCGTTGGCGACGATGTCGGTGCCGAAGAGGACACGGCCGGGGTTGCGTCGGACGAACTCGGCCAGGGCGGTGGGCTGCTTAGAGAGCTCGCGGATCTGCCACTTGCAGGCGGAGGTGTCGACGAGGTAGTTGGGGTGGTCGTCGAGGAGTTGCTGGACGAAGTCGAGGTCTTCGGGGTAGCCGGACATGTGGGCGCCGATCCAGGGCAGGTCGGGGTGTTCGCTGAGGAGCTTGCGGAGCGGGGTGTATTGATCGGGCTTGGTGCCGTAGCGTGAGGCGTCGGCGTATTTGGTGGCGAACCAGGTGTCGGGGTCGCCGACGTGGGACATGACCACGGAGTAGCCCAGGTCGAGGGCGAGTTCGAGCCCGCGTCGCCGGATCGGTGAATCGAGGAGCATCGGGTTGCCGATGGCGGGGTCGCTGCGCATGGCGTCGGCGCCCTCGGCCATCTCGAAGAAGTCTCGGCCACGCGGGGCGGCCCAGAGCTTGATCACGCGGCTGCCGAGTTCCTCACGGAACCGGCGGATGTCGTCGAGCCAGCCGTTGACGAAGACCTGGGGGTCTTTGTCGGTCATGTAGCGGCGGAAGTCGGGGACGCAGATGAACTGGATGCGGTCGCCGAACTGGGCGTGGAGTTCTTTGGCGGCGTCGAAGCCGGTCATGGTCAGGACGGTGGTGACGCGGTAGTTGTCGGCGGCCTGGAGGAAGACCTCGGCGGCCTGGGGCGAGGTGATGTGGGTGTGGATGTCGATGACCGGGCCGGCGTAGGGCAGGGCCTTGGCCTCGGCGGCGAAGTCGAGGCCGAGCGTGTTGGCGGCGGAGGTGGGGCGGGCGCCGGAAGTGGTCGGTGCGTAGGTCGTGATCGGTGGGGTCGAGGTGGGCATGGCGGAGCGATTGGGACGTGGCCTGAGCGTTGGATCGTAGGGCGTTACGGGCGGCTGTGACCAGATGCTCGGGTCGGCTGGTTAGAATGAGACCCCGGTGGGCGTGAGCGAGGGTCTATGGCAGGCGACACAATGGCTGAGAGCGGGTCTGGGCTGCTGGAACTCCCCGAGGAGCTGCTGGACAGCGAGACCGCGGCCGACGACGCGCTGCGCATGCTCGAGGCGTTGGAGCGATCGGGCGATGACGCTGTACCGGCGGGCGATGCAGCAACGCAGGGCCAAGTGGAACCTCTGCCAGACAAGGCCGAGCCGGGCCAAACCCCCGCGTATGACCTGGTCGCGGTGGACCTGGACGGCACGCTCATCCGCTCGGACCGCCGTCTGAACAAGCGGGATGTGCGGGCGATCCAGAAGGCCACGGCCGCGGGCATCAAGGTCGTGCTTTGTACCGCCCGCCCGCCGCGGACGGTGCGCGAGGTCTACCGCATGCTGGGGCTGCGCACCCTGATGGTGAACTACAACGGCGCGATGATCCGGCAGCCGTCCACCGGCGAGAGCTTGCTGCATCTGCCGTTGCCCGGCGAGCTGGTCCGTGAGGTGGTCGAGGTGGCGCGGGAGGACGAGCCCGACCTGCTGGTCAATCTCGAGGTGCAGGACAAGTGGTACACCGACCGGTTCGACCCGGAGATGACCACGGCCACGGCGGCGACGCACCCGCCTGACGTGATCGGCCCGCTCGATGCGGTGTACGAACAGCCGGTGACCAAGCTGATGCTGCTGGCCGAGCCGGAGCGTTTGGGCCCGGTGCGGACGAGGGTGACCCGGCAGTTCCGGAACCGAGTAACGGTCGTGATGAGCGACGAGCACATGGCCCAGGTCGTGCATCCGGCGGTGGACAAGGGCTTCGCTTTGGCGTGGGTCGCCGGGATGTATCAGGTCACGCCGGACCGGGTCATGGCGATCGGCGATGCGCCGAACGACGTGGGCATGCTGCGTTGGGCGGGTCTGGGTGTGGCGGTGGACAACGCTTGGCGTGAGGCGATCGACGCGGCCGACGTCGTCGTGCCAAGCAATGACGAATCCGGCGTCGCTGCGGCGATCCGGCGGTACGCGCTGGGGGAATAACCACAGAGGCGCAGAGGCATAGAGGGCAACTCAAGCTGACCTTGCTGTCGTTTGGCGTAGGGTATCTGTGCACTTGACCAAGCTTTGGCAAGTGTATTTCTCTGTGTCTCTGAGCCTCTGTGGTTGTCCCACGACCGCCGAAATGCCCGTGACAGGATTCGAACCTGTACTCCCTTGCGGGAACTGCCACCTGAAGACAGCGCGTCTGCCAATTCCGCCACACGGGCCGTGTGCCCCACCCACCAATCATCGAGCCGCACAGTGTACCCCGGCTCAGGGGAGCGTCAACACGGTGACGTGGGTGTTGCTGTAGATGCACAGGTCGCCGGCGATGTTCATGGCGTGTTCGACGATGGCCGCGGGGGCTTGATCGGTATGGGTTATCAGGGCTCGGGCGGCCGCGGTGGCGTAGGTGCCGCCGGAGCCGACCGCGAGGATGCCGTCGGAGGGCTCGATCACGTCGCCCGTGCCGGAGACCAGCAGCGTCGTCTCCCGGTCTGCGACCGCCAGCAGGCTCTCGAGCCGACGCAGCATCCGGTCGGTCCGCCACAGCTTCGCCAGCTCCACCGCTGCCTTCTTCAGGTTCTCCGGCGAGACCTTCAGCTTTTCCTCAAACCGCTCAAGCAGGGCAAACGCGTCCGCCGCCGCCCCCGCAAACCCGACCAAAACGCCCCCTTTGCCCGCTCCAAACCCTTCCAGCTTCCGGACCTTGACCGCGTCGCCCTTCGCGACCGTATCCCCCATCGTGACCTGTCCGTCGCCACCGATCGCAACATCCGACCCCCGGCGGACACAGAGCACCGTGGTCGAGCGGATCCGTGGACGGCTGGCATGCTTGGGCATCGCCGGATGATACGCCCTCGCCGGTAAACTCACCCCGTGGCCGACGCCCAAGCGCAGACCATCCCGCACGGCCACCGGCCCGTCCTCGCCGACGCCGTCCTCGACACGCTCGCCCCGCAGCCCGGCCAGACCCTCGTGGACTGCACCCTCGGCCGCGGCGGCCACGCCAGCCTGTTGCTCCCGCTGATCCCGGGGGGCCGCTACCTCGCGTTCGATCTGGACGCCAGCAACGCCGACTACGCCCAGGCCCGCCTCGCCCCACTGGCCCAACAGCACGGCGTCACGCTGGACATCGTGCACGCCAGCTTCACCGCGATGCCCGCCGAGCTCGACCGCCGCGGCATCACCGAGCTGCACGCCATCCTTGCCGACCTCGGCTTCGCCTCCAACCAGGTCGACGACCCTCAGCGCGGCCTGTCGTTCTTGCGGGACGGCCCGCTGGACATGCGGCTGGACCCGACCGACCCGGTCACCGCCCAGCAGCTCGTCAACCAGCTTCCTGAAAAAGAGTTAGCCGACTTGATCTACCGTTTTGGCGAGGAGAGGAAGTCTCGCCGGATCGCCCGAAAGATTGTCGAGGTCCGACGCACTTCACCGATATCCTCCACAGTGCAGCTGGCGGACCTGGTCCGCCGTGCACTGGGCCCTGGCGGCAACCGACCGGGCTTCCACCCCGCGACCCGCACCTTCCAGGCCCTGCGTATCGCGGTCAACGGCGAGCTGGACGCCCTGGATGCCTTGCTCGCCATCGCACCGTCCCGCCTTCGTCCCGCCAGCGGACGCCTCGCCGTGATCAGCTTCCATTCCCTGGAGGATCGACCCGTGAAACAGGCCATGCAGAACTGGGATGCTCAAGGCCTCGGCACCCGCCTCACACGGAAGCCCGTTGTGGCGACCCCAGAAGAAGCTCACGACAACCCCCGCGCCCGCTCCGCGAAGCTCCGAGGCTTCCAGTTCAGCACGCTTAACCCGCATTGATCCAGGCGGTCAGGACGACCGCTTCACACCCTCAGGATGAGACCCCCCATGGCACGCGAAACCAAAGTCGGACTCCTCATCGGACTCGCCGTCATTCTGCTCGTCGGCATCATCGTGTCCGACCACCTCTCGGTGACCCAGAGCGATCCAACCCTGGGCAACCCCAACCCGCTGGTCCAGCTCGGTCAGCACACCCCGACCCATCAGCCCGTCGAGCAGCTCCTGGGGCCAGGCCCGGCCACACCCACCAACGCGGCCCCCGTCCCGACCGCCGACGAGATCGACCGGGTCCACGCCCGTCGGCTGCTGACCACCACCACGACCACCACCGCCGCTAATCCTCTGCTCCCGCAGCCGTCCCGTGCGACGCTCACCCGCGTCACCCAGCCCAGCCCCACGCCCAACCCGGTCCCGTCGATCACCCTCGGTGACCCGGTCCAGACAAGCCGTGCGATGCCCGCGCCTCCCGCCACTCGCGACCCGCTCGGCCCGCCGCCCGTAGTCCCCATCGCCGACCGCGATCAGGACACGCTCCCCATCGCCCCCACCCTCGCCACCCACACCCTCCCCAACGCCAACCGCCTCTACACCGTCCAGGCCCGCGAGACCCTCCGCACCATCGCCACCAACATCTACGGCCACCCCGACTACTGGCGTGTCATCGCCGAGAACAACCCCCAGACAGTAGGGCCCAACGGTGAGGTCGTGGCGGGTACTCAGCTGCTTATCGCCAGCAAGCGTCAGACCCCACTGCCTCCGCAACATGCCGACGCCCGCCGCAGGGCGATCCCCACCGTCGACAATCCCAACCCCGCGTCGGTGACCACCCTCCGTCCGAAGACTATCACGGTCCAGGCCGGGGACACCCTGTCCGAGCTGTCCATGAAGCACCTCGGCACCGTCCGCCGGATGGACGACCTGCTGGCGATGAATGACGCCCTGCTCGAGGGCGACCCCAACAATCTCCGCGTTGGTATGAAGCTCCGTATCCCGGCTCAGACCACCGCCCCCGATGCCGGCACGGAAGTCGCTGCAACACCCTCGACTCCAAGGCCCTCCTCACCCGATCGTGACCGCATCTATACCGTCCAGCCGGGCGACAACCTCACCCGAATCGCCGAGCGCACCCTCGGCGACGGGGCCAAGTTCCGGCTCATCTACCAGGCCAACCGCGACCGCCTCGCCGACGAGGACGACCTCCGCGTGGGCCAGACCCTCGTGATCCCCGCGTCGTAAACCCCCAAAGACCAACGTTGTGCTCGGCCGCCTCCTACTCGCCATCACCTGCTGCGTTCTTATCCTTGGCCTGCTGCTCGGGCTCCGCCAGCAGCAGTTTGCCGAGAAGCACCGCATGGCGGACCTGCACACGGCGATGGACTCAGACCGCAAGGCCCTCTGGGATCTGCAGGTCCGGATCGCTGAGGCCAGCCGGCCAGAGGCTCTTGAGGCCGCCCTCCAGCGGCGTGGCATCGACCTGGTCCCGATCGCTAACCCCACGCAGGCCCCGGTGCTCGCCCCCGTGATCGATGGTCCTGACGCATCGCCTCTCACCCCGGCCTCCACCACCACGCCTTACCAGTGAGCAACGCGCCGCCCCCCACACGCCGACGCGCCGACTGGGCGACACAGGCCGACCAGGGCCAAGCCCGCGCCAATGCCTACTCCCTGTGGGTCGGGCGCAGCCTGCTGATCCTGACCTCCGCCACCCTGCTGCTCCTGCTCGGGCGGGTCTACCAGCTCCAGTCGCAACCCGACCCGCGCATCGCTGAGCTCCGGGAGTCTCAGAACGCTTCTGCCCGGCTGACCGGCCGACGTGGCGCCCTCACCGACCGCCGTGGCCGACCCCTCGCCACCACCCGCACCGCTTACCGACTGTTCATCGACCCCCACAAGATCACCCGCTTCGGCGGCTTCTCCGAAACGGTCGGCTATGAGCTGGGCTACAACCCCGCCGAGATCGAACGGGCCATCTATCGCAACCCCAAGTCCCGCTACATCGTGATCGATCACCGCATCACCGACGAGCAGGCGGCCCGCTTTGATGAACTCAAGCTCCCCGGCCTCTTCAAAGAACCCGTCGTCGTCCGCGACTACCCCCAGGGCTCCCTCGCCGGCCAGCTCATCGGCTTCGTCGGCCGCGACGGCATCGGGCTCGACGGCCTCGAACGCCACCACAACCCCCAGCTCGCCGCACAGCCCGGCCAATACTCCTTCCTCCGTGACCACCGCGCACGACGTATGTGGCTCGATACCGACAGCTACACCCCCCAGATCGACGGCCAGAACATCCGCCTGTCCCTCGACATCCGCATCCAGGCCATCGCCGAGCAGACCCTGGCCGAGACCGTCAAGAAGCACGCCGCCGCGTCCGGCCAGCTCGTCGTTATGGACCCCGCTACCGGCGAGGTCCTCGCCCTCGCCCATTACCCCCCGTTCGACCCCGCGACTTTCCAAGACCCCGAGACCGAAGCCGTCCGTCGCCTCCGCGTGGTCACCGACGTCTTCGAGCCCGGCTCCACCTTCAAGACCTTCGTCTGGGCTGGCCTCACCGAGATGAACGCCGCCGACCCCCACGAAACCTTCGACTGCGAGAACGGGCTCTGGGTCATGCCCAACCGCCGACGCCTCCGCGATGCCAAGGAATTCGACCAGCTCTCCTGGTCGCAGGTCCTCCAGCACTCGTCCAACATCGGCATGGCAAAGGCCGCTGCCCGCGTCTCTCAAGACGACCTGCACCGCATCATCGCCGCCTTCGGGTTCGGCCAGCCCTCCGGCGCCGACCTCCCCGGCGAGGTCACTGGCACCTTCCGACCCGTCGCCGACTGGTCCTCCTACTCCATGGGCTCGCTCCCCATGGGCCAGGAGATCTCCGTCAACGCCATGCAGCTCATGCGCGCCTTCGCCGCTATCGCCAACCACGGCACCCTCCTCACGCCCACCCTCTACCCGCCCGGCCTCGGCCAGTCCGCACCCATCACCACCACCACACCTGCCGCCCAGCGCATCGTCTCCGCCCGGACCGCCGCCCTCGCCCGTGCCGCCCTCCGCGCCGCCGTCGCCGAAGACAAACAGAAACGCGTCGAGTCCGAGCTCTACCCGATCTTCGGCAAGTCCGGCACCGCCCAGCTCCCCAGGACCCGAGATAACCAGAACCAGCAAGACACCGAGGGCCAAACTTCCGGGGGCGGGGGCGGCTACCTGGACGGTGTTTACGTCTCGTCCTTCGTCGGCGGCGCCCCCGTCGATCAGCCCCGCCTCGTCGTCGGCTGCTTCATCCACGAGACCCGGCAAGCCACCGGGCACTACGGCTCCACCGTCGCCGGCCCCGCCGTCAAACACGTCCTTGAACAGTCCCTGCTCTACCTCGGCGTCCCCCCGCTCCCCTCAGCCGACAGCACCGACCGCGTCGCCCAGGCCAGCGACTAACCGCCTCCCCGTCACCCCTCGTCACCCCGGCATCTGCTCCAGCATCCGCTCCACATACCGCAGCCCCTGCAGCTGCCCCGCCACCGCCTCCAGGTCGTCCCGCCCGAACGCTGCCGCGATGGCTTCGAGCCGTTCGCCCCGCTGCGTCTCTGCGTCCGCCCGCAGCCGGGCCAACGCCGCGGTGTCCTTCGACGCGATCGCCTCCTCCATCTGCTCCCGCACCTCCATGACCTCCATCAGCAACGCTGGGGGGGGCGACGCCTTCTCGTCGATCGCGTGACCGTAGAGCCGCAGCAGCACCCGCGCCCGCCGCTCGGGGTCTTTCAGCTCCGTGTAAGCCCGGTTGATTGCTGCGGACCGCTCTGCCGCCTCGGCCTGTTCGATCGGGTCGGTGTAGCGGTCCGGGTGCGTCTGGGCTGTGAGCCGGAGCATCGCCGACCGCAGCGCGCCCGCGTCGAGCTCAAACCCCCGCTCCAGCCCGAACACCGCAAACGGATCATCCATCAGCGGATCGTACCCGCACCCCGTTAGACCCGGGCTCTGCCCAGGGGCACGCGGCCCCCCTGATGCTGTCGTCTCGTGCACGGGTTTGCCGGAGCCCGCTTAGAACCGCACCACCGCCAGCACCTCCGCGAGGTCGCCCCCCTCCCGCACGTTGGCCCGCTGGAAGATCACCACCGCCCGCAGCGTCTCGGTGAGCGTCCCGCCGTCGTACCCGTTGATCAGGACGTACGCCGCGTAGACATCGCTCCGCGTCGAGTACATCTGCGGCAGCCACCGCGCGATCATGAGCCGCTCTTCGAGGTCGTCAACAATCCCGTCGGCATCGGCCGCATCGATCGTCCCGTCGCCGTTGGCGTCGCGGGTGTTCCAGTCCAGCTGCATGTTGGTCAGGCCGGGCCAGGTCAGGTTGTCAGTGCCGTCGCCACCAAACGGGTTGAGCTCCGCGCGGGCGAACAGCTCACCGATGTACGCCAGCCCGGGGTTCGTGCGGGTGCGTCCGGCGGGCAGCGGATCGACGGTGGCGTCGTAGTCCCGCATCTCCAGGATGGCGTCGGCGATATCCGTTCGCAGCCCCCCGTCGGGGATCGGCAGGGTGCTCTCAATGAGGAAGCCGGGGGCGGTGTTGATATTGATCTTGCCGCCGATGAAGTTCTCGCTGTCGTCATCGGCAGTGTTCGAATCGTCATTGTCGACCCCGTCGTTGCGGGGCGAGATGGTGGAGAGCCGGGCCATCGCCAGCGTGGAGAAGTTCACCTGGTAGGCATCTTCGGCACTGCCGAGAATGGGACCGGCGAGAGTGGCCGTGTCCGCGGGGTCGGGCAGCCGGTGGTCCGCGAGGCTCGTCTGGTCTTGCCAAACCTCGGGCAGGGTCAGCGTCGTCGTCGGCCCGACACCCATCACCAACGCGATGTCGGCGATGTAGTCGATCCCCTCCTCGTCGCGGACGATGACCTGCTCGGGGGCTGCGCCATCGACGAAGTTGCCGGCCGGTGGGGTCTGCTTGGCCTCACCCAGTTCCGAGGCGGCGCCGTCGTAGAACAGGTAGTTCTGGAAGGGTTCCGCGTCGTCTTCAGCCGGTAGCTCGGTGTTGGTGCCCGACCCGACACGCAGCAGGTCCAGACCTGTGAAGTAGCCATAACGTCGGAACACGCGGTGATGGACTTGCCCCGCCGCGGGTGCGGCGTTGCCGTTGGTGCCGTCGCCGATCCAGTCCACGATGGTCTCACTCTGGATGATCGAGGGCGTCGAGAACCGGTGGTAGACCACGCTGCCGCCGGTCTGTGTTGCGACCTCGAGCGTGACCTCGGTCCCGCCATCCGGGAAGCTTTCGTTGAGGCTGATTTCGGTCGCGTTCGTCGTGGTGACATCCGGGTCGGGGCCGGGTGCGTTGAACGCGCCGTTAGGACCCTTGATCACGAGGGACTCACCCGGCAACAGCTCGGCCGGCGCGCCGGTCAGCGTGTCGAGCGTGCCCACCGGGTTCCCGCCCAGGTTCAGCGTGACGTTCTCGAGCGGGATGGGGAAGCTGAAGGGGTTGCCGATCTCGATGGCGTAGCCGATGTCGCCCGCGTTGGTCCGCGAGATGGGGACGTCCTGCCCGCCGCCCGCGTTGGGCGTTGGCGTGCCCAACAGGTAGGGCACCTGCAGGTAGACCTCTGTGATCATCGGCAGCGGTTCAAACCCGTACTGGGTATCGACGAGCGTGGGCCGGTTGTCGGTGTCGGCGAAGTCTTTGATCGATGCGGCGAGGTGGTTGGCGAAGGCGGCGTCGTTGGTGCCTGCATCGGGGGTGTAGCCGAGGTCGGCGAGGTTGGCGGCGATCTGGGCCGCGGTCGAGCCGTTGACGTTGAGCTGTGTGTCGAGGGCCGTACCGGTGGGGGTCGGCATGGCGAAGTCGCCGACGCCCGAGTGCGTGGTGAGCCACTTGCGGGCCTCGGTGGTGAAGAAATCGCCGGGGGCGGCGCCATAGGCGTCGCCGGTGGTGCCACTCTCGTCGATGGTCGTCCGCAGCAGGTCGTCGGGGGTGCCGCCGCCCTCGTCGGCGGATTCGATGCTGCTGCTCGCCGCCCCGTCGCTGAGCCCGTTGCGCGTCAGCAGTTCGGCCGTGTCCAGAAGCGGAAAGGGTACGTAGGTGATCGCCTGTGCACTGAGGTTGGCCGGTGGCGTGAGCCCGCCGTCGGCCCGGAGCCGAGAGCCGCCGTTCTCCCAGTAGGCCAGGCGGTCGTACTGGTTGATGGTCGGCTCGGTGAGATACGGGCGGGGGAAGGTGCCCCCCAGGCCGTAGCGGGCCTCGATGATGGACTCGGCGTCGTCCGCGAACTGCCGCTGCGTGGCGAGCGTTCCCGAGAAGCTGTCGTAGACGAACCCGCCCAGGCTCAGCTCGCTGGGGTTCGTGCCGCGGGGGGTCTCCGCTGCATTGGTGGTCCGCCCGTACGCCCCGCTGGCGGGCGTGGTGTCGAGTTGGATCGACGCGGTGTTGAGGTTGACCCGGGCGGAGAGATCGACGATGCGGATGGCGAAGACGTACCGGATGCCGCCGACCTCG
The DNA here is from genome assembly GCA_038749105.1 of Planctomycetota bacterium. GTDB lineage: Bacteria > Planctomycetota > Phycisphaerae > Phycisphaerales > Phycisphaeraceae > JBCCOW01. The sequence goes on from JBCDIM010000063.1 coordinate 11,609, forward strand.
AAGATGGGGGGCCAGGCCCAGCGGGCGTCGGCGAGCCCGTCGTCGTCGGTGTCGGCGAACTGGCTCGTCACGGCGACAGCGGTGGTCCCGTCGATGACCTGAGGGGTGATGTCGGCCTGCTGGGCACGGGCGTAATTGAGGTTGTCCGGCAGCCCGCCGTTGGCGTCGAGGTCGATGAAGTAGCCGCAGAGGTTGGTGATGTTGCGGTAGAGCCCACCGGTGAGGAACGCCGACCCGAGCCAAGGGTCGTCGTCGACTTCGATCAGGGCGCTGGGATTGAACGTCCCCCCATGGTCTGCGGCGAGGACGGTCTGAGTCGTAATCCCCGTGCTGCGGACGTGGTCGTAGTCGTACGGCTCGATGCCGTCGCCGGGATCGAAAGCCAGGTCATTGGTCTGGACGATGTCTTCCCCGAGGGTGGTCGCGGCCTTGGTGAGGATGGACTGGAAGACGATCTCGATGTTGCCCTGCTCGGGGTTCGCCAGGCGTTCGAACCGGGTGATCTGGAGGTAGGTCGCGCCGAGCAGCGCGAGGAGGATCACGGAGATGACCACGAGGATGATGGCCGAGCCGGAGTGCCGGGTGCGCAGCCGTTGGCGGCGGGGGCGTCGGGCGTCGGGCGTGGGGCGTAGGTCTTGCATGGGCGTCACCGGGGGTCGCGGGGCGTGGAGTGCGGGGGGGGCAGGGGGGGAGTGGGTGCGAGGCGGGGGTGGGGTTACGGGCGGGGGACGACGAGGATGTGCTCGAAGAACCGGCCGGAGATCGGTCCTCCGCTGGCATCATCGAAGCTGCTCAGTCGGCCCTGCGGGTCGTGGATGCGGTAGCGGATGCGGATCAGCGCGGGCCATCTGGAGTAAGGCGTGCCCGCCGTTGTAAACGCCGCATCGTCGTCAACGCGAAAAACGAAAGCATGAAGTGTGCCCGGATCACCGAATGCGGCGCTGGCAAGATCGGCTACCGCGACTTTGGCATCCCATGCGGGCGATCCCGCGGGGTCAATACTGGGAACCACCTGGCCGGCATTGAGGCCCGAAACCCAGAAGATCGGGTCGCCGACTCCGCCGGTGTTGTCGTCGTCGGTGGTGTCACTGGTGCCTTTGTCGTCGGTGGTGTCTATCTCACCATCGAAGTCGAAGTCGGCAGCAAACTCGACGATGAAGTCGCTGATGTGAGCAGCAAGGTAGGGGTGCGTCTGGGCGGACTGCCAAGCGGCGAAGCTGGCGACGTCCGTATCGATCTGGGTCTGGACGCGTAACGGCCGTGTCGCATAAGTCTGGATCAGGTAATCCGCGTCCGTTGCCGCCGGCAGGGCGAGGTTGTTCGCCAGGTCGGGCAGGTTGAGGTTGGTCATGTCAGAGAAGCCGAAGTCTGCGGTCTGCGTCGGACCGTCGGGGTAGCCCCCGGCGTTGTTCAAGATCGCGTTGATCCCCGACAAGCCCGCGTCGTTGAGATAGATCGCACCCGCGGTCACAACGTTTTGTGGGGTTGTTGCGGTATCGGCTGGAGCCATCAGCAGAGCCTGCCGGCCCAGAACCCAGTCATTGGCGAAGGTATCGAGCCCAGTGCCCAGCCCGCCGCCCGCAGTGCCATCAGTGTTGGCTCGACGCGGATGCCCGTACCACACTTTCGCGTTTGGCGATGAGAAGTCACTGGCAAGGCTGCTGTCCCTGCGTGGCGTGAGCGAGAACATCGCTGCACTGGTCCCACCGCCGCGAAGAAATACGAGTTGATCAGTGCGGATCGTCTCGATGACCTCAGTCCCGTCGGGCTGCTTGACGATAGCGTTGGTGGTTCCGTTGAGAATTACAAGGAAGCCGCGCTCAGAGCCGGCTGCATTGCTGGGGCCGAGCATGGCGTCGGCATCGGTCTTGAGTTGGGTGCCGATGGCACGGGCGTGGGCCAGCGCGTTGGAGGTCTTGATGCCGAAGGTCAGGACCTGCTGGGTCTCGAAGAAGATGCGGGAGACCAGGAACAGCAGGACCGACGTCAGGCCGATGGCGACGACTAGCTCAATGATGGTGAAGGCGGATTGGCGGGGGTGGCGTTTCACGGGGCTTAACTCGGTGTCACTACGGAGTGAGCTCGAAGACAAACTGCTTGATGCGGACCAAGGGGCTGCCGCTGGTACTGGTGCCGGCGGGGGCATACCAGAACCATTCAGGCTGGCTACCGACAAATGAACTCAGCGTAAGCTCTCGGCCGTTGTTCGCGGAAACCAGCACGGTGTATTGGATCCCCTCGCTATCGAGTATGAGATCGCCAGCGACTAAGCCGGTATCGTCGGAGAATGTGATTTGCGCGTTAGTGACGTTGGTGACAGTGTTAGAGGTAGCTGTGGTGGGTGTTACATCGGCTCGGACAAGTCCGGGGATCGTCGGATCACCGATTGTGCTGTCCGCCCACTCCGTCGTTTTGGTATAGATGACCCCAGACTCTCGCTGCAATACGCAGAGATATACGATCACTTGGTTTGTGGTTTTGCCGCTAGGTGGTGCTGCCTCTCCATCAACGTCTCGCATTAACGGGACCCAGAAGAACTCTCGATCCGCGATTGTCTGCGTTGTCGTGGGCGCACTACGGTCTCGAATCGAGTAACGGTCGATCAACTCTTGGGTAGTGTCCACAGGATCAACGAATCTCAGTGCTTTAACACGGTTTTCAACAACCGAGCCTGTGAAAGTGGTAAACGGACCTGGATAGGCGGGCATCTGGTTGGGTGCGAGCCCGTCGGGGCCAGGTGTGAAGTAATCAACCACGTCAGAATTCGTTAGACCAAAAGCCTGCACGATGGCGGTCCCACTTTCGGCAACATGTACCGCGAGGATGTCATTGGTGGTCTGCTTCTGCATGAGCAGGCCGACGGGGAAGATGGCGGCGATAGCGAGGAAGCCGAAGGCGAAGATGCCCAGGGCGACGAGCACTTCGAGGGTGGTGAAGCCGGGGGGAGAGGTTGTAGGTTGTAGGTTGTAGGTTGCAGGTGCAGACGGCGAGTAGCAGCGGAGCGACGCGGGCTGGGTGAGCGGGATTCGTTGGAAGAAGCGAGTCATGCGGGTGGGTGGGGTGGGTTAGTTGCCGTCGCCCTCGTCCTGGAAGGCGACGCCGGTGGTGCGGCTGAAGATGAGGGGGCGGCCGTTGTCGCGGATCCACTGGTTGCGGGTCAGGCCGCTAGGGCCGGTGGCGGTGTCAGTGGGGCTCCACGCGCCTCGGCCGAACTCGTCGTAGAAGGCGTCGAGATCGAAGACGATCACGGCGGTCACGACCTCGATGAGTTCGAAGGGGAGTTCACGCTTGATGTCGCCGTTAGGCAGGGTTTGGACGTCTTGGGCGTCACGGTCCCAGTCGGCGGGGGTATAGCTGCCCAGGCTGACCCGCTGAATACCGGTGTTGTAGACCTGGTCACCATCGCTGTCGTAGACGATCGTATTGGGTTCGGTGATCATCACGCCTTCTTCGTTGAAGGCGATCGCAAAAGGTGGGGGCAAAAGCGCGAGGTTGTTGACGGTGGTGCCACCGGCGAAACGCTGGACGCCAACAATGCCGGTGCCAGATGTGAGCGTGACGAAGTCGAGATTGGGGATGTCGGCATAAGCCTCGAAGGTGCCGGTTTCGACATTCGCACCGAACTGATCCACGGCGAGTTGGTCGTTCTCGACGAGTCGGACCTGCCCGGCGGGCGTGAACAGGGCGGCGGTGCCCGAGAACGTGGCGTCGGTGATCGGTGTGGCGGCATCGCGCAGATCGGCCTGGATTCTGTTGGTGGCATACGCCCGGGCGACATCGACGGCGGTGGAGACGGTGGTGACACCGGAGGCGGTCTTGCTGGAGTCGCGGAAGGCGGAGATGACGGGGAAGGTGATGCCCAGCACAATCGTGATGATGAAGATGACGGCCAGGAGCTCGACGATGGTGAAGGCGGGACGCACGGCCGTCTGGCGGTGCGGCTGAGGGCCACCGGTGAATCTCGGGATGATGGTCGGCTTGGTGGACATCGGAGGACTTGGGAGCGGGCGAATCGGCTGGGCGGGGCTACTTGAGTTCGAAGCTCACGACATTGTCACTTGCTTCGTCATCGGGTTCACCGGCGGTCGAGTAGGTGCCTGGGAGGCCGTCGGGGCCGTTGGAGATCAGGAACGGGGCGCCGTGGTTGGGGAACTGGTTGTCGCGGGTGCCGAAGGTGTCGGGGTTTTGGGTGCGGAACTCGACGGGGTTGCCCCAGGGATCGATGAGCTCGAGGAAGCCGTCATTGTCGGTGTCGTCGAGGCCGTTCTCGCCGGCGGCGGCGCGGAGCATGCTGGCGGCGGCGGGGAGGGAGAGGGCCTGCCAGACGAAGACCTCGCTGGACGGGTTGCTCATATTGCTGATGAGGGCGGTGCCGGTGGCACCGGGGGCGTTGACCTGGGCGGTGGTACCGAGCAGGGTCTGGAGATCGGCCTCGTTATCGACCATGACTCGGCCGGTCTGGGCCTTGTACTCGGTCTCCGCGTTGAGGGCCTGGGTGAGCAGGGCGTAGGCAGTTTCTTGGTCGGCCTGGCTACGGACATAACTGAATGCAGCGAAACCGAGTCCCAGGAAGAGAGCGATGATTGAGATCACAACCAGCAGCTCGATCAACCCGAAGCCGCGTTGCGACAGAACGGCAGGTGTTGAGCGGTGATGGGTCATGCGGCAGGCCAAGAAACAGGTGACAACAATGAAATCGTGCTCATGGATGATTATCGTTTGTTTGATTCACTCCCGTCAAGGTAATCAAAAAAACGAAATAGTAATGATTTGTTCAATTCTGTATGATTTGGCGTCATTTTTTCGGCCATGAGATCGATTGAAATGGGTCTTTTTGATGTGAATCCAGATACATTTTATAATATTTATCGTTTTTTGATTAATTGGGTCTGGCGTAAGCTAGTTAGTGTTCGATGCGATCAAAGGCTATGGCGGCACAGAAATCTTCCGTTTTGTTCCTAGTCTGATTTTTGGCTATCCCGCTAACCGTGTGGGTTCTCGATAGCAGTCCGCTGGTTTCAGTTGCTAGGTGGCGAGCTTGAGCTGAGTATGGGGTGCTGCGATAAGAATCGTATCGTGCCCGACTGGTGAGCAGTCATTGCATGGCGGCATCTGGGTGTGCGTGTGCTGTGTCTTCTTGCAGCATGATGCTGCAGACCTGAGGGTGTTGAATTCGAGAGTTAGGCTGGCGGGGGTGGTATCAGAGAAAGTCGTCAATCCTGACACCAGCCGCTGGATGCCTCCGAGGCGGTGATGTGGCTAGGGCGTATCCTGCATCTCTACCTGGAATCACGGTCGCAGTGACAGGGCGGTTATGAGCTCCTGTCCGTTCAAGACGGGGTGTGACAAAATCGCTCAGACGGGTTCGACAGCTTCGACGGGCTTTGCTAATCTCTGCGACTCAGCGAACGGGCTCGCACCGGCAATTTGAGCCAGCGTGAGCGGGGCGTGCCCCGACTTGTTCGTGAATGAGGGGCCGTTGGCGCAGCTGGCTAGCGCGCGTCGTTGACATCGACGAGGTCACAGGTTCAAGTCCTGTACGGCCCATATTCGGGTAACGGCAAACCGCCGCATCCCACCGAAGAACCCCGCAGATCGCCGCTTACGGCCATCCCAGCGGGGTTTTCTTTTGCCCCCACTTCGCCCGTTTGCCGTGGCTCACCGCCGTCTGCGTGCAGATGCTGCACCGGATTTTGCAGCTCCCCGGCCGCGGCCTGGCGGTAGTCTTCCTCGGTGATCTGGAGGTAGTGGCGACGCGCCACCAGGGGCGAGTGCCCGATCCACTGCGACTCCTTGAAGCCGCCCCAACGCGCCTCCACTTCGGTTGCCCGACTTGCCCGTAGGTTCTGCCAGGGCTTGGGCCAGGGCGTCATGCCGGCTCGTTCGATGATCCGCTTGAAATGCGTGCCCAGGTTCTTGTTGCCGCGGTGGCGGTCTTCAATCACGTACTCCGTGCCTGGCTCGGCCCGCTCCCATCCGGCCAGGAGTTCGTGGTAGAGCTCCTCGAAGATCGGGACCTTACGGACGCCACCGCCGGTGGACTTGCGGGTCTTCGAGGCGTGAACGGTGAAGTACCCCGCTTCCCAGTCGATATCCGACCACCGCAGCACATCCGTCTCGGAACACACCCGCAGCCCGCCGTAACGGGCGAGGCAAACCAGCAGACGCCAATCACCATCGGAGCAGGCCTCCAGCACCGCCGCAGTCTGGTCCTTCGTGATGAACGCCATACGGTCACGGTTGCCGCGTGTGGTGCCGGGAAGGTCGGCCAGGGGCTTGGCGTCACGATCGATCAGCCCGTCCTTCTCGGCCGACTTGAAGATCTGACGGGCGATCCCCACCGACTTCCGGGCGGTGTCCTCGGCGAGCCCCCGCTCACCACGCATCCAGGTGAACCACCGCTCAGCATCGCCAGCTGTGATGCTGCGGAGGTCACGATCGGGGCCGAAGAACTCGACCAGGTGCTTGCTGGCGCTGCGGTGTTTCTTACGCGTCGCCTCCACGATGCTGCCGGGCGGGTTGGCGAGCCAGCCCTCCACGAACTCACCCAGCGTGGACTTCTTCCGCTCCGGCACGAGGCCTGCCTTGGCTAAGCGTGCATGAAGAACATCCCCGAGCTCGGCCACCCAAGCCGCGGTAGAACGTGAAGGCGGCATGCCGCTGATCCCCGAGACGGCAAGCCCCTCGATGTGATCCTTGATCGTCCCCGCCTGCCGCTCCGTCACCTTGCCCAAGCGGATCGTGTGGCGCTTGCCGCTGACCACCTTGACCTGCACCGCCCATCGGCCATTCACCGGTTGCAGCAGCGTCGCCATCAGGTCGCCTCCACCCTCACCGCTAATGCTTCGAGGTCTTCCAACAGCTGCCGCCGCATGTATCGGACCACTTGGCCGACCTTGAAACGCCGGATGTACCCCGCGTCCACCCAGTCCTTCAGCGTGTGCTCACTCACCTCGATCAGCTGACACGCCTCCCGTGTCGTCAGGATGGGCTTATCGATATCCATCATGCCGGTGCCACCTTCCCGCTATCTCCGCCTTTGCGGCGCTTCTCCTCGCCTGCCGACTTCTTGATGTTGTCCTTAATCCTGCGAAGCTGTTCTTTATCCTCCACAGAAACCGATGGGTTCAGCGCTAGCACCGCCTCAAGCACGCCACGCATCACGGGATGCTCCAACTTCTTAGCGAATGCTTTTCCTTCTTTCAGGCCAGCGACAAGAGACTTCTCGACGACATCCGTACGCGTCATCCCTGTCATGGACGCAAAGGCATCGACCTCATCAATGAGCTCTTGTTCCAGGCGAACTGTTATCGAAACTTTAGCCATTGTGTGGCGATTGTAAGACACCGTATTGCATTGTCAAGCCCCTTCTTCCCAAGCCTCGCCTTCACGGTGGCCCGGTGCGGCTGCCGTGCAGAGCACGGCGAGCCTTCACCGGGCAGCCCACCGCGAGTTGGGCGGTGAGCTTGGTCTGCGTAGACAGACCGGGGGTCAAGGATGGGTCGGCTGAGAGACTGCCATCAACTCATCGAGCAGCTCGAACACTACAGGTGGGGCGTGCTCCAGGCGTTTGGCGAATCGCTCGTGACCAGTGAAGTACTCCACGACCGCCTCTCGAACCATGCCGGCATGCTCGGCCATCGTGTCGATCGTGGGCATCACGCAACGTCGGTACCAGCTGCCCCACTTCACCAGCGTCGATCGTTCTCGCTTCTCCCGGACTGTCACCGCCTTGATCCTCCCCAGAAGCAGCTCCCACCAGGATGCCAGAGGACGGCGTTTGAGGCTGCGCGAGCCCGTATGCTCGCGGAACTCCACCGCACCCAACGCCAACGACAACGCGTCCTCCTCCCAGGCCGGCGACTCTGCAAGGCGATGCATCACCTGGATGGCTACGTCGCCGGTGAACTCCACCTCCCAGCGTTCCCACTCGCCCTCTGCTGCCTTCTCTGACTCGAGGCCCTTGTCGTATACCCGAACATATCGCCCCGATCCATTCTTGCTGCGCTTCCCGAGGTTCACCGAATACCCCTGACGCTCACCTTCATTCGTCCGGGGCTCCCGTGGCTCCCAGGTCCGGCATCGGCAGAGCTCTCGCCTCTCGCATGACTGGCGAACTGCGTCGATCAGGCCAACCCGATTACCCTTGAAATCCAGGCGAATATCGACTCGCGTGCATCTGCCGCCAATTTCGGTAATCCAGGCGAACCACTTCAACACACCAGCATGCCCAAACGCCCGGCATGCTTCGCCTGGGAGCTCGATACAGCATTCCGGTCGGCTCTCATCAGAAAAAGCGAGGAAGGCCCCGGCCGTGAACTTCAACCGTTCCTGGTATGAGTAAATGCCCTTTGCCTCAATGCCAGGGCCGAGGCACTTTGCCATCCGGGATCGAGCCTCTTCGAGAAGGGGGCGGGGGATGGTGAATCGGCACCAGTCGATCCCAACTGCTGCCTGTAACTTTGCCCCCCGTGTTACCAAGGGGGGGGCTGGGGTCGGCCGTTCGCCTTCGGTACCCGAAGGCTCGGCGGCCGCGTGACTTTTCGATTGATGAGGTGTATTCTTCATGGTCTTGTTCTCCGCCCGTCGTGCTTCATCCGGTAAGAAGCAGCACGCGGGCTTTTTCACCTAAGCAGACCGTCCAGGATCTGGACCTCGCCGGAAAGCGCGTCCTCGTACGCGTGGACTTCCACGTGCCGCTCGACGAGCAGAGCGATGGCTCGCTCAAAGTGACCGACGATACGCGCATCCGCGCCGCCGTCCCCACCATCGAGTACCTCAACCAGGCTGGAGCCAAGACCATCTTGTGCTCCCACCTGGGTCGTCC
>JBCDIM010000064.1:0-19840 GCA_038749105.1 Planctomycetota bacterium
GGCGGCCATGGAAGAGACGTTGCAGATCGCGCCGGACTTCTGCTGCTTGAAGATGGGCCAGGCGGCGCGGGTGGTGTAGACGACGGAGTAGAGGTTGACCTCGGTCGATTTCTGGAGGGTCTGGGCGTCGATGCGGGGGATCGGCTGGAGGGGGGCGTAGCCGGCGACGTTGGCCAGCGCGTCGAGCCGGCCGAAGGCTTCGACGGTCTTGTCGATCAGGGCCTGGCAGGCGTCGGGGTCGGCGACGTCGGTAGGGATGACGGCGAGCTGGGCGTTGGGGTCGACCTCTTCACGGATGAAGTCAGCGGTCTCGTGGAGCTTGTCGGCGGAGCGTGCGGCGAGGGCGACGGCGAAGCCGGACTCGGCGAGGAGCGTGGCCGTGTCGCGGCCGACGCCGGAGGAGGCGCCGGTGACGATGGCGACTTTGCTTGGGTTGTCTGACATGGGGAGTCCTCGTGAGTTAGTGAGATGAGGACTGTAGGCGGGGTAGTCGTGATGCAGGGGGCATAAATGCCCCCGCTAAACGGGGGAGGGGTAGAAGCTGAGGTGGGCTACTCCATAGCGGCTGCTGTACTCGGCTGAGTTTCGCTGGGTGGGCTTTGCAGATAGCGGTAGATCATTTCGTTTGGTTCGGCGCCGGACCAGTGCTCGCTCCCACCGTCTTGGAGGACCACGAGGTCACGGGGCGGTTCGGGCAGCTGGCGGATGGCTTCGACATCGACATCCCATCGCACCGCGACCCGTGATTTCAGGTCTTCGAATCCTGCAGACGGATCGCTGGAAGGCCTGACGTTTTGGTAGACCGGACGGAGGTCTTCCCAGGATTCCGGCCACTGGTCATCGTATTGCCGGAGATATTCCGCGAGTACATCCCCTGCCGCCCACATGGCGTATGCGTTCGGGACGGTCGTATAGGCGAAGTGATAGAGGTTGTAACCCAACCAAGATAGACCGGCAAAAACCACGATCGCAGCGATGGTGAGGACGCGACGAGCTGTCATAATTCAGAATATCAAATGCAGCTTTGCATCAAGCAGATGCAAGCAAACTTGAATTGGCCGGCGTGTCGTCTGGCGCTTCTTTGACGTGCCAGTCGGCGCCGTTGCGGATGACGGGGCGGTAGAGGGTGTCGCGTTCGACGGGGGTATAGCCGGCGTCGGTGATGGTGCGGCGGAGGTCGGTGACGGTGACCTCCTGGTGGTTGTCGGCGCCGCCGACCTTGGTGATGTCGTACCAGACGACGGTGCCGTCGACGTCGTCGACGCCGAAGTCGAGGGAGACGCCGGCCATGGGGAGCGTCTGCATGATCCAGAAGCACTTCACGTGTTCGAAGTTGTCGAGCATGAGGCGGGCGGTGGCGAGCATGCGGAGGTTGTCGAGGCCGGTGGGCCCGGGGAGGTGCTGGAGGGCGGAGCCGTCGGGGAAGAAGGGCAGGGGGATGATGGTCTGGAAGCGGCCTTTGTGGTTGTTGTTGATGGCTTCGTCTTGGGCGTCGCGGAGCGTGAGGAAGTGGTTGATGCGTTCGGGCAGGGCCTCGACGTGGCCGTAGAGCATGGTGGCGTTAGACATGAGCCCGAGCTCGTGGGCGGTGCGGTGGACTTCGATCCACTCTCGGCCGCTGATCTTGCCGCGGAAGGCCTCGTCGTGGACGCGGTCGTCGAAGACCTCGGCGCCACCGCCGGGGAGTGAGCCGAGACCGGCGTCGATCAGGCGTTGGAGGGTGATGCGGATGCCGTCTGGGTCGCGGTGGAGCTTGGCCTTGCGGGTCAGGTGGACCAGCTCGACGGCGGTGAAGGCTTTGATGTGCAGGCGGGGGCACTCTTCGCGGAGGGCTGAGAGCAGGTCGGTGTAGTAGTCGAACGGGAGCTTGGGGTGCAGGCCGCCGACGACGTGCATCTCGGTGGCCCCGGTGGCGACGGCCTGGTGGGCCTGTTCGACGACCTGGTCGATGGTGTAGAGGTAGGCACCGTCCTCGTTGGGCTTGCGGTGGAACTCACAGAACTTGCAGGAGAGGATGCAGAGGTTGGAGTAGTTGCAGTGTCGGTTGACGTTGTAGAAGGTCGACTTGCCGTGACGGTCGTGGCGGGCGCGTGAGGCGAGCTCGCCGAGGGTGAAGATGTCGGGGGTCTGGAGGAGGGTGAGGCCGTCGTCGGCGTCGAGGCGCTGGCCGGCGTCGAGCTTCTCGATGATGGGCGTGAGGGCGTCGTCCATGGTTGAGGATGATAGGAGCGTGATCACGGATCGGCCTGCGACGCGTCGCGTCGCGGCTACTAAATCCGGGGGTCGTCAGCGGGTGTTTGAGATTTGGTTAAATGGGCAGATGCAGATCATCGGACACGGGGTGGACATCGTGGAGACGGATCGGGTGGCGCGGCTGCTGGGGCAGCACGAGGCGCGGTTCCTGAGCCGGGTGTTTACGGAGGCCGAGCGGGCGTATTGCGAGAAGAACCCGAAGCGTCGGCTGGAGCACTACGCCGGGCGGTTCGCGGCGAAGGAGGCGATCCTGAAGGTCTTGGGGACGGGCTGGAGCGGGGGGATCGCGTGGACGGACGCCGAGGTGGTGAAGCTGGCGAGCGGGCAGCCGACGGTGTCGCTGCACGGGCGGTGTCTCGAGGTGGCGGGAGGCTTGGGGATTGATTCGTGGTGGCTGAGCCTGAGCCACATCTCGACGCACGCGGTGGCGAGCGCGATCGGGGTGCGCGGGGCGGGGCCTGGGGGGTGAGCTCGGAGGCTGGGGGGGTGGATTGGCGGCATGAGGGCGGGTGCGGCGATACTGGTAAGCAGTGAGCCCGCGACGCGAGATCCCGCCGTACGAGATCATGCGCCGGTCCAAGCCGACCGACGCGCGTGAAGCGGTCCGTCCGCGGGCGGTGCGGCGGGGGTTTCAACGCCGGACGGAGGGGGCCGAGGGCAGTTGGCTGGGGGTGTTCACGGCTCCGCTGGACCTGAGCGTGCCACGGTGGGTGGCTGGGTTGGTGGCCCTGGTGGTGCTGATCCTGGTCGTCGGGGCGTACCGCCTGGGGGCGGGCTCGGGGGCGGAAGAGGCGACCGAGCGGATCGAGGCGGAGCGGGAACAGGAGATGGCGGTGGTGGTGGAGGAGCAGCGCCGGGCGGAGGACCCGCGTCGGGCGGGGCTGAATTACCTGCGGCTGCCCCCGATGCCGGAGGGCGAGGCGAGGCAGCTCCAGGCGTTTTTCGGGGAGCGGGGGGTTGAAACCTTTGCCGAAAAGCTCGATACTTCTCGATTCCTCGTCTGGATCACCGAACACGGCCTGACGGCTGAGGAGATCCGCCAGGGCGAGCTGCCCGACCGCATCCGGAACAACATGCGGGCCATCGGCGTGCTCTGGCGCGAGCACAACGGCGGCGGCGACAACCTCGGCAGCATGTACTGGGACAAGCACGAGGGCCAATGAGGCCCATCCCCACCCGCCCCACTTACCTCCCGCTCCCACGACTAATCCGAACCAAGAGACTTCCCCATGAGCATCGATTCCTCCCTCAAATCCTCCGGCGGCCTCGCGAGCCATCGCAACGTCCTGACCCGTGCCGAGCGGATCGCCAAGCTCAAGGACAAAGAACAGTTCGACGGCGAGAGCGACAGCCCGCTGGGCCTGCCCAAGGTCGGCAACCTCAAGATCGTTACCGGCAAGACCAAGAAGAAGTCGGCGTCCGACGAGTCGTGATGCGGCGGCGGTCGGTGGTGGATTGAAGCCTCTGCATCCGGTGCGCCACGTGTCCCCGGGCAGAGCCCGGGGCTAAAGGGCACGCTTTGGCGATGGATTTCGACAGTCTGCTCACGGATAGGGTGCTGGGCATTGATGCGTCCGGGGTGCGCCGGGCGTTCGACCTGGCGGCGTCGCTGGAAGACCCGATCAATCTGTCGATCGGGCTGCCGCACTTCGATGTGCCCGAGGCGGTGAAGGCCGAGGCCCAGGCGGCGATCGGGCGGGGGATGAACCGGTACACGCCCACGCAAGGCTTAGGCGAGCTCCGCGAGCGGGTGATGGCGGAGCTGATGACGGGGTACCCCGAGACGCTGGTGGCGTCGGGCGGGGGAGCGGGTGGGGTGCGTGGGTGGCCCGAGGACACGGGGCTACTGATCACGTCAGGAGTGTCGGGTGGGCTGATGCTGTTGATGCTGTCGGTGCTGCAGCCGGGCGACGAGGTGCTGATCCCCGACCCGTTTTTTGTGATGTACAAGCACCTGGTGACGCTGAGCGGGGCGACGCCGGTGTATGTCGATACCTACCCGGACTTCCGGCTGACGGCCGAGCGGGTCGAGCCGTTGATCACGGAGCGGACGAAGCTGTTGTTGTTGAATTCGCCGGGCAACCCGACGGGGGTGGTGTCGACACAGGGCGAGATCGATGCGCTCTCGGCGTTGTGTACCGAACGGGGCGTGCTGCTCTGCAGCGACGAGATCTACGACCTGTTCACGTTCGACGAGGGGGAGCTGCCGAGCCCGCTGCGGACGACGCGGCACGCGGTGGTGTTGCGGGGGTTTTCCAAGACGTACGCGATGACGGGCTGGCGGCTCGGTTATGCGTTCGGGCCGAGGGCGGTGCTGGAGCAGATGACGAAGCTGCAGCAGTACAGCTTTGTGTGTGCGCCCTCGACGGCGCAGTCGGCGGGGGTCGTCGCGATGGACGCCGACGTGTCGGGGTATGTCGCCGAGTACCGGGCCCGGCGGGACCGCGTCGTCGAACGGCTGTCGGGGTTGTACGAGCTGACGGCACCGGGCGGCGCGTTTTACGCCTTCCCGAAGGTGCCGGAGCACCTGGGGATGACCGGCACGCAGTTCACCGAATCGCTGATCGAGCGGAACGTCATCTGTATCGGCGGCGGCGTGTTCTCGCAGCGTGACACGCACTTCCGGATCAGCTACGCGTGTGATGAAGACACGCTGGAGCGGGGGTTGGACGTGTTGGTTTCGGTGGTGAACTAACCACAGAGACACCGAGGCACAGAGAAGGCCTGATGCGTTGTGTCTTCTCTGTGCCTCTGCACCTCTGTGGTTAAACCGAACCCGCAGAAACCGTATCTAAGACAGGACGGGTCGAAGGCTCGGCTTGCCCGCGGGTGATCAGGTCGTGGAGGTGGAACTCGTCGCGGGGGGTGGGGTGGTCGAGGCGGAAGTGGGTGCCGCGGGACTCTTGGCGCCAGTTGGCGGAGCGGGTGATGAGGGAGCCGACGGTGAGGAGGTTCTGGACTTCCCAACCGGGGGCTTCGTCGAAGATCTTGTCGAGGGTGTAGCGGGCCCAGAAGGCGAACATCTCTTGGACCTCGGCGAGGTGGGTGCCCTCGCGTTCGATGCTGACGTGCCGCCACATGACGGACCGGAGGGACGAGCGGACGTCGCCGAGGTCGAGCTCGGAGCGGTCGGAGGGCCGGATGTCGGAGATGATTTTCAGGGCGCGTCGGCCAGATCCGTTGCCGTTGGCTTCGACGGCTTCGAGGGCGGCTCGGCCGGCGGCGTCGCCGAAGACCAAGCCCTCGAGGAGCGAGTTGGAGGCGAGGCGGTTGGCGCCGTGGAGCCCGGTGGCGGCGGCCTCACCGGCGGCGTACAGGCCGGGCAGGTTGGTGCGCCCGTCGAGGTCGGTGGCGATCCCGCCGACCATGTAGTGGGCGGAGGGATGGACGGGGATGGGGGACTTCGCGGGGTCGATGTCGAAGTTGTGGAGGAGCTTGGCGATGCCTGGGAAGCGCTGGTTGAAGGTGTCGATGCCGAGGGGGCGGACGTCGAGGAAGACGTGGGAGTGCCCGGTCTTTGCCATCTGGTGGAGGATGGAGCGGGAGACGATATCGCGGGGTGCGAGCTCGGCCCGGTCGTCGTAGTCGGGCATGAAGCGATAGCCGTCGCGGTCGACCAGGTGCGCGCCCTCACCGCGGACGGCCTCGGTGATGAGGGAGCGGGAGGCGCCGGCGACGTAGAGCGTGGTCGGATGGAACTGGACGAAGGCCATGTCCATGAGCTGGGCCCCGGCGCGGTAGGCCATGGCGAGGCCGTCGCCGGTGGCGAGCTTGGGGTTGGTGGATTCGCGGTAGACCTGCCCGCAGCCGCCGGCGGCGAGGACGGTGGCGTGGGCCCAGATGACCTGGAGGCCGTACTTGGGGTGGTGGGTGATGGCACCGACGACGCGGGGGGGCGAGGACTCGACGGTGATCAGGTCGAGGATGAAGCACTGCTCGAAGCGTCGGATGTTGGGGGCGGCATCGACCTGATTGATCAGGGAGTGGGACAGGGATTTGCCGGTGGCGTCGCCGTCGGTGTGGACGATGCGGGCCTGGGAGTGGCCGCCTTCCTTGCCGAACTTCAGCGAGCCGTCGGCATCGCGGTCGAGGCGTAGGCCGTTGTCGATCAGGCGACGCATCAGGTCGGGGCCCTCGGCGACGGCCTTGCGGACCGCGGGCTCGTCACACAGCCCGGCCCCGGCGGTGAGGGTGTCGGCGATGTGCTCTTCCAGCGAGTCGGCCTCGTCGAGGACGGCCGCGATCCCGCCCTGCGCCCAGTAGGTGTTGGTGTCGGGGGCTTTGCCCTTGCCGGTCACGATGATGTCGAGTGCGTCGCCGCCTTGTTGCGACGCGGCTAGCGCGGCGGAGCAGCCCGCGGCCCCTTCGCCGACGACGAGGACATCGCAGAAGATCTGCGGCAGCAGCGTCGCGCGGAAGGGGATGAGGTAGCGGCGGTCTTCGAGGGAGAGCATGGAAGAAGAAAAGATGAAAGATAGAAGATTGAAAGATGCGGTGGCGTCGCGCTAGGGGGTTTCGCTTGGGGCTGCCTCGGCGGTGACGGTGTTGGCAAAGCCGATGGTGGGCAGGGGGACGCCGGTGTCGGTGAGGATCTGGCGGAGCTCGCCGGGGGGTTCGTAGGTGAGCGAGCCGTTGACGTTGAGGGGTTGGCCGACGAGGCCTTGGCCGTCGTGCCTGGCGACGCCCTGGAGGGTGACGGTGGCGACGCCGCCAGGGGGCATGGTGACCTGGGGGCGGGTCTCGATGGTGGGGGTGGCGCCGGCATCGGTGCGGAGGCGGAGGTCGCCGAACCGGACGGGGAGCTCGACCGCCTGTGGGTTTTTCAGGGCGAGGACGATGTCGACGGAGGCGGCCTCGGGGCCGGTCGCGGTGACGTAGGCCCCGGTGACGGTCGCAGAGGGTCGGCGGAGGACGTCGTCGGCGGCGGTGGAGACGACGCCGTCGGTGCCGGAGCGGCAGGCGGGGAGGATCGCGGTGGCGATGATCACGAGCAGGAGCGGGGCGGAGCGCATGACCGGATAGGGTAGCGGAGATCGGTCAGGAATCCGCGGTTGATGTCCGCAATTGCTGGCGGTGTTTGAGATAGAGCCGGGCCGCTTCGCCGATCATCCAGGCCTCGAGGGCGAGGGTGGCGGTCGCGATGGCGATCAGGACGTGGTTCGGCTGGTCGCTGGCGAACCATTGATTGAGCTGGATGAGCAGGGCCCAGGCGGGCATGACGAGCATGAACAGCAGCGGCGGCACGATGAACCAGATGGGCTTGCGTCGGCGGAGCAGGTAGAAGGCGATGACGAGGAAGGCGAGGCCGCCGAGGAGTTGGTTGGTGGCGCCGAACATGGGCCAGAGGATGAGGCCGCCGCCGCCGGCTGCGGACCAGGAGAAGGTGGAGCCGGGGGCGGGGAGGAGGGCAAGGGCGAAGGCGGTGGTGACGGCGATAAGGGTGGCGAGGTATTTGTTGGTGAGGAAGGGGGGGCGCGGGTTGGCCGGGGCGACACGCCCCGGCTCGCTGGGCGTCAGGTCGTCGTTGGTTTTTCGGGCGAAGGTGCCCAGGAGTTCCTGGACGACGTAGCGTTGGAGGCGGGTCGCGGTGTCGAGCGTGGTGCCGGCGAAGGAGGCGACGAGGACGGCGATGAGCGCGACGGCGAACGACGCGGGGAGTTGGATGGCGGCGAGGAAGTTGGCGGAGCCGTCGACGAAAGCCGCGACCTTCGCGCCGAGGGAGTCGGCGGAGGACCAGGAGCTGTAGCGTTCGGCGTAGGCCGTTTCACCACTGATGAATGCGTTTTCCCATCTGCCCGCAGACATCTCAGCATCTTCAAGGCGACGCAGCGGGTCTCCTGGAAGCAGGACGTCATCATCGTTTATGACGTCGATATCTGTCAGGCGGATGCCTCCGTCAGGCCTCATGGTTTCAAGGACAAATTGGTTTGCGCCTTGCGTGACATGCGTGATTTTGGTCACTGCACCGCCGGCACTGACGCCGAGACCGAGGCCCGCGCAGCAGGCGAGGATGACGAGGGTGGCGAGGAATCCTTCGGTAAGCATCGCGCCGAAGCCGACGAAGCGGGCTTGGGGTTCGTGCTGGAGCTGCTTGCTGGAGGTGCCGGAGGAGACGAGGCAGTGGAAGCCGGAGATGGCGCCGCAGGCGATGGTGATGAAGAGGAAGGGGAAGATAAGGGGGGCGTCGGCGGCGTCGAAGCGGACCATCGGGGCGACGAGCTTGAGGGGTTGGCGTTCGATTCCGGGGGCGGGTGGGGCACCGCCGAAGAAGGCGGCGGCGACGAGGCCGAGGACGATGAGGGCCAGGGCGGTGAGGAGCTGGAGGGAGTTGATGTAGTCACGTGGCTGGAGGAGGGACCAAACGGGGAGGACCGAGGCGACGGCGGAGTAGGCGAGGAGGAGGATGACCCACGTGATGCGGGGGAGGTCGGCGGCCCACTGGTTGAAATCTGCGATGGGGCCGGCGTTGCCGAAGAAGACCGTCAGGTACATCACGGCGAGGGCGACGAGCGAGGGGAGCAGCAGGCCAACGCCTTTGCGGTGGAGGTAAAGCCCGATCGCGAGGGCGAGGGGGATCTGCACGACGCACGGAAAGATCGCGGCGGGGTAGAGCTTGAAGACGGCCGCAATAACAAGCCCGAAGATCGCCAGGACGATGGTCAACGCCAGGAAGAGGACGAAGAGGAACAACAGCCGGACGCGCCTGTTGAGCAGGTCGCCGGCGACGTCGCCGACGGTTCGGCCCTTGTGTCGGAGCGAGACGACCAGGGCGCCGAAGTCGTGGACCGCGCCGATGAAGATCGAGCCGAAGACGACCCAGAGCAGGGCGGGGAGCCAGCCCCAGATGACAGCGATGGCGGGGCCAACAATCGGGCCGGTGCCGGCGATGGAGGTGAAGTGGTGGCCGAAGACGACGGACTTGGGGGTGGGGACGAAGTCCTGGTTGTCTTGCTGGGCGTAGGACGGGCAGACGGCGGAGGCGGAGAGCTGGAAGATGCGTGAGCCGAGCCATCGGCCGTAGGTGTGGTAGGCGAGGAGGAAGGCGGCGGCGACGCCGAGGGCGAGGAGGAGGACGGACATGAGACGATCAGTTTAAATCCGGGGCGGGCGACGCGGAGGGGGCCTATGGGATGTGTTGAGGGCTGAGGGACATACGATGTGGGGATGGCGTCTTTGGTGATGGAGGATCTTGGGGTCTACGGGCCCGTGGCGATGGGTGAGGCCGGGGCGGTGCCGGTGCCGTTGGTGGAGGCGCGGGCGTATGTGGAGCGGTTTTTGCGGGGGAGCACGGAGAACTTCACGGTGGCGTCTTGGCTGCTGCCGCGCGAGCTCCGGCCGGCGTTTGCGGCGGTATATGCGTTCTGCCGGTGGGCGGACGACCTGGCCGACGAGGCGGGGTCGGTTGCGGAGGCGTCACGGTTGCTGCGTTGGTGGCGGGGCCAGCTGGACGCGATGTTCGAGGGGCGGGCGAAGCACCCGGTGTTTGTGGCGCTCTGGCCGGAGGTTGAGCAGTATGGGCTCCCGAGGCAGGCGTTTGAGGACCTGATCGATGCATTTGAGCAGGACCAGCGCGTGAGCCGGTACGACACGTGGGAGCAGCTGCTGGACTACTGCACGCGGTCGGCGAACCCGGTGGGTCGGCTGGTGCTCAAGCTGTTCGGTTACGACGACGCGGAACGGCTTCGGCTGAGCGACGCGACGTGCACGGCGCTTCAACTGACGAACTTCTGGCAGGACGTTCGGCGGGACCTGCTCGAGCGGGACCGGGTGTACTTGCCGCGGGACATCGCAGCGGGTTACGGGATGGATGTCGAGGAATTGCCGAGGCTGGTCCGGGGCGAGGGCGGGGAGTTGGAGGAGGTGTGCGAGCGGTGCGCAGCGACAGTGCGGGAGGCGGCGGAGCGGACGTGGCCGATGTTTGCCGAGGGGCGGGGCTTGTGGCGGATGGTGAGCGGTAAGGGCGGGTGGCGGCTTCGGGTGGATGTGGCGTTGTTCACGCTGGGGGGCGAGGCGGTGCTGCGTCGGGTGGACGGGATGTACGGCAAGACGCTGGAGCGTCGCCCGAGGCTGGGCAGGTTGGCGCGGGTGGGTTTGGGGGTCCGGGGGTTGTGTGCGGGCTTGCTTCCGGGGGTGATGGGTCGATGAGTAGCGGACGTGACGGGCTGGCTGAGATGGACGGGGTGACTTCGGCATCTGTGGCCTATTGCCGGGCGGTCACGAAGCGAGCGGGGACGAGCTTTTATTGGGGGATGCGGATCATGCCCGAGCCGAAGCGGTCGGCGATGATGACGGTCTACGCGTTCATGCGGGCGTGCGACGATCTGGCGGACGCGGAGGACGGCACGACCCTGGCGGGGCGGTTCGGGGCGTTGGCGGCGTTCCGTCAGGAGATGCAGGGGGTGCTTTCTGGGGGCATGGTGGAAGGGGTCGGGCCGTTCCGCGAGGGCTGGGCGGCGCTGCGTTGGGCGGTCCAGCGGTACGGCATCGAGGTGGGGCTGCTCGAGGCGATGCTGGACGGGCAGCGGGACGACCTCCAGGGGCAGACCTACGACGACTTCGACGCGCTGCGGAAGTACTGTTTTCGGGTGGCGTCGACGGTGGGGCTGGTGTGCATCGCGATCTGGGGGTACCGGGACGGGGCGACGACGCGGAAGCTGGCGGAGGACCGGGGGGTGGCGTTCCAGCTGACGAACATCCTCCGGGACGTGGCGGAAGATGCGGGTCGGGGGCGGTGCTATCTGCCCAGCGACGAGCTGCGCCGGTTCGGCGTGGAGCTGCGCGATCTGCGGTCGGGCGGTGCGATGGAACCCGCCAAGCGGGACCGGGTGCTTCGGCTGATGCAGTTTCAGATCGGGCGGGCCCGGTCGTGCTTCGAGATGTCATCGGGGCTGGAGGCTCGGCTCGAGGCGGACAGCCGGGCGACATGCGTGGCGATGTCGGGGCGGTATCGGCTGCTGCTGGAGCGGATCGCAAAGGACCCGTTGGCGGTGCTGCGGGGGCGGGTACGGGTCGGGAAGTGGGGGAAGGTGTCGGTCGGGGTGCGGGCGATGTTGGCGCGGGGGTAGCGCGCTCGGTTGGGCGTTCGTGATGGGGGGCTCCGTTGTAGGATTAGCCCATGGCTGAATCAGGGAATGGTGATCGTGTTGTGGTGATTGGTGGGGGAGTCGCGGGCATCGCCGCGGCGGTGCGGCTGGCGGAAGAGGGGATCGCGGTGACGCTGGTCGAGTCGCGCCCCCGGCTGGGCGGGCGGGCGGGGTCGTTCGAAGACCCGGCCACGGGTGAGATGATCGACAACTGCCAGCACGTGCTGCTGCGGGCGTGCACTGGCCTGATGGACCTGTACCGCCGGCTCAAGGTTGTGAAGCAGGTCAAGTGGTACCACGAGCTGTACTTCGCCGACGGCCAGGGCGGGGTCGATGTCCTGCGGGGCGACGATCTGCCGGCCCCGCTGCACCTGGTGCGGTCGCTGCTGGGGTTCAAGGGCATGAGCTGGAGCGAGAAGTGGCACGTCGCCCGCGGGGTGCTGTCGGTGATGCAGGTCAGCCGGCGGGGGCGTTGGCTGCTGGAGGACGAGACGTTCGGCGGGTGGCTGCGGTCGGTCGGTCAGCCCGAGCACGTGATCAAGCGGTTCTGGGAGCCCATCGTCGTGAGCGCCTGCAACGCGCTGCCCGACGAGACCTCGGCGTCCTACGGCCTCAAGACCATGCAGGACGGGCTGCTCTACAACGACCAGAGCTATGAGATGGGGCTGTCCCTGCTGCCGCTGGTCGAGCTGTACGACGCGGCGATCCCGGTGATCGAGGCGGCGGGCGGCGAGGTACTCAGGCCGAAGGTCTGCAAGTCGCTGGAGATCGACCACGGGGCGAAGCGGGTGACGGCCGCGATGCTCAACGACGGCACGCGTCTGGAAGGGCCGGCGTTTGTCTCGGCCGTGCCGTGGGATCGGTTGGAGGCGATGACGGACGAGGCGGCGAAGGAGACGGACGCCCGGCTGAGCCGGCTGGATCAGCTGGAGGCGAGCCCGATCGTGGGGGTGCACCTGTACTTCCGGCCTGGGCCCAACGGCGACGCGGTGATGGAGCTGCCGCACCTGGTCATCCGCGAAAAGACGGTGCAGTGGATCTTCAACAAGGGGATGGAGCCGGACGGAGAGTCGCAGACGGCGGGGACGCATCACCTGCACGCGGTGATCTCGGCGGCGGAGGCGTTGATGCCGATGTCGGCCGGGGAGATCGAAGAGCTGGTCGAGCGTGAGGTGCGTGAGGTGCTGGTGGGTGACGTCGGTCGGGCGGCGGGTGCGGAGCTGGTGCATGCGCGGGTGGTGAAGGAGAAGCGGGCGACGTTCAAGCCGGTGCCGGGGGTGGACCGTGTACGGCCGGCGGTGTCGCCGGTGGGTCGGCTGTGCATCAGCAACCTGTTCCTGGCGGGGGACTGGGTCTCGACGGGATGGCCGGCGACGATGGAGGGTGCGGCACGCAGCGGCGATCTCGCGGCACGCGGGGTGCTGGGCCTGCTGAACCGGGATGTGTCGGGGCTGCCGGAGCCGGCGACCGACCCGCGGCCGGCGATGCTGTACCGGGTGATCTCGGGGTAGGGGCGTGGTGGGGTGGTTTGGTGAGGCGTCGCCTCGCGGATACCAGCATTGCCTGTTTCAGGAGCTGGCGGAGGTGTACGACCGCAGCGCGAAGAGCCAGAAGAGGCGGGCGACGGTGAACATCACGACGGCGACACCGACGCAGAGCACGAGCATGCCCGAGCCGGCACGCCCGAGCGCGACCTCGGCGGGGATGGTGGTCATGAACGCGACGGGGAGCACGGCCGTGAAGAACACGCGGTAGGCGAACGGGTAGCCGGAGACGGGGAACCGGCCGGCCTCGAGCAGGGCCTGCATGGCATAGGTGAGGTTGTCGAGCTTGGTGGCCCAGATGGAGACGGTGGCGAGGATGTAGCCCAGGGCGTAGAGGGAGACGAGGCCGAAGGCCATGAGCGGCGCGAGCCAGAGGGCGGACCAGGTGAGCGGTGCGGGGGAGTCGGGCTGGGCGAGGGCGAACAGGGCGTAGGCGGTGAGCCCGAAGCCTAGGAGCAGGCCCGGAAACCCCCAGAGCGAGAGGCGGTGGGCGGAGAGGTAGAACTGGGCGTCGATGGGCTTGATGAGGATGAAGTCGAGGGTGCCCTCGCGGACGTGCTCGGAGAGGGCCGAGCGGTTGGGCGACATCACGGCCTGCTGCGTGCCGTCGAGGATCAGGTAGAGCCCCATCACGAGCAGGGCTTCGGGCCAGGACCAGCCGCCGAGCTCGTAGCCGGTGGAGAAGAGGGTCTGGAGGGTGAGCAGCGCGCCGGCGGTGCCCATGACAGAGGTCAGCGCGGCGAGCGTGAAGTTGACGCGGTACTCGGCCTCGGCGGCGAACGCGGCCGACCAGAACCGTCCGAGCGTGGTGGTGTAGCGCTTCACGGTTACGCCCCCATCGCCGAGTAGTGCTTGAGCCCGCGCCACCACACCAAGCGGTTGAGCGCGTAGAGGCCAACCAGCCAACCGCTCACCACGAGCAGCGGTTGCAGGAAGCCCGCTTCCCCCCCGGCCAGCAGCGTCGCGGGCCACCAGACCATGTATGGGAACGGCGTGTAAAAAACCCACTGATCCAAAGGCTCGGGCAGCAGCTGCAGCGGGATCACCAGCCCCGACAGGAACGTGTAGGGCACCATCAACACCGCGTCCGCCGCCGCGACCCGCTCATGCCAGAACGCCAGCATCGCCAGCGTGTACTGCATCAGGAACCGCAGCGCAAAGGCGGTGTACGTTGCGACGACTGCCGCGCCCACTTGCTGGAGGCTCGGCGTCCACCACCCGTACTCGCCACCAGTCGAGGCATCGCCCCACAGCGCCTGCGGCTGGATCACGAAGCACAGCGCGAGCAGCCCGATGCAGAACGGTGCCCGGATCGCCTGGTCGGCGAGATGGTTCGTGACGAAGTACCACGCCGGGTCGGCCGGGTGCATCAGCCGCGACGAGAGCTTGCCCGTGACGACCTGGTATTCGAAGTCGTAGATCACCCAGCAGACCGTGAACTGCCGGACGATGAACACCGCGATGAAGTACCGCGCCGCATCGACCGGCCCAAACCCCGGGAACGCCCCCGATTCGCCCGCCTCGACCCAGATCCCCATCATGATGATCGGCAGTGACGTCGCGATCATCCACAGGAACAGCTCCCCGCGGTACACGGTCATGAACGCGTAGGCCTGGCCCATGTAGGCCTTGCTCAGGCGGATCGGCCGGCTCAGCATCACACCGCCTCGACCGGTTCGGGGACGGCGTCGGGCGAGGCCATCCCGTTCGACGCGTCGCCGTCCTGTCCCGAGCCGAACAGCTGCCGGATCACCTCTTCGATCGGCGGCTCCTGCACGCTCAGGTCCTCAACGGTGTGCTCGGACAACAGCCGGTCGAGCGTGGGCGTTAACGCATCGCGATCGATCAGCAGCCGAGCGGTCCGCCCGGTGTGTTCTTCCACGGTGCCATACGCCGCGAGCGCCTCGGCAGGGATCGGCTCAGCGGTCTGTACCTTCACCTCACGCAGCGGCGCGAACCGCTCGACCACGCCCGCCAGCGTGCCGTCGTAAAGGATCAGCCCTTTGTCAATGACCACGACGCGTTCGCACAGCGCGGTGATGTCGGCCATGTAGTGCGACGTCAACAGGATCGCTGAGCCCTGCTGCTGGTTGTACTCCCGCAGGAAGCTGCGGACCGCCGACTGGGCGTCGATGTCCAGCCCCAGCGTCGGCTCATCCAGGAATAAAACCTTCGGCCGATGCAGCAACGCGGCGACCAGCTCGCACTTCATCCGCTGCCCGAGCGACAGCTTCCGCACCGGCTGCCGCAGCTCTTCCTTCAGGTTCAGCCGTTCGCACAGCTCGTCGATCCGCCGCTGGCCCTCCGCGTCGCTGAGGCCGTAGACCGCCGTGTTCACCCGCAGCGAGTCCGCGGCCGGCAGGTCCCACAGCAGCTGCTGCTTGTTGCCCATCACCAGCGTGATCTGCCGCAGGAACGCCGACTCCCGCTTGAACGGCACATGCCCCGACACCCGAACCGTCCCCCCGCTCGGGTGCATCAACCCCGTCAGCATCTTCAGCGTCGTCGTCTTCCCCGCACCGTTCGGCCCTAGGAACCCCACCACCTCGCCCGGCTCGATCTTCAGGTCAATCCCCCGCACCGCCTCGATATCCCGGTACTTCCGACGCAGCAGGTGACGCAGCGTCCCCTTCATCCCCGGGGCCTTGTCCGCCACCCGATACGTCTTCCGCAGCTCCCGCGCCTCAACAATCGGCATGCCGCGAGTCTAGCACCGTCCCGACCCCGGCCCGCGGAGTCAAACCCCCAGCGCATCGTGGACCCGCCGGGTGTTGTGGCCCGGTGGCGCACGTTCATTCCGGGCGCTGGCCGTGAACACCCGAAAATCTCCCCGGTCCACCGGTGATTTTTTCGAACCCCCGCCTCTGCCGTGCCTAGTGTGCAATGCAATCACGCTCACCCCCTGAGCGTCTATTACGGGGTAGGCAGCCGTTGTGGCCCGCCCCAGGACCCGATCGATCGAAACCCCCGTCAGGAGACCCCCCGATGCGTAAATGGACCATTGGTATCGCTTCCCTCGCCCTCGCCGCCACGGCCGTCGCCGTCTTCAGCTTCTCGAACGCCTACGCCGGCAACGACAACGCCCCCGGTGCACAGGTCGGCCAGCCCGCCGCCACCTTCACCCTCGAGGCCGTCCGCACCGGCGAGTCCGTCAACCTCGACCAGTTCGCCGACCAGGACGTCGTGATCATCTGGCAGTCCATCAACTGCCCCTGGGACAAGATGCGGGAAGACGGCGGCTACCAGCGCGTGCTCTCCCCCCTTGCTGAGCAGTACCAAGACCAAGGCATCGTCTTCCTCGCCATCAACTCCAACAAGAACGAGTCGGTCGAGCAGATCGCTGCCTACGCCACCCAGCACAACATCCCCTACCCCATCCTGAAGGACCCCAACAACCTCGTGGCCGACATCTACGGGGCCAAGACCACCCCCCACATCTTCATCAAGGGCAAGGACGGCAACATCGTCTACAAGGGCGGTATCGAAGAAGTCCCGACCAGCCCCGGCCGCTGCGGCGAAATGGACGAGCAGTTCCTCGCCCCCGTCCTCGACGCCCTCGTCGCCGGCGAGTCCCTGCCCTACACCGCCACCCAGTCCAAGGGCTGCAGCATCAAGCGCGTGCGGTAAGCCACCCCAGCCCTTCAATTAGACCCTCCCCTCGGCGGCGGATGCGTTCAACGCATTCCGCCGCTTTTTTGTGGTAAAGCCGCCACCGCTGGTGGCGGCCGGGTAGCCATACCCCCCAATCAGCCCAAAACCGAATCCGAACAAAATCCAACTTTTTCCGGAAGTATGTACTGAACGCAAGGGCTCTAAATCAGCGATTGGGCCATGAAAAAAGCCCCGGTCAATCGTCCGGGGCTTCGTCGTCTTTGGGCTTTGTGCTGGGATCGGGCCACCCCTCGGGGGGCTTCTCTTTCGCCATCATCTGGCGTGCGGCATCCTCCCAATCAAGGTCGAGCTTCAACCGCTCGGCCTCGGGTCCGGGCTTCCGCTTCTCCGGCTGTTCGGCGTCATCGCTCATGCCTGAATCCTATCACCCGGCGGCGGCTATTGGCTCTCTGTAGTAGAGCTTCTTGCCAACCGCTCCTCGGATCGCGGCGATGGTCCGCTCGCCGTCTTCGAGCTTGCGGTGGTTGTAGCGGAACTCGAATTCATCGACGTAGCGCTGGAGGTGCTTCCGGCTGACGTTGTGGTAGATGCCGTTGATCCCCCGCTTGAGGATGGAGAAGAACCCCTCGACGGTGTTGGTGGTGACATCACCCCGGGCGTAGATGCCGCGCTTGTGCTCGATACAGTCGTGGCCTCCCTCGAACTCCCGGCCGATCTTTTGGTAGCCGCGGTGCTCATCGGTCATGAGGCGTGCCGACATCTCGACGTGCTCGCGTAGCGCGGCGGAGAGGTTGTCGCGGGTGACGCTTGGCATGACTCGGGCTCGCGCTTGACCACCACGCTCGACCACGGCGAAGACCGGCGTCTTCCGGACGTGCATCAACTGGTGGTTGCTCAACTGGCCGGGTTTTCTTGGGATGGGTGAGTGCGGTACGCGGTTCCGCGGCTTCCCGCCGACGTAGGTCTCATCCGCCTCGACAATCCCGCTGAGCTTGGGGCCTCCGTCGGTTGGTGCCATGGCGAAGCGCAGCCGGTGCATGAGGAACAGAGCCGACTTGTAGCTGATCCCGGTCTGCCGCTGAATCTCCAACGCGCTGACGCCCTTCTTGCTGGTGCATGAACGCCAGAGGGCGTACGACCAGATCGTGAGGGGGATACGCGAGTCTTCAAGTACGGTCCCCACCTTGACGGTGAATTGCTTCTTGCACTCCCGGCAACGCCACAGGAACCGCTTGTTCCGCTCGCCAGTCTTGGCGTCCTTCATTTGATAGACGTGGTGTCCGCCGCAGTGAGGGCAGCAGGGCTTGTCGCCCCAGCGGTGCTTCTCCCAGAACTCGACCGCCGCCGTTTCGTTCGAGCACGCCAATGGCAGCTCGCGGACCACTTCGGACTTCGCCTGACCGACTTTGCCTTGGTTGATAGCCATTACATCATGATACTTGACGCAAATCTTGTTGTCAAGCCACTATCCAATCTGATAAATCGCCTTCTTCTGCGAGATAAAGGCCATATCTGGTGGAGCAAGCGTCAGGTAATCCACATCTTGTTGTGTTGTGTCGGGAAAATGCTTGCGTTTGCGCCGGTCTGCCGATATCCTATCGGAGTCCTAACCGGAGAACGCCTATGGACCGCGAAACATACGACCGAGACCGGATGAAGCTCGTGGCAAAGCTGGAGCGCGCCAAGCAGCAGGTGAACCGGCTGGAGGAGGCGATTCAGGGCTTCGATGCTGCATTCAAGCTGATCGGGGAGCGGGGCGACGCTTCAAAAGCCAAGGCCGTGAAGACCGTCGAAAGCGTGGCCCGGACAATGCAAGATGAGTTTGGAGTCAAAGAGATTCAGGCAGTGCTTGAGGCTCGTCATCCCGAAGTCAAGGCGGCGAGGTCCACGATCTCCGGGGTACTTGCCGAGCTGGTGGAGAAGCGGGAAGCATCGCTAGTTGAACGCGGGCAGGGCAGGCAACCCAACCGCTATCGCATGAGACGTGAACACCAGGAACCCGATGATGATTCGCTCAGAATCGCGGTCTAGACACAAAAAAAAGAGGCCCGACCTCTGGCAAGATAATCGGGCCCCCTTAGTTCTAGACCCCCAAACATTAACCTATTTCGCCCCTTATTTCAAGGGCTTTTTGCGTGCTCGGCTTCAATTTCGGAGCCCGTGGTTTTTCGCGCGAGGCCCACCGCCGGTGCCCTGAAAATAAGGGTGCCCGGCACGGTTTTAGACGGACAGTGACCGGGCACCCCTTCTTGTCAAAACCCGCAATCCCGTGCGGATATGGCGGAATCGGCAGACGCGGCAGGCTTGGAGTCTGCTGACCTTTACGGTCGTGCCGGTTCGAGCCCGGCTATCCGTATTGTCAGATCGGCCCCGCTTTCGGGTGGAGGGTCGCGCTGATCTGTGGTTTTGAAGTTCCACCCAAGGAGAACCAGACCATGGCCAAAGACAAAGACAACGGCCGATGGATTTTCACTCCGTACATCACGCTCAAAAACGGCAAACGGATTTGGGCTCGGCAGTACGGCAAGAAAGTCTTCCGAATCTGGGTCAAGGACAAGAAGTCCTAGACGTAACCCCTCAACCCCCCGTCAGGTGGCAGCCTGGCGGGGGCTTTTCTTAGCATAATCAACATCGGGTGACATAGGTCAACATCTCTCAACTTTTTCACTCTTTCATCCGGATGCACGGGTGTATCGGGCCTTGCGTTCAGTACATACTTCCGACTTTTTCTCAAGCCATACCTTGACACTCACCGAACAGAAGGTACCGTGCGGGTGTCCGTTCAAAAACCAAACACTCGTGAGTCGCTGCCCGCAAGCCCAGTCCAGCACACAGCCCATCAAGGAGCCTTACCATGGTCACCGCGTTAGCTTCTAAGCCCAAATCCGCCCTCAACGGCAACTCCACCAAGTCCAAATCCATGGCAAAGACCTCCAAAGCCGCACCCATCCCCACCAACCCCGTCCCGGAAAACGACGCCGCCCGCGACCGCGCCCTCGGCCAAGCCCTCACCCAGATCGAGCGGAACTTCGGCAAGGGCTCGATCATGAAGCTGGATGATGACCCCAGCAACATCCCCGCCGGCGTCTCCACCGGGGCGATCAGCCTCGACCTCGCCCTCGGCGGACGCGGCATCCCCCGCGGCCGGGTCATCGAGATCTTCGGCCCCGAGTCCTCCGGCAAAACCACCCTCTGCCTCCACGTCATCTCCGAAACCCAGAAGACCGGCGGCGTCGCCGCCTTCATCGACGCCGAGCACGCCCTCGACCCCTCCTGGGCCCGCCGCCTCGGCGTCAACCTCGAAGAGCTCCTCGTCTCCCAGCCCGACACCGGCGAGCAGGGCCTCGA
>JBCDIM010000065.1:0-19751 GCA_038749105.1 Planctomycetota bacterium
ACCTAGCCTGGATCGATCAGCAGCGTGCCGAGCCGAGGGATGCTAACGGGTCAGCTGGAACAGGATGAAGCTGGGCACGCGGGCTTCGTCGTCGAGGCCGGGGTGTTCGCGGAGCTGGTCGGCGGTGGGCTTGGGCTCGATGAGTCGCTTGAGTGTGAAGCCCGCGTCGAGACAGGCGTCGAGGTGGCTCTGGATCGTCAGCCGGAAATTCGTGACCGAGTGCGTCGGGCTCAGCGGGCAATCGAACGGGCCTTCGTCGAAGTAGTCGTCGATGGTGCGGACGATCTTTCGGCCGCGGTAGTCTCTGACCCAGCCGCGCGAGCCGCCGGGACTGTCGGCCATGGGGTGGATGGTGCAGAGGGCGCAGCCCCCGCCGGGCCGGAGCACGCGGTGGGCTTCGCGGAGAGCGGCGGCCAGGTCGGGCATGTCGCAGGTGCTCAGGTAGAAGACCGCGAGGTCGAAGCGGGCCTGCTCGAAGGGCAGGGCTTCGGCGGAGGCTTCGTGGAACTGCTGCGCGGAGTCAGCGAGCCTACGGGCGTGGTCGAGCAGGGGGGTGCACGGGTCGATGCCGTCGACGGTCGCGCCCTCGCCGGCGAGCCGACGCGTGAACCGGCCTTCGCCACAGCCGATATCAACGACCCGCTTCCCGGCCAGATCGCCGCCGACCAGTGTCCGACAGCTCTGGATCATGAACGGGTCCAGCAGCTGGCGAGCCGCGTCGCCCGAGTCGCCGACCTTCTGGATCCAGTCGGGGGCGAGGGCTTCCCATTGTTGCCGAAGGGCATCGGTGTCGGTTGATTCGGCCATGGGCGGCAGATTAGCCCATCGGGAGCCGAAGTCTGGTGAACCACGGGGCGGGTGGCCGAAGTAGACTCTCGGGGGAAGGCGATCCGTCTATCGGTCGGGCACGAGGCCCAGGCCGAGCCGCCTTGTCCCGCTCCACCCTCCCCGCACCACCCTCATCAGGATGATCCCATGGTGATGCCGTCTCAGAGCCCGCGTGTGGGCATGTCTTCCCGCTACATGACCACCGGCCGGCGGAAGCCGAAGCTGCGGGTCCCGCTGATTCTCGCCGCGGCGGCCGTGGTGGCGGTGGGCATCTACCTGTTGTGGGGGTCCAGCGACACGCCGCTCGATGAGCTGGCTCAGACCGAGGCGTCGGGCGGGTCGCTCTTGGCCCCGCTGCCTCCGTCCAACACGCCGCCAAACGCCGGCTCGTCAGGGTACACCCCGCCGATCAGCCCCGAGCCCACCTCGACCCCGCGTGACTCGACCCCCGCAACCACGCCCGAACCCGCGTCGATCACGCTTGGCTCGAGCACCCCGCCGACCACCACCCCACCCACCACGCCTACACGCCGGGTCCTGCCCCCCGCCCCCGCCGTCGCGCCCCCAGTGACACACACCCAGGGCCCCGCCGCCAGCCAGCTCAAAGAAGGCATGCAGCTCATCGAGGAACGCAACTTCCTCGCTGGCCGGGCCCTGCTCTCGGAACTGCTGCTGAGTCGAGGTGGTGCCCTGACGCCCCACGACGCCAGTGTCGTCCGCGACCGCCTCACGATCCTCAACGAGGACCTGGTCTTTGGGAAGCGCATCCTCGCCGGCGATCCGCTCACCCGGCGCTACACCGTCCAGCCCGGCGACCGCCTCGGTGGCCGCAACGGGATCGCCCGTCAGGCCAAGATCCCCTATCAGGCCATCGAGTACATCAACAAGATCAAGGCCAGCGCCCTGCCCGCCGGCCGGTCCATCAAGCTCGTCAACGGCCCCTTCCACGCCCGCATCACCAAGCACGCCTACCGCCTCGACCTCTTCCTCGTCGGGCCCGACGGCCTGCCCATCTACGTCCGCAGCTTCGAGGTCGGCCTCGGCGAGGACGACTCCACCCCCCTGGGCATGTGGCGTATAAAGCCCGGCTCCAAGGTCCAGAACCCCTCCTGGAAGAACCCCCGCACCGGCGAGTTCTTTAGCCGAGACGACCCCAAGAACCCGATCGGCGAGTACTGGCT
Source organism: Planctomycetota bacterium (assembly GCA_038749105.1). Classification (GTDB taxonomy): domain Bacteria; phylum Planctomycetota; class Phycisphaerae; order Phycisphaerales; family Phycisphaeraceae; genus JBCCOW01. The sequence continues at coordinate 2,010 of JBCDIM010000065.1, forward strand.
TGCCCTGGAAGGCCTCGACGACAACACCCGAGATATCAGCGGCTACGGCATCCACGGCACGATCGACCAACAATCGATCGGCCAACAAGCATCCATGGGTTGTGTGCGCCTCCGCAGGGCGGATATCGCCCTGCTCTACGACCTGCTCAGCGAGGGCCAGAGCACCGTCGAGATCGTTCCGTGACGCAGCGTGCGGTGCACGCCGACGCCTCGGGTGAGGGGGCCATTCACCCCGCTGACCTGTCCGATCTCTCTGAGCTTGTCGCCCTACTTGGTGAGCTGTTCAGTCAGGAAGCCGAGTTTGAGCCCGACTCGCAGAAGCAGGCCGAGGGGCTGCGCCTGATCGTCGAAGACCCCGCACGGGGCAGCATCCTGGTATGGCGTCATCCCGGTGCGGGCGTGGTAGGAATGGTGGTGTTGTTGTGGACGGTTTCGACCGCGGAAGGCGGCTGGGTGGCGACGCTGGAAGACGTGGTCGTCGCACCGGCCTACAGGGGCCAAGGCATCGGCAGACGGCTGCTCGACGCCGGCCTGGACGCCGCGAGGGCCAAGGGCTGTCGTCGTGTCTCGCTGCTGACCGATGCCGACAACCACCGGGCGCAGAAGGTCTACCACAGCCGAGGGTTCACCGATTCGTCGATGCGTCTCTTGCGGTTGACGCTTTCCCCGCGGTAGACCCGGCTCACAGCCCCGCCGACTCCATCGACTCGTCTTCACCGAGGCTCTTGGGCACGTGCAGCCCGCACTCCTCGGCCAGCCCGTGGAACCGTCCGTCGCGCTCGGACTCGCCCGCTGCTAAGGGCCGTGTTGAGTGGGTGTCGCCGATCGACGCGTAACCCTTCTCCACCAGCGGGTGATACGGCAAATCGTGCTTCACCATGTAACGCCCGACATCGCGACGGGTCCACGGCAAGATCGGGTGCAGCTTGACCATCCCGTCTTGCACCTCCAGGCGCTTGAGGCCCGCCCGGTGCTTGGTCTGTTCCGCGCGCAGCCCGGCAAGCCAAGCGGTCGCCTTGAGCTCGTCTAACGCCCGCTCCATCGGCTCAACCTTGAACATCTCGTTATACGCCTGATGCCCCGCCGCACCCTGGGTCCAGAGCTGACCCTGCGTCGCTTCGAGCCGTGCAGCCGATACCCGCGGCGTCACGACATGCAGGTTCAGCGACAACCGCTCGGTCAGCTCTTCCACGAACTGATACGTCTCCGGGAACAGGTAACCGGTGTCCACCAGAACGACCGGCACGCCCGGGGCCACCTGCGTTACCAGGTGCAGCATCACCGCCGACTGAGCCCCGAACGACGAGCTCATCACCATCGACTGCCCAAACCGGTCCCAGCCCCAGCGCACGACGAGCTCCGCCGAGGCGCCGGCCAGCAACGCGTTCGCCCCCTCCACGTCGAAATCGGGTTGATTCTTCTGCAGCATCGAACCGAAAAGCATACCCCATCAAACCCGTCGCCGGCTTATCCCGTGCTCGCCACGCCCCGCACCACGTCAGGCCTGTGTCGCGTGCGCCGCTGGCAACGCCCGGACCAATCGCTCCATCACCTTGCCGGGTGTTGAGCTCCGGCACACACAGGACGACACCGCGATCCCCCTTACCCCCACATCCACCAAGACCCCGACGTTCTCGGGCGTGATCCCCCCGATCGCCAGGTGCGGCATCCGTGCCAACCGCTCGCTGCGTACCACATCCCGCAGGTACGCCGGGCCCGCCAGCGTGTCCTTCACCTTCGTCTGCGAGAGGAACATCGGGCCGACCCCCAGGTTGTCCGCCCCGGCTCGATGGGCGGACTCCGCCTCCTCGAGCCGCGACGTCGAAACCCCCACCACCAGCTGCCGACCCACCAGCCGACGCACGTCCCCCGCCGGCATGTCGCCCTGGCCCACATGTACCCCGTCGGCACCCACCAAGAGCGCCACGTCAGGGCGATCGTTGATGACCACCGCCACCCGGCCGTGCTTCGCCTTCACCCGCTCCATGACCGCCTCCGACTGCCGCAGCAGCTCCCCGGTCGGTAGTGCCTTCTCCCGCACCTGCACCGCCTCGACCCCCGCGTCCAACGCCTCGTCCAGCACCCGCTCCCAGCCCAACGGCTCGCAATACCCCCGCGTCAACAACAAGCACACCCGCCACTGCCTCGGCCGGTCCGCCCCCAGCGCCCGGTGCAACGCCATCGCCAGGTCATACCCCCGATAGCGCAGCTTCTCGAACCCGGCCGACTGCTCGGCCCCTTCCGGCAGCAGCTTGCTGTACTCCTCCAGCGAGCGCAGCGCTTCCGACAGCCGTCCCGACGCCGCTTCCACCACTTCCGTCGCACACGTCCGCTTGGACTCGCCGTCCGTCGCGATCGCCGTCCCCACGTCCCCCGCGGCATCACGGTCTGCCCCTAAAGCCGGCAGCCCTCGGAGCGCCGCGGTCAGGTCGTGACGCAGCCCCTTGAGGCTGGCGGAAAGCTCGGCATGGTCCAGCAGGAACCGCGCCGCGTCCTCCATTACTCGCAGCGCCTCCCGCGCTCGGTTCGCGCTGGCATCCAAAACCCGATCAATCGAAGGCATCCCCGAGTTATAGCCCCCCTGAGCCGGACTCGACGCGGACGACGGTGGCCCCCTCGGCCGACCGCGTCCCTTGGTCCATGACCACCGGCCATGCCAACGCCGAGGTCATCACGACCCACAAGCACCATCCCCCAACCGCCCGCGCCGGGTGATGCCCCTGCGCAAACCGCGCCGCACCCACCGCGACGGCGAGCATCGCCACCCCACCCCCCGCTGCGTAGGCCCAGTGCATCGGCTCCACCCAAGGCCGGTCCAGCCAGCCCCACGCGATCAGATCATCCTGACGCCAGCACGCCAACGGCAACACCACGGACAACCCCACCACCCCCGCCGACGACCCCCAACGCGTCCAACGCCACAGCCGTGCGTGCCGCCCCTCCGCCGATAGGTCATGGAACTGCCGGAACGTCGCGCCGAGCAACACCGCCATCGAAGCGACCAACGGCAGGACCGCCACCACGCCCTCACGGGCCGGTCCGAACGCCCTCGACTCCGCTAGTTCACCCACCGGGAAGCCCAGCACCAGCGTCAAGGTCGAAGCGGTCCACAGCCAACCCAGCAACATCCGCCGACGTGCAACCGCCAATGGCGCTACCCGCTCGGTCAGGTCGTTCAGTCCGGCCGCACGCTTCGCGGACGATGAGGTGCTAAACGCCTGAGCCACCCCGGCCGGAAGCCACAGCACCCACAGCCCCAACAGCACGGCCGCCCACCCCATCCGCCATCCCCAGCCCGCGAGCCATGCCGTGCCCTGAGCATCCTCGGCCACACCGGTCGGCTCCGTGCCCAGGAGCCCCGCCAACTGATCGGAAACCCACGACCAACCTTCGGGGCGAAGCTCTGAAACCCATGACTCCCACACCAGCGGGTCTTGCTGGTGGACCTCCAAGGCCCAGGGCGTCACACACAGCGTGGCCACGCACAACGCCGCGAGTAAACCCAGCATGTGACCCACCCTTCCGGGCACCAGGACAATCATCAAGAACAGCGGCACCACGACCAGCAGTGCCGCACGAGGACCTGCCGAGAGCACGGCCGCCCCCAACGCCGACCCGCACAACAACCAACCCAACGCCTGACGCCCGAGCGCCGGTGTCGGTCGGAGCGGCCTAGACGCCCACAACGCCGACGCCACCGCCAGCCCCACCCAGGCTGCGACCACCACCCCTGGCCCCACCGTCACCGACCGCCAGACCAAGGCAGGCATCGCCGCCGCGATCAGCCCGGATAGACCCGCCGTGAGCAGCCCCCCGACCGACAGCCCCGCCCAATAGGCCGATGCCACCACCAGCAACGCCGCCACCACACCCACCAGCCGCAGCCGATCCACCGCTTCTGCTTCGTCGATCGGCTCTGGCCCGACGGGCCCTGCCCCGCCTGCTTCGGCCCCAAGCGACAGCACCCATGCCTTGAGCCAAGGCACACCAGGCCAGGTATCCAACACCGCACGGCCGTCCCGCGTCGGGACCACATGCTCCAGGCTCCAGGGGTCTCCCGCTGCTTCAAAGCGCTCCGCTCGCTCCAGCGTCTGCGCCGCCATCTCCCAACCCGCACGCTCCACGGGCGTCACGCCCTCCACCACGCTCCAAGCCACACCCATCGGCACCGCCGCCACGACCAACACGCCAACCAGGCAGACCCAAGCCACCCAACCCCGCCTCTGATGCAAACTCCCGCCGGTCCCCACGCCCTGGCTCATACCCATCCCCAGTTCCTCCCCAGCGACGTCCAGCCCAAGCCTCGATCCATCATCGGGCTCTAGCCGTACTGGCTCCACCTCGGCACCGCTAAGGTCCGCCGCCTCCTCTGCCGACTCCGATAGCTCGTAAGGCTCAGCGCCTTCCCTCGGGCGAGGCCGGTGCTGCAATCCGTCCTGATCCATCGCCGCATCCTACCGCGGAGGACGGCCCGCCCTCATGCATGCCCCCGCTCGCCGAGGTTCGCCTGCAACCGACGCAGGTGGGTCTTGACCAGCCGCCTCCGGGGTTCGTCCATGTCGCGATGGCCGAACCGCACCGCGTAGAACTGCTCGGTCAATGCGAGGACCGGGTCAAACCGCATGGGGTCCGATTCCGCCAGCTCCTCGGCAAACTCGAACGGTGACTGCCACGGCGGCCGGTCATATCCATGCCGCTCCAGCAGCTCCAGCATGGTCAGATAGAACCGCAGCCGACGCGTGAGCCCGAACCGAAGATTCCGCGGGAGCTTCTCCAAGTGCAAGGCCATCAAGCGACGCCGACGCAAGACGTACAACCGAAGCAGCAGCCCCAGTCCAAGCGCCAACGCCGTGCCCACAAATGACAGCACCACCAACCCCAGCATGTCCAATTCAAGCCGACTCTCAAGCCACTGCCACCAGCCGGAAACCGCATGCAACAACCCGCCCGGCTCTTCGCGTGAGCGATCGACTACCGATTCCGCGCCCGCCAACAGCTCCTGGCGGGTGCTTTCGTCGTACGCCATCACCGAGCGGACCCACCAATATTCCAGGTGCTCGTAGAAATGAACCATCGGGAGCCACCACGCCCGCTCCCGTGAGTCGGCCAGGGTCTCTTCTCCCCCGGGCGTTGGATCCATCACACGCCACGGGCCGGCTTCTCCCACCTTCACCTCGACCCATGCGTGGGCATCGGTCTGACGCACCACGTAGTAGCCGCCGATCGCGTTGAACTCCGACGCCCGGTAGCCGGTCACGATCCGCGCGGGCACGCCGACGCTCCGGCACATCGCCACCAAACCCGAGGCAAACAGCTCGCAGTGTCCCTGCTTGTGCTCGAACAAGAACGCCAGCACCGGGTCATTCGCCGAAGGCGGATTGTCCAGTGTGTACCGGTACTCTCGCCGCAGGTAGTCGCTGAGCACCCTTGCGATCGCGCCCGGGCTCTCGCGGTTGCGTTCATCCAGCGCCGACCGAATCACCGATTTCGCTAACGCCCGTACCCGCTTCCGACCCACCGACCAGACCAGCGTCTTCTCCCGTGCCGGCTCCGCCTCCTGCCCATCTTCCGGCTGCGTGGTGGCGGCCGCCTCTTGTTCATGCGTTATGTGCTCGCCTGCGCGCAGGTCGTACCACCTGGGGCCGTCGGTCATGCCGGTCGAGATCAATGCCTCGGCCTCGAGCGCCAAGTGCTCTTCGTACCGCTGCTCGAGCCCAGGCCTGGCAGAAGACCACCAGTCCACCTCGTAGGTGAACGCCCCGCGCGGGGCATCGGTCAAGGTCAGCTGTTGGTCTTTGCCGTTGAACACTACGCCTGTGAGCCGATCGCTTCGCACCGTGACCACCGCCCCGGTTCCACCCATGGCCTGACGCGGCGTAAACAGGTAACGCATCCTGCCCGGCAGCGTTGTCACGGTGGCCCGATACATGTTCCTGCTCGGCTCGCGACCTTCGCCCGTGCTCAGCAGCACCGCTCGGTCGTTCACCATCCGCACCCGGACGTCGCCATCCGCCTGGCTTTTGGATCGCCGCCACGTCCGCGCCGACGGATCGTACCGGTCCAAGACCGCCCCGCGCATCAGCCATGCCGGGCCGTCCCCCCCCACGTTTTCACCAGACGGGTCGGTGATCGACACATTGAGCACCGCTTCACCCGTCCCAGCGTTGATCGGCGGTCCGCCCAGCCTCACTTCGTCCGTGAACCCCACACGCGCCCGAGTCTCCCCGGCCCCGTGCTGCGCCTCAAGCCCCATCATCCCCTGCCCCGTCCGTGGCGTCGCCACAAACACCAACACCCCCACTGAAAAACACACCAGTGCGAGCACCCCCGCGAGCGCCCGCAGGTGCCACCCGTGGCCCCGGCCCATCGACACCGCCATCGTCCCGGGCTCCACCCCCACCGGGACCGCCGCCGCTCGTGTCTCCTCCACCTCGTCGGCCGACATCTTCAGATGCATCAACAGCACCGTCAGCAGACCAACGAGGCCGTAAACCCCCAGAAGCACCCCGTACACCACGGATTCCCCTCCGGGCAGGACCGACGCCACCGCCATCTGCAGCAGCGACAGCACCAACAGCTGGGCGTACTCTCGGTTCGACTTCCTCATGTACAGGATCAACACCTGCAAGACCATGATGAACCGGCCCATCGCCGAGAGGACAGCCTCTGGGGTCCGCAGCAGTTCCACACCCAACCAGCCCACCGCAACCAACGCCGCCAAATTCACCCACACCCGATGGAGCCCCCAAGCGGCCGGCCCTTCGGTCACGTACCACGATAGAACGACGATCGCCCCCACCAGCAGCAGCAGGGCCGGGTCCTCAGCCGCCAGGCAGAACGACAGCACGCCCAGCACCACCTGGACAAACGCGAGCCGACGAAACCGCTGTGCAACATCCATTAGCCACCACTCCCGCTAAGAATGCCCGCGACGCTCGACCCGCTTGCTGCCGCTTGCCCCCCCGTCATCCGGCTCAAGTCCTCGGGCGCCAGCACCGGCACCCGGCCCCGTGAGCGACCAGCCAGACCGCCTTGGCCTCTACGCCCACCGCCGCCGCCGGTCGCCGAGGGCACCGCGTCCGCCACCCCCGGCTCATGCCGACCGGCCAACGCGGCCACCACCCGCACCGTGCCCCGTCGACCCACCCCGATCCGCCTCTCGCTCTGGGCACCCGCAGACCCTACACCCGCCGCCGGCTCGCCATGCACCCGGACGCCGGCCAGCGTCTTCAGCAGCAACGCCACATGGGATGCGGCGTGCTTCGGTTCAAACGCCAGATCCGCCATCCCCAGCCCATCGTCCGGCCATCCCTCCGTCTGCGGCGCCGCCCCCCGCACCGTCAGCCCGACCCGATACCCCCGCAGGTATGCGTCGTGCACCAGCGAGGCCGACAGGGCGATCGCCGACTCGGCGCGCGTCAGCCAGGTGAACCACGCCTCGTCCCGCGCCGGACCGCCGCCGTTCGCATCGCCTCTCACCCCGGAGCCGTCCACCAACGCCCGGAGCCCGCCCGACGCCTCGCCCAAAAGGGTCTGCGGTGGCGTCAGGTCCAGCTCGATCACCGCCAGCGGTGGCATCGGACGGCCGTACTCTCGGCTGATCAGCTGCCCGGTCCGTGCCGTCCGCTTCCAGTCGATCGACCGTTCGGGATCTCCCGCCCGGTACCCCCGCATCCCGATGACCTCGCCCTCCCGACCACCCTGCTGCACCGTGTCCTCCAAGCCCCCGGTTACCGACCAAGCCCGGAAAGCCAGCCGTTTAGCCAACGGATAGATCGTCGGGTAGACGAGCACCGAGCCCTGGCCTTCGAACTCCACCCAACGCCGGAGCACCCCGAACGGGAATGACGTGCTCAGGCGAACCCGGTCAAACCTCAGCGTTCCGCGTCGGAGCGGCCAGCAGGTCGCCTCCGCCACCCCGACTGACCGCGGGGCGAGGTGCAGCACCCACCCGACCGGCGGGGCTTTGAGACGCCTGGGTCGAGCCTCCACCGGGTTCCTGCGATCGGCAGCCCCGTCTCGTGCCTTCCGCCCTGCCTTCACCCATACCTCCGTGATCGACAACGCGAACACCGGCAGCCGTGAACGGTTCTCCAGCCGATACCGCAGCACCATGGCTTCGCCCGCCGCGCCCTGCTCAGGCACGGTCCGCTCGACTGACACCCCCCGCAGCGTCAGGGCGATCCAGCCGATCGTCGCGACCAGCCCACCCACCATCAACCCCACCGCCCAGAACAGCAGGTTCGCCTGCGTGTACCAAGCCCCCGCCCCGAGCACGCCCGTCAGCATCACGTACACCAGCCCGCCAGGCCCTACCGTCCATCGCCCACGCACCCGCCTCAACCCACACCCCCCATCCCAGACCACGCTCGGCATCCGTTATCCGGCATCCGTCGTCCTCCGCTACTTCTCGCCCCGCAGATACGGCCCGCTCTCCTCCAGCGCATCACGCAGCACGTCCCGCTCCCGCTTCGGCTCCACCCGGTCCTGACCCCGCGGCAGCACCACCAGCAACCGACGCCCCGACGCCGGCAGGTCCAGCGTCTCGTCCGCCGACCGATACCCCGCCCGCTTTACGATCATCCGGATCTCGTACTCCAGGAACCCCGCGCCCTGCTCCCGGATCGGCACCTCGAAATACCCCGACCCGTCCGCCACCACCGGCCGCATCCGGTTCGGGCGGATCGAAAACGGGTCCACCGTGACCAGCACCTCCGCACCCGACCCGCTGCTGTCCGACATCTCATACCGCTCGTCCCCCGCGCCCACCACCATCACCGCCGGCCCCGGCCCCTCCACCACCCGCCCCTTCAACACATACCCGCCACACCCCCCCGCAAAAACCAGCACCACAGCCAACGCCCACAACCGAACCGCCCTGCACCCGCTCGACATGCCGCACGCGGCAACCGGCATCAACCCTCCTCGCCCGACGGGTTCGCCAGCTCTTCCACGCTCGGCAGGTCCTTCAACGACGCCAGCCCGAACACCTCGAGAAAACGCTTGGTCGTCCCGTACAGCATCGGCCGACCCAGCTCCTCTGCCCGGCCCACGATCTTCACCAGGTGCCGCTCCATCAACGCCCGCAACACCTCCCCGCACGCCACCCCTCGGATCGCCTCCAGGTCCGCCCGCAGGATCGGCTGCTTGTACGCCACCACCGCCAGCGTCTCCAACGCCGCCGCCGACAGCTTCCCGTCCCCCTTCTTCGCCTGCAATGCCCCCACCACATCCGCGTGCTCCGCCAAGGTCAAGACCTGCCAACCCCCCGCCACCGCCTCGATCCGGAACGCCCGCCCCGTCTCGTCATACGCCGCGTTCAACCCCTCGATCGCCCGCTTCACCGGCGCCGTACTCTCCAGCCCAAGCAGCTCCGCCAATCGCCCCGACGTCAACGGCCGACCCATCGCCAACAACGCCGCCTCCACCTTCGCACAAATCACCTTTTCATCCACCGCCACATCCGTATCGCTCATCCCCGCATCCTACCCGAACACTGCCGCACAACACCTCCACGGATCCGCATAGAACCAGCCCGGACTCGTCTGGCTAATCCATGGGCTCATCCGACGCTGAGGGGCGATCGACGCGATAGACCCATACTGGCTCATCCCGCCAGACCGTCTCTCGCCACTTCCGCATCCCGTTCTTCTCGGCGACCCGGTGGGACGCCTGGTTCTCCGGATGGATCAGCGAGATCAGGTAGGGCCGATCGGTCATTGACCAGGCCACCTCGCGTGCTGCCCGTGCCGCTTCGGTTGCGTAACCCCGGCCCCAGATACCGGGCGTGAGGCTGTAGCCGATCTCGACCTCCGCGTGCCCGTCCACCTCTTGGTGGATCAGCCCGCAGTAGCCGAGCGCTTGATTGTCGTCCCGAGTGGTCACGGCCCAGAGGCCATAGCCGTGACGCTCGTTGTGCACCAGCATGCGTTCGAACCGCACCTCAGCCGCTTTCGCACTCAGCGTGCCGGTTCGCGCAAAGCGCATGACCCTAGGGTCTGCCATCCACTTGATGAAATCGGGAACATCGCTCGCCTCAAACCGGCGAAGGCGCAGCCGTTCGGTCCTGGCGATCTCCATGGCCGATCACCCCGCCGTTGTCTTTAGCCCAGGTCCTGCGGGTCATACACCCATTTCGCTGCGTTCGGCTCGTAGTCCGTCAGCTCGTCCGGCTTGAACCACAGCGCCAGCTCCCGCTCCGCCGACTCCGGCGAGTCGCTGCCGTGGATCAGGTTGTTCCCCGCCGACATCCCGTAGTCGCCGCGGATCGTCCCCGCATCCGCCTTCTGGCCGTTCGTGGCCCCGATCAGGTTCCGGCACACCGCGATCGCGTTCACGCCCCGCACCGCCAGCACCAAGACCGGCGAGCTGGTCACGAAGTTCAGCAGCCCCTCGTAAAACGGCTTGCCTTCGTGCTCCGCGTAGTGCTTCTCCGCCAGCTCCCGCGGCACCGCCATGAGCTTGATCCCCACAAACTGCAGCCCCTTGGCCTCGAACCGCGAGAGGATCGGGCCGATCAGCCCACGCTGAACCGAGTCGGGTTTGAGGAACAGGAGCGTGGTTTCCATCGCGGGGTCTCCGGGTGTGGGGTATTCGGGGATTCGAGAGTGTTTTTAGTGGCTGGGTAGAACCCATCAATCCAAGCAGGCCGAGGCGACGAATACTCCGGCGCGCGGAGTATACCTGTGCTGCGTGAGCTGCGCCAACCGCATGTTTTGGCTCAACTTAGGCCGGGTTGGCGGCGGCCCCCGCCTAGCGGGCAGCGATTATCGGCCAAAATCCGCCCGCAACTTGAGAACGAACCGCCTAAAAATCTTTGATTATCGCACTGTACGGGTTACGCTATTTGCCGCGTCTTGCCTCATACAGGTGTGAGCCCAGGCCACGCCAACCCTGACGATCCATGGACCTCCATCCTCTCTCACAATCCGGCCCCCGTCGGCCAGCGGGCCAAGGAAAACGCTTTAACCGCCGTGCCCTAACCTTTGTGATAGCGGCCCCGGTTTCCGCAGCCCTGCTCCTGCTGGCGGTCACCTGGTTGCTGGACAGCAAGGCCCAGGCCAGTCAGTCGCAGGCCACACCGATCGCTACGCCCGCACTGGTCGCGCTGGATACCTCAGCCGTTCCCGCACGCACCACCGCACCAGTTCAGCCTGCCGCTGACGCGAAGCCCGCCGCGGCCCTCCGGCAGCCCGAGACCGCCCCTGTATTGGCCCCTGTACGGGCCGATCGGCAGGCCGGTGTCCGCCCGGTTGTGACCGCGGAACAGCCTCTCACGTTCAACAATCGCCCGATCCGGCCCGTGAAAACGCTCCGGATGCTCACCACTGCCTACTCCCCCGACGAGCAGTCCTGCGGCATCTTCGCCGACGGCATCACCGCCTCGGGCTATTCGGTTTACACCAACGGCATGGCCCTCGTCGCCGCCGACACCCGACTCCTCCCCTTCGGCACCCTCGTCAGCATCCCCGGCTACAACGACGGACAACCCGTCCCCGTCCTCGACCGCGGCGGTAAGATCAAGGGCAATCGCCTCGACCTGCTCTACCCCACCCACGAGCGGGCCCTCCAGTGGGGCGCTCAACGCCTCGACGTCGTCGTCTACGAATACGCCGACGAATAGCGTCGATAACCCCTAAATCCACACAACCCCGTTTAGTCCGGTCGCTTGCGACCGGCGGTGTCGCCATTGGCACTGGGGCGTGATTGCCTAGAATGACTCAAAACACTAGCCATCTTTGACCGGCCTACGCCTTGCAGAGACGACCTATGAGCCTATACGAAAACTACTTAGAGCAAATCGAAGCCCGTAAAGAAGCCGGCCTCCACCCCCAGCCCATCGATAGCGCCGAGCTGCTCACCGAAATCATCCAGCTCATCCAGACCCCGGATAGCCCCCACCGCGACGATTGCCTCCAGTTCTTCATCTACAACACCCTTCCCGGCACCACCGCCGCCGCCGGCGTCAAGGCCGCCTTCCTCAAGGACATCATCCTCGGCAACGCCACCGTCGCCGAAATCACCCCCGACTCCGCCTTCGAGCAGCTCTCCCACATGAAGGGCGGCCCCTCCATCGCCGTCCTCCTCGACCTCGCCCTCGACCACGGCGACGTCAACATCAACCAGCAGGCCGCCGACGTCCTCAAGACCCAGGTCTTCCTTTACGAAGCCGACACGCAGCGCCTCGAAGCCGCCTTCAAGGCCGGCAACCCCCTCGCCAAGGCCCTCCTCGAGTCCTACGCCCAGGCCGAGTTCTTCACCAAGCTCCCCGAGGTCCCCGAGACCATCGACGTCGTCACCTACATCGCCGGTGTCGGCGACATCTCCACCGACCTGCTCTCCCCCGGGGCCGAGGCCCACTCCCGCTCCGACCGCGAGCTCCACGGCAAGTGCATGATCACCCCCGAAGCCCAGGACGAGCTCGTCGCCCTCAAAGAGCAGCACCCCGACAAGCGCGTCATGCTCATCGCCGAGAAGGGCACCATGGGCGTCGGCTCCTCCCGCATGTCCGGCGTCAACAACGTCGCCCTCTGGATCGGCCACCAGGCCTCCCCCTACGTCCCCTTCATCAACATCGCCCCCGTCGTCGCCGGCACCAACGGCATCTCCCCCATCTTTCTCACCACCGTCGACGTCACCGGCGGCATCGGGCTCGACCTCCAGAACTGGGTCAAGACCAAAGACGCCGACGGCAACACCGTCCGCGATGAGAACGGCGACCCCGTCCTCGAAGAGGCCTACTCCGTCGAGACCGGCACCGTCCTCACCATCAACACCAAAGAGAAGAAGCTCTACAAAGACGGCGAGGTCGTCAAAGACGTCGCCAAGGCCTTTACCCCGCAAAAGATGGAGTTCATGCGGGCCGGCGGCTCCTACGCCATCGTCTTCGGCAAAAAACTCCAGACCTTCGCCGCCCAGACCCTCGGCATCGACATCCCCCCCGTCTTCGCCCCCTCCAAAGAGATCTCCCACGAAGGCCAAGGCCTCACCGCCGTCGAAAAGATCTTCAACAAAAACGCCGTCGGCACGACCCCAGGCAAGACCCTCCACGCCGGCTCCGACGTCCGCGTCAAGGTCAACATCGTCGGCTCCCAGGACACGACCGGCCTCATGACCTCCCAGGAGCTCGAGGCCATGGCCGCCACCGTCATCGCCCCCTCCGTCGACGGCGCCTACCAGTCCGGCTGCCACACCGCCTCGGTCTGGGACACCAAAGCCCAGGCCAACATCCCCAAGCTCATGAAGTTCATGAACGACTTCGGGCTCATCACCGCCCGCGACCCCGAGGGCGACTACCACGCGATGACCGACGTCATCCACAAGGTCCTCAACGACCTCACCGTCGACGACTGGGCCATCATCATCGGCGGCGACTCCCACACCCGCATGTCCAAGGGCGTCGCCTTCGGCGCCGACTCCGGCACCGTCGCCCTCGCCCTCGCGACCGGCGAGGCCTCCATGCCCATCCCCGAATCCGTCAAGGTCACCTTCAAGGGCACCATGCAGCCCTACATGGACTTCCGCGACGTCGTCCACGCCACCCAGGCCCAGATGCTCGACCACTTCGGCGGCGAAAACGTCTTCCAGGGCCGAATCATTGAGGTCCATCTCGGCAGCCTCCTCGCCGATCAGGCGTTTACGTTCACCGACTGGACCGCCGAGATGAAGGCCAAGGCCTCCATCTGCATCTCCCAGCCCGACACCCTCATCCAGTCCCTCGAGATCGCCAAGTCCCGCATCCAGGTCATGATCGACAAGGGCATGGACAACGACAACCAGGTCCTCCAAGGCCTCATCGACCGCGCCAACCAACGCATCGACGAGGTCCGCACCGGCGCCAACCCGCCGCTCGCCCCGGACCCGACCGCCAAGTACTTCGCCGAGTTCACCGTCGACCTCGACCAGATCAACGAGCCGATGATCGCCGACCCGGACGTCCACAACGACGACGTCTCCAAACGCTACACCCACGACACCATCCGCCCGCTGTCCTACTACGGCGGGACCAAGCACGTCGACCTCGGGTTCGTCGGCTCCTGCATGGTCCACAAGGGCGACCTCAAGATCCTCGCCCAGATGCTCCGCAACCTCGAGGTCGAGCTCGGCGAAGTGAAATTCGGCGCCCCCCTCGTCGTCGCCGTGCCCACCTACAACATCATCGACGAGCTCAAGGCCGAGGGCGACTGGGACATCCTCCAGAAATACGCCGGCTTCGAGTTCGACGATTCCGCCCCCAAGAACGCCGCCCGCACCGAGTACGAGAACATGATGTACCTCGAACGCCCCGGCTGTAACCTCTGTATGGGCAACCAGGAAAAGGCCGCCAAGGGCGACACCGTCCTCGCCACCTCGACCCGCCTCTTCCAGGGCCGCGTCGTCGCCGACTCCGACCGCAAGAAGGGCGAGTCCCTCCTCGCCTCCACCCCCGTCGTCGTCCTCGCCGCCATCCTCGGCCGCACCCCAACGATCGACGAGTACGAGACCGCTGTCCAAGGCATCGAACTCACCAAGTTCGCCCCCCCCACCAAACCCATGACCGCCCCCGACCCCGACGCCACCCCCACCCTCCCCGGCAGCGTCCCCGTCTCCGTCTCTGCGGTATCTTGATCTCCCGTCATAGGGATTAGATTCTCACGCGTTAGCTGATCATCGCTAAAACCGGTTTGGACAGGTCCTTGGTTATTCGCGAGATAAACCAGCAGCGTGACATATTGCTGACACGTTCGGTGACGCGGCTACATTGACCTACAAAGCAACACATGGAGTGAGTCGTTACCATAAGCTGACGAAATCGAAAGGGGCTACGTAAAGCTTATGCTGTCCGGGAAATCTGGCTTATGATCACACGTCTTAGATAGTGGGTGATCCTCTTCCAAGCGATGGTCAAATGCTACCGTAATACCCCTTGCTACTACCGCTAAGATTGGTAGCGCTGCCCTTGGAAATTTAAGATCACGTTTTCCGGGTCATTCACCACGGCATCTGCTGAAAGTCTGTGTAAGTGCTGAAATATGCGTATGGCCCAAAAGGATCAGCGTGCAGACTAACTACGAAGATTCACGGTGCCAATCAGGTGAGGTCGTCAGATACCGGTTCGCTGATATATCGAAGCCTGTCAAACAGGAATCGTAAACATGATTATGTTCCACGAATTACACTTAACTTTCGATCTGGACAGCTTTATGCGTTCTGTCCAGTCCGCATCGTCGCCGACGTGGGGCGGTCTTTTTCAGCATTGGCTTACCAACCTTTATCAAACCACGCTGTATGACATTGTGGTGTTTGTGTGCTTCGCGGTTTTTGGAATTGGTATAGGGGGCGTGGTCCGAGTCGTGGTTGACCTGAGTGTCGATGCGGCCACGGGTACGAAGGACGCGAAGAAAACGGTTGAAATGATGGTCGTCGTGCTGACTTTCCTCCTGGGCGGTGGCGCTGGGCTTGGCGGCGCGGCCCTATTCAGCAGCATTGTGGAGTCTGATGCTTGGCCGGGCTATGTTTTGGGGCTTGGCGTTGGCTTGTATTTTCGCGGTAAAATGCCCGAAAGATATGCGTCTCGAACCAAACAAGAGCAAATTCGCGAAGCGCGGGAAGGCCTTGTGGAAGAGGCCTTAGCCAATTCTCTGACTCCGTCTCGAGATTCCACTTACCGCCAATCAATGATGTCCGCCTATGAACTTGTCGAGAAACCCATTGAGGAAGATCTCGATCAGAAAACAATCGATGAAAAGCTACAGGACATCGATTCCTTGGCCCCGCAAGTGCCGGAAAGTGACGATTCCAGGGTGGGAGAGTAGGGAGCTTGGACGTCATGAAAGACAGTAAAACTGGCGACGAGTGGCCGCCGAAGTCCGGGAAGATATACCTCGAAAGTGATCGGTTTTTCGACATGCTTTTCGAGGTTTCCGAGCGTCTATCGTCTCTCAATCCCACCCTGGATTTCTCTGACGCGGTTTCGGTTATTTTCATGAGCCTTCGCAAGCGTCTCAAGTCCGAGCCGGATTTCTTTCGGCTGTCACGGTTCCCGACCGAATACGCGTTACGACGCTATCTTTGGGCTTCTGTCTTAAATGTTGGGCGTGAAGCAAAGAGACAGTCAAAGCGATCCCGGGAGTCTTCTTACTCTGGCGATGCTCGGGACCCTGGGTATCTTGCCGAGGAAGGTTCCTTGCCGTCGATGGAGGAGCTTGAAGTCCTGGAGCAGCTGCCCGGGGACATGGGGCGGGTGATTTGGCTGCATGTGTTTGAAGAACAGAGCTTCCGTTCGATCGCGCGGGAAATGGGGTGTTCGTTCAGTAAGGTCAAGCGGCTTTATGACGAAGGCGTCAAGCGGCTAGCCGTGCTGATGGGTGAAACCGAGGGTCCTTGGTCCGACTGAATTTCCGGCCGATATCGAGTGGAGGCTGAAGTGTGCATGAAACCGAATAAGACTGATATTCTAGGCATAGCTCTAGAACCGGGAGAGTTGTCTTTCGAAGAGTATTGCGAGCAGCTGGGCATCTCGCCCGCGCAGTTCGGCACGATATTCGGGGACCGCCTTGACCAGATCGAGTTGTCGTCTGATTGGGACACTCTCGAACAGATTGTTAGTAGCAGCCTAGGCCATGATTGAGTGGCGCAGCGGCTAGTGGAAAGCACGTGAGTGAGCCGCAGGGGCCACTCGCAATCCAGTAAACATGCCGACGTGTATTACACGTCTGCCTTGGGTTTTCACGCTGAACTTTATAACGCGAGTTCGGCGGCTTCGATACGGCGCTTCGCCTCGAACAGGCGGTGTAGCACGCGTGCCCGGGCGGCGAATTTTTCGTCCTGGGCAGCGAACTCCCTGAAGGCGTCTTTGACGGCTTGGGCGTTGAAGTCTCCGTCATGCTTGTGAATCAGGTTAGTGTACTGCATGATGGGCGGGAGCTGCGTGGCTGGGGAGGCAGGCGTGCGTTTGCTGGCGGTGGGGGGCATGGCGTGGGGCTTTCGGGATATGAGAACGACGGTCATGAGGTGATAGGGAATGACCACGCCGTCGGGTTCGTGGGGGCTCCCCGGAGTTAAAAAGCATTTTGGCGAAGACTATAACCAGTTGCTTGTTCACCCATATAAGTGTGCTGAACACCTTTGCGCTTCAATGGATCGTAAAAAAATGAAACTTTTTTAGCGTGATAAAATTTTGTCATGAAGCGATTTATGCTGGCCTGCCGAATCAATGGACAAAAAAGGGCTCCCGGTTGGGAGCCCTGCCTTAGCCTCCACGGTTCGCCCGCCTGTTTCGGCGGCCCTCGAATCGTGATTGAGGTCATTGTTTCCGACTGCATATTTTGAGATGTAGAGATAGCGTCTGTTGCCAGATGGCAGTTCAGGGTCATTTCTATGCTCACTTGTCTTATCTAGGTTTCGTGCTAGCAGGTCTAGGCGATGTGCTGCTTGCTCACCCATATAAGCGTTTCAAGCTCGTCCGCGCGCTGGCGAACACGCAAAAAAATCGAAATACCATTCGTCGTCTTCTGGCTTCTGGCGGATCGGCCTTTGATAAGGCCTGCTTGGCGAAGAAAAGGGAGAGGGTTTCTACAGAGCAGATCGGGAGTCATTGTGGTTTGGCATTTTGAATGGGCAAAGAAAAGAAACTATGAAAGCCGGGTCTCCCGGCGGTGGTCCTGAGCAGGGATCATCGTCCCGTGTGTATCGGGCTGACACCCTCGGTGGTCGAGGGGTCGCCTAAGGACCGTTCCGACACAAGGAGACCCGACATGAAGA